>OZ246404.1:0-855599 GCA_965230955.1 uncultured Candidatus Saccharibacteria bacterium | reverse complement strand
TTAAGATATTAAGATATTAAGATATTAAGATATTAAGATATTAAGATATTAAGATATTAAGATTTAAGACTTAAGAGGTAAGATATAAGAGATAAGAGATAAGAAGATTGATGGATGGTAATCGCCACGAATATAATTTTAACTTTTTGCCCAAGATCATAATAAAAAAGAGCAACGTTGAGGTTGCTCTTGTCGTTTCCGGTCAGGCTCGACTATTTTTCTGAGAATCGGGGATGATCGGGGCAAATTCCCACCGGTGAGATGATTAATAGCGGCCCGCCACGGTCATCGGCCGGGTTATAGTCCGGGTCGTGATGCTTATGACAGCCACTGAAATCACAACAATGCGGGCAGTTGGCGCAACAGGGGAAATTTTGCAATTCATATCCGGGGGGACGTAATCTCTCCTCCTTATTTTCCACGGGAATCTCCTTTCCTGGGAAGTGTTATATCGGTATTCTACCGGGAAAAATCGGAAAGTCAAGACTATTGAAAAAACTTTCGATTTAAATGAGAAAAACCTGAAAAATGTTTTACTGGGGAATTGCTGGCCGCCGTTAAAAATTTCTTACAAAAATAATGGCCAATCAGAATTCGAAATTATTCATTATCGGTATTTCCAAGCAAAGTCCCGAGGCTGAGCTAGCCGCGGCGATCAAACAAACCTTGTTGTCGGCAACGGATAGTTTGGCTTGGCTTAAGGCCGGGCAGACAGTTCTTCTCAAACCGGCGCTCAACTCGCCTGATCCGTATCCGGCGACAACTCATCCGCTGGCGGTGAAAATTGTGCGCGAGGAGATTGAAATGCGTGGCGGAAAAGTTATCGTCGGCGACCAGTCTGGGATCGGGCACGTGATGCAGGACAAAACCGGTGTGGTTTATGGCGATAGCGCCAAATGCTACGCGCAATCGGGAATGAACGCGGCTGGCGGAAAATTCGTGGCGTTTGAAAAAGAAGATTGGAACAACGGCTTTGTTAAATTCAGTTCAAATAAAACGCCGTCCTGGCCGGATGGATTTTATATCACCAAATGGATCGAGCGGGTCGATCATATTGTCAATCTGCCGCGGCTGAGCACGCATGCCCAGGCGGGAGTGACCCTCGGGTTTAAAAGCTTGGTCGGGATGCTGCGGCAGGATAGCCGGCAGCTTTTTCACGCTAACGGTCCGTTTTACTCTTTCTTTAAAAACCTGGCTAAGGGTTCGCAGTTGGCGGAAGCGAACGATGGCCAGAAACTTTTTTTTGAAAAGATGACGGAGATTTATGCGTCGGTGGCATCTAGGATGCGCTTAACTTTATTTGTCGGCACTTCCGCGCAGGTGACTAATGGCCCGGATAGATATAGCGTTCAGCGCGACGGGCTGAAAATGTTGCGAGCGCACGTGGTTGCTCCCGAGGTCGGCTTGATTATCGCGGGCACTGATCCCGTGGCGGCGGAAGCGGGGGCGATCGCTTTTCTGAAAATATTATATGACGACATTGCCGGGTGGCGAAAATTGGGGCAGGCGATGCTGATGGGGATTAATGGTCAGGCCAAGACGCTGGGGCAAGAGTCCGAGTGGAGTAATCCTTTTATCAAAACGGCCTTGGCGCGCGGATTTGGACAGCGGAATTTTTCGCCAAGTTTCCACGATGTGCCGGCCGGATTGATTGAAAAATTAACGGAGAGATTAAAATAGTCATGCGTATTTGGGATATTGAACCGAAATATCTTTGTCGCCAGCATCTGCTGGGTGAGCACCGCGAACTCCACGCGATCTGGACTATTTTAACGCAAAATAAAAAAGGCTACCGGAATCATCCGGAAACCAAGCGTTGGCAGGGGAAACTGCGGGCTCTTTATTTACGCCATGAAAAATTGGTGGTGGAAATGGGGCAACGCGATTATCGGCATCATTCACTTTTGGCTAAAAAGCACGCACGCGGGGTGGCGAGCCAGCGGATCTTTATCAATACGGTCTCGGAACAGCGTGTGATTCTGCGAGCCAAGCCGTGTGACTGCTTGCTCAAAAACAAAAAATAAAAAAAGAAGCGGCGTCTGCTAGCGGGACGCCGCTTTTGGAATATGAAATGTTACTGCAAATCTTCGATGGCGCGAATGAGCTCTCTGGCCACGACCGGAGCCATTTTAATTTTGGTCACGCGGCCGCCGGTTGATCCTTTGTAAGGATCAATCGAGTTGCCACGGGGGCGAGTAATGCCGAAGTAAATACCATCGAATGGTCGAGCGCTGGCTTTCGGCAGGAGTACTCTCTTCCATTTGGAAGAGCAAACAGGATGGATCGCAACCAGATATACTCTTAGTGCTCCGGCCGAACGGATAAGATTAGCGGCTTTGACCGATGTCGTTGCCGTGTCTACTTCGTCTTCTCGCATAATGATGTTCATCCCTTTGGCTTTGCTAAAAGTTCGGCTGAGCAGAATGATGTTGCGATTAGTTTTGATCGCAGCCATAGTTTCAGCCGGCAAATTTTTCGTTGAGAGGATTTCAATCTCTCCGTCCGCGTGTCTTTGTTTGGGAGAGAGCAGAACTCCCAAGCCCAGAGCTTTTGCCAAGGATAGCGATCGAAACAAAGAACCGAGATCAGGAGAATAGATTTTGGTATTTTTCCGGCCGAGGGTATCAACCAAGCCGGACAGTCGGTTGGCAATCAATTCGGTTGGATCAGCGATGTAAAGCTTTAAGCCGTTTTCTTGACAGAAAGCGGTGGTGTGCTCCACTGAATGGGGATCGCAGACAATCAGGTTTGTGACTCCCCAGTGGACTAGGTCGCGAATGAACCAGCGCAGTCGGGTAACTTCCGTGTCATTGATCCGGTCCTGTCGTCGGTATCTCAGAAAGCTCATCACGACGGTGACGGTCTTGGCTCCGAATTGTCGAAATCCGTTAAGAATATCTTTCATTTCAATTTCCAGATCATTCGTGATCGGGCAAGTGAAAAAAATGACATCTTTACCGGCAATTTCACTCGGATTATCCGGATTGATATCTGGTTCTCCGTCGGGCCATTCACTGTGGGAGAGCTGGCTGAACCTTAGACGCAAACCAGTCACTTCGTTGACCAGTTTCAAAACCTGGTTGTCAAATTTGTGGTGCCCGGTTCCCCCATATACGACAAATCTATCATTTTGCTCCAGCATAGTGTCCTCCTTTCACTGGAATTTTTTCAATAAGCTAGCCTCAAAACATACCATAACGGCGAGGATTGTCAATTTGGGTCATTTTCAGATAAAATAAAAGGGAACGGCTATCCGTTCCCGCGAGAGGAGAGAGTCAAACTTTTTTCCCGATTTCATAACCCAGGATAGTGGATAGTGCGCCAAATATAATCGGGTGCCAGAGAGGTGCGGTCGCGCTTAGGTCGAGTTTTAACTCAGCCAGATAAATTGCGACGGCGGAACCGAGACCAAGGCCGATCCAGTCGGGTATTCTTCGGAAGATACCCGGCTGGAGAAAGTTCCGGCGATAGAATGGTACCCAGGCGGCGCTGATCAATAAACCGATTATCGCCGTAGCGATACTTATCACGCCTGAAGCGAACAGTACCGGTTCCATTGTTGGCTTGATAGCCCCTTCGATTCCGTAAGTACTAAGAACGATGTAACTTAACAGACCTACGGCGAAATACATAAGTACCAGGTATCCGATAATCCGAAGCATTATGAAGACCTCCTTTGAGTTCGATGGTTTACCGCGAATTTCGTCATGCTATCAAATTTCTTGTAAAATGTCAATCATATGGCCTACCTTGTTTCCAAAACAGAGGAAGAATGGCGCCGGCAACTGACGCCCGAGCAATACAAAGTATTGCGCCAAAAGGCGACGGAGGCGCCGTGGAGCGGTCAATATGTCAAAGAAAACAAAGCCGGCGATTATGTTTGTGTCGCTTGCGGTAACAAATTATTTTCGGCGCAGACTAAATTTGACTCCGCCTGCGGGTGGCCGTCATTTGACGAGGCTCGTGCCGATGCCGTCCGCGAAATTCCGGATGTCGACGGGTCGCGAACGGAAATTGTTTGCGCGCGGTGTGGCGGGCATTTGGGCCATGTTTTTCGCGGGGAAAAGCTGACCCCGGAAATCATTACCGATCTGGAAGCCGTGGTCGGACCGGGAAAAGTCAGTTTCAAGAAAGGACTTTTCTTCGCCGTCTTTCCTACGGCCCAGCCGGAATTAAGTGAGATTCTGAAATGTTCCGCCAAAGTCAGGGATGTGCGGGTCGTCTAGTGAATTGTGCCCCGCCTAAGTTACGAGTGATCGTGACCGAGGCGGGGATTTTTTTAATCTCGATCATTGACAATTTGTTGTAATTTGATAGCATCCGCGTTATAGACTGTTCATTATGGAAGATGGATCCGTTTTTTGCAAAGGAGGTTGGTATGACAATCGGTAGCAAGTTATCCGAGACAATGAAGGCTGATATAATCATGTTCCGTCGCTGGAAAAGATTACATCTTTCCACCGCTGTCTTCTTGACGATAGTGGTGCTGGGAGCAATGATTTGGCCGGATTTTATCCCGGAGGCAAAAACTATTGCTTGGGTTGCGGCTGTTGCTGGTATTTTTTGTACGTTTTTGCATTTTGCCCAAATATATTTACTATACAGGGCAATGCAAAGAAACGACATTATCACGGTCGCGATGCCATCAGATCTCATTGGTTTTATGCCACTGAATCTGAGTTTTCTCTGGTGTCTGGTTTCATTTTTCTTGTGGATTTTTCTGATATTGGGTGTCTACGACGAATCAATTCGGGAACTGTTGGGAATGGGTGGCATTATAACGTTAGTGTCTTCTTTTTGTCTGATCTATGACATCTGGGGCAGTGACGTTATTTAGTCGCTAACAGCAATAGTTTGCCCTCGTATGAAAATGCGAGGGCTTTTTTTCTAATTTTTGACAAAAGTCATCAAAAGCAGGAAGATAAGAGAAACCATCATTCAGTTCAATTTTCTGTCCAAAGGAGGTGCCTATGAAAGGATGGATACTCGGATTGTTTATTGTCCTGTTAGCGATTGGATTGGTATGGCATTATTTCAGCTGGAAGTGTACGGTGATGACCGTGGCGGTGTCGGCGCTGATACTGGTAGCTTCTTTTCCGTTCAAAGATCGCGAGGAGGGGAAGAATAATCCGGTCGGCACTGATCGATACCCGGAATCTTCGAAAAAGGGATTGTGAAATGAGTATCGTGTGCAGGAGCCTTCGGCGGAAGGCTCTTTTTTTGCCGTTTCAAAATGATTTGGTAAGATAAATAAAAGTATTTCGGGGAGGGATTTTTTTATGGTTAATAATTAAAGGAGGGGTATGTATAAATACGAATATCGACGCTGATCAATCCGTTTGCCGGGGTATGATTATGGGCAGGAAGGCTGTTATTTCGTCACGGTTTGCACGGCCAACAAACAACCATTATTTGGAACGATCATCAAACACCAGGTACGTTTGAATGAATTTGGTTTAATCGTTAAACAAGAATGGTTAAAAACCCGGTTGATCCGTCATAATTTCCAATTGGGTAAATATGTGATTATGCCGGATCATTTCCACGCGATTGTAAGAATTACCCGCAAAATCGGCAATACGGTATGGGCGGCCGGCCGGCCGCCCGATAAAAAAACGATTGATGGGCGATATATGGATGGCGCCCGCCGAATAGGCGTGGCACCGCCCGATGAAAAAACGCCGGGATGGCCATATCCGGCGGGCGCCCGCCGGGCGCCCCTACAACAACAAATCCGGCCACGGTCGTTATCGTCGTTTGTTGCCGGTTTCAAGGCGGCGGTGACAGCTCGAATTAATATTTCGCGGGGAACATCGGGCGAACCAATTTGGCAACGTAATTATTACGAACACATCATCCGCACCGATCGCGAATTGGCGCGGTTGGAGGATTATATTAAATGTAATCCGATGATGGCGGATAAATAAAAAATCCCCCCATTTCGGTGCATTTCCGATCCCGGTCGTTATCGCCGTTTGTTGCCGTATGTAAGGTGTAGGGGCTTTTATTTGACTTTTGTTTTTAGGGAATTTAGAATACTTAGAAACTTTACGAAAGGAGGGATCGGTGAAAAAGTGGATTTTAGCAATACTGGGGGTTTCCGGTGCCGGTAAAACAGTCCTCATGAACAATCTGATGGGTACGGATGTCTGGGCGAGGCATTTCCGGCGGGTAGCTTCAATCACCACTCGTCCTCCTCGAACCGAAGGGAATCGGACCGATCGGAATTTGGATCAGCGCGATCATCTCTTTGTGACTGAGGAGACGTTTGAGCAATGGGTGGAGCAAGACGCTTTTGCCGAATGGGCATTTGTTCATGGCTTCCGCTACGGCACATTGGCTGAATCTCTTGAGGAAATGCGGCAGAGCGGTACTTTGGTGTTGAAGGAATTGGATGTCCAGGGTTTGCTCACCTTACGCGAGCGATATCCGGATCAAATTCTATCGGTTTTCCTGACAATTTCTCCGGAGGAAATCCGACGGCGTTTACTGGATCGAGGGAATACCGTGAATATTGAAACGCGAGTGGCCACCGCCGAGAGCGAACTCCGATTGGCCGATTCTTTCGATTATCGGATTGATACTACCGATATTGCCCCAGAGCAGACATTAGCCGTGCTCTTGGAAATTGTCAGGCAGGAAATGCTGAATCATGATTCAGGCCTGATCTGAAAGCCCCGTCGTCACTGCGAGAAATCGTAGCGACGGCGGGTGTTTTTTTGATCGATGGACTATTGACCAAATTCAAAAAATTTGCTAGCTTTCGCCTCAGGGCGGGTCTTTGATAAAACAACTTTCCATAGGGAGGAAATATGGAAAAGATAGTGTTTTTGTTGGTTTTGATCTTTGGGGCAGCCGGTTGTGTGTTTGTGTCCCCGAAATTTCAGACCGGAAAATCGATCGGGCAGATTGAAGCGGAAACTAATGTGGAAGCCCTGTCGTATGATTTGTCATTAGGGGATAAAATTCAGACTACGGGAGTTCATCCTGACGACGCTTCGTTCCTGACCGGCGAAACAACGACCAATCTCCGTCATGGAAACGATGGGGGCCTTATTTTCGGTTTGCGTTATCGGTATCAGCACAGTCAGTCACATCCCATTAATTGGATTCTTGGTATCAATGGCCGATTTCGCCTTGTGTCGGATCATGATCGGTGGCATCAAGGGATCTTTGATGATCGCCAACAAGAATCAGATGAGCGTCCGTCGAAATCTGGTGCGTTTGTCTATACCCGGTTTGTTCCCGCTGATTGGGCCACGATTCCTTTTGTGGGGTTGGATTATCGGCTGAACAAATTGTTGCTCGGCGCTCAAATCGGATTTCCCTTTAATGAATTCACGATCGAATCGGGGCATGATCGCTATGGGATTTGGGATCCGGTTCAGTCAGAAACGCGGTCGGTAGTCGGATATCGTCTGCAGGGGGAAATAAGCTGGGCAATTTATGATCAAGTGAATGCCGGCTTGACCATTTTCCACGAAAGGTATCGAACTCGTTTTGGAGATGAAGAGGCAAATATTTCCGTTATGGGATTTTGCCTGCGTGTTTGCACGCAAATATTTCGCTGAAAAAATTGAAGAAGTCTCGTGCCAGACGCGCGAGGCTTTTTATTTTTAGGGCAGGGAAGTGATTGACATAAAGATTAAAATCTGCTAGCGTTCGCCACAGAAAAGGTACGAATAACAACAATGTTCCGCGGGAGGGAACTATGAAAAAGCCATCGCGGTTTTACGCCTTTTTCCTATCAGTGAAATGCCTGATGGGGCGGCACAAGTGGACGGAGTGGTGGTATGTCAGTGAGCGGAGTTGCGAGCAGTTTCGGGAGTGTTTTCACTGCAATACAAAAGAGACACGTCTCGGACCGCATGATTTCGGAGAGTGGGAATATCTTGAGCCGAATCGCTGTCAGCAATTTCGCGTTTGCCGGCGCTGCGAAGCGAGGGAAGGGCGGGGGAATCATGTGTTTCGCGGTAGCGATTTTTGTATCCGATGCCGGGAATGGATTCAGTTTGGATAAGATGGTCTGGAGATTTTCGTATCAAGCTTCGCGCCCAGCCGAGTCGGCGGGTGCGGGGCTTTTTTTTCCAGGCAGTCCTTGTCGAAGCCTTTGACGTTTCAAAATGATTTGGTAAGATAAATAAAAGTATTTCGGGGAGGGATTTTTTATTTTTTGCGATATTGTAGGGGCGGCCCCATGTGGCCGCCCTCGAAAAGGGGATAGTTACAAATTAATTTAAGAGGAGGGGGATGTATAAATACGAATATCGACGCCGATCAATCTGTTTGTCTGAATATGATTATAGTAAGACGGGCGGTTATTTTGTCACGATTTGCGTCCAAAACAAACAATGGCCGTTTGGCCGGATTGAAAATGATCAGATGCAATTATCGGCCGCAGGAAAGATGGTTGATAAATGGTGGCGTAAAATTCCCGCCAAATTTTCCGGCATTGAATTGGGTGAATATATCATTATGCCCGATCATTTTCATGGCATTATTCATATTGTAGGGGCAGACCCATGTGTCTGCCCTCAAATAAATCGCCAGGGCGGTAATATTGGTAATGGTGCCCACGGTCGAAAAGAAAAGGGCGGACACGCGGGTCCGCCCCTACGGGAAATAAATTTTACCGTTTCGAAAATAATTCAATGGTTCAAAACCATGACCACGAATGAATATATCCGGAATGTGAAAACAAAGGGTTGGGAACCGTTTTACGATCGTTTGTGGCAACGTAATTATTACGAACACATCATCCGCACCGATCGCGAATTGGCGCGGTTGGAGGATTATATTAAATGTAATCCGATGATGGCGGATAAATAAAAAGAGCCTAAAGAATCGGCAAGTACGAAACTCTTTTTTTTGACAAACAATCGTATTTATGCCATGATTTTTCAAGAGGGGCTTCATTATTAATATAACATTTATGAATTACAAAAAAGCTTTGATTTTATCAGGAGCTGTCCTGACGGTGTTAGTGGCGGTTGCGCTGGCGCTCCGGCCGGTTGACGCCGCCAGCAATCCCAATGGCGCTTTCAATGATCTGTCGGTTTCCGGTCAGTCCAGTCTGGTGGGCGGTGTCAAAATTTCCGGCGTGACTTTTTTTAACGGCACGCTGGTCAATTCCACCACCGGCCGAGGCGGTTCCGATACGCCGGTCACAGTGGGGGACAATATTCGTATTGACGGCACGATTTTCCGTTCCGAGACGGGCGGGGAGAAGGCTCTGCGTTTTGGGGATTCACTTTTACCGGAAACTAGCAATGCTTATTCACTGGGCAGTGAAAGTAAAAAATTTCGCGATGGATTTTTTTCCGGGAAACTGACGGTCAATGAAATTGAAGTGGAAAATCTGGTGGCGCATAAAACAAATTTCAATGCCAGCGTGGGAGAAATCGGCGAGGGGTCGCTCAGCCCAAACAAGATTTCCGGCGTGGCCCTGATCCAGTCGACGGTTTTTGGGGGAGATGTCAGCGGAGTTTACAGTAATCTGCAAATCGGCAGTGGCAAAGTCGGTTCGACCGAATTGGCGGACGGATCTTTGACGGACGCGGATATCAGCGCCAGCGGAGCGATTGCCGCCAGTAAAATTTCCGGTACGGCTTTGGTGCAAGCGACCGTTTTCGGCGGTGATGTCAGCGGGGGTTATAATAATTTACTGATCGGTAGCGGAAAAGTAGGTTCGACCGAATTAGAAGACGGATCATTAACAAATTCCGATATCAGCGCCAGCGCGGGGATTGCTGCCAGTAAGATTTCAGGCACAGCGCTGATTTTGACTTCCACTTTCGGCGGGGATGTCAGTGGCCTGTATAACAATCTCCAGCTGGGAGCGAATACGGTCGGCAGTGCCGAAATTGCTAGTGGAGCGATTATGGATTCCGATATCAGTTCCAGCGCGGGGATTGCGGCGAGCAAAATCTCTGGCACGGCCTTGGTCTTGACTTCCACTTTCGGCGGGGATGTCAGTGGCCTGTATAACAATCTCCAGTTGGGAGCGAACACGGTCGGTAGTATAGAAATTGTCAACAGTTCGATTATGGACGCTGATATCAGTTCCAGCGCGGCCATTTCTGCCAGCAAGATAGCCGACGGTTCGGGCTCGGGCCTGGACGCAGATACGGTGGACGGGCGCAATCTCGGGTCGGAAGTGGGGCAGATAAATTTAAGTTTCCCGAATACGAATCCGGTCATTGTACTGGAAGCGGAGTCCGGCTACCCCGGTGAGGCCTGCCAATTGATCGGCACGAAAGTTTCGAGCACCGCGGCAAATTTTAAATTAACCAATGAAAGCGGGACTCATGACTTTTGTGATTATTGGGGTTTCAATAAAGGTGTTTATTTCTCCGGTGCCGTTGATGCTGGCCAAACCACGGCTGATCTCTGCACGATTACCGCCAATGACCATGGTTGCCAAGTAAGTTTTGGTTTCGCCAACGGTCCGAGTGTCGCTGACGGTTTTGTGGATGTCTGGATGCTCTGGGCGAATAGTTCGCTTCGCGGGCATTATTTCAAAAACAGTAATCAGTATTGATTAGCCGGCCGTTAAAAAAGCTTCACCGTGAAGGGTGAGGCTTTTTTTCTAGACTTGAGCCAGCCCCGAGCTTACGAAGGGCACCTCGACAAGCTCGGATAGACCATGCCGAAGCCTTTGACTTTGTGGTGATAAAGGAAGAAGAAAAGTCTTAGTGATCGAGTCCAGCCTGGCGAGCCAATGAATTTTTATTTGTCTTTGAATACAAATTTTCGCTAAGTGAAGCCAAAAAAACGAGTTCGAGTGAACAGCATCAAAAAACCCCTAGAAAGGGGTTTTGGCTTAGATAAGGGAAGGGACAGGTTCGAGTCCTGGTTGATCCTTCGATCCCTTTCCGGTCTAGTTCTGCTGTGTTATCATAATAAATATACTCATGTATGTGATAAGTAATAACCGGCACTATAGTTCTTCGTTTAACAAATAATTTAAAGTTATCGAAATTAGCAGTGCTGATTATTTATATAATATTGTGCGGAAAAAGAACCACAAAGGATCACTTCAATTAAACTGGATCAATAAAGACCTTTCTCTTTACTATGAGATTGATGAAAAAGAAGGTAAGGGCGTTCGACCGGTTTGGGTACCAAAAAACGACATCCGGGTTGCAGAGCCTCGTATTTTACGCTTCGTCAAAGGCTACGGAGATAAAACTAGCGGAAACATGCTTATCAAAGGTGATAATCTGTTGGTTTTGCGAAGTTTGGTGGAAATGTTCAAAGGTAAGCCGGACGAAGAGAGAGTTAAATGCATATACATTGATCCTCCTTTTAATACCGGAAATGCGTTTGAAAGATACGAGGATAATTTACAACACTCTCAGTGGTTAACCATGATGCGGGATCGGCTTCGTCTTCTGCGAAAATTATTGAGACACGATGGGGTCATTTTTGTGCACATTGATGATATTGAGCAGGGCTATCTTAAAGTTTTAATGGATGAGGTATTCGGACGCGACAATTTTATATCGCAAGTAGCATGGGAGCGTTCAGCTGTAGCTGGCTTAGGGTTGGGAGGAAAAATGCTCGCAAATGTGACCGAATATATTCTTGTTTATGCAAAAGAAAAAACAAGCCTCACAATAAATGCAGATTTTACCGTTAAAAAAGTTTTTGAATATGAAAAATTGAAAGGATATGGGCAGATTCTTATCAGCGAAGGTAATAAAAAGTTGGTAAAGGAGTTTCTTTCAAAATCAAATAAAGAGCCAGTAAAGATTTTTAAACACGATAATTATAAAATTGAACGAATACCATTTAATGAATTGGAAGACAGCCGAAAGAAGTTTAAAGATTTTTATAAGAAAAATTTTGATAAAATTTTCCGAACCTTTTTAGTGCAAAAAGAGAATAAATTTCAACATGAGCTGATGGATCAGATGGATAAAGGGCTTTATTCGGTGGAGTATACACCGAGCCGTGGAAAAAATGTAGACACTCTTACTACGAACTTCTATTTTGGGAAAGCATTGTGCGGTTGGCTATCATCTGTAGCAAGTAATGAAAAGGATGTAATATATAAGTTTGAAAAACCAAGTGATTTTTGGACTAAGGAAGATGTCTCAAATGCGGCTAGGGGCGAAGGCGGCATAAAAGGAGAAGATAGAACAAGAAAACCAGAAAGACTTTTGCATCGGATTATAGGCATGTCCACACAGGAAAACGACATTGTTTTAGATACTTTTGCTTTCAGTGGAACTACCGGCGCAGTAGCACAAAAAATGAAACGGCGATGGTTAATGGTCGAAATGGGCCGACAGGCCGATGAACTCATTATTCCACGTTTGCAGAAAGTAACGAATGGAAGTGACCAAACTGGTGTAAGTAAAGATGCGAATTGGCAGGGTGGCGGTGGTTTTAAATACTATCAACTTGGTGAGAGCTTAATTCGTGAACAGGATATGAATTGGATGCTTAAGGCCGAAGAAATGGCTGAGGCAATTTTTCTGCACTTTCAATATAAGCCAGTTAAAGCTGATTGGCTGGAAAAAGAAAAAATGTATCTAGGTAAACACAGGTCGGCTACTTATAACTACGCCCTTTCTTTTGCTTCGAGGGAAGTTAAGCCTCTTGATGAAGACACTTATAATAAAATCGTTGCCGGCCTAGACAAAGAAAAATTTAGACATCTTACGATTTTCACTAACATGGCTGTTGCCGTGCCAAATGAGTCGCTTGATGATCGCGTGCTCATTAGGAAAATCCCGACAGCGATTTTAAGAGAATACAATTTATTATGAAAATTAAACAAAAAACATTTTACGATTCGGTAAGTGAGGACCAGCAATATAAAATTGCTGTCGGTTCCGCTTCACCTAAGATTATAGAGAATTACGATAAAATACAGCACCTGCTTAAGTTTCCAATGCGACCCTATCAAATAGAAGCCATGGGCGCTTTTCAGCTTTTCCTGAATAATAAATTTGATAGCAGAAGCATTAAGCAAAAGACCGTCCAGCAGAGCAGAGACGACGAAGATAAAATTGTCCAGTGGAATAAAATTGGTTTCGAAATGGCCACCGGTTCCGGGAAGACTTTACTGATGGGAGCGATGATTTTGGATTTATATAACCGCGGACACAAAGATTTTCTTATCTTAACTCCTAACACGATTCTTTTTGATAAGACCATTGAGAATTTCACTCCCAGAGCCGTTAAAAGTATTTTTGGCGATGGCTGGAATTTAACTTACAATCTCGTAACCGGTAATTCCTATCGGGATAAAACCTGTAACTATGAAGATGGTAAGGACATCACGTTCTACGTTTTTAACATGCAGAAGTTTTATGACAGAGGAACGGCCAATCAGAAAGACGGCGAGGATACCATGAAGGGCGTACCATACGTAAGACGTCCATTGGAAGAATCGCTATGGCGAGATAAAAGCGGAAATCATACTATTTCATTTATTGAATTTTTAAGAGAAAGACGGCTGGTTATAATTTCGGACGAGGCCCATCACTATCAACAAAAGAAAACCACCGAAGCAATTTTCGAATTATTGCCAAGCATGGTATTGGAATTTACCGCTACGTCTTTGGAGAAAAACGACAGTGAAAGCTTTGGCCAGGACAATCTCTATAAATATCCGATGCAGAGATATATCAGCGAAGGTTATGGAAAGCGAATTTTTGCAGTAGGATGCGGGCTAGGAGAAGAAAAAACCGGCGATGAAGTGAATGAAAGCGACAAGCAAAAGTTAATATGGGGCATGTTGATTCATCTCTTGAAGCGCGCCTCCTTAACCGCCGTAAATGCTCCCGTTAAAAAATCCATGTTGCTCACTAAGGCAAGAACCATAAAACATGCCGAGGCAGTGGATGTGTATTTGAAAAATTGGCCGGACTCGGTTTCCGGCGAACTGGATGACGTCCTGGAGCAGGTTAACCTAGAAGGAACCGACATCGCCAAAATTGTTAGACATAACATTCCCAAAAATAAAGAGGAGCTCGTTAAACAGCTTTCTTCTTTGGCAAAATCCGTTTTTACCATTCATAGCGAAAATAAAAGTGATGAAGAAACCTGGGCTGATTATCAGTCGCTTGATGACAATAAGGCAGAGATTGTAAATCAGGTCAGGATTTTTACCGAAGGCGTAGATTACGATAATTTTTATACCATCGTAGTTTTGGGAGACACCATAGAGAATGTGGGATTGGCAGCTGCTCAGTTAATTGGACGTGGCCTGCGTCTTTATAAAGAAAAACGAGAATACGATCTGTTAGATCACGATTTGAAGGAGCAGAGCGAAATTTTGCATGTCGTCTGCGAACGTGGCAAAAGATTTGACCGGATTGTCGAAGAAATTCGGGAGAATCTTGCTTTATCGCCAGCTAGCGTTGAGATACCCACGGAAGAGGAAGATAAAGAAAACAAAGTTAATAGTAAGATCATAGACGATTATCAAATTCCAATCCTACAAATTAAACGAGTGGCAACGGGTATTACCTTCGACGAAGCACTTAAAGATAAAAAATTGAGCGTTAAGTCATTTATTGATGACTCTTGTGGTTTATCCCGCGGAGACAGAGTGTTAAAGGATGAAGTTATGGCGATGGTAGATTATGCTGAAGTTACTGGACCGGAATTTGAATTGAAAACGGACAAGCCGGCCACTACTCGAGTAACACTAACTTTACCGGATAATGATCTAGCACGTTGGGCGCTGGATTTTATCGACGAAACGGGACCTCACATCGGAGACATCTCAAGAAAATCGGTTGAAAAATTAATTAAGTCTATTTTTGATGCGGGTATTCGGGTTGATACTGCGTATGCCGTCGATCGTAAAAGAGCCTTAAGAGCGCTTAAGAAAAAGATTACGGGGTTTTATGAACAGGGGTCTTCGGATTTGATGTTTAAGAGCCAATTTGATTTTAAAAAAAAGAATGTCAAGGATATTTTCATTGACAGCGCTGTTACGATAAGGAAAAGAGATGGGAAGATATTAAATCTCATTCCATCATATCAAGAAATGTCGTCTCATTTACAGCAGAAGGGCACGATTGTTGAAGACTACAAATATTCTATCAGGCCATACGTAAAGTTTGATAGTCCGCCGGAAAAATGGGTCGCCGATACATTGGAACATTTGTGCTCACTGGATAAGAAGAGAAAAAGCTTTTGGGTAAGAAACGAGCCGAGAACTGAATATCCAGTCGAAGTAAAACCCGCGCCGTTTTATCCGGACTTTTTAGCTTTTATGAACGGTGAATGGATTATTGTTGATGTGAAGGGCAAACACCTGGCCGAAACCAAACAAATAGATGATCGTAAAAAGGCACTAAAACTTTTAGAGAAGGAGGGTGGTATAAGGACATTTTTTCTCGTTGACAAAATTATGGAAAGACGTGGCTTTAAATCAGCAGATATTTCCGGTGTCGATGACTTCGATGGTTATGACGAACTTAAGCACGAAGAGCTTGGGTTGGAGGGGTTTACTAATGGGCATGTCCCAACATTATTCGATAAGTAATTTTGATAGGCGGAAACTATAAGCAATATTTATTGCCCATCTGGACAAAAAATACATTGCTAGGATTTGGTAACTTGCTACGCTGGAATCAGAAACAGAAAACAGGGTAATACTCACATAGGTTTACCCCTCTGTCGGGCAGTCGCAAAAGTCCCAGGGGGATCTTGATAAACGTCACAACGACCCAATCGTCCTCGTGACGATGGAAAAAGGTTCGGATGATGTCCATCTTGTTGAGCCAGCTTGGACAAAAAGCGGTCGATACCGCTTTTTCTGTTATATTCTTCAGCAAATTCCGGGTTCGAGCTGAATGGTTGTTTGCGGAAAAAGGTCTAAAATACAATCTCCCTATTTCCCACCATCATGTTATAATGCATTTAAGTCTACTTTCTTATAGATTCCTTCCGGAATATTTAGTAACTCAACCCCCATGAAATCTCACCACCTCCCATTTTTATTTCTCGCCGCCTCTTTAATTTTTCTCGCCGGCTGTACCACTCCCGTCTCCACTGACAAAGACACGACGGATACCGCCAAAACCGACGACGCCCAATACAAACTTCTCTACAATTCTCCCGCCGGGGGGAATCCGGAAAACAAAGGCAAGATCCTTTTCTCCGCCACTGACGGGAAGGCGAGCAGTGCCGATCATGATTTGTATACCATCAATCCCGACGGCACCGACAGAACGAAACTGACCGATTTCGGTAAATTCATCAGTCACCCCGTCTGGTCGCCGGACTACTCGCGCATCGCGTACTCGCGGCACGTGGACGAAGGCAATACCGACAAGATTTTCATAATGACGGCGGACGGTAGTGAAAGCCGGCAACTCACTTTTGGCGAGGGGGATGATAAATTTCCCACCTGGTCGCCGGACGGCAAAAAGATCGCCTACATTTCTTATCGCGGCGGACACAATGGCATTCCCAATCTATTTGTCATGGATGACCACGGCCAAAACAACAAACAGCTAACTTTTGTCGACGGCGAAAATACCGTGCTCTGGCCAAGCTGGTCCCCGGTAGACAATGACACGATCGCTTTTTCTTATAATAAAGCCGGCTCCGATATCGATTTCCGCCTGCACACCATCAAATCCGACGGGACCGACGAGAAAGAAATTCTGTCTTCTGCTGACAAAGATTTGAGCGATCACGAACCTGGCTGGTCGCCCGACGGCAAAACCATGTATTTTATTTCCAATCGGACGAGTCAATTAGAAATCTGGAAACTGGATTACGAGAAATGGGCCGCGGGGCAATCTGATTTCGGCCCGACTTTGGTTTCGCACCTTAGCAGCGTCAATACGACTCCCGATCACCGCCCCCGCGTGTCGCCCGACGGCACCAAACTGGTTTTTTACGGGGTGGGCCCGGATTGGAATAATATCGGGACCAATCTCTACACCATGAACGTTGATGGCAGTAATTTGACTAATATCACCAAATCAATCGACGGCAACGAATGGCCGGATTGGTAAATATATTGTTGGGGTGCCCCAACGAATATCACCTTTTGGGCATTTTATGGTAGGGGCGGCCGGCGGCCGCCCTGCTATGGCGCACCGCGGCGGATATTTCCGGGCGCCCGGCCGGGCGCCCCTACACAATTAAAAATAACCTCCATGCACGCCAGTAAATTATTCAATCCCACCTCCAAAGATCAATTCAAACTCAGCCGGACGGGGATAGATTTATTCATCAATTGCCCGCGCTGTTTTTATTTGGATAAACGGCTGGGGATCAAACGCCCGCCGGGATATCCTTTCACCCTCAATGTGGCTGTCGACACCTTGCTCAAAAAGGAATTCGATATCCACCGCGCGGCGGGGACAACGCACCCGCTAATGGCCAAATACGGGATTGATGCCGTGCCGATCGATCATGAAAAACTATCCGAATGGCGCCATAATTTCACCGGGATCAGATATTTACACGAGCCGACCAATTTACTGCTTTACGGCGCGATCGATGACCTGTGGCAAAATAAAGCGGGCGAATATATTGTGGTGGATTACAAAGCCACCGCCAAGGCGGAAGAGGTGACCAAGCTGGACAAAGAATGGCACGAGGGCTACAAACGCCAGATGGAAATTTACCAGTGGCTACTGCGCAAGAATGGCCACAAAGTTTCGAGCACCGGGTATTTCGTCTATTGCAACGGGAAGACGGATCGCAAGGCGTTTGACGGCAAACTGGAATTCGACGTGACTATCATTCCCTATACCGGGAAAGATGACTGGGTCGAGCCGACAGTGGAAAAAATCCATGATTGCCTGACGGGCGAGACGATCCCCGCGGCGGCGCCGGATTGCGAATATTGCGGGTATGTCAATCAGGCGAGGAAAATATAAAATGCAGTAGGGGCGGCCGGCGGCCGCCCTGCCATAAAATGCCCAAACGGCGATATTGGGGCGGGCGACCACATGGGGTCGCCCCCACAATATGCACAAATTATAAAAAATAATTAATCCCAACCCGATGAATCAAAAATTTATCAAACTTTTGCCGGTGTTAGTTTTGACCGCGGTCATGATTGTGCTCAGCGGCTGCGGCGCAGACGAAGAATTTATCAATGATAACGACAAACCGCTCAATTTTGATTATTTGCCGATGAATTATAGTGGAAAACAGATGCGCACCCAGTACGTCAGTGCTGATTCCACTTGTGATACCGAAGATCGATCGGTTTTGGCGGTAGCGGAAAACGATACGGTGACTTTGACGACTACCGGATCCTGCGTGGCCAAGACCGATATGTGCATCGAGCAGGCGGGGGATTGCGGCTATACCGTGACCGGCCGCCTTAAACGCAGTGATTCGACTTTTACTTTTACCGCGGGCAATGACGGTAATTTGAAATGTACCGGCGGCGGACGATTATTTGAGCGCCGGGCGGAGCTCGACCGTATCGACTGCCAGATTTCCGGCGATGCCGATGTTATTTTGCATGAAGTTTCATTGGGTATTTGATTTTTCAGAATAATCGTTTGGTAAAATAATTCTATGAATAATCTTTTTCTCGGTCTGATTTTCGGTCTTGTCTTTGGTATCATTGATGTCCTGATCATGATCCCGCTCAAGTATGAAAATAATCGTAAACGTGCGGAAGCGATGGCCGCGGCGGGTATCGAGCGATTTATGCTTGGTTTTCTGATTCCCAATGTTGATCTCGGACTGCACCCGGCTTTGATCGGACTGATTCTCGGTGCGGGCTTGAGTGTCCCTTCGGCCATCATCACGCGCGCTTATCTCCCGATTATCCTGACCGGGGTGGCCGGCGGGGTGGTTATCGGGTTCATCTTCCAAATGGTGCGATAATTTTGTAGGGAAATTATTATTTCCAGCAATTTCATAAAAAAAATCAGGCCGAATCACTGGAAGTGATCGGCCTGTTTATAACGGTAGGTTCATTCGAAGAACCTGCGAGTGGATTCTTTCTTTTCGGTGTTAGTGGGAGTAACCGATGGTGTGTTAGGGGAAACAGTGTCATCATTTATCAGATTCCAAACATCACGCAGATTCAGCGGCGGCAAATTGTCCAGATTGATTTTTGACATTTCAGCCGGCGGCAGATTAAAATCTTTTAGGAATTGATCCACTGCCTGCACGGTATCTTCAGCGCAGGAATTGCCGGTGGCATTGATAAAATCAATGTCATTGCCGATCGAGCGCTGTAGAAATCCGATTTTCTCAAGCATGTCATCCATGCTTCGCCGGTTGAGATCAAGTTGTTTTTTGTAGCGGGTGATTTTGTTCAATTCCTGGAGGGAGAGTGAGAGCGGCTGACAGGCCATGATCCTTCTCTCGTCATATTCCTTGATTCCGCAATTGGCCTTTTCTTCACGGCACTTTTTTACGGTAACGGCTTCTCGCTGTATAAATCGCTGAAGCGATTCCAGGTTTGTGCTGTGTTGAACAGAGACTTTCTCCTGGAGTTCTTTCAATCTGTCCAGCTTGTCCCATAGATCTTCGGTCTGGGATGTTTTCGAAAGAGAGACGGCCAGGCATGATACTTTCAGGAGTGCGTTGTCCTGGTCTTTATCGGTGTTAGCGGAATCGACTGAAGTGGCCAGAACCTGATAACGATAATCGGCGATCGCCATTTTCCGGCAGTGCCAGGAATATCCCCACCAGAGTGCCGCTACTATGAGGATTATGGATCCAATGATGCACCAAACTCCGACCTGGAGTATCAATTCCGCTTTTTTCCTGCGTGCTGCAACTCGTTCTTTTTCCCTGCTCAAGCTATTTTCTCTTTCTTGTAAATCGAAGTGTCTGTTTGACATGGCTATTTCTCCTTGGGACGGAGTTTCTCCGTGTGGCGCACATAATCTTCGAATTCTTGAAAGTTGAGAGGTGTCTGACCGAGTAGGAAGAGATTGTTCAGTTCTGATTGGCAGACGGGATTTTCAATCTGGGCGTAAATCTCTCTGATGATTTCCGGAGTGCAGGGAAGCAGAGCGGTGCCTGTTTCCGGGTCATAGCCCGGTTGATTGAAAATGGCCAGACAACCGTTTGGCTTTCGTTGGTAATAAGTCAGCGGAGCGCCTGTTTGCGGATCGAAAAATTTTGATGTGTTCCGCGGGTCGATTCGAAACAGGGGAGTATCGGCATACTGTCGTTTGATTTGCATCAGAATATCTGGAGTAATTGGCTTGAGCGGGGTATTCCAGATCGGGTCGAATCCCGGTGAGTCAAATACTCTGATTCCGTCGGGGTTTTTGGCGTACCATTTGACTGGTTGGCCATCGGCAGAAAAGTTGACCGTCTGCCAGGCCAGTCCATTGATGATCAGCCAGAGAATTATTGTTCCGATAATTGTGATTTTACCGATGGTCCTTCTGTTAGCGCGGAAAGACAAATAAGTTTTTGCGCCGAATACAAGAATCAGAGCAAAAACCAGAGAGATCAGAGATGCCCAGTATTGATTGAGATGCAAGTATCCCAGCTGATTGCTGAAATAACTCCAAGCTCCAAAAAAGCCGAGCGGTAAAGACATCAGCGCTACCAGAATTACGATTGCTATAACCATGAACGTTTTTTTCCACCACATAATATCCTCCTTTTGTGTGGAATGTTGAAAATAACAAATTTATCTAAAACCAAAAAGGTATCTTCTTTTGTGCCCGGCAAACAAGCAGTAGTTCGAGACGTGATAGCTTATCACGTCTTTTGCCATTTGTCCAGGTGTTGGCTATTTGGTAGGATAGTAACGGCAACGCATGATTTAATGTCGCCGCATCCGTTTTTTTATGACAGAACAAGAAACAATCAATTCGTTTCCGGCTCGTTTTTGCCTCAAACGTTCCCGCCGGCGCTCGCTGGCGCTGACGATCGCTCCAGACGCCACGCTGACGATTCGCGCGCCCTGGTGGGTTTCAATGGGGGAGATTGAGCGATTCACCCGGCGGCACTTCGATTGGATCGAGAAACGTTTGACGGTTTTGAAATCACGGCCGCTCGCTCCCGTTCATCGCTATGTCGCGGGCGAAGAATTTTGGTATTTGGGAGAGAAATACAAACTATTCTTCGGCGCTACCGGCCGGTCGGCCCAATGTAATCCATTGAAGAAAGAATTGCTTTTGCCCGAGGGCGGACCGCGATTGACGAAGAAAAAAATTATCGCGTGGTACAAAAAAGAAGCGCGGAGAATTATCGGCGCCCGGCTCGATCAATTGGCCGCGCTCTACGCTTATCGCTATCGTTCCTGGCGGCTGACGAGTGCCGGGACGCGCTGGGGATCGTGTAGCAGTTCCGGGAATCTCAATTTCACCTGGCGTTTGGTCATGTTGCCTCCGGCGCTGATTGATTATGTGATCAATCACGAATTGGCCCATTTGCGCCACCCCAATCATTCTCGCACCTTTTGGCAAGAAGTCGCGCGGCTGGATCCTGATTATTTGTCGCGCCGGAAATGGCTGAAAAAGAATAGCGGCGGGTATTACCTTTAGAAGCGCCGAGGCTGATTTTCCCGGCGAAATGTGATACACTTGCAGTAGTAATGAACTCATACTAAGTTGTTCTTCCACACTGCTTATTTAAGCCAAGCCGATAATTATTTTTGAGCCGTTCCCGAAGTGGATTCCTAGGCTAAAAAATAATTATCGGCTCGACTGCAGTAGCCAGGTTTTAGAAAAAACCTGGTATCATTTCAATAAATCTAACTAACATAAAACCTATGAAAGAGCCCAAACCTGTCATCCAGGCCGATGCCGCCGGTTTTCGAAAACTGCGGATTTTTAACGCCGTGATGGCGGTTTTACACGCCATCCAAGGCGGACTGATGCTCTATTTGAGCAACGATTTTTCTCTGCCGGTGACCACCTCTTTTCTGAAATTCAATCCGATGATGCAGAAAATCTGGCCGAATATCGAGACGGTTTTCGAGATCCCGTTTGGTCCTCTCGTGGCCTCTTTCCTTTTTATATCGGCTTTTGCTCACCTGATGGTGGTTCTACCGGGTATTAACCGCTGGTACGTCAAAAATATTTCTAACGGCATCAACCCGGCGCGTTGGATCGAGTATTCCTTCAGCTCTTCGATTATGATCGTGGCCATTGCCATGCTGGCCGGCATTTATGATTTCGCCACGCTGATCCTGATGTTCTCGCTCAATGCCATGATGATCCTTTTTGGCTGGCTCATGGAAAAGATGAATCGCCAACCGGAAAAGTCCGTCGACTGGATGCCGTACTGGTTCGGCTGTATCGCCGGGATTATTCCCTGGATTATCTTGATGATTTACTTGATCGGTACCGGCAGCCAAGAAGGTTCCAAAATTCCCGATTTTGTCTATTGGATCTTTGTCACCATTTTCATCTCGTTTGCCATTTTCGCCTTCAATATTGTTCTGCAATACAAGAAAGTGGGGAAGTGGCGCAGTTACGTCTACGGCGAATATGTCTACATCATTCTGAGTTTGGTGGCCAAATCATTGCTGGCCTGGCAGGTTTTCGGCGGCACTTTGCGCTAAAAGCATTTTCCCGCCCATGCCTTGTCACCAAAATCTATTACCGGCGCGGCTGCCAGTCTATTTGGCTGGCCGCGCCTGTTTTGATAAAAATAGTTATCCACATAAGTATTATTGTCCCTTTTCGGCCGGAGGGTATATGATAGTGAAAATGTAAAATTATTAAATGACACACCTCCAGATACAAAAACTATCGCGGTTTCCTCAGGCAAAATGTCCCCACCGGGGACTATTTTTTTTCTCATCGCTCCCGGCGCTGAGAAAACGCCGACGTCCAATTTCAATCCATTTCTTCCCCCGAGCTCGGGGGAATTTTTTTATCCATTAATAAGTGAAAAAAATGATTGACCAACAAGTCGCGCTAGTCGAGCACTACGCGCTCAAGTTCGGTCGTCGATATCTCGACGACCAGGGTTTCTACGAGATGCTACCGCCGCGGATCGTTCGGGCCAGCGGCGCCTGCGAAAACATCGACACTCTGTTTCAGGTGACAGTCGCTCGCCATCCCCGCTGGTTCACGCCGGCGGGCAAACCGAAACAAGTTTACCTGGCGCAGACCGGCCAGCTCTATCTGGAAGCGTATGTCCCGAAACTGCGCAAAGTTTATTGTGTTGGGCCGAGTTTCCGAGCCGAGCCGCGGGTGGATCAGCGGCATTTGACCGAGTTTACCTTGGTGGAAATTGAGTTCGCCGGCGGTTTCGATGAACTGCTGTCTTACATCGAAGGCTTTCTTAACGCGATCGTGCGGGGATTGCTCAGTTTGCCGGCGGCCGATCTGCGAGCCTTGGGATTAGAGCACCGGATAAATGAGTTATCGCTTTGTCCGCTGAAGTTTCCCAAATTGACTTACGATCAAGCGATCAAGAAGCTGCAAACTCTGGGCGAGGAGATCGAATGGGGCGACGATATTTCTTCGGCGCGGGAGCGAAAATTGCTGGTGGCGTATGGCAATCAGCCGATTTTTCTGGTGCGCTTTCCCGATCCGCAATGGCGCCGGCACGGAAAAATCGAAGTGGAAAAATTTTTCAACATGATTCCCGATCGCGCCAATCCGGGGCGGGTGCTGAGTGCCGACCTCATCTTGCCTTACGGCGGGGAAGCGGTCGGGGCGGCGGCGCGGGTGCATAATCCGCGGGAATTGGAATCGCGTCTGAAAAAATCCCGGATGTTTAAACGCCTGAAACAAAAAGGCGGATCGCTGGATGATTTTAACTGGTATCTGGTGCACACCAAACAAAAGGGTAGCGTGCCGCACGCCGGCTGCGGCTTCGGCTTGGCGCGGATCATGCAGTGGCTCTTGGGACAACCTAATATCACACAAGCCGTCACTTTCCCGGCGAATCGGGAACGGGTTATTTGAAATATTGCTCGCCCCTACGTAAAATGATAAAAAATGACCGGCGCACCTTTTTGGGGTGGGTCGGTCTTGGCGAACGGTCATTGGCCAGGTTCTTTTTCCGGACGTATGACTGTGGGTTCGGGAGTGGGGGTTTCGATCTTCCTCATTTCTTCCGGAATGAATGGTAGAATTTGTTCCGGACTCGGGCGGAAGGTAAAAAAGATAGAGTGGTAAATTCTGTCATTTCTGTCATTTCTGGTGGGGGGTTCTATAAACCAAACTTCATAGAGCGCTTGCCCGGGAACAACACCGGCGAACAAATTGTGGAAGTGAGCTTGGTTCGAAAATATGAATTTTTTGATGGTATCATCGTCTTTTTGGACAAAGACGCCCAAAAAATCACACCCGATGATAACCGGTCCCACAATCACTTTTCCCAAATGATTGATTTCGTATTTCACTCCCATGATGCTTTCGCTCGGAGTCGAAGTAGAAGCGTTTTCAATTTCGCAACCGGCAAGAACCCAAAAACACATCAGTATATCCAGTGTATTTTTTTTCACAGTATCCTCCTTTCCGAAATTTCGGATCGAAGAAATCTAACATAAACACAATGTTTTGTAAAGGATCAAAGATTCTGTTAGGATAGAGGTACCTTTCATGCCGAAAAAACACCTGAAAATTGCCGGTATTTTAATTGTCATTATCGCCCTGGCGGTTGGCCTGTATTTTTTGGCGTGCCCGGAGAAAACTGGGGATGGTGATGGCGGTGTTGATCAGGGCAGCCAGCCCTCCTCCGCTGAAGCTCCGGAGGGTAAACCGGACGCCCCTACACCTGCCATGGTGGAAGTACCGGTGCCCACGCCGGAACCGGAACCGATTCCGGAATCTCATTTGCTGGACGTTCCTTTTACTTCCCAGGCGCCGTTTGGTAATTGGGGAATGCCATATCAGGAAGCTTGTGAAGAAACCGCGGCGCTGGTCGTGCACTATTATTATGAGGGGAAAAAATTTACGTCTGATCTGGCCAACAAAGAGATTCTGGCGATCGTTGATTTTGAAAATAAATATCTGGGCTTTTATAAAGACACCAATGTCGCCGAAACGGCCGACTGGATCAAAGCCTATTGGGGCTACGATCGCGTCGAAATAATCAGCGATCCGACGGTTGAAGATATTAAAAGCAATGTTGCGGCGGGCCGGCCGGTCTTGGTCCCGACCGCCGGGCGCCAGCTCGGCAATCCCAATTTCACCCCGCCGGGACCGGTTTATCATTTTATCGTCATCCGCGGCTACACCCCGACGACTTTCATCACTAACGATGTCGGGACTCGTTTGGGCGAAAAATATACTTACAAAATTGAGACAGTGATGAACGCCATGCATGATTGGAACGGGGGAGATATTGAGCACGGAGACAAGAAGATTATCGTGATTTGGCCGAAGGAATAGCAGTATAATATCCAATCATAAATAACCAATATCAAGTAAAATTCAATAACCAATGTTGAAAATGTTTGGATTTCAAGATTGTTTGCGTAAGCAAGCTCCAATATACAAACTCAGGCAAATCTGTTTGGTAATTGAATTTTGGCAATTTATTTGATATTGGTTATTTGTTATTTGATTTTAGCTAAGCAATATCTTAAATCTATAATCTTATGAAAAAGCCCATCACTCTCGCACTCTTGCTGGTTTTTTCTCTGCTTCTTTTTCCGTCCTGCACTCAGACGACGGTCGACAAAGTGGTCAATGAAGTGGAAAAGGAAGTGGCTCAAGAGACCGCCGCTCCCGTGCCGACGCCCTCGACCGCTTCAACTGTGCCTCCGCCGCCCGGAGATACCGGGACCACGACTACCGGTACGGCCCAGCAAGCTTTTGAGACTAACGGCGATTTGATCAGCGGCTGGTATTGGGTGCGCGATAAAGCGCTGAAGCAATATGCCCAATGGCGCTTGGTCAATGTCCCGGCCGGTGACGGCAATCTGGATGTCCAGATGGAAGTCCTGGCGACCAATACTTACAACGGCGGCAAGGGCTTTGACGCCAATTTTAAACTTTTCTATGACAGCAAACCGATCACGGCCGGCTCGCCGAGCGTTTCGGCCTCGCTGAAAAATGTTTCTCCGGCTTCCGATCCGGTCGGCTATACTTGTCGCGGCTCCGTCTCGATTCCTCGCTCCGCGCTCGGTGGCGGAACGACGCTTTACCTGAAAGCGGTTCGCACCGGCGCCTCCGACAACCATCTCGCTTTTAACAAAGACAGCGTCAAAAATTTTACGACCGGTTCCGGCACGGATACGACCGGAGGCGATACCACCGGCGGTGACACTACCGGGGGAAATAATAATAACGGCGGCAATAACCAGGGTGGGGGAGATTTGCTCCAGCCGGATTTAGACAGTGATAACGATCTGGTCACTGATAAAAATGAGCTTTTATTCCAGACCGATAAAAACAATCCCGATACCGACGGCGATGGCGTGATTGACGGCAAAGATTTATCGCCGCTTATCAAGCCGAATACTCCCGCCTGGCTGGAAAACCAAAAAGTCGGCATGATCCGGATTACCCAACCGATCGAGGCTTTTGGCCTGGACGGCTGGGTGGAAACCTATTATAAGCATTACGGTTTCTTTTCCTCCTGGATGGAATATCTGGACACTTATTACGATGAAGGCACCAAGCACAGTGTGATGGATCAAGAGCATTATAAAATGGCGCTCAACAATGTTTTTGCCGCCAAACATTTCGAAGCGTATGAAATGGAAGACGTCACTCCTCAAGAGATAGCCGTGGCCGATACGGAAATCGGGGCCGACCTTGACGCGGATAATTCCTATACCTTCGCGGCCGGATTTTTCCATCCGAACGAATATCGTTTTTACTACGATTATTTGAATGATTACCAAAAAGCCTACCTGAAAAACAACGCGGAGATAAAATATCCGGCGGATGACAATTATTTCCGCTATCAGACATATCCCATTAAGCTGAAACCGAATCTGGAGCAGTCGATTTCCGTCCAGTTTGACTCGCCCTCGGCTTATGCCGGGATGAATTACCAAGACGATACTCATTATAAATTGCCCGGCTTTATTTATTCTCTCTATCCTTCGGGCGACTTCAATAATGATGACAACACGACTTACTTCGAAAACTTAGCAACGGCGACTCTGGAAGACGGATCCAATTTCATGGCGACTTTCCGAATCCCCAAAGAGAAGGCGACCGGTTCATCGGCCCAAATAAAAATTACGCCGGTGTGGGTGGAAAAGAACGGTAACAATACCGATTACACTCCGCTGAATTTGGCTTGGGATCTAAAAGGTTTGACTCGGGACATCACTTATCAGAACACCAATAATAATAGCAAGACTGTCTCGGAGGAATTGCATGATTTTGCCGATTTGAACAACAATGTGCGCGAGCTTTCCTTTTTCAGCGGCCAGAGCGGTTCCAATGTTCAGAAGCGGTCGGAATGGCAAGGGGTGGTCAAGCACAATCCCGCGGCCGGCGCCAACGAAAAATACGAAGTGATGGACATGACCGAAACGATTACCACCTACGTTCAATCCGGAGCCGGGCTGATTCAAAGCTTTGCCTCGTTGACGGAAAACATGGTTACATCCATCAATAAGGTAGAAGATGTTTCATCGCTCCCCTCAACCCACTGGGCGCGCTCGCCCAAATACGGAGCGGCGATGGCTGGAGTGGGAGCGGTCAACGGGATCGCCTCGATGGTCGCCAACGGTCAGTCGGCTTGGGTCGCTTATAAAGACGGGGATACGGTGAACTCTGTTTATTACTCGGTTCAAGTCGGTTTGTCCGGAGCCCAGACGGTTCAATCGTTGGTGCAGATCAGTGAAAACACCGTCGGTATGGCGGGCAAGGCGGGGAAATTAGCCAAAATCACTTCCAAAAAAGCTTCAGTGGGGTTGGCGGTAGCGATCGGGGTGGTGGAAGTTTCCTATGATGTTTATAATCTGGCGAATACCGATGACCCGATACTTGAAACCGCGTACTCCGAAAAAATCGCCAGCGACACGATCGATACCGGTATTTCCGTGGCAGCGGTTTTCTCGCCTCACACACTGGTTTTCCAGCTGACCTGGACGATCGAAGCCGAGCTATACGGCGCGATTTTCGGAGAAGATTTTGCCTACAGCGTAGCCTCTTCACCCGGCAGTGCCTTGGTCTTCCTGGCGGAATACTTCATCACCGGCACGATTCCTTCCCAAATGTCGACTCCCGCCTATACCGACATTCGCCAGGATTTGATTGATCAGATTGACCGGCTCAATGAAGTGCAGCTACCGTACATGTCAATCTTTATTGATCCGGATATATCCTAAAAAAACTTAAAGCTTAAAACGAATTAAAAGCTTAAAGCCCAAAATGCCGTTTAATTTTGGGCTTTGTGTTTCCAGCGGCGGTTGTTTTTTTCCGAGAGATACTATATAATTTCGGTATTAAGCTCTAAAGCCTATTTTTTATGTTTGCAGAAATTATTGATTTTTTAGCTAATTTAGTGGTCCAAATTATCGATTTCCTGGGCTACGGCGGGATTTTCTTTTTGATGTTTATCGAGAGCTGCGGAATCCCGATGCCCTCGGAAGTGATCATGCCGTTTTCCGGATTTTTGGTGGAAGCCGGCAAGATGAATTTTTGGCTGGTGGCTATTTTGGGAACTGTCGGCAATCTGGGTGGCTCGCTTTTGGCGTATTGGATCGGCATGAAGGGCGGACGTCCGTTGATCGAAAAATACGGTAAGTATGTCTTGATTTCCAAGCATGATCTGGATGTCGGGGATCGCTGGTTCACCAAACGCGGCGAATTAGCCGTCTTCGTCGGAAGGCTCCTGCCGATTGTGCGGACTTTTATTTCTTTTCCCGCCGGAGTCGCGCGGATGAACCTCAAGAAATTTTCTTTCTATACTTTTCTGGGCGCTTTGCCCTGGTGTATCCTGTTCACCTGGCTGGGAGTGAAAATGGGCGCAAATTGGGAAAAAATCAGGCAAACATTGCATAGTTTTGACTTGACAATCGGGATACTTATTTTGGTCTTTATCGCCTGGTACGTTTGGCGGCATATCAGAAATCTCCAGAGGGAAAAACAGGCGGCCAAACAAAACCAGAAAAACTGAAAATTTAGTCGAAAAGAGCGGCGATCGGCCGTTCTTTTTTCATCGTGTTTTGACCGCCGGGGCCGAATACCTTATAATTGAGCCATAATCTTAAATTTTCTCATATGAATCAAGTTCCTTCCGGCACTATTCCGTCCGCTCAGCCGGCGGCGCCGAAGAAATCCCATCTGTGGATAATTATTTTGGCGGTGGCGGTGATCGCGATAGTGTTGGTCGTCGTTTTAGTTCTCTGGTGGCAAAATGACACCAAAGGCGCCCTGGAGCGCGAAATCAGTCAACTCCGAAATGAAATAACGGTGACGCCGACGGTTTCCGAAACTCCTGTACCCAGCGTGACCGTGACGCCGACTCCCACCCCAACCCCGACGCCGACCGCGGTGGATAATCGTATTTTGCTGACCACCGAAACGGCTCTGCAATACTGCGATATCGGCAACCCGGCGACGCTTAATCGCTGCGGTACGGAGAAATTCAATTACGACCCGCCGACTACGACCGTCACTTATACCAATGCCGCCAAAGGCATTAAATTCGAAGTTCCTTACAATCCGAAGTGGGGCAATGACACTTTTCGTATCAATCCCTATGATGAAATGGCAGAAGGCATATCATTTGGCCCGATTGGCCAGGGCGAAGGCGGCGGTTGGGGGCGCATTAATGAACAGCTGATTTTTGAAAAAGCGCAGAGCGCCGATCGCGTGATCGCCGAGCTGAACGCCAAAGAAGGTGAATTTTTCACCAACAAGCCTTATCAGGCCAAAGTTGGTGACAAAACCGTAGTCAAATATTCCATCAGTACCTTGGGTGATTTCTTCGGCATGATTGTCGTGGGACCGAAAGCCAATTACCACTTCACTTATTGGGGCGACGCGGCCAATCCCAATCATTATTTCGGAGAATTGGAAAATATTGTGAAGACGGTGGAGTTTATCTAGCTTAATTAGACTACCTGAAAAGCAGCGGCCCGCCGATTCGGCGGGCCGCTGCTTTAGTTTTGCACGCCGGTTTGATGCGATTGCAAAAGCAGGGGTGGCCCGCCGATTCGGCGGGCCCACCCCTGCATAGCATAGCAAATGCGATTATCTTCCTCCAATCGCCAAATTAATCCCGCCGCGGAATTTCGAATCATAGGCCATGAAACTTTTCACTTTTTGGAGTTTGTTGCCGGCCATGGTGAACACTTGGATATTGGCAGTCTGAGGCGAGGTGGGGACGATAGCGATTTCGGAGGTACCGTCATCGTTGAGATCGCCGACGGCTGTCTTGTAACCCGCGCGCATGTTTGAGGAATAAACAATCTTATTGGTGACTTTTTCCAGCTTATTCTGATCGTTGAGCTGATAGACCATCAGGTTCGGACCACCCAAGTGCGCCGGGGTCAGGACAATTTCACCTTTCCGGTCGGCATTGACATCACCGCTACTCAGGTTGACGCCGCCGGCAAAAGTATCGCCGTAAGCTATCTTCCAATCGAGCAATTTCAGTTTGCCGTTTTCTTCGCGATAAACTCTGACATTGCTTTTCCCGTTTATCGGCGCGGTGATCACTTCGTCTTTTCCGTCTCGATTCATATCGACCGAAGTCAGATTGACTCCGTCTCGATTACCGCTGCCGTATGCCAGAATGGCGGCTTTTTTGACAAATTTACCTTTTTCGTATCGGTATACTCTGACATCCGGTCCTCCGCCGGCCGAGGGGGCGGTGATAATCGATTGGTAACCGTTGGCATCGGTGTCGCCGGCGGCGAGCGAGAGTCCGCCGCGGAAGGTGCCGGGGTAGGCGAGGAACTGTGTCATGAGAATCAATTTACCTTTTTCGTAGCGGTAAACTTGAACTTGCGGACCGCCGGAATTGGCGGGAGCCACCGCGATCTCGATCCGGCCGTCATTGTTGAAATCGCCGGTGACGGCATTGAGTCCGCCGCGGAAACCGGAATTCAGAGCGGTTACTTCCGCCAAGCGATCACCGTTCTTTTTGTAAACTCGTAACTTGGGTTCGACTCCGGCTCCGGCAAAAGCGACAATTTCATCAACTCCGTCGTCATTGATGTCTGCCGTCTGCACTTTGAATTCGGAGCGCCAGTCGGTATTGAAAGCGTTAATCGCTTTCGTGATTTGCGCGCCGTCGTATTTGAAGAATTTGTATTGCGGTCCACCGGCGGAGGCCGGAGCCGTGGCGATGTAGCCGTTGCCGATGCGGAACATGCCGCTCCAATCGATCGATTCATAAGCGCCGATATCGATGCCTCGGCCTTGCGGGCGGGAGGTGCCTTCAATGTCGTCGGTCGGAGCAGACTCCGACGTGCCGGCATCAATGAGAAGAGAAGAAGGATTGAGTGAGTAATCGGCGTTATCTTTATCCGCGAATTCCGGGTCTTTCAGTAAGTCATTTTCTCCGGGCATAACATTGGTATAACTTTCTTGGCTAATGTCAAAGAAAGCGTTATGGTCACTGGTGAAATTTTTTATATAACTATCCGTGCCGCCGTTGTAGAGTCCGTTAGTGGCTTTTTGGATGGCATTATTTCTGGCGTTTAGAGTGGTTTTGTTGGATGATCCATAAGTATCAGAATAGATGCAAACGGCGTGCTCAGAAATATCGTAGAGAGTGTTGTTGGTGACGTTGAAATTGTCGTAGTGCAGTGTTCCTTCATTGTCGGTGTTTATATATAAGCCATAACCATTTTGGGAAATAACATTGTTGTAGATATTTCCTGTCATGGCGGAATCACTGGTTTCATAAATCATGATTCCGGTGGCGTTACCATAGTCGCGATAAGTCGAATCGCTATGCATGATGTAATTATTGCTGACTTGAAAATCGCTTGTGCCGCTGCCAGTCAAACTGAGCATGCCAAATAAATGTCCTGAAATAGTATTTCGCTCCACGATAAAATCGTTTTCCCCTGCGGATGTCCCCGCTATCAGGATACCGCCGTAGAGTAATTGATTGCCATCGGTTCCGGACATGATATTGTCAGTAATTTCCATCCTGTTTGTCTCCGAGGCTGTCGCGACGGAATAAATTGATATCGGAGTTTTGGGATAAGGTGATCCGTGATCATTTTCGAATCTGTTATTCGTGATGGTAGCGGAAAAGTTTGCGAAGGTGCCGAAGGCGCCGCCGTAGATAAATAAAGTGTAATTACGGTGATCGTGAAAAATATTATGGCTGTAATCGCCACTGCCCAAAGAATAAACCGCGCCGGCGGCTCGCATGGCGCCGTCATAATACCCCATGAAAGTGCAGTAAGTTACATCCGCATGCTCGCCGGTCAGGAAAAGGACGCTGTAATATCCGGTAAAGGTCATTTTGGTGAAGGAACTATTACCGTTCATCATAAACATATAAATGGCCAGTTCGGGATTGGCTACTTCCGGATCAAGAATGACGCCGTCTTGGGTTTGTCCTTCAAAATATAAAGTCTTCCCGGTACTTATCGGATAGATTTCGCCATTAGTGGATGGTGAATATGTTCCGTTTTTCAGGTAAATACTATCTCCACTGCTGGCGGCGTTGACGGCTGCCAAGATAGTTTTAAAGGGACTGGCGGCAGTCCCGGCGCCGCTGGCGGCCACATTGGCGTCAACGTACCAAGTGGTGGCGGCTGAAGCTCGGGGTGCGCTCAAAGTAAAAAGCAGAGCGGCGCCAAAAACCAAGAACGCTACCACCAAAAGCGATGTTTTGAGGTTCATTTTTTTATTGTTTTTAAGCCTTTTAGTCTTAAGCGCATTATAACAAATCGGGTGGAAATGGGGAACTGGATGGGGTATAATAGAACTAAGTCAAAAATCAAAAGTCAAAAGTATCGATAAACGCACTTTTGACCTTTGACCTTTGACTTTTGACTTAATTTGTGAGCCACCGCGTGCATTACAATTATGCTTCTCACCAGCGGCGCATTATGTGGATCGTGATTTTTATCGTGGCGTCGGTTATTACCACTTGCCTTTGGATATATTTTTCTCGAACCGGAGAAATTATTATCTCGGCCGATCCGGTCAATGCGCAGATTAAAATAGGGGATGAATCGGCGGCGGGTCAACTGGCCCTGAAAAATGTGGTGCCTGGTCGCTATACGATTGAAGTGGCTCGAGTCGGTTTCGAACCGGTCAAAGAAGAAGTGGAAATTAAGCGCGGGCAGAAAATTGAGCGCGAAATTGCTTTAGTGCCGCAGAATTTTGAGTTTTCATTAACTTCAACGCCCAAAAAGGCAGACTATAAATTAATTTTACCTGACGGAAGTGAAAAGAGCGGGCAAACGCCCTACAGTGAAACTGTTCGTGCGGGAGAGATCAAAATTGAGCTCTCGGCTGACGGCTATCAGACGTTGAATGAGACTTACTTTTTGGATCAAAATCGAGATTTAGACTTATGGCTCGATAAGCCGGGGCAGTTACTCCATTTATTGTGGCAGTCACCTTCTGGCGCCTCGCCCAAGGGTGCCGCTTTCACGCCTAACGGCGAGGAAATCTGGGTTTCTTTGCTGATGGGCAAAAAGGCGGGCGCGAATGTCTTTCGCGCTTCGGACGGAGAAAAATTGCAATCGATCAACCTCAAGGATAACGGCGGAGTCGAAGTGGTTTTTAATCGCGCGGGAGATCGGGCCTATATTTCCCAGATGGAAACCGATACGGTCTACGAAATCGATGTCGCCACGCGCGAAATTCTGCGATCCTTTCCGACCAAGAGCACCTGGTGTAAAATTTTGGAGCTGTCGCCGGATGAGCGGGTTCTCTATGTCACCAATTGGTCGGGAAACAATATTTCGGAAATTGATCTGGTGAGCGGCGAGGTCAAAAGATTGATTCCGACCGTAGCCACTCCGCGCAGTGTTTACGTGACCAAAGACGGACAATACTTATACGTCGCCGGGTTTGATAAGGGCGAACTTCAGCGGATCAAGCTCGATGATTTGTCGAGCGAAGTTCTGTACAAAAGCGGCGGGGCTCTGCGCCACATTGTGGCTGATGAAGATCGGCAAATTTTATATATTTCCGACATGGCCGAAGCGGCAATTTTTCGCTACCATTTAGATACGGGTGAAATCGAAAAATGGGCCGGTACCGACAGTAATCCGAATACCATAGTGCTTAGCCCGGATAAAAAATTATTGTTCATCTCTTGTCGCGGTACCAACGCGGACGAGTCGTATTATGTGCCCGGCCCGGATTGGGGATCGGTGTTGGTTTTTGACACTGACACGGGGCAGATGCTGGATGCGGTTGTCGGTGGCAACCAACCGACGGCCTTGGCGTTATCGCCTGATGGGAAAAAGCTGGTTTCTTCCAATTTCTTGGACGGGACACTGGATCTTTACGCCGTGCCGGATTATGAGACGCTAAAGTCAGGGAATGGGGGACGGTCCCGGGAGTATAAGGCGGAATTAAAAAAGTAGTTTGACACAATAATTAAACTGTTGTATAAGTAGTTAGCTTGTTTTTACTCTAAAACAGCCGTTAATCACGCGGTTTTTTTGATGGTATTTTATGAAATTACGCAATGTAGCCATTATCGCTCATGTCGATCATGGCAAGACAACTTTAGTTGACGCGCTTTTGCGCCAATCCAAGACCAAAATGGACAAGGAACAGTCCCAGGCGACTTGTATTATGGACAGTAATGAACTTGAAAAAGAGCGGGGAATTACCATTTTTTCCAAAAACGCCTCCGTCATTTGGCGCGACACTAAAATAAATATTATCGACACTCCCGGCCACGCCGATTTCGGCGGAGAAGTGGAGCGGGTTTTGAAAATGGCGGACGGATGCTTGTTGCTGGTTGACGCCAAAGAAGGTCCGATGCCGCAAACCCGTTTTGTGCTCAAACGCGCGCTGGAGATGAAACTGAAAATTATCGTGGTGATCAATAAAATCGACAAGCCCGGGGCGCGGCCCAATTTCGCACTGGATAAAACTTTCGATTTATTCTTGGAACTCGGGGCTGATGACGCTTCGGCCGACTTCCCGATTATTTACGCGGCGTCCAAATTGGGCAAAGCCGGTCTGGAGCCGGAACTGGATAAAATGAAAGATATCACGCCGATTTTTGACGCGATTTTGAAATTTGTCCCGGCTCCGAGCGGCGACGAGAAGCATCCGCTGCAAATGCTGGTGACGATGGTCGGCATGGATAATTATCGGGGGCGGCTGGCTACCGGTCGGATTTATAACGGGACGTTGACGGCGGGTCAAACCGTGGCTTTGATTCAGCGCTCGGGCGGTATAAAAAAATACAAACTGACCGCGCTCATGTCTTCGTGCGGGCTGGCCAAGCAGGAAGTGACTCACGCCCCGACGGGCGATGTGGTGACGGTGGCCGGTATTCCGGAAGTTAATATCGGGGAAACGATTGCCGACGCCAATGCGCCGAAGGCCCTGCCTTTGCTCGCCATCGAGGAGCCGACGGTCAAAATGACTTTTCTCGTCAACGATTCTCCGTTTGGCGGACGGGAAGGAACTTTTGTTACTTCGCGCCAATTGAAGGAACGTTTGCAAAAAGAAATGCAAACCGATATGGCTCTGCGTGTCACCGATTTGCCGGACGGTACTTGGAAAGTGGCCGGACGCGGCGAGTTGCACCTGGCGATATTGCTGGAGCGTTTGCGGCGGGAAGGATTTGAGCTCCAGGTTTCCCGTCCCCAGGTCATCACCAAAAAAGTTAACGGCCAGACTTTGACTCCGTATGAACGTTTGAGTATTGAGGTTCCGGAAAAGCATTCCGGCGTGGTTTTGCAAAAACTCGGTCAGCGCCATGCCGAATTGCAGGATATGAAAACTGAAAACGGGGTCGTGTATCTGGAATTTTTGGTTCCCACCAGAGGACTTTTCGGCTATCGCGGAGAATTTTTGACCGATACCCACGGTCTGGGAATCATGCACGCCACTTTTCATGAATACCTGCCCGACCCGGAATCTTGGCCGGAGCGCGATCACGGCTCGCTGGTAACGACGGAAGGCGGTTTGACCAATCTTTATGGCTTGCTCAATGTCCAACAGCGCGGAATTCTATTTGTCGGTCCGGCGGTCGAGGTTTATTTGGGTCAAGTCGTCGGGCAAAATTCCCGTCCGGGCGATTTGCCGGTCAATGTTTGCAAAACGAAAAAACTTTCCAATATGCGCTCCAAAGGTGACGGTACCAATGAGCACTTTGACGCTCCCCATACCATGGGCTTGGAAGCCGCGCTGGAATATATCGGCGACGATGAATTGGTGGAAATTACTCCCAAAAATATTCGTATTCGCAAAATGACTCTGGATAAGCAACAGGCGCGCCGGAAAGAACTCGGTATTAACGACTAAAGCCAAAACCACCGCGAGATCGCTCGGGTGGTTTTTGTATTATCGGCGATCGGATTCCCGGTCTGTCTGACGGCTTGAAAACAAATGATATTTTGTGTTATTCTAGAGGAGAAAATGTACCATATCTCAAGGGTATGGCTCTTGTTTTCTTTGTTATCATGGCTATTTCATTAACCGATAAATTTACCGTCTGGAGGAATTGGACCAGGCGCCACGCCAATTGGCTGGTGGCCGGTCTTTTGGTTTTTATGTTTGTGCAGTCTTTTTTCAGTTCCGCCGGAACTCAATGGCTCGGCGGAAATCTCCCGCCCGATTCGGGAATTGTTGATGAGGTGGCTCATATTCCCGGCGGCTATGCCGCTCTCAAGTTTGGGGATTATCGTCTCAATCCTGAACACCCGCCCTTGATCAAAGACATCGCTTCGTTTCCTTTGTTGTTTCTAAATGACTTGAAATTTCCCACCGATCTTTATAACTGGCAACAGGAACCAAACGGCCAATGGGAAACGGGCTGGAAATTCATATACGAATGGGGCAATAATGCCGAGCAAATATTTTTCTGGACGCGGCTGGGGCCGATGCTACTGCTGTTTGTCTTGGGTTATTTTCTGTTCCGTTGGACGAAAGAATTGTTCGGGACGCTGGCCGGTTTATTCGCCGTGTTTCTTTTTGCTTTTACCCCGGATTTTATCGCGCATGCCCGTTATGTCACGACGGATGTCGGAAGCACCGTTTTCCTTTTCATCGCTGTATACGTTATTTTAAAATTCGTGCGCCGGCCCAATTGGGGGAATTTGATTTTGGCCGCCTTGACGATCGCCTTGGCTTGTTTGGCAAAATTCAGCGCGATCCTCATCTGGCCGTACTTAGGGATAATTCTGATTTTGGCCATGATTTTGCGTTTTTCTCCCGTGCCGGCTTGGCTTTTGACCAGGCTTTTCCCCTGGCAGTGGCTGAAGCGCGTTTGGCTTTACCTGGTTTGCGGATTGGTAATTTTGGTTTTGTCCCATGCGATTATTTTTCTGCCTTATCTGTACCATACCAAAAATATTCCCGATGATGTTTTTGAGCGCTTGGTCAATTATGCTTTTACCAAGCCGGATAAAAAATTGGTCACCGGTGAAATTCCTTTGAAAATCAGATCGACTCTTTTGAAGCTGGGCCGGATTTCCGGAGGCAAAGCTCCCGCGACATATTTCCTGGGCATGGTGTATGTTTACAAAAATGACATCGGCGGGCGCAATACCGCTTTCCTGATGGGTGATTATCGGGAAACCGGCTGGTGGTATTATTATTATCTGGCTTATTTGGTGAAAATGCCGATTCCGCTTCTGATTTTCACCGTCATGGCGGCGGTGGTCATGATTATCGCTGCCCGTAAAAATTGGCTGGCGCTAAGTTCCCTCGCTTCCGGTCCGCCGGCAGCGACATCGGGGTCGACAAAAAAATCTTCCGCTTCTCGCCATTGGCAAAAGTGGCGCGAGCTTTTATGGCGCCGCTTCGATATCCTTGGAATCGTGATTTTTGTACTGATTTTTTGGATTGGCGGTATGTTTACCAATACCAATATCGGTTTGCGCTGGATGATGCCGACATTCCCTTTTATTTTCTTGCTGGCGGCCGGCAGTGTTCGTTTTGTCGATCATTGGTTATTGCGCCGAAATATTCAAAATCGCCAAACTCGTCCGTTGCCGATATTTCAGATAATAATCGCCGGCTTATTGATTTGGCTGCTGGTCGGCACGGTTTCTATTTTTCCGGCGTACTTATCTTATTTTAACGAGTTTATCGGCGCGCGCAGCCGGGCGCATAATTATTTGGTTGATTCCAGTCTGGATTGGGGACAGGACTTGAATCGTCTCCGGCAATGGATGAACGATCATGGAGTAAATCATGTTTATTTGGACTACATGGGGGGCGGGACACCGAATCATTCACTGGGAACCGCCAATTTTACCGGTTGGCATGCCATTGATTGTTTGCCGCCGGAGGGCTCATATCTGGTAGTCGGGGCCTCGTTTTTCCAGATGAGTGAATTTCAGGCGCGAGCTAAAAACGAAATATCCTATCTGAGGATCCTTGACCGCGAGCCTGATTATCAGATAGGATACTCATTGTTGATCTATCATATTACGGCGGATGACTTGGCTCAGTTTCTCACTCCGGAACAAGCGGCGCAACGAGCCAGGGAATATTTGGATTTATCGCCGTCGGTCGCTCTACTCGCGGAACAGCGCGTCGCCATGAACGAGTGGACGCGCAATGAAAAAGTGCGTTTGCCGCGTCATTTCAAGCGTCCGGCTTATGCCATCACTTTGGACACCGATCCCCGCCAGATAATTTATGTCGATTATATTACCGGTGAAATTTGGGGCGGTTACGTCGAAAAAATACCTCAATGATCAAAACGGGAAAACTTAATTTTTATGCTGATGATTTCGGCCTATTACCACAGGGGGATGAGGCTATTTTGGAATTGTTGGGACAGGGTCGTTTGCAAGGCACTTCGGTTTTGCTGGCTGGTTTGACGGAGCCGGAATTGGAAAAATTGAAAGCTCTCAAGCGGGCGCTCGGCATAAGAATCGGTTTACATCTCGATGCCCGCAAAATTTTGGATCAGAAGGGCGACATCGCCGATGAGGAAAAGCTCTCTTTCATTCTAAAAAGCGGCTGGCGGCTGGCCTTTAGCCGAAATCTGCGGAATAGCGTCCGAGCTGCTTGGCGCAATCAGATAGTGGAATTCAAGCGCCGCTTCGGTTTTCTTCCGGATCAGCTCGAGGCTCATCAGCATTTGAATTTTCATCCTTTCTTGTTTGGCGATATTTGCCAATTGGCGCAGGAGTACGGTATTACCGGCATCCGGGGCGGGCGGCGCGCTTTGCCGGCCAAGTATTGGATCCGGTCGCCCAAAGCGATCATGATTAATTCTTTATTGGGCTGGGATCGGCTGTTCACACGGGGTTGCCGGTATGGGTTTATGGGGCGGACGACAGATTCAATTTTGAGCATTGATTGGATTTTCCCTCGTTTTGATGCCGAGAAGGTGCGTCGAATGTTGCCGGAAATCTCCGGGTATCGGGTGGAAGTCATTTTTCATCCGGCCAAGCGAATTATGAACCAGCGCGATTATGAGATTTTACGTGAGCGATATCAGCAATATGATTTTTTAAAGAATCTTTAACGAGGATATTTACGCCAAGCTGGTAATTACTTCGCCAAATTGCCCCCGCCGACTCGGCGGGTTTTTTAATTCGACAAATAATGATTTTGGCATTATAATAAGGATAATTAAATCAAATAAATGATTCCACTTTCCGAAATAACAAAACAGCGAATCGGCGACTTGGGAATCTCAAAGTCGCTCTTAATCAAAGCGGCTCAAAAACAAGGGCTGAATTACAAGTTGTTGCCGGGCAATGTTTTTTGGATCGGAGATGATCGCCGCGGTTTTTTGTTTTCCGGGACTTCATTGCCTTGTAACAACGTCGTGGCCGCGAATATCGCCAACGATAAATATCTGACCCGCTTATTGCTTGAGCCTCAAGGCATTCCGGTTCCGAAATCGGTTGTTCTCGACAGTCCGTCCGGTGACTCTCAGTCCGAATTAAGCAAGCTTGATTTCCCATTGGCGGTCAAGCCGATTACCGCTTCGCACGGGAACGGCGCTTCGATGAATGTCAAAAATCAGGCGGAATTGAGCGAGGCGATCGCGAAAGCTTTCGGTTTTATGAAGCAGGCGGCGGTGGGGGAGCAAGTTCTGGTGGAAGAATTTTTTGTCGGTCGCGATCTGCGCTTCAGCGTGGTCGGGGACAAGGTCGTGGCGGTGTTGGAACGCAAACCGGCTTACGTGGAAGGTGACGGCCAAAAAACAATCAAACAATTAGCGGCTGATTACAATAAAATTTGGTCAACCGACAGTGGCCAATATGATCTGCCGTTGTGTCCGATCGTTTTGGATCAAGAGGCCCAGCGAAAATTGAAAGAACAGGGCAAGACTTTGGATTACATCCCTCAAAAAGGGGAACCCGTAGTGTTGCGCTGGAACGCCAATGTCAGTACCGGTGGACGGACATTCGATATGACCGATGAGGTGTCCCCGGAGTTGAAAAACGTCGCGCTTAAAAGTGTCGGTATTATCGGGTTGAAGGCGGCTGGAGTCGATATTTTATGCAAAGACATCCATTCTTCCGATACGAGCAAGAATAATATCATACTGCTGGAACTTAATCATCCCGCCGGATTGGATATTCATCATTTCCCTTATCAGGGCGAGCCGCGCGATGTGGCGGGGGAGATTATAAAATATATTTTCAATTAGTTCGAGTCGGTGCCAAAATAAAACAAAATGATCAATTCTGACGATGAAAAGTTTATGCGTCTGGCCTTGAATCAGGCCCAGCTCGGGGTTGAGCAGGGACAGGCTCCTTTTGGGGCGTGTATCGTTAAGGATGGCCAGGTAATCGCGGCGGATTATAATCATGTCTGGGCGAATACTGATATCACCGCTCACGCGGAAATCGTGGCTATTCGAGATGCTTGTCAGAAACAGCATCAGGTCTTTTTGGACGGGACGACACTTTATTCCACTCTCGAACCTTGCCCGATGTGTTTCAGCGCCGCCCACTGGGCCCGGATCAAACGGATAGTTTTCGGTCTCAGTATCGCCGACGCCCAAAAATTCGGCTTTAATGAATTGGCGATTACCAATAAAACTCTGACCGAGATTTCTTTTACCAACTTGGAAATTGTTCCGGGTGTCTTACGCGCCGAAAATCTTATTCTCTGGCAAGAATGGGCCGGTCGGCCGGATAAAAAGGTTTACTGATAAAAATCATTAGTACTGTTTCCGCGGCCGGTGTTTTTAGCCAGATCTTGATTCAAATGGCTTTCTGGCTAGTGCGATTGCGATGCTGGCCATTGTCGTGCGGTGCCTAAAAACAGACTATCCAAGTCGATTTGTCTCCGAAGGGCGAATGTGCTATAGTTAAATTGATTTAAATTGTAAACAAAAACCAATGTTGGATTTTTACTGGGTCACCATAATTATCGTTGCGGCCATCGCGGTCGTTGTGGCGATATATATGCTTTCCGGCCTGAAGAAAAAAGACGGCGACAAAAAATAGTTTTCTTTTGTCCCTAGCACCCCCCACACTCAGGCATTGGAAAGACCATTCCAAATCCTGAGTGTGGGGGGAGTTTTTGTTATTTCATTGTTACTTTTCTGGCGATTGAATAATCTCCCAAAGGATGATAATATCAACAGTTGTAATTAAATCCCTGTTTTATGAAAAAAATAGTGACAGCTTGCTTGATTGGTCTGTTTGGACTGACTGTTTTCCCCTCAATTACTCAGGCTAAGCCTCTTTACAAGAGCCAAGTGGGCATGAACATGCACTGGTCGCTGGATGCCTTTGACGCCAATGGCCGGACGGAAAGTTTCTTGCGCAATAGCAACACCAAATGGGTGCGCGAACATTTTTATACTAAATTGCTGGAGGATAACAATGAAGCCTGGCTGGATCGATATGATTATGTGGTTGATCGTTACCAGAAACAAGGTCTCAGTGTGGTCGGGATGCTGGCTTACGGGCCGGAAGAGGACAAACAATTTCAAATTTCCGATATCGGTCGGTGGAAACGTTACATTCGATTTATTGTTGAGCGTTATAAATCTTCGATCCATGTTTGGCAGATTTGGAATGAGCCCGACTCGCCGGATTTCCTCCAGCCAAACACCATGGCAAATTACCGCAAAATTTTGTGGTCGGCCTATGATGTGATCAAGGAAGTCGATCCGAGCGCTACCGTGATTACTGCCGGAATTTCGTATCCCAATGAGGCGTTTATCAAAGAGCTTTACGAGACCAGCCGCGGACATTTCGACGCCTTGGCTCTTCATCTGTACTATTGTCGCAATTATCGCGATGATTCGACCAATCAGGAGTTGGAACAAAATCTAACCAATCTTTATAATAACGTGATCAAGAAATATAATCCCAAAGAAAAAATCTGGGTGACGGAAATGGGTTGTTCCACCGAAGGGGGGATAACCGAGAATTTGCAAAAAGAATACTTGATGAAAAAAGTTCCGTATGTGGCCGGTTTGCCTTATGTCGATAAAGTTTTTCTCTACACTTACCGCGACCGTGAAATCGGCAATTCTTACGAAGATCATTTCGGCTTGATTGATCGCTCGATGGATCCGAAGCCGGCTTTCTGGTGGTATAGCAGTATTATGAAAGGTCCGTATAATCAGTTTGAAATCGCGCCCGCCAAATTATCCGCCAAAGCGGTTGAATTGAGGAAAGGATTAGAGAATTATTTTGGCCGAGGGAAAATTCCCATTTCGGACAAAAATTGGAGCACCTTGGTGGATTCCTATGTCTATGGCGGATATCCGATTCCGGCGATCGCTCGAGCCATCAAATTTGGCGGCAAGACGGTGCATCCGACTATTCCTTGGTCCGCCTGGAGCCAGACGGCGATTTATCGGGAATGGATCAAAATCAATCCCTTTGCCGGAAAATGAAAAAGAGTTGCGCCTGTGGATAACTCTATTGGCAATTATTCCTATTTAGAATACAATCTAAATAGGAATAATTATTAATACTATGATTACTCGACAAACAGTTCAAAAACAAGAAATCTTCGATTATTTACGTTCCGTCAAAACTCATCCTTCCGCCGATATCGTTTTCGAGGCGGTTAAAAAGAAAATCCCGACTATCAGTTTTGGCACGGTCTACCGCAATCTAAAGCAAATGACCGCGCAAGGCGTGATCAAGGAATTATGTTTTGATCGCGAATGTTCGCGCTATGACGCGGAACAAACCGATCATCAGCATTTTGTCTGCCTGAAATGCGGGCGAGTCTATGACGACTTCGGTCGTTACACCGCTTTGCGCCAGGGGTTGAGCCGCAACGGCAAATTCAAAATCGTGGATGTCGATATCACCGTCCGGGGCTATTGTCCCAAATGTAAAAATCACCAAATAATAAAGGAAAAATATGATTCAAGTAAGTAAAGTCGCACCGGAATTTTCTCTCCAGGGAATCGTCGGTGATCAGATAAAAAAATTCCGGCCTCTGCCCGGTAAATCAAAATGGACCGTTCTTTTCTTCTACCCGCTTGATTTCACCTTTGTTTGTCCGACCGAAATCAAGGAATTCAACCGCCGGCTGGATGAATTTGAAATGCATAATGCCCAGGTTTTTGGAATCAGTACCGATAGCGTCTATTCGCACCAAGCTTGGATAAAAAACGATTTGGGTGAACTGGATTTTCCTCTGCTGAGTGACATCACCAAGGAAGTCAGCCGGCAATATGGCGTGCTGTTGGAGGAAAAGGGCGTAGCTTTACGGGGTACTTTTGTGATTGATCCGCATGGAATCTTGCAGTACCAGGTGGTTCACGATTTAAACGTCGGCAGAAGTGTCCAGGAGACGCTACGGGTTCTCCAGGCGTTGCAAACCGGGGCGATGTGCCCGATTGAGTGGAATGACAAGAAAAAAACGCTCGGGAAGGCAAAATAATTGATAAAATAGCCTCAAAGGGCTAAAATACTAAGAGGAATCACGTTTCCTCTTAGTTTTTAGTTGGTTCTGATTTTCAGCTGCTTATGACCTCGATCGAAGAATCACAACGTGAAATTGCAGAAATAAAAATGTGTTTAATTAAACGTTCTAAAGAATAGTTTTCCCGAATTTATGCGTTTTTGGCAAACCAAAAAATTTGCCTTTTGCCTGGCCGCTCTTATGGTGGCGATTTTTCTGACGGTCAATTTCCTGAATATCAACGACTATGGCGAAACCTGGGACGAGAGCGTGCACTGGCGCTCCGGCGAGATTAATCTGGATGTTTTTTCCGGGAAAGCCGAGATCAATGAGATCGAGAGCAATCATAATCTGAAATATTACGGCCCGCTGGCCGATGTGTTGGGGCAGGGTAGTAAAATTATTTTTACCGATCAGCTCCACTGGCTCAATGAAGTGGCGGCGCATCATGTCCACCTGATTATTTTCGGAGCGATTTTGCTTGTTTCGGTTTTCGGCCTTGGCTATTTGACCTCCGGCACTCTGACCGCTTTTTTAGCATCGGTTTTTTTGTTGCTTTATCCGCGATTTATCGGCGAGAGCCAAGGGAACCCCAAAGATTTGCCGGTCGCGGCTCTGTTCGCGCTGGCGATTATGTTTTTTGTCTGGGCGTGGCAGACGAAAAGATGGTGGCAGTTTATTTTGGCTGGAATTATTTTGGGTTTGGCTTTGGCCGTGCGCGCCAATGCTTTGTGGGTACCGCTGATTCTTTTCATTTGGGTTATTGTCTCTTACCGCGATCGTATCATCGCCTGGTTTAAGGTTAAAGATAAAAAATCGCAGTTTGGCCTTCAGATTAAGAAATGGGGTTGGTCGCTCCTGGCTTATCCTTTTGTCGCCTTCGGATCCATGTTGGCTTTTTGGCCGTGGCTTTGGCCGGCGCCGATAAGCCGTTTTTGGGAAGCAGTGACTTCTGTGGGGGCTTATGAATGGATCGGCCTGGTGAAATATCAAGGTATACTTTATAAAGCTCCGGAATTACCCTGGCATTATGCCCCGATTATTTTTTTCTGGGTCACGCCGATTTTGATATCGGTTTTAGGATTTATCGGCTTGGTTTTGGTGATCAAACAAACAAAAACATTATCAAACCGGGCGGGATCGCTGTATCCGATCTGGTTGGCTGTCGTTTTTGGTTCGATTATTTTGCTGGGTATCGGTGTCTACGATGGCATTCGGCATTTTTTCTTGGTTGCGCCGGCACTGGTTTTGCTGGCGGGAATCGGCGGGAGCGGTTTGTTTCATTGGCTGGGCCGTAAATTTCCCGCTTCTCCGCAGAAACGGCGACTGGCCGCCGTCATCTTGTCTGTGATTATAGCCTCGGCCGGTGGCGCGATATTTTTCAAGATGATGTTTATTCATCCTTATCAGCTCTATTATTTTAATGAATTGGCGGGAGGAATGGGTGGAGCTGCGCCGTATTACGAAGTCGGGTACTGGGGAATCGAGATGAAAGAAGGCGCGGCTTGGCTGAATGCCAATGCGCCAACAGGCGCTCGCGTGGCTATTTTACCGACCGATAAAATGGCGCTGCCTTATCTGCGTCCGGATTTGGCGGTAGTGAAAGAAAAGGAAGATCCCGATTATTGTTTGTATTTGACCAAGGCCAATTTTGAGCCCTTCAAGGAAATTGAGCCGGTTTATATACTGACGGTTGATGGCGCGCCGCTCTTGGGAATAAAACAAATTAAATCCGCCAATAATGAATGATCCTGTTTCTTTTCTGACTGCTTTTTCCGGAGGTTTGCTGTCTTTTTTTTCGCCTTGTGTGATTGTTTTATTACCCGCTTGGCTGGCTTGGTTGGCGGGAGTAAATTTATCGGCGGCTGATCTGCTGCCAAATAAATCTAGTCGGCTATTGATCAGCTCGCTGTGGTTTGCTCTCGGGTTCACTTTGGTCTTTGTGGCTCTCGGCGCTTCGCTCGGCTGGTTGACCTCTTGGTTGCATCAATCCGATCTGTGGTTGGAACGTATCGGTGGCCTGGTTATGATCATGATGGGCTTGGTTGCGGCGGGGTTGATTAGGATTCCGTTTTTTAGCCAGTCGCATCAGACCGGTGTCGCTAAGCTTTCCGGGCGTAAATTAGCTCCTTGGTTGTTGTCGTTTTTTGGGGGAGTAATTTTTTCGGTCAGTTGGACGCCGTGCGTCAGCCCGATTTTAGCCGGCATCTTGGTTTTAGCCGGTGTCGAAGGTTCGATCCGGGAGGGGATACTGCTACTTCTTTTCTATTCTCTTGGGCTCGTCGTACCATTGGTCGTTATCAGCCTGGCCGCTGATCGGGCGCAAAAATTTTTGTCAGCGCGGGCAAAATGGTTTAAGATAGTAAATAAGATAGTGGGAGTAATCTTGATTATCATCGGAGTTTTATTGCTGACGGGAAATTTTTCCCGGTGGATGTCTTTATTGGGAAATTGATTATTAAATAAAAATATATGTCAGGTTCTGCCGGCAAAACCAAAGTCGGACTGCTCTTGATTATTCTGGCTTTAATCGTAGTTATTTTAGGGCTGTCTTGGATGGCCATTAGTTGGGAAGATAAAAATGATGTGGCCATGTCACTTCCCGATAATTCGCGGGCTCAAGTGACCCCGACCCCAACCGTGACGCCAGCGATTGACCAGTTGATCCGCCATACCACGTTGACGGATCCCACCGGCCAGAATGTTTTGGGTGAGTTGACGAAGGAATCGGCTAGGGCTGATGAGCATCTTCTGAAAATTACCCTTAAACTGCCCGATCCGGATGCCGCCGGTTTTTATGCCGTTTGGCTGACCCAAATCGAGGGGGGAGAGACAAAATATCTCGGGAAGCTGAATAAATCAGGGGCGGATTATGTCTTCGAATACACTTCCAGCGAGACTGAGCAGAATTTCGATAAAATAGTCGTCACTGGCGGTACTCAGGCTGATCAGAGGGTAGAAAATATTGTGGCCGAAGGGACTATCGGGATTCAATTACTGCTTTGACTTTGACAAAAGGGCGATCTTGTGATATCCTATGATTACTAAATATAAGTAATCACATATGAAAAATCTTATTGTCATCGGCGCTATCACTATTGCCGTCGTGGGCGTGATCGGTTTTTCGGCCAAGTATTTTGATTGGTCTCAGGTGAGGAATTTGCGCGCCAGCGGCAGTGATTTACTGCGCCAGGTTCAGACCGACAAAAGTACGCCAGAAACAGGTAATCCAAATTTGGCGGAAAACGTCGGCTATCGCGATTGGTCCATGTTCAATAATGACGAATACCGATTGACGTTGCGTTATCCGTCTGATTTAACCGTCAATGCTTCTGGAGCCCAGTTACTGACGGATCAAAATCCGAAAACTTTGGTTCAATTGATTAAACACGGCACCGCTAATAGCCGCGGCACTTCGATTACGGTCCACGTTCAGACTGTCGGTGAAAAAAGTCTCGATCAATTCGTATCAGAATTTAATCGGGGGACAATTTTACTGAAACAAGAAACTACCGTTGATGGTATCAGGGCACTTCGCTTGTGGGTGCGCAGTCCGCTGGAAGAAAATGACCAGTTGCAAGAGGATTATATCTTGGTCAAAAAAGGAGATAATCTTTTCACCTTCAGCTCGGCGGGGGATGAAAATCGGTCTCAATTCGAAAGAATTATCGAAACGGTCACCTTAGATTATTAGATATCAATAGGGGCGGCCTGCCGAATCGGCAGGCCGCCCCTGCTTGTAAAACAAAAATCATGCCAAAACCAATTCTCAATCCTCGCGAAAACTGTATTTCATGCGGAAACTGTCAGGCGGTGGCGCCGGCTGTATTCCGCATGGCCGATGACGGCAAATCCGAGGTCATCGCCTTGCCGGACTATACCAAGGAGACGGACAGTATTGATCGTGCGATCCGCGAATGTCCCGTGCAAATCATCAGTTGGCAGGAATAAAATTCAAAACAAAACAGCGGCGGTCTTGAGGCCGCCGCTGTTTTTATATCTTAGATTATTTCTTTCCCACTTCCTTGATGATCGCTTTCAGCGCATTCGGCTCGTCACTGGCCAGTGTGGCCAGCATTTTTCGGTTCAGTCCGATCTTGGCGGTCTTCATTTGATTCATGAAAACGCTGTAGCGGGTGCCTTCCGCTCGCAGGAGAGCATTGAGCCGCGCTTCCCAGAGGGATCGTAAAAAGCGCTTGCGCACCTTGCGGCCGTAATAGGCGCGCTTGCCGGCCCAAACAGTGGCTTCTTTGGCGCGCTTGATCAGCTTTTTGCGTCCGTGGATGAATCCGCGGGCGCGCTTGAGAATATTTTTCTTGCGTTTTTTGGAGGGGACGCCTCGTTTTACTCTAGCCATATAATTATTTCAACAGTGTTTTAAGCGTCTTATGATTTTCCTTGGCGACTCGATAGGGTCGTCGTTTCTTGCGCGAGGCCTTGCCGGAATCGCGGGTATTAAAATGATCCTGGGAAGCGTAGCGGTGCATGATTTTCCCGGTGCCGGTTTTTTTGAATCGTTTGGTTGTGCTACTGTTTGATTTCATTGGGATTGGTAGGGGGATTAGTATTAGCAACTCGATCGGCGGTAATGAATGTTACGATCCCAAAGCCGATAAATTTGGGTTGCTGAACGACGACTGTCTTTGTTTTTATCATATTCTTGATGAAAGAGTCAAGTCTTTCGAAGGCCAGTTTCTTTTGCCCTTTCTCCCGACCATGGAGCACCAGTTCGATTTTCAGGCGATGTCCTTCCTTGAGAAACTTGGTGGCTTGATCGGCTTTGAATTGCAAGTCGTGTTCACTGGTGCGATATCCGATCCGGATACCCTTGGTTTCGATCTTTTTTGATTTGGCCCGTGATTTTTTTTGCTGTTTGATGAGGCGATACTGGTACTGGCCGTAATTCATCAATTTGGCGATGGGCGGCCGAGCTTGAGACGAGACCTCGACCAGATCGAGATTCTTTTCCTGAGCTAATTTTTGGGCATCCCACAGTTTCAGCACGCCCAATTGCTTTCCGGCATCATCGATCACTTTTAACTCCGGGGCGATGATTTCCCGGTTTACTCTGATTTTTTTGCTCGTTAAAATAGGTTTGGTGATAGTGCATCGCCGCTCTCTTACACGATTTATTGGTCGGGTAGAGAAGAGTCGGTGAGCGATAACTTATTAGAAAATGTAAAAACTAAAGAATTAAAATTCAAAAGAGACTGAAAATCTAAAGTCTAAAAATAATTTTTTAAACTTTAGGTTTTTTTAAATCTTTGCCTTTTAACTTTGGATTTCCACCGCTCGCCGTAGGCGAGTGAGTGGGTTGGTGGAGATGGGGGGAGTTGAACCCCCGTCTGAATATCAGCGACCAATCACGTCTACCAGCTTAGCTCATCTTGCTTTTGTCGGCTCCGGTCTCAAAGACGAGCGAAATAACCGGCGCCCAGTCCTTAATCGTTCAGTGACAATCTAGGACAAGATTATCACCTACGCCTGAAAAATATAATACCTCGGTCTCAACTGTCAGGTCAGCTAAGTGAGATAGCTATCGGTATTAAGCGATAGCAGGTGCAAAGGAAGGAGCAAATGCTGACTTCACATTGCTGATAAATGTTTTGACACTTATCGATACCAAGGTGGTTTAACGAGACTCTTGGTGACGCTCGACTAGTGTGATTAGTTTTAGATATCCATCGATGCCTGGCATCCCCAGGAAATAAGTCAAAAGTCAAAGTTAAAAAGTCAAAAATTTGATGAAAGCATGTTTTTAAGGTTCAAGCCTTGTGGCGTAGCGCCCGGCGGATATTGGCTTCATCTTCACGTTTTTTCATGTCTTGACGCTTATCATACTTCTTTTTACCGCGTCCCAGACCGAAGCCAACCTTTATTTTGCCTCTTTTACTATATACTGTCAAGGGTATTGCGGTCAAGCCTTTTTCTTGCTTTTGACCGATTAGCTGGCGGATTTCGGACTTTTTTAACAGGAGTTGCCGAGAACGGAGTGGATCGTAAGGTATGTTTTTATTGGTTTTGGCATAACGTGGGATAGAAGCGTTGATTAACCAAACATCGGGTAATTTTAGAGTGCCCCGTGGTTGTTTCAGGATAATATAACTACCCGCCAGGCTGATTTGGCCCTGGCGGATTGATTTTACTTCCATGCCTTTTAAGACCAGACCGGCTTCAAATTGCTCAATAATCTCATAATCAAAAAAGGCTCGCTTGTTTTTGGCCAAAATTTTTCCCATGAGTCTATTCTAGATTTTTTCCTTCAAAAAGTCTAATTTTGCTCTAGTGTTTGACAAAACTGATCAATCTCGGTATACTGATATAAATTTTTATGAATGAACGCGTCTGGCAATTAAGACAGCAAATGATCCGACAAAAGTTGGCTGTTTTTTTAGTTACTAAATCAGAAAATGTTCGCTGGTTGAGCGGTTACAAAGGCGAGGATAGCGCTACTTTGTTGATCACTCCGCGCCAGAAGTTCCTTCTGATTATGAATGCTTCTTTCCAGCAAGCGAAACGGGAAGCAATTGGTTGGCAAGTGATCAATTTGCTCACCAATCCTCGGCAAATTATCAGTGCCACTTTCCAAAAATGTCGCGGGCAACGACTCGGTTTCGAAGAAACGATCCCTTTTAAGGATCTCGCTCTTTTCAAATTGCTGGATCGTAATAATCATCGTCACTATATTTGCACGAAGCATACGATCAATCTGCTTCGGTTGGTCAAAACTCCGGCTGAGATCAAATTGGCCCAGCAAGCTTGTCAAATTGCCGATGATGGTTTCGATTTTGTTTGCTGTATTTTACGGTCGGGGATCACCGAGTCTGAATTATCTTGGCAACTGGAGCGTTATATGCGCGACCGCGGTGCCGATCAGCGCGCTTTCCGGTTTGTAGTCGGTTTTGGCGCCAATTCCAGCTGTTCGCATCATGAGCCGACTTCTCGGCGCTTGAAAATCGGCGACACTATTTTACTGGATTACGGAGTCAAATACCGCGGTTACGTTTCCGATATTACCCGGACTATTTTCTACGGAAAACCTGACAAAAAAATGGCCGATATATACCAGAGGGTTTATCATACTCAGAAAAAGGCATTGTCATTATTGCGTCAGGGAATCACCGCTTGGGAGATGCATCATTTGGTCGAGCAGATGATGAAAGATGATCATAAATGGGTCATTCCGCATAGTATCGGCCACGGCATCGGTTTGGAAGTCCACGAATTGCCCCATTTCGGCAGCAAAAAAGGATTGGGGACCGATATCCCGCTCCGGCCGAATATGATTTTCACGATTGAGCCGGGGATTTATCTGCCGGGTAAAGGCGGAGTCCGGATTGAAGATGATGTTTTGATGACCTCTGACGGATATAAATTGTTAACTCACTCGCCCAAAAAAATAGCGGAAATAACCATCAAACCGCGAGCGTCGCGTTAGAAAATGTGCATAACGAGTTTGACAATTTTGTTTTATCGCGATAAAGTGACCTCAATATGAATTCAGCAACTTTCTATAATCATGGTAACGCGAGCTTGTCCCACTTCGGTGGCCATATTTGTCGTTGGATTATGGCTACCGGACCCGAGTTGCTGTATGACTAATAATTTTATCTAGATCATCAATACAGCGAGCTCGGCGACGGGCTCGCTTTTTTTTATCAGAGTCTCGGTATCATTAATTAATCAAATAATAAAAAATGCTGCGCATTAAAGCCGACCTGCGAAAAACATCGGAAAAAATTGTTAGCCGGGTGTTGCGGATTAAATCCGGAGAAAATGTCCTGGTAGTCACGAATCCGGACCGGGAATTGCAACAAATTGCCATGGCCATGGTGGCGGCGGCTCATAATGCCGGCGCCCGGCCTAATTTGGTTTTCCAAGAACCAAAAACATCGGCAGACTTCATGGAGCCGCAGGTTTTGGAAGCTTTCAAGAAAAAGCCGAATGTTTTTATCGGCGTCAGTAAAAAGTCAACCGGAGCCGATGCCGAGGGTACCCAAAAACCGTACCGCGGAGTCAGCAGTCATTTAGCCAAACATGATATCCGTTTTTATCTGTTTGAGAAGAAGTACATGCGGGGTTTCTGGACTTCGAGCCTCAGCACGCAGGATTTTGTTAGATTAAATGACGTTGATCACGCCGAGATGGGTTCGCTGGGACAAAAATTATACCGGCGGCTGAAGCAGGCGCGAAAAATTTTGATCAAAACCGGTCAGCGGGAACAATTGGAAATAGATATCTCCAAATTTAATCCTTTTTCGGATGATGCTCGGTATCATCTGCCCGGACTATACGGAAATTTACCCAGTGGGGAAGTCTTCTATTCCCCGGTACCCGGCCAAACAAACGGTTCGATCATGCTTGACGGTGTTCTGACTACCTTGTCCGGAACAATTCAGCCGCGCCAGCCGGTTCGGGTTGTTTTTCGCGGCGGGCGAGCGGTAAAAGTAGAAGGCGGCGCGGACGCCAATCTCTTGCGCGATAATTTCAGCCAGATTGAAGAGCGGATCAAAAAACTGGTCAAGCAAAAACGCCTGAAAAAATCGGAAGAAAGCGAATACCGCCAAAATATCACGGCGATCGGCGAGGTGGGTATCGGTATTAATCGCCAGTCGAAAATATATCCCGGCGTGGGTTTGATGGAAGCGGAAAAGGTCTATGGCACTATGCACATTGCTTTCGGAATAGATTATGACGGAAATATCAAGGCGCTAAATCACCAAGATTGTGTGACACTGCGCCCGGAAACCTGGCTGGTATACGCCGATGGTCGAAAAGAGAAGATCCTGGCCAACCAAGAATTCAATTTCTAAAAGCGGTAAATAGGGGAGAGTCGCCGACCTCCCCTATTTAAATATTAATTTTTTTGGCCGCGCCAAAAGGACTGGAGTAATTTTTTTTGATCATAAAAGAGGGGAGTCATTCCCCTATCTTTCGAATTCAAAATGTAAAATTCAGAATGCAAAATAGCCGCCGGGTGAACCGGTATGAAGTTAGTCGATGTGAAGGGATGTTACCTTTTGAATCCCTGATCTTTTTGTGTTAACATGTTAGTGTGATAAAACGCTAAAGCAAAATAATATGGAGAACATTGAGGCAAAATTCAGCACTCCCCAGACCAAGCGGCTTTTCAAGGCTTTTTTGAAGCTGCAGACGCTCGATGATTGCGAGCGTTTCTTTCGTGATCTTTGTACGCTGAAGGAGCTCCGGGATTTGTCCCAGCGCTGGGAGATTGTTTTGATGTTGAAAAACGAGATCCCCTATCGCGAAATCGAAGCCAAAACCGGCGCGTCCACCGCAACCATTACCCGCGTCGCCCATTGGCTGAAACACGGGAAAAACGGTTTTGAACTTGTGCTAAATCGACTGGGCTATTAGCTTAAGCGAAGTTTGCGGAAATTACCGTGAGCGTGTTATAATTTAGGCAAATAAATTAAGCAAAAATATGAGAAAAATAACTTCTCACTGGTTTGGTTTAATACTGTCTTTATTTGCCGTTTTGGGGCTGGGTTTTTATTTGACGGCCGGGGCGGCTGATCTGGCAACTCTTTCTCCCGGTTTAGCTTCGGCCGAGTCGGTCCAGGAAGGCGCCAAAGTCGAAGGAATTTTAAAGAATGGGGAAACCGATAATTTTAAAATTGATCTCCGCGCCGGCTACCAGCTTCGGGCTTTCGGCAGTGCCACCAAGAACGGGCAAGCGGACAGCAAGCTGATTATAAATGTTTTGAACGCTCAGGGCGCAAAATTGTCGTCGAGCCAGGTGGTGGCAGATGGCATGGCCAACGCCGAAGCTTTTTTCTACAAAGGATTGACGCAGGTCAATTCGACTAATCCCGAGACTGTTTATATTGAAGTCAAATCCGAGGGGGCGGCCAATGGCGGTCTCAATTATAAAGTTTCTTTTGAAAAGGCGGATCGTTCCGATGCCGAAGCCAATACCGATGCCGGAGATCAATTGACCAGTGCTCTGGATTTACAGCTGACGGCCGAGACCGTAAATTTTGAAAAGAATTTTATCGGTAAAAATCCTTGTGGTAGCAGTGAACAGCCTAAGTATTGCTCGACCGATGACAAAGATATTTATACTTTTTCGCTAGTGGCGGGGAAAACAGCCAGCCTGCAGATAGTGCCTTCCGCTAAGCTGAATTTGACGGCGGCGCTATTGGACCAGAACAACAATGTGCTCAAAACGGTCAATGGATCTAGCGATGGCGCTATCTTGTCAATTGACTATAATTCCACAGCGAATCAGCAGGTCTATCTGGAAATTTCTTCGCCGGCTCCATCTTTCTTTGGTTCCTATAGCCTGCAATTTTCACAAACTGCCGGAACGACTTCTGTCAGTCCGACTCCGGGCACGACCACCGCGCCGAGCTATTCTCCGACCGAGACTCCGGCAACATCTCCGTCGAACGCCGGTTTTGATTTTTGGGCCTATAAAAATTATTTCATTATTGGCGGAATTATAATTGTGGTAATTGTCGTTTTGTGGTTAGTCTTGTCGATGATGCGGAAAAAACAAGCACAAACCAGTACGGCCGATATCGAAAAACTTCGTCAGCAAATGAAGGGCACTTCCACCCCGGCTCCGGTTTTACCCGGTAAGCCTAAGCCGGTGCCGGCGATGGGTTTGTCTCGCACCATGCATACCGATATGAAACGGCTGACCCCAAACCGCCCGGTTTCTCGTCCGGCTGTTTCACCTCGTCCAAATCCTTCAGTGGCACCGCGCCGGTCGGTCGGTTCTGCTCAGCCCACCTTTATGCCGGCGGTGAAGCGTCCGGCCCCAGTTCCGGCAGATTCCGACATCGGTACATTTCCCCGAAAAGCGCCGGCGCCTAATTCTTTGCCGACCGCTTCGAGTACTGCTCCGGTTTCAACCAAACCGCCGGTGCCGTCAACTCCGTCTCGCCCGAATCCTCCTCCTATTCCGACACGTCCTCTGCCAGCCGGGACTTCCACTCCGCCGGTGCCGAGCCGGATGGATGAAAAAGCCAAGGCCGATATTGATCAGATTTTCGGTGCCTAAAGAGTCTTTGGTCTTTTGTCTTTAGTCCCTGCCTGCCGCAGGTATGGTCTTTAGTCTTATAGACAATAATGTCATTAATTTTAGATGATCAAACAATATATCGAACAAGTAATTCGTGATGCCTTAGGCTCGGACATCTCTCCAGATGTCTCTTTTGTCGTGGAACATCCGCGCGATGAGAGCCACGGGGATTTTTCTTCCAATATCGCCATGGTGCTGGCCAAGCGATTGAAACAAGCGCCGATAAAAATTGCGACGGAGCTGGCTCCTAAAATCGTCGCTGGCGACAGTAAAAAGTATTTTTCGAAAGTGGAAGTGGCTAAGCCCGGCTTCATCAATTTCCATTTATCGGCCGCTTCTAATCAAAGCATCGTATTGGAAATTATCAAGGCCGGCGACCGGTTCGGCCATGATGATTCGGGGCGGGGGAAAAAAATAGTCCTGGAATATTCCAGTCCCAATACCAATAAGGCTCTGCATATCGGGCATTTCCGTAATGATGCAATCGGCATGGCCGTGTATAATTTATTGAAAGCGATTGGCTATGATGTCGTTTTGACAATATTATTGAATGACCGTGGCCAACATATTTGCAAAAGTATGTTGATGTACCAAAAGTTTGGGCAGGGCCAAACGCCGGAGAGCGCTAAAATGAAGAGTGATCATTTTGTCGGCAGCTTCTATGTTCGGTATGAAAACGAATTGGCGAAAGATCCGACTCTGGCCGATCAAGTGGCCCAAATGCTGGTTAAATGGGAAGCGGGCGATCCCGAGGTTCGGGCTTTGTGGAAAAAGATGAATGCCTGGGTCTATCAGGGTTTCGCTCAAACTTATCAGCGCGAGGGTTCACGATTTGATGATAAAGTTTATGAGAGCGATATTTACCAAAAAGGAAAAGAAATCGTCGAGCGCTATTTGAAAAAGGGCCTCTTTGTTAAAAAGCCCGATGGCCAGGTCGTGGTGGATTTGTCTAAATTCGGTCTGGGTGAAAAGGTTTTATTGCGCGCCGATGGCACTTCGATCTATATCACCCAGGATATGTATTTGGGCGAGGCGCGGGAGAAAAAGTATCACCCCGAGCGGATGTTGTATTGCGTCGATATTCATCAAAGTTTTCATTTCCAGGTTCTTTTTGCGATCTATCAGCTGATCGGCTATAGTTTTGCTCAGCGCAGCCACCATTTGGCTTACGGTTATATTTATCTGGGGCGCGAAAAAATGTCGTCGCGGAAGGGGAATGTTGTCTCGACTGACAAGTTTTTGGACGAGATGAAAACGCGAGCGGCAACGGTGATGAAAGAGAGTAAAATTCAGGTGCCGAAGGAAAATGAAGACGCGACCGCGGAAGCGATCGCGCTGGCGGCCATGAAATACGGTATTCTAAAGTACGAAGTGCCGAAAGATATTCATTTTGACCCGGAAACCACGATTAAAATGACTGGTGATACTGGACCGTATATCCAATATACGTATGCCCGTATTCAAGGGATTATTCGAAAGAGCGGAATAAAGAAAATAGGTGAGTCGGTCGCTGGTTTGGACCTGCCGGAAGAACAATATTTATTACGCCGATTGAGTCGTTTCCCGGAATTGATCAGGAAAGCAGCGCTGAGCTACTCCCCTAATTTGCTGGCCGAATATTTGGGGGACTTGTCAAGGACTTACAATGCGTTTTATAATGCTGTGCCGGTCTTGAAAGCGGAGACGGTCGATCTGAAAAACAGCCGGTTGAGTTTATGCGCCGCCACGGCGCAAGTGCTGAAGAATGGCTTGGGTATTTTGGGCATCAAAGTGCTGGAGAGAATGTAAACCAAGTAGCAAGTAACAGGGAACAAGTAACAGGTATGGGATTTTCTCCAATTTGTTAATTGTTACCTGTTACTTGTTATCTGTTACTTGTTTAATAAAATTTTATGAAAGATTCCTGGAAAGTTATTGCGATCTTAGTCTGCGTTCTTTTTGTCATCAGTTTGAGCTGGCAGTATTTAGTGGTCAGCGGTTTGCAGGTGAAATATTCCGATCTCGAGGCGAAAAGCGCTCCACTCATTGCCGCTTACGAACAGCAGATGAAATTGGCCGAACCGGCTCCGGCGCCTAATCCGGAAGACGTGAAAGCCGGCAATTCGGTTTTTTCCGGAGAGGCCGAAGCGAAAGTGACTTTGATTATTTTCACTGATTATCAGTGCCCCTACTGCTCTAAAATGCACGAGAGCACCATTGCGGCGCGCAAAACTTTCAGTAACAGTGATCTCCGTATCGTTTATCGCCATTTCCCTCTCAGCGGACATCCCCAGGCGCTACCGGCGGCCCAAGCGGCGGCCGCGGCGGAACAGCAAGGAAAGTTTTGGGAAATGTCCGATCTGCTTTTCAAAAACCAAGCCGCTTTGGCTGACGGCAAATATGTCGAATTCGCTCGGCAGTTGAAACTTAATGTTTCTCAATTTGAGGAAGACATGAAAAGTTCGGCGGTAGCCGACGCGATCAAGGCCGATCAAGCGGACGGGGAGTCTTATGGCGTTTCTGGGACACCGGCCGCTTTCTTGAACGGGGTGCAAATTGGGGGAATGCTGGAAGCGAGCGCGCTGGAATCGAAAATAAAAGAGAAGCTCTAGTATTTGGGATTGAATAGCGCTGGCATTCAGCCAGCGCTATTTGAAAATTGACAGTTAGGGTTAAAAGTTTTAGAATTATATTCTAGAAAAGTCGGCCGAGGTGGTGCCTGCCTACCGGCAGGCAGGAAATTGGCAAACACGTAATTAAAATATATATTCTTTTCATTTGCATGCCGAGGTGGTGAAATTGGCAAACACGTAGCGTTCAGGGCGCTATGGGAGAAATCCCTTGGGGGTTCAAGTCCCCCCCTCGGCACCAAATTAATTTTCCATTATCAATATTCGATCTGCGGGTATAACAGAAATTTCTATTTCTGTTTTTTTATACTTGACAGAACAATCTTTTTGTGATATAAATATAAGGTATCAGGCAAGGTGCCTGGTATAGTTTTCCGCTCATGAAGCGGAGAAAAAGGGGGGATCCTAATGAACACGCGTAATGCTGTTGTCATTCTTTTCAGCAAGGATCGTCCCTTGCAACTGGATGCTACTATTCGCGGATTTTTCCTTCACTGCCGCGATTCAGAAGTTATAAAGATGAAGGTGATTTGGGCCGCCAGCGACGCTTTGATGGAGGAACTTTATCTCCAAATGGCGACACTGTTTGCCCGGGAACACGGGGTGGAATTCATTCGCGAGACAGAATTCCGGCTCGATGTTCTAAGGTCTCTCAATGGATTCGAGTATGTCCTGTTTCTCGTCGATGACAATCTTTTTGTCAAAGACTTTCTCGTGAAACAGGTGACCGATGCCCTTGATGATTATCCGCAAGCTATTGGTTTCTCTCTTCGACTGGGACGCAATATCAGTTATTGTTACCCGGTTGATCAGTCGCAGCGTCTGCCTGAATTCGACTCGTCAAACGGCTTCGTCCTGCAGTATGATTGGACTCGAGCTGAATTCGATTTCGGGTATCCGTTGGAAGTTTCCAGTTCGATGTATCGAGTTACTGACATGTTGTCTCTCTTGACTACGCTCGAATTTCGAAACCCCAATACACTGGAAGCTTTGATGGCAAAGCAGAAGTCTCAGTTTTCCAAGACCTTGTTCTTGCTGCTATGCTTCGAAACTTCGGTATCGTTCTGTGCTCCTCTCAATCGAGTCCAGGCGGTCTACGAAAACCGCGCTGGGAACAGGGCGGAATACTCGCCCGTTGCGCTGCTTAGTCTCTATCTTAGCGGGCAGCGTATCAACATCCAAGCCTATGACGGATTTGTTCCGGTAGGCTGTCACCAGGAGGTAGAGTTGAAACTCTACAAACATGAATGATCCGAGGGGGCTTGTGAAAGCGAGCCCCCTTTTCTATTTTTGGGAATCGTGCTGATAGTGCAAAAGGGTTTTCTTAATATCAGCGAATGCTTGTTTGGAGCATGGAAGCAGCGGAGCTTACCCAAAGCTCCGTTTTTATTTTGCCTAAAAACTATCCAATTCAGCCAATTTCTGATAAAATGATGGTAATTAAACCTTGTTGTCATGAAACTTTTATCGACAATTATACTCGTGAGCGCCGCGTTGCTCCTTTTTTCCGGCTGTAGTACGGATTCTTTGACTTCTTTGACCAAATTCGGGCCTCAATCCGAACTGGATTTGCCGGAGACCGGCCAATTTTTCACGCTGGATCGGATTGACAAAACCGGCACTTTTAGCGAATATGTGGAGGTTGGTTATGACGGAAAGGTAAAAGTAAATTCAAAAAAGGCGGGGGAACAGCTGGCTCAGGTAAGTCGAGACGAAGTGACCGAATTCTACACCTTGATCAGCAATAAACGGTATGACGAATTAAAAGAGAAACTCAAGCTGGAAAATTCCGGTGAAACTTCCCTAAACGAAACTTTGACGCTTTTCAATGAGGAAGGACGAAAGCAGATTTTTGAAATTACCGCGGAGGATTTGCAAACCGGGGAAAATACTTTTTTGCCAGACAGCTGGGACGTGCCACTGACAAAAATCCGTCGGTTTTTAGGAACTTTGACCGGAGAGAGTGATTAAGTAGCAAGTAACAGGTAACAAGTAACAGGTATGGAATTTTTTCCAATTTGTTACTTGTTAGCTGTTACCTGTTAATTGTTATTCGTTTTATGTTAAAGCCAGTAAACCCGAAACAGAACTTCGTTGTTCTCGAGCACGAGATGCTCGATTTTTGGGCGAAACACAAAATTTTTGCCAAGCTTCAGCAACAGCTGAAAGGAAAAAAGACTTGGTCATTTCTCGACGGTCCGATTACCGCAAATAATCCGATGGGGGTGCATCACGCTTGGGGCCGAACTCTGAAGGATCTTTTCCAGCGCTATTTTGCCATGCGGGGTTTTGATCAGCGTTGGCAAAATGGTTTCGATTGCCAGGGCTTGTGGGTGGAAGTGGAAGTTGAAAAAGAACTGAAATTCAAGACTAAAAAAGATATCGAAAAATACGGCGTTGGCGAATTTGTCGAAAAATGCAAAGAGCGGGTGCGAAAATATTCCGCTATCCAAACCAAGCAGTCGATTCGTCTGGGACAGTGGATGGACTGGGACAATTCATATTACACGATGAGTGATGAGAATAATTTCGCCATCTGGCATTTTATCAAAACTTGCTTCGAGCGCGGCGACTTATACAAAGGACGTGATTCCGTCCCCTGGTGTCCCCGTTGCGGTACAGCCATATCTCAGCATGAGATATTGAGCGAGGAATACAAACAGCTCAAACACAAGGCGATATTTTTCAAATTGCCGATTATCGAGCGCCCCGGCGAACAATTCTTGGTTTGGACGACCACGCCTTGGACTATTCCCGCCAATGTTGCGCTGGCCGTCAATCCCGAGTTCGATTACGGAGTCTACGCCAAAGATGGAGAAAAATTGATTATGTTAGCCGAGCTGGCGGCCAAGGTTTTGGGGAAAGATTGGAAAGAAGTGGAAAAAAATTCCGGCGCCAAACTGGCTGGGTTGCATTATCGCGGACCGTTCGATAATTTGCCGCGGGTGCAAGAAGCGAAAAAGACGAATGAAAAAACTTTTCATTCGGTGGTCGATGGCAAAGATTTGGTAACGGCGGAAGAAGGAACGGGAATTGTCCATATCGCTCCCGGTGCCGGGACGGAAGATTTTTTGCTGGGCAAAGAAAAAAAACTGCCGGTGATTGATGTGATTGATGAAAGCGCCGGATATCTGGATCAGCTGGGATCTTTCAGCGGGCAAAATGCCAAAAATAAGCCGGAAATAATTTTAGATTATCTCAAAAAGCAAAAAACGCATTATTTCAAAGTGGAAGAATATACGCACCGCTATCCGACTTGCTGGCGCTGTAAAGACGAACTGGTTTGGCGCGTGGTGGATGAGTGGTATATTTCGATGGATAAATTGCGCCACCAAATGATGGCGGTATCCAAGAAAATCAATTGGATTCCGAGTTTTGGCCTGGATCGAGAATTGGATTGGCTCAAAAATATGCACGACTGGTTGATCTCGAAGAAGCGTTATTGGGGCCTGGCCTTACCGATTTGGGAATGCCAGTGCGGTCATTTTGAAGTGATCGGCTCGCGGGAAGAATTACAAAAGAAAGCCGTCGCCGGCTGGACGGAGTTCGATGGCCACAGTCCTCACAAACCTTGGATTGACGCGATCAAAATCAAGTGCCCCAAATGCGGCAAATCAGTGAGCCGTATACCGGACGTGGGCAATCCCTGGCTGGACGCCGGGATCGTGCCGTTTTCCACGATGGGCTATTTCCGAGACAAAGAATACTGGAAAAAGTGGTTTCCCGCCGATTTCATTTCGGAATCTTTTCCCGGACAGTTCAAAAATTGGTTTTATTCTCTGATTGCGATGAGTACGGCGCTGGAAGATACCAATCCTTTTCAAACCGTTCTCGGTTATGCGACGGTCAAGGATGAAAAAGGCGAGGAAATGCACAAATCCAAAGGTAATGCCATTTGGTTTGATGACGCGGCCGAAAAAATCGGCGTCGATGTTATGCGCTGGATGTATTGTGCCCAGCAGCCGGAATTGAACCTGCGTTTTGGCTACCATGTGGCCGATGAAGTGCGCCGAAAATTATTGTTGCTGTGGAATGTCTATGTCTTTTTTGTCACCTACGCCAATATCGATCAGCCGAAGCTGACTCTGGTCCGCCAAGCGCCAAAACATAAGCTCGATCGCTGGATTTTATCCGCTTTGCACGAGCTGGTTGCGCAGACAAATCAATCGCTCAAAAAATACGACCAAGCGACGGTCGTGGCCAAGACGGAAAAATTTATCGACAGTTTGGCCAATTGGTATGTGCGCCGTTCCCGCCGCCGTTTCTGGAAAAGCGAAAGCGATAGTGATAAAGCCGAAGCTTACCAAGTTCTTTATACCGTGCTGATGACTTTATCCAAACTGCTGGCGCCGTTTATTCCTTTTTTGACGGAATCGATTTATCAAAATCTTAAAGGTGGCAATGATCCCGAATCCATCCATTTGACGGAATATCCCGAGGCCGACAAAACATTGATCGATGCCAAGCTGAATCGGGAGATGGAGTTGGTTTTGCAAGTCGTGCGGCTGGGGCGCGCGGCGCGGGAACACGGAAAAGTAAAAGTGCGACAACCGCTAGGAAAAATTATGGTTGTGGGCGGGCGGATAACGGATGATTTGAGTGATCAAGTCAAGGAAGAGCTGAATATCAAACAGTTGGAATTTATTTCCGGCGCGGAAGAATATGCGAAGAAAAAGGTTAAGCTAAATTTCCCGCTCTTGGGTAAGAAATATGGTCCGGCATTACCGGAGATCCAAAAGGAGATGAACAAAGGATACCAGAAAGACGAGGCCGGCCGTCTGAAATTGGGCCGCTTTACCCTGGAAACGGGGGAGTATAGTGAAGGTTTGGAAGCCAAACCGGGGTTCGCGGTAGTTCAGGAAGCCGGAACGACGGTGGTATTGAACTTGGATATAACGCCGGAATTGCAGGCCGAAGGCTTAGCCCGGGAAATGATCAGGCTGATTCAGGATATGCGCAAAGAGGCGGATTACAATGTGGCTGATAGAATCAGAATCAGTGTCACGACGGCCGACTCGGCGGTGACCGGCATGCTGGCGAATGCCAAATTACGTGAATACATCAGCAAAGAGGTGCTGGCTCAGGATATCTCCCTGTCGGCCTTGGCCGATCGGATAAATCCGGATTTGGAGAAAGAGCAAAAACTGACCCCGGGCGGTGTTACAAATGTCGGTATTAGCCGAGGTTGAAAAATGATTTCAAAAATAAAAACTTTGATCATTGTGGTGGTGGCGGTGATAGCCGGATTGGGAATTATTTTTATCGTTGGTAAATATACGACAGTTGGGATTTCCTATCGCTTGGGTCGATTGCATAAGCAAATCGAACAGCGCTTCAGCCAATTGCAGCTGAACAATGATTTGCGCCAAGCTAAAAAAATATTAACCGTGGAATTGAATCAAAATCGGTTAATCAAAACCGCCGAATTGCGGGGTGAGCTGTTTTATTTGTGCTATGTCAATGATACTTGTCTTGATTTCGAAATAGATTGGTAAATACTAATTAAAAAAATGACTAAAAAAATAAAGATTTTGATTGTTGTTTTGGTGGTAGTGGGGGCCTTGGCCGGTTTCGGATATTACGTCGTCCAATTTACTTCCTGGGGCATGCCCTATCGAGTTCAGCGTCTGCATGACCAGATTACGAAGCGTTACCAAGAGCTCCAAACAATGAATGAAACTAACCAAGCGAAGTTATTGCTGACCGAAGAATTAGGGCAAAACCGCTTGGTGGATAGTGCCGTTTTCCGCGGCGATAAATTGGAATTGTGCTATATTGATCAGGTCTGCGAGGATTTTTACGTTGGGGTGGAGGATTAATAAATTTAGAAACGAATCCTTGGCGCGCCTTTCCCGGCGCGTCTTTTGTCATAAAAAAACTCTACTCGAGGAGCGAGTAGAGGATATAGGCCGGTGTGGTATCAGGAGTTTTCCGGGTTAAGCTCGCGTTGGACGTGAGGCGGAAAATATTCCTGAGCCGTTTCGGCGGGTGTCGGTTCATTTGCCATACAGACTCGGCTGGTGCTGAAAATTAAGCGTAAATCTGTGACAGTCTGCAATTCTGATTCAAAGGCCTGCTGAATTTTTTCCGGCCAAGGTGATTCCAGAATTTCCCGATCGTTGATTTCATCGATGGCGGAAATTTTGTTTGGCCGGCCGGCATGGTCGGTGTAAAGGAAACCTCCTGACTCTCGTGCGAGGCTGAACCAGAATTGGTCTTTCAGAAATACCTTGATTTCCAGGACTGATTTGTCCCTGATGGTAATTAATACCCTGGTCGGGATCTTTTTGACAGGTACTGTTTTCATTGGCTATTCCTCCTTTTGGGTTTGGTTGGCTACAATGTATCAGAAATTATGGAAAAGTCAAGGGATAAGGAAGCACCGCCGGTGAAGACCGAGCGGTGCTAGAAATCGAGATGGGTAAATCCGATTCGGTAAAATTCGGGGAAAAGCGCGCGGATTTTATCCGGCGTCGGATCGGGCATTTCCATTGTTTCTTGAATTACGATTTTTTTCGGGAACTCTTTCCCCAGTATTTCCGATAGTGAACCGACGCGATTGCGCGGGTTGGTTGGCCCGTACCACAGCAGATAGGTGCCCGGCCGACAGGGTAGTCGGCGCAATCGAAACAGCAGTTTTTCGCGATTATCCCACTGATACCACTCTTCAAAAGTGATTACCCGTCCTCCTCTGAGTGTTATTAAACAATGCATCATCAGCTTCCTCCTTTTCTCGATGACTCCATATCGTATCAGAACTCGGTGAAAAGTCAAAACAACAATCGCATTGTGGTATAATTACACTATGCGGAAAATGTATAAAACTAAAGGAATTATCATCCGCCGTAAAAATATCGGTGAAGCGGATCGGCTGCTTGATGTCTACACTCCGACTTTGGGGCGTTTGCGTTTGAAAGCGAACGGTGTTCGACGCATCAAAAGCAAGCTGGCCGGTCATTTAGAATTGTTGGGGGTGGTGGAGCTGGGGATTGTTGAGGGCGGAAAAAATAATATTATCACCGGCGCTCAGAGTTTAGCCGTTTTCTCCGGATTTTCCGCCGATTTGCAAAAAACTTCACTGGCATTTTACATCTGCGAGCTGGTTTTTTACCTGACCGAAGAAGGTCATCGCGATACGCGGCTTTATCATTTACTGGAATGGAGCCTGCGGACTTTGAATGATTCGCCGATCAGTGAAAAAAAATATTGGCCTCTTTTCTTATCCAACGTGGAATTGCAGATGCTGGTTCTGCTCGGTTTTAAGCCGGAGGTGAAAAAATGCGCTCACTGCGGGAAAAAGCTGCAACCTCTGGGGAATAAATTTTCTTCCGCCCACGGTGGAGTGATTTGCCGCGATTGCATGATTAGCGGCTCGATACCGGTATCTTCCGAAGTCATCAAAATTTTGCGTCTGTTGTTGGAGCGCCAAATCAAACCATCGCAGTGGGCGGCATTGCCACCGGCGGCGGTCGTGACTCTGCGCCGAGTTTTAAAAGATTTTATCCGCTATACTTTGGAACGACAGCTGCGGACGGAAAAATTTCTGGAACTGGTTGAGCGGCAAGATGCTGTTTTATCAAAATAAAACAGCCCGAGGAAAAACCCGGGGCTGTGCGAGTTTCGGCGAATTTTAATCCCGGCTGGCCCAGGCCAATCCCAATCCATGAATCTCTCGTGGTTCGAAATACTGATCAATTCCGCTTCGTCCATCCTTTTCGATGACAATATAGAATCCGAACCAATGACGGGTCCAGGGCAAGCGAATGAGCCCGTAACGTACCGGGCACAAATTAGTATCCTGATAAGTCTTGGTCAGCCACGCCAGATATTTGCCCATTTTCCCTTGGACTGATGATTGCACGATGGTGGAGTCGTCCTGGTTTTTTTCTTCCAAATGTGCGGAAATCTTCGAATTCTCCAGGATGGCCGAACCGGTAGCCACTCTGTGGTCCATCAGTGAACGGTAGCCTAAACGCAGACCCATAATCCCTCCTTTCGTTTTGGGAAAAATCTTCTTGATATGTTAACGCCGCCGGCATTTTTTGGCAAGGAGCGCAGTTTTCTTTGACTTTCCCGCCTTTTGCCTCTATAATAAAAGGAAATTAATGGTTATTTATGCAACACCTGGCCGTATTTACCAAAGGCGTAATCGACCAGATTTTATCGGGACAAAAAACGATCGAGAGTCGTTTCTCGAAGTTTCAGTTTGCTCCGTATAAAAAAGTTAAGCGCGGGGACGAGATTTTCATGAAAGAATCCGGGGGAAAGGTAAAAGGAAAGTTTTTGGCTGATAATGTTTTGTTTTTTTCCGACCTGAATCCCAAAAAACTAGGCGGCCTCCGGCGCGAATATGATGAGGAAATCAGGGCGGATAAAAGTTTTTGGCAGGACAAGAAAGATGCCCAGTACGCCACTTTGATTTTCATCAAAAATCCTGTGCCGCTGGCCAATCCGCTGGTGCTTGAAAAGCATGACAAGCGGGCTTGGGTAGTGCTCAGCGATGTGCCGGGCATCAGTTCTCGTTTACAAATGTCATTGCGTTTTTCTGACCGAGATTCGCTCCGGTCCTTGGAAGAATTGATTAGCTTGGTCGAGAAGGAAACCGGGAGAGTATCTTCTCGTAACGTGCGCGATTTGGCTCTGGCTTTGACGGCCCAAGTCGGCCGCTTGGTGCAAAAACTGCAAGAGCGTCGGGCCGCTGAAAATACGCGGGCCGAAATGGGGGAAATCATGGTGGCTTTGCTGCGTCTCGCCAATGTTGAAAGCGTCGATCTGTTTGCGGCGACGCGGGAGAAAATCCTATCCGCCGGTAAATTGTCGCTCGATAATTTAAAAGATATTAAATAGTCTTTGGTCTTTAGTCTTTTGCCCTTGGCCAGAGACTAAAGACTAAAGACTAAAGACAAATCTATGAGCAAAGGAATCCTCGCCCTTATTATCATCTTAGTAATCGTGGTTATCGTGATTGCCGTCTTCGTCGGCATCTATAACACCATGGTCCAAAAACAGGCTGATGTGCAGAATTCTTGGAGCCAGGTGGAAAACCAATACCAGCGTCGGGCGGATTTGATCCCCAATCTGGTAGAAACCGTCAAAGGCATTACCAAACAGGAATTAACGGTCTTCACCGAGGTGACCGACAGCCGCAGCCAATGGGCGGCAGCGCAGACGCGTGACCAACAAATTGCCGCCGCCGGTAATATGGATGGCGCCTTGGGTCGATTGATCGCGGTGGCGGAAGCTTATCCTGAGATCAAGAGCAACGAAAATTTCTTGGGTTTGCAAGCTCAGCTGGAAGGCACGGAAAACCGGATCGCGGTCGAGCGCGGTCGTTACAACGATCAGGTGACTGATTTCAATAAGTATCTGCGAGTTTGGCCCAATTCAATGTTTGCGGCCATGTTTGGTTTCACCGAAGAAGAATTATTTAAAGCTGAAGCCGGTAGCGATCAGCCGCCGGAAGTCAAATTCTAAAGCATAACTGGTCATAGCGCGAAAATAAAAATGAAAAATGTATTCCTGAAAATTTTTTTCAGCCTGGTTTTTCTGGCGGGATTGGCATTGGCTCCCGGAGCCGGCGCGAGCTATCCGGAAATCCAGGGCCGAGTTAATGATTATGCCGGGATTTTAAATGCCGGTACCAAATCTCAACTGGAGTCGACTCTGGCGGATTTTGATCGGCAGACGACCAATGAAATTGTTGTGGCCATCGTCCCGGCTCTTGATGGCATTGATATTGATACTTATCGCAATGAACTGTTTGAAAAATGGGCGATTGGCAAGAAGGATCGGGACAATGGTGTCTTGCTGGTGATTGGCTTGGCGGAGCGCAAGGTCGGCATTGAGGTCGGATATGGACTGGAGGGAGCTCTGCCGGACGTGACCACCAGTTCGATCATTCGCAATGAAATTACGCCGTCATTCAAACAAGAGGATTATGATACCGGAATACAGCGGGGAGTTTCGGCCATCATGGCGGCGATTCAGGGAGAATATACGGCGACCGATTATCAAAGTTCGGAAGCGCCGGATTGGGTTGCTCTGCTCATCTTTGCCGCTATTGTTTTTATATTCATCATTCTGCCCATTATCTTTCGCGGTACGGGGCGAGGCGGCCGTAGCGGCGGTTTCTTTTGGTACGGTGGCGGTGGCGGCGGGGGGGGGTTCTCTGGCGGTGGATTTTCCGGCGGTGGCGGAGGATCGGGCGGCGGCGGTAGCAGCGGTGGTTGGTAGGGGAACAAGATTTAAGAAGTAAGAAATAAGATTTAAGATCGGTTTGATTTTACGATTTAAAAGCTAAAAATAAAAATATGGTCATCATTTACCAACCGGGACAGCCGGCTCCGTCGCATTCGCACCGCAAAAAACCGGAAGAATACGAGGTGGAACATTTTGACGATCCGCTCCGCAAACAGATCAAAGAACCTTGGTGGAGCCGCTTGTTGAAAGACAAGAAAAAAATGATTCTGATCGGGGTGATTGCCGCGGTGGCGATTGCCGGCATTATTGTTTGGATTATTATCCGGAATAGCCTGCCTATTTTTTCCGGGAAAAAGGCGTATTTGGAAATTTCCGCTCCGGCGGTGGTGACGAGCGGTTCGGAACTTACTTATCGAATCAATTGTGTCAATAAAGAAGAAGTGGCGCTGAATCAGGCGGAAGTGGAATTAATCTTGCCCCGAAATTTTCAATTTCAAGAGGCGTCTCTGAAATCCGATGATAATCGAACCTGGCAACTGGGGCGGATTGAGCCAAACACTTCCAAGGATTTGACGGTGACGGGCAGGTTGACCGGAATTGCCGATGAATCGAGTCCGATTTCCGGAACCATGCGTTTTACTCCCGATGGAATCAATTCTCAATTTGCCGTTGAAGCTTCGGCTATGACGGTGATTTCGGCCGGTGACCTGACGCTGACCATTGACGCGCCACAATCGACCGCGAGCGGAAACAACATCGAGTATCAGATTCGTTATGAAAATCGCAGCTCGGAGAAAAAAAACGATCTAGAATTACGGGTGACTTATCCCGACGGCTTTGTTTATCAATCGGCTCAGCCGGTGCCAAGCTCGAATAATTCCAATTGGCAACTGCCGGCTTTGGCCGGCGGGAGTAGCGGCCAGGTAAAAATAAGCGGCCGCTTGTCCGGGACCAATAATGAGGCCAAACGGGTCATCGCCGAATTGGGTACGAAAGATGCCCAGGGTAATTTTTTGGTGCAATTGCGCAAAGAAGATTCGACGCGGGTGATGCAGTCGGCGGTGCTGGTCAGCCAAACTATCAACGGGCAAAAACAGCTCAATGTCGATACTTCCGAAAAACTTGATTTTGTCGTGAATTATGAAAACCAAGGCGGGGTGGCTCTCAAAAACGTCACGATCGTAGTCGAAGTCAGTCCCGACTTGGTCGATTTTTCTTCTTTTAATTCCGGCGGAGGAAATTACAGTAACGGCAAAATCACTTGGAATAGCACCGGTGTCTCGGCCTTGTCATTAATCCAGCCGGCGCAAAAGGGCACTGTCTCTTTTTCCACCAAAGTTAAAAACCGCAATGATCTGCCGGTAAAATCCGCCAGCGACAAGAAATTAAATATCGTGTCCAAAGCTTTCTTGCAAAGCGAGGATATTCCCATCGACATCAGCGCTAATCACCAGGTGGAATCGGAACCAGTGGAAGCGAAGTTAAACAGTTTCCTGGAATTGGGCGCTTATATCCTCTATTACAATCAAATGGATGGCCAGCCGTTGGGTTCCGGTCCGATGCCGCCCAAGGTCAATCAAAAAACTACTTATAGGTATTTTGTCGATGTGACGAATTACACCAATGATGTTGATCAAGCCAAGGTAATCTGCGCGCTGGCACCGGGAGTGAAATACGAAGGAAATGACACTATCAGCCACGGCCAAGAATTGACTTATGATTCAAAATCGGGCCAGCTCACCTGGAATATCGGTAAAATTCCCGCCAACCAAGGTTACAAAAGTGACAAAATGATCGCCAGTTTTGATATCAGTATTACTCCCGGGGAAGACAAAATCGGACAAGAAGTGGCTCTGGTCAAAACTTCCGATATTTCCGGCCAGGATAGTTTTACCGGCGTATCACTAAAAGCCAATGTGGCGGAACTGACGACTGATCTGAAAAAGAGCGATAAGTTTTTCAAGGCGGTCGATAGCAAGGTCGTCAAATAGCCAACTGACTTTCCCCGCCGTCAACCGGCGGGGAATTTTAGTTGCTTAAAAGCGGGCATTTGTTAGGATAACGGCATGTCTTACCAAGTATTGAAAAAATCCGCTCGGTCGGCGGCTCGCGTGGGCGAGCTGAGTTTGGTTCACGGCCGAGTCGCGACGCCGTTTTTTATGCCGATTGCCACCCAGGCCGCCGTCAAAGGTTTGGAACCGGCCGATCTGGAAAAAATCGGCGCGACCACGGTACTGTCCAACACGTATCATTTATGGCTGCGTCCCGGGGAAAAAATAATCAAGAAAGCCGGCGGATTGCATGGATTCATGCATTGGCCTAAGCCTATTTTGACCGACAGCGGCGGCTACCAGGTTTTTTCTTTGGCTAAAATCAGAAAAACATATCTGTCCGGGGTGGAATTCCAATCTCATCTGAATGGCGAGACTCGATATTTGGATCCCGAGACGGCCATCAAAATTCAGCAGGCCTTAAATTCCGACATCATGATGGTGTTGGACGTTTGCTCGCCCTATCCCTGCCGGAGCGAGCAAGCTAAGCAGGATTTGGCGCAGACGCTGGCGTGGGCCCAAAAATGCAAAATGCAGAAGGCAAAATGCAAAAATGGAAATTTATTGTTTGGGATTGTGCAAGGATCGGTTTATAAAGAATTACGTTTGGAAAGCGCGAAAGCTCTGGTCAAACTCGGTTTTGACGGTTATGCGGTTGGCGGCTTGGCTGTCGGCGAGCCGATTAAAGCAATGTATAAAATTCTGGATTATACCGTGCCCGCCCTGCCGGCGGATAAACCGCGCTATTTGATGGGGGTCGGGTATCCGGATCAGATCGTGGAAGCGGTTAAGCGCGGAGTTGATATGTTTGATTGCGTATTGCCGACGCGAAATGCCCGGCATGGCTCTCTCTTTGTCACTAAGTCAAAAAAAGGCAAGAGCCAAATCCCCGAAGAGGATTATAAAGTTCTGAATATCCGCCAAGAAAAATACAAAGCGGATTTGTCGGTTATTGATGAGCGTTGCGATTGTCCGACCTGCCGCGGCGGATTCAGCCGCGCGTATTTGCGGCATTTGTTGGTTACCGGCGAACCGCTATATATTCGGCTGGCCACAATGCATAATGTGAGATTTTATTTGCGATTGATTGAAAATATCCGTCAGGCCATCAAAAAAAATAAATTATGAAAATCAAAATCAATCTTTTGAGCGCCAAAGCGAAGTTGCCGGTGCGCGGTTCTAAGCATGCCGCGGGCTATGATTTGTCGGCTCTTGATCCGGTATCGATCAAGCCGGGGCAGACAGCGCTGATTAAGACCGGTTTATTCATGGAAATTCCTCGAAATTATTTCGCCATGATTTGCCCGCGCGGGTCCTTGGCGCTAAAAAAACATCTCGACATGCCGCACTCCGTGGGTATTATCGACAGCGATTATCGCGGCGAGGTTTTTGTCCCGCTACGAAATCTCTCGTCGAGTAAAACAGTGAAAATCCCCGCGGGCGAGCGCATCGCTCAAGCGATTTTTATCAAATATGCCGCCGTGCAGTTTGTCCCGGTTGCCAAACTATCCGCTACCAAACGCGGTGCCGGAAAATTCGGTTCTACTGGAAAATATTGACGAAACCAGGCCACCTGATTTAATAGCAGCCTATTGAGGGAACTTTTTACGTACTATTGCGTTTTACCGCGAAGGAGGGAATATGAAAGTTTCAAAGAAAGACAAGAGGAAATTGCAAGAACCGCAGCAAAAATTGAGGCGTCTGGCGGAAGGAGAAATGAATCGCCGGTCGTTACTGCAGATCAAGGGTGCCAATACGGTACTAAAAATCAATCGCCTCAAAACCAAGCGGGGATAGCCGTAGATTTGATGGGAAAGGAAGGATTTGTCCTTCCTTTTTGATTTAATCAAATAAGAGTGATATTGACAAAATCAGATCTGTCTGATATTCTCTTATGTTTCTTTCCACGGCAAAGGAGGTATCTATATGGCGGAGACTGCTAGAATAGTGCGGAACGATATTTATTCTATCGTTCCGGCCCCAACAGACTTTTCTTTATTGGCGGTGAAAGAAGAGCCTGTTTGGCAAAATAGAGAATACCCCAAAAAATTATTTGGAGGCGGCCAAGTATCAATCCGCTAGTATTCAAGTCAAAAAAGGCCGTTTCAGGGGAGTCACGGGCCATTTTTTCGCCCCCTCGCCTGATATCAGATGAACACGCCCCGTGGGTGCAGTTCCTAGGATCTAGGAACACAACCGCCTGCGGGGTTTGGCATTTAAAAAAGAAAAGAGTAAAATGAAAGTAACAAGTAACAGGTAACAGATAACAAATCGGAATAATTTTTTATATTTGTTACTTGTTACCTGTTACTTGCAGTTGTTACTTAATATAAATTTTCACCTATGTCTAAAAGGCTGATTATCATCCAATTCGTTATTCTTTTGGGCGGGACTGTTTTTGCCTGGTATAATTTTGCCATTGAATTATCTAATTGGTTGCAAAAAAAAGCCTGCACCACCGGCTGCGCGGAGGGATTGGTCAATCCATTCATAACCCCTTGTTTTTACGGCGCGATATTTTTCCTGGTTGCTTTTATTTTCAGTATTCTGATTTGGCGAACTTCCTCAAAATTTTCTTGAAATACTTTTTTCCCGGCGTTTCCACTTGACATTTTCTTTGTTTTAGTGTAGTGTATGTCCATAAGAGTTAGTTTTGTTATATTTATTTCCATTCAAAGGAGGCATAGACATGGAAATCCAGCAGGCTAAGGATCGTTTGCAAGACATATGCTTGGGGTTCGAAATAATCGCGAGTTATGTCTTGATCATAACTTTGATTGCGGCTATATGGGGAAAAGTTTCTTGGTTTTTGCCGGTGGGTATTTTCCTGGCGATGTTGGTGGGGTTTGTGTACTTTATCAAATCTTGCCGTGAAAACCATTGATCACCACAAATCTCGATCCTCACTGCCTTTTCTTTTTCTGGCCGAAGCTCCTTTGAGCTTCGGCTTTTTCTTTAGTTTTTACTTATGGTATATTGATAGCGTATGGAATATGGTTTAGGCAACATCGTTTATGATCCAGAAGTCCAGAATTGGCTTCTTTTTGGCGTTATTTTGATTGTGGCTATCATTGTGGCCAAAATGGTCCATACTTTCATTCGCTTTGGTATAAAAAAGGCGGCGTTTGATACCAAAACCAAAGTGGATGATATTGTCGTTGATGCCAGCGAAGGCCCGTTTATTTTCGGAATCTTTTTAGGAACGGTGTGGTTTGCTCTCCCGTTATTATCACTTCCGGGCGATGTCGCTCATATTGTTTATAATGTCCTAAAGATTTTGATCGTAGTGACGGCGGTATATTTCGCCGGACGCTTGTCCGACAAATTAATCGAACTGACGATTACCAATAAAAATTTTGATGCCGATACGCCCTGGAAAAAATCTTTACCGGCTTTCCAAAAATTATTCAAAGCCTGTTTGGTGATTATCGCCGCGCTGGTGATTTTTGAAATCCTCGGTTTTGATATTTTGGCGCTACTGGCTGGCTTGGGCCTCGGCGGTTTGGCGGTGGCTTTGGCTGCCAAGGATACTTTGGCCAATATGTTCGGCTCGGTCACTGTGCTCGCCGATCGTCCGTTTAAGATGGGGGATCGGATAAAATTTGATACATTCGAAGGTCGGGTACTGGAAATCGGTTTGCGTAGTACCAGGATAAAGACTGATGAAAATACCGAGGTGATGATTCCCAATGCCAATTTGGCTACCGGGGCGATTGAAAATATCACTCGTCGCCAAGCTGCTCAGCAGGAAAAAATAGTGCTGAAACTGGATCGGACGCTCACCAGCGAGCAGATCCGGCAAGTGGTTGATTTGATCCAAGATATTTTTCAGCGCAATCAGCATATCGAGACACACTACCAAGTCGCTTTCACGGAAATGACGCCGTCGGGATTCATCATTGAGGCGGATTATCGCCTGAAGAACCGGTTCGAATCGCTGGCGGTAAAAGAAGATTTGAATCTGTCGATTTTGAGAGAATTAGAGAAAAAGCGGATAAAATTGGCGTAATATTTTTTTTGCCTACCGCCACGGCCTCTGGGCCGTGGCTTTATTAACACCATTTGCCAACCACCTGTTTTGTGCTAAAATAAAAGAAAATAGTTAGCCTAATATTTGCTTATGGCAGAAGACCTAATGTCCAAAATCGTTTCGCTCGCCAAAAGGCGTGGTTTTGTTTTTCCCGGTTCTGAAATTTACGGTGGGTTTGCCAATACTTGGGATTACGGGCCGCTGGGAGTGGAACTGAAAAACAACATCAAGCAATTATGGTGGAAGCGATTTGTCCAGGATCGTTCGGATATTTTTGGTCTGGACGCCGCGATCTTGATGAATCCGAAAGTTTGGGAAGCTTCGGGCCATGTCCAAGGCTTCAATGATGCCTTGGTGGATTGCAAGAAATGCAAGCAACGCATTCGGGCCGATCATTTGATTGAAGACGCTTTAGACATAAAAGTCGAAGGGAAAACGCTGGCGGAGATGGCACAGATTATTTCGGAAAACAAACTCAAATGTCCGAATTGCGGCGGTCTGGAAATGACCGAGCCGCGCAAATTTAATCTGCTTTTCAAAACTTTTGTCGGTACGGTCGAGGACGCGAAAAGCTCGGCTTATCTGCGGGGGGAGACGGCTCAGGCGATGTTCGTCAATTTTCTGAATGTGGTCGATACGATGCGGCCCAAACTGCCGTTTGGTCTGGCTCAGATCGGCAAGGCTTTTCGCAATGAAATTACTCCGGGCAATTTCATCTTCCGAACACTCGAATTTGAACAAATGGAAATAGAATACTTTATCAAGCCGGAGGAGTGGCAAAAATGGTTTGAAGTCTGGCAGCAAGAAATGCAGCAGTGGCTGGTGGAGATCGGAATTGAAGGCGCTAATGTGCGTTGGCGGGAACACGCGCCGGAAGAACTTTCGCATTATTCGAAGCGTACGGCCGATGTGGAATACCAATTCCCGATGGGCTTCAAAGAATTGTACGGGCTGGCTTATCGGACCGATTTTGATTTGGTCCAGCACGCGAAGTACAGCCGGAAGAGCCTGGAATATTTCGACACCAAGCAAAATAAAAAATTGATCCCGCACGTGATCGAGCCGACTTTTGGAGTGGATCGGACCGTTTTGGCCCTGCTGGCCGAGGCCTATACGGAAGAAAAAGTAAAAGACGGAAGCCGGGTGGTATTGAAATTTCATCCCAACGTCGCGCCGGTTAAGGTGGCGATTTTTCCGTTGGCGCGCAATAAACCTGAATTGGTTGATCTGGCTCGCAAAATTTTTGACCAGCTTAAGGGGAAATACCGTGCGATGTACGACGATACCGGCAGTATCGGCAAGTTGTATCGCCGACAAGATGAAATCGGTACTCCTTTTTGCTTGACGGTCGATTTCGATTCACTGACCGACGGCGCGGTGACTGTGCGTGATCGTGACACAATGAAGCAGGAACGGGTCAAAATCGATCAATTGTTCGAATATTTCAGTATTCGCTTTAAATCCCAGTAATTGAAGTTTATGGTTCAGCCTGATACCATCAAAAATCTTTCAGACAAAGAAAAACAGATTGTCGCCAAACTTTCGCCGGTTGTTGATATTGTCAAAGAGATATATTTAAAGCAAAAAAATCAGGTTTATCCGGCGGGGAATCTTTATCCGCCGGATATCACGCGGGAAGAATTCGATCAGGCGGCAATTCGTGACCCGGAATTAAAACGTTTTGATACTGTCGTCGAGCGGATGAATGCCAGCCGCTTGTGCGCTGTGCCTTATAATGAGCGATACCAGACGGAGTATTCTAGGATGAAAAAATATATCGCCGAAGCGCTGGCACTGTCGGAAAACGAGTCATTCCGCCGTTATTTGAAATCGTTACTGACTTGTCTGATCAGCGGCACCCCCGAAGATTATTGGCTCATGATGACGGAGTGGGTGCGAACCAAGGAATACGCTATCAATTTCCCTTTTACCTATGACGAGCCTTATATGGATCGTTTGGTGGGTATCAAGGGTGGATTCAATGCCGGTATATTTCTGCAAGAGGCCGAGCTGACCGCTCAAATTACCCGTCCGCTCGAAACTCTGGAAGATTTTAAAAGCACGCTGGTTTTTCCCGCTCCGCCCAAAGTATTTCCCAATCTGCAGGCGGCTGTTTATCGCACTGTCAAACACGAGGGTATGATGGCGGAAATGGAATTACGCGCTTGGAATCTTCCCAATGACTTGCATGTGCGCGAGACGGTTGGCGCGAGACAGACCATCATCAAAGAGGGCCAGGAACGCGCGTGCTTGAAGCAGGCTTGGCCGATCGCTCAGCAAATTTTTCCCGAGGCGATCAGCCAAATCAGCCAGGACAATTTGCTGGCCGGTTTTTTTGCCGTCGCCATGATGCATGAAATCAGCCATAATATCGGCCGCTACGAAAAGGAAAGCGATTTGGAAAAATATTTTTCGGTTTTCGAGGAATTGAAAGCTTATCTGTTGCCGATTTTGTGGACCGATTTTTTGACGCAAAAAAATATTTTTACCAAAAGCCAAAAACAGGCCGCCGTTTTGGCTATTTTTTCGATCAACTTTGTCGATATCATCTTGGCGGAGACCATCAAAGCTCGGGAAAGTTACAGCCAGTCGGCGATCGTGAAATTCAATTATTTATTGCAGGCCGGAGCGGTGAAGATCAATGACGGACGGATAGCGATTGACCTGGATCTGATTGTTCCCGCCGCCCGGGAATTATTCAACAAAGTAATTGAGCTGGCCGCCCGGGGCAATTTCCAGCGTGCTAAAAAGTATATTGATCAGTACGGTTCAAAGCAGTCGCTCGAGCCGGTCATTAAACGTTTAAAAGGAATAATCAACGCTCATGTTTAAGAAAGAAATTTTGCCTAACGGCTTGCCGGTTATTATTTCACCTCTCAAGGAAACTCAAGTGGTGACTGTTTTGGTGATGTTTGGCGTCGGTTCGCGGTATGAAGGCCGGCAGATTCGCGGCTTGTCTCATTTTATCGAGCACATGATGTTCAAAGGGACAAAAAAACGTCCCGATGCCATGCAATTGACCAAGGCCATAGATTCTTTGGGCGGCGTGAGCAATGCTTTTACTTCAAAGGACGTGACGGCTTACTACATCAAAGTCAACGTCAAACACGTGGAGCGAGCGCTGGAAATTTTGGCCGATATGATGTTGAATTCGAAAATTGACGCGGCCGAGGTGGCGCGAGAAAAAGGCGTGATTCTCGAAGAGATCAACATGCGCGAAGACAATCCCATGATCCACATCGAAGACCTTTTTGAAATTGTCTTGCTGGGCAATCAGCCGATCGGCTGGGACACGGCCGGGACTCGGCAAACGATTCGTTCCATGCAACGGCAAGATTTCGTTCGTTATATCCGGCAGCATTACAATAGCGCCAACGCGGTGGTGGGGCTGGCGGGTGCGATTGCTCCCGATCGGGCCAAACTCCTGGTAAAAAAATACTTTGGCCAATTGCCGCGCGGCCGGAAACTGGCGCCGTTGCCGGCTGATCTTAAATTTTGCCGACGGACCATCAAGCTTGCTTATCGCGCCAGCGAGCAAGCGCATCTGGCTTTGGGTTTTCCGGCCTACTCCTATACCCATAAAGACTTGATGTCTTTGGAAGTTTTATCCACTCTCCTCGGCGGAAATATGAGTTCGCGTCTTTTTTCGGTAGTGCGCGAAAAATACGGCTTGGCTTATTATATTCGGACTATGACCGGCCAGTATTCTGATACCGGGGTGTTTTTGGTCCAGTCTGGCTTGGATACCAAGCGAATTGATTTGGCGCTCAAACTGATTATGGCTGAATTAAAGCGAGTGACCGTGCAAGCGGTGGAGCCGGAAGAACTACAGCGAGCCAAAGAATACCTAAAAGGACATCTGGCCATCCAGATGGAGGATTCGGAAAATCTGATTAATTGGCAACTGCGCCAGCATTTGATGGAAAAGAATATCAAAACCGTGAAAGAGAAATTCTCGGAAATCGATCTTGTCACCGTGGCTGATATCAAGCGCGTCGCTCAGGATATCATCAAAGAGGATCGTTTGAATTTGGCTTTGATTGGACCTTTCAAAGATAAACAAAAATTCGATAAGTTGACTCATTTCCCTAGATAAGTTGACTTTTGCTGGAAAAGTTGTTATTATATCGGTGCTTTGAAATAACCTGATTTTTATGTTCCAGAAAAGAGAAATCGAACATAGCGTTTCGACCCGGGCGATTCTAAAAATCGTCATTATTGTCGTGGGCGTGATTCTGGTTTATATTCTGCGCGATGTTCTGATCGCCTTGTTTGTGGCGCTGGTGATTGCCGCCGCTTTGGATCCGGTAGTGGATAAATGGCAGAAATTCAAAATTCCGCGCTGGGCCAGTGTTTTGATAATTTTGATTATGGTTTTTGGTTTGTTGGGTTTGGTCGTGTTTTTGATGATTCCGCCGGTAAAAAATCAAATTGATCAGCTTTCCAATAATTTCCCTTCAATCCTGGATCAGTTTGAAAATATCAAAGATTTCGCCGTTCGCTACAATCTTATCGATAGTTCCCAAAGTTTCTTGCAGTCGATTGGTGATCGTCTTGGTGATTTTGCCCAAGGAGCCGTCACGCGGGTGACCGGAGCTTTCAATGGCGTGATAACTTTTATCACCATTGTCGTCTTGTCGGCGTATTTGGTGGCGCAAGAGCGGGGGATCAAGCGATTTGTTGAGGCTCTGACGCCGCGCAAGTATCGGCCGTACTTCATGCATTTGGTATCGCGTGTCCAAACCAAAATGGGCGAGTGGCTTCGAGGCCAGTTGTTGCTGATGCTCTTTGTGGGAGTATTGACTTATGTCGGCCTGTGGCTGATGGGAGTTGACTACGCTTTGATTCTGGCTCTTTTGGCCGGTTTGCTGGAAATTATCCCGATCATCGGTATTCCGATTGCGATTATTCCAGCTTTGATTATTTCTTTTATCCAGTCGCCGATATTGGCACTGTTTGTCTTGATTCTCTATATTGTCATTCAGCAAGTTGAAAATCATATCCTGGTGCCAAAAGTCATGCAAAAAGCCGTCGGGCTTAATCCCGTCTTTGTCATCATTGCGTTGTTGGTCGGGTATAAATTGGGCGGTATTTTGGGAGTCATTCTTTCTGTCCCGGCCGCGACCGCGCTGTCTGTTTTTATCAAAGATTTTTATGAGTATCGAGTGAATAAAGAACATGAATCTTTGCAGAAAATACCGCCAGATAATCCCTCTCCGCCGAATAATTCCAAATGATTGCTGCGATAATCCCCCGGCAAGTTGGGGGATTATTGATTAGACTGAGAATTTCTCATGATAATGAAAAAGTGAGAATCAATCTTTCTCCGGCTCTCGGTAGTTACTACCGGAGGCGGTTTTTCATATCTCTAGTATTGACAGGGAGGTTCTCTTGTGGAATAATGTGCCGATGTTCTTTTGCCGAAAGGAGGCTATGATGCAAAAGGGAAAAAACATAGCGATTGGAATCGTAGTGGGAATTTTTACTGCGGCTTTGTGCGTTTACTTATGGTTGCCGAGCAAGGAAGAGCGGCAGGATCATCTGGTCGAAATCCCGATGAAAATTCCATCTGGAATGCTGGAGGAAGTTGATTTTGATTCGATGCGGAATACTCCGACGGTCAAAATCACGTTTGATTCATTCCAGCAAAAGAACCAGGAGGGCGCAATCGGGAAAGTCCTCTACTGCGTCGTCGATGAACCTGATCAGGATCGCCCTCGCTGGTTCGTTTACTATTTCGGTTTCCCGACCGAATTTTGCGGGGGGGTTTATCAGGCTCGAATTCCCTGGAATTGTTCTACCCAATACACTGGGGACCATATTTTCCGGAATAATTACATTTCGGGCGCGGCCTTGAAAATCCCTGATCGTCTGGAGGTCCGACTTTCATATGCTGAGACTAGTTCGGCCTTTGCGTTGCTGGTTATTTCGATCGTTTGTGGTGGAATAAGCGGGCTGATCGTATTCGGCGTAATCTCTTCTTATTTACCGGTGCCTTTTTGGGGCAAAAACTGAAAAAATAAGCCGGCCTTCTCACCCTGAGCGTCTCATCAGCGCTCGGGGTATTTTTTTGCCAAAAAACACAGGAAGCGCTATAATCAGCAATATTATGGGTATTCTTTATGTCGTCAGTACGCCAATCGGAAATTTAGATGATATCACCAGCCGCGCGCTGGCGACTTTGAAATCGTCTGATTTGATCGCCTGTGAGGATACCCGTACTACCCAAAAGCTTTGCGCTCGTTTCGAGATCAAGACGCCGCTGGTCAGTTTTTTCCAGCACTCGGCGCCGACAAAGATTGATTGGCTGATAGAGCAGATTAAGGCCGGCAAAAACATCGCGCTGGTTTCGGAAGCGGGGACGCCTTGTATTTCCGACCCGGGGACTATTTTGGTGTCCGCGGCCGTGGCGGCGGGTATTAACGTCCTGCCGATTCCCGGCGCCTCGGCGGTTTTATCGGCGGCCGCTGTTTCCGGTTTTCCGGTTGATCGTTTCGCTTTTTACGGTTTCCTGCCGCGCAAACATGGCCGGATGAAAATTATGCAGCAAATGCTGGCGGAAGATAAAACGGTGATTTTTTATGAATCGCCACACCGAATCGCAAAGTCTCTGGAAGAATTGGCGGCGTTGTCCAAAGACTTGCGGGTAGTCTTGTGCCGCGAACTGACGAAGAAGTTTGAGGAAACAATCCGCGGTTCGGCGGCCGAAGTATTAAATAACTTGAAACAGAAAAAAGAGATATTGGGGGAGATCGTTGTAGTAATGCAAAACGCAAAACGTAAAACGTAAAATATCCTTAATTTTTCGTTTTTCGTTTTACATTTTACGTTTATGAAATATTACGTCACCACGCCAATTTATTACGCCAATGACAAGCCGCATATCGGGCATGCCTATACGACGATTGCCGCGGATGTTTTGGCGCGCTACCATCGGCTCCGGGGCGATGCGACCTGGTTTTTGACGGGGCTGGACGAGCATGGCGCCAAAGTGGCGGCGGCGGCGCAGAAAGCCGGTTTAGAGCCGCAGGCTTTTGTCGACCAACAGACCGAGCGGTTCAAATCGGCCTGGAAAAATATCGATATTTCTTTCGATGATTTTATCCGGACGACCGAGCCGCGCCATGTCCGTGGTGCGCAGAAATTCATGTCGATCTTGCGAGAAAAAGGCGCGCTGTACCAGGGCAAATACCAAGGCCTATATTGCACCGGCTGTGAAAAATTTATCACCGAAAAAGACTTAGTCAATGGCCTATGTCCCGATCATAAACGTAAACCGGAATTGATCGAAGAAGAAAATTGGTTTTTCAAGCTTTCGGCTTATTTGCCGAAAATCAGGCAGCTGATTGCCGACGGGGAGATCCAAATCTGGCCGGCGACCAAGCGCAACGAAGCGCTGGGATTATTTGATCAGGAACTGAAAGACTTTTCGGCTTCGCGCCAAAAAGTAAGCTGGGGTATTCCCGTTCCCTTTGACGAAAAACAGACGATTTACGTCTGGGTGGATGCGCTGTCCAATTATTTGACCGCGCTCGACTATGAGCACGACGGAAAACGGTACCGAGAATTTTGGCCCGTTGATATGCAGCTGATGGCCAAGGATATTTTGAAATTTCATGTCATTTACTGGCCGGCCATGTTGCTCGCGGCGGGATTACCGGTGCCGAAAAACATTTTTGCTCATGGATTTTTCACTATCAATGGTGAGAAGATGAGCAAGACGATCGGCAATATCATCGATCCCAATGATTTGGTGAAAAAATTCGGCTCGGACGCGACGCGTTATTTATTGCTCTCGCAATTTCCGTTTGGCATTGACGGCGATATCCAGGAAGGGCGTTTTGTGGAGAAATATAATGCCGAGTTGGCGAATAATTTAGGCAATCTGGTCAGCCGTGTGCTGAAGATGACTCAAAAATTTTTCGGCGGCCAAGTGCCGAAAGCCGGAAGGATCGACAGCAAATTGCCTTTGCAAAATGGTACTTTTAGCGAATTTGACAGCAATTATCTCTGGGCTCAGGTGAAGAGGCGCTTAGAAGACCAATTTGAGCCGTTTGAGTGCCTGACGGCGATTTTGCGCTTTGTAAATACTATGAATGCTTATGTTGACCATACCGCGCCCTGGAAGCTGGCCAAAGAAGGAAAACGGGAAGAACTGGCGACGGTGATGTATGACTTATTGTTTAGTTTGCAGCAACTGAGCGGCGCTCTGGCGCCTTTCCTGCCTGACACCGCGGAAAAGATAAAACACGCGCTGGGCGGTACCAGCTTGACCTCGATCGCCGATTGTCGGAAGCAATTGGGCGCCGGTCAGCCGGTGGCAGATATCAAAATTTTGTTTCCGAGGATGGAGAAATAATATAGCGAGAAATTATGCCTGGTCCAGAAAAAAATGAATCTCGGATTTCCGCCGTTGCTGAACAGAAAGCGGTGGAGTTAGTAGAAAATTTGAAAGAAGGATCAACTCTAGAATTCGGTGACGAATTTTTAGCGAAACTTGATCGAGAAGGCGTAGCGGTGGAAGATGTCTTGGGAAAACTGGTGGAGCACGGTATTATATTTCATGGTTCGGATAAAAAAATACCGGTGCTTCAACCACGCCAGGCTTATGATCACTATAGAATGACGGGACGGCAAGTTGCCGTCTATGCTACCGACACTCCAGAAATCGCAATATTCTGCGCTATCCGTTCTCGTGAACGGGCTTCAAAGATTAGTCGTGATGTAAGATCTACCTACGGAGTAACATCGAACGAGAAAAAATTTACCGCCTCCCGAGCTTATTTGGAGACCTTAGCTGATGGGTATGTTCATCTGTTACCAAAAGGAAAATTTAAACCGGTTATCAGGCATATCGACAAAGTATACTTTGATCATCCGATGGAATTCCTGTCACGGCAAGAATTAGTTCCGCTGGCAACGATCAAAGTACGCCCTAAAGATTTTCGTTATCCAATTGAACCAATGTCTGGAAAATAAAGAATGTTAATCGACACCCACGCTCATCTTGATTTCGAGAGTTTCGACGCTGATCGAGAAGCGGTGATTGAGCGTGCGCGGCAATCGGGCGTGGAAAAGATCGTTAATATAACTTCTTACGCCAGGGATTTCGATAAAGTAAAACAGATAGCCGAGAGCCATGACAACATCTGGCATGCGGCCGGGATTCACCCACATGATACCGCTCAGTTGAAAGATCCGAAGTGGCTAGTCCGAGTTAAAACTTTGGCTAGTGGGCCGAAAGCAGTGGCGATCGGAGAGATCGGACTGGATTATTTCAAGATGGAGAATACGAAGGAAGAACAGAAGCGATTGTTTCAATCGCAATTGACAATAGCTCAGGAATTAAAATTGCCGGTTATTCTACATATTCGCGACGCGTATGACGATGTTTACGAAATGGTTAAATCACTGAAATTGAACGGCGTGGTACACTGCTATAGCGGCACCGTTGAATGGGCCAAGCGGTTTCTCGAACTCGGCTATCTGATCTCATTTACTGGAATCATTACCTTTCCTAAGACCGCTATCCTGTCGGAGGTCATCAAAGCTGTGCCGTTGGAGCGAATTATGGTTGAAACCGATTGTCCGTTCTTGGCTCCCCAGCGCGTCAGAGGTCAAAGATGCGAGCCGGCTTACGTCAAAGACGTGGCGGAAAAGATTGCCGAGATCAAAGGAATCAGTTTTGAGGATGTAACTCGTGCCACGACTAAAAATGCCGAAAAATTTTTTAATGTATAATTTTGACATTTGACTTTTTACTTTTGACTTTTAATTATGCCCTACGACCACAAAACAATCGAAAAGAAATGGCAGTCAGAGTGGCAGAAAACCCATCTTTATCGGGCTGAAGATTTTTCGAAGAAGCCGAAGTTTTATTGTTTAGACATGTTTCCATTTCCCTCCGGCGACGGCTTGCATGTCGGCCATCCTGAAGGCTATACCGCGACGGATATTTATTCCCGTTACCTACGCTCCAATGGCTATAATGTCCTGCACCCCATGGGCTGGGATGCCTTTGGCTTGCCGGCGGAGAACTACGCGATAAAAACCAAACAACATCCCAGTGTTTCGGTGAGCAAAAGCATTGAGACCTTTCGGCGGCAAATTCAAAGCTTGGGTTTTAGCTATGACTGGGATCGTGAAATCAATACCACCGACCCTAAGTATTATAAATGGACCCAATGGATTTTCTTGCAGTTGTTCAAGCGGGGTTTGGCTTATGAGGCTACCGTTCCCATTAATTGGTGTCCCAGTTGCAAAACCGGTTTAGCTAATGAAGAAGTGGTCAATGGCACTTGTGAGCGTTGCCATACGCCGGTAACCAAAAAGAATTTAAGGCAGTGGTTGCTAAAAATCACCGAATACGCCGACCGATTATTGAAAGACGTTGATTTACTTGATTGGCCGGAGCGGATTAAGGAAATGCAGAGGAATTGGATCGGAAAATCAGAGGGCTTCGAAATTAAATTTGAGGTTGCAAATAAGTCAAAAGTCAAAGGTCAAAAGTCAAAAGTACATTTAAATGTATTTACTACTAGAGTCGACACTCTTTATGGGGCGACGTTTTTGGCGATCGCTCCGGAGCACCCGCTGCTATCAAAAATAGTTACGGCGCAGCATCAGGCAGAAGTCACCGCTTATCAAGAGCGGGCCAAATCTAAATCGGATATAGAGCGTCTGGGTCTGGAGAAAGATAAAACCGGAGTTTTCACCGGCGCCTACGCCATAAATCCGGTGAACGGCAAGGAAATCCCAATCTGGGTGGCGGATTACGTCATGATGAATTATGCGGAAGGAGCGATTATGTGCGTGCCGGCTCATGATGACAGAGATTGGGCTTTCGCGAAAAAGTATAATCTCCCGATAATCGACGTGGTTCGACCGGTATATGGACAACATCATGACTCGGAAGAAAAGCGGTCAACGGTTTCGGTGATCATACAGCGGAAAAGTGATAAAAAATATTTATGCGTCAAATGGAAAAAGTTCGGCTGGATCGCGCCGCCGGTCGGCGGAATAGAGCCGGGTGAGACGCCCGAGCAAGCGGCCGAGCGTGAAGCCATGGAAGAAACCGGCTTTGAAGCCAAGGCGGTACGTAAATTAGGCGGGCTGATTGAGTCGCATTTTTACGCGGAAAACAAGAAAGTCTGGCGCGGGAGAGAGGACCAGCCGGTGCTTTTGGAGTTAGTGGATGAAGTCCAAGATGATGTGACGCCGGAAGAAGCCGAACGAGCGGAGCTGGTTTGGCTCACCAAGGATGAAGTGATCCAAAAAATAACTCATCCATACAACTTGGTCGGTTTTGAGAGATTTTGGCAGCAAAATGAAGCATTTATTGGCGAGGGGAAATCGGTAAATTCTGAGATGATCAATGGCCTGGGCACCAAGGCGGCCAAAGAAAAACTGGGGAAATATTTGGTCGAGCAGAAAACCGGGAAGCCGATGACGAATTACAAACTCCACGACTGGGTTTTTTCCCGCCAGCGCTATTGGGGCGAGCCGTTTCCCATTATCCATTGCGAGCACTGCGGAGTAGTTCCCGTCCCGGAAAAAGACCTGCCGGTGTTGTTGCCGTACGTGGAAAAATACGAACCGACGGGAACCGGCGAATCTCCTTTGGCCAATATCGCTGATTGGGTTAATACCAAGTGCCCCAAATGCGGTTCTCCGGCGAAACGAGAGACTAACACTATGCCAAATTGGGCCGGATCAAGTTGGTATTATCTTCGCTATATTGATCCGAACAATGGTAACGAAGCGTTTTCCAAGAAAAAAATGCAATACTGGTGTCCGGTGGATCTCTATGTCGGGGGAGCGGAGCATGCGGTCCTGCATTTGTTATACGCTCGTTTTTGGCATAAGGTGCTGTATGATGACGGCTATGTCGATCATCCGGAACCTTTTATGAAATTGCTAAATCAGGGTTTGATTCTCGGTGAAGACGGCGTGAAAATGTCGAAATCCCGCGGAAATGTCATCAATCCCGATGATGTGGTGGCCGAATACGGTGCCGATACTTTTCGTTTGTACGAGATGTTCATGGGGCCGTTTGCCGATCCGAAACCTTGGGATACCAAGGGGATCATCGGTGTGCGACGATTTTTGGAGCGGATTTGGAATATGCTGTCGGCTCAATTGCCAAGTAAGGGAACTGAGAGCAAAATTTCCCCGGCCCTGCAATTGTCTTTGAATAAAACAATCAAAAAAGTTACCGAAGATATCGATGGCTTCCGTTTCAATACCGCCATCTCGGCGATGATGATTTTGCTGAAAGAACTGGAAAAACAGCAGATTGAAAAAGTCGCACCGGATCAGGCGAAGCCGATATGGGAAAAATTTATTCAGATATTAGCGCCCTTTGCTCCGCATATCGCGGAAGAGTTATGGCAAAAATTGGGCCATCGAGAAAGTGTTTTTACCGTGCCTTGGCCAAAATATGATGAAGCGGTTATCAGATCCGCCAAAGTCCAATTGGTTGTGCAAATTAACGGAAAAGTTCGGGACAAGATGGCCATCGACGCCGAAATAGATAAAGACGCGGCGCTAAAACTGGTACGGGAATCGGAGAAAGTGAAAAAGTGGGTGAGTGGGAAGAAAATCGTGAAAGAAATCTACGTGCCCGGACGGCTGGTGAATATAGTAGTTAAATGAGATCAATATGCCACTGGCGAGGCTCTTCGGGGCCTCGCTTTGTTATAGGGGGCACTCTTGACAGAAGATTGCTTTTATGCAAATATAATCAGTCGCGCATACCGCGCGGCATCATCCGGCCAGATATGGCCATCCCGGATACGGGAAAGGAGGACGACGTGAGTAATCCGAATTGGAAGACGATCTTAGAAGAATGCTTATTGGGTTCTCAGGAAGCCAACGAAATGAAAGAGGTCATAAACCGCTTTTTGGCGATGTTTGTGAATCAGGAAACCGCCTCACATACTTCGGACGTTCAAGAATTTCTGGTGGAGCTGACCTCGACTACATTTTTCAAGATTGTTACCGGTCGACCGACTAGTAACTGGCATGGTGATGTGCAAATCTGGGTGTGTCAGGGTTGTCGGGAAAAGGGATATCCAGATTCGCAGAAAATCTGGAAATTGAACGATGGAGCTCAGGGCCTGCCGCTCGTTCATCTGCAGGATGTATATTGTGGATTACCAGCATTGCTGGAGAAAATGGCGGCTGAAATACCGGCCGTGAGAACCCAGATCGACAAATACCAGCCGTTTTCTGGCTTCAGACGAAGCCGAAAGTACAATGTGTAGAGAATGATGCCTTTGCCCTTGCGAGAAATGACTTCGGTCAATTTCGCAGGGGTGTTTTTTTACTTCATACCCCCTCAAAAGGGGGTCTTTTTTCCGCCCCTCCTTCGTCCTGCCCATGGCGGGACTTCGGAGGGACTACGTCCTGTGGAAAACTATTATTTTTGACATTTTTCTGGTGTATGATGTATTTGAGCTAAAATAAGCCATTTGTATACATGGTAAAATGTCCAAAAATCACTTGACAGGTTATTTAAAGGGTGTATACTGAGAGTAGAAAGGGAGGGAAGAAAAGGTTCGAAAAAGAGCGTTGGGCAACCAACCTCTGGAGTAGAACTTCAAAATAGACGGGTAGTCGAGAAAGCCACGAGCGCAAGCTCGGACATTCTCCGCCCAAACATGAGAGAGAGAAGAATCTAAGATTGCGACACACTCACCCCGCCACCCCACCGATCGACCTCATCCGCCGACTCCACCCACTTACCTCATCGCCCCGCAATCTTACACCTCTTCCTCTCTCTTCCAATTTATAGACAATTTTCATATCATAAGATTCAACAACTGATTTATTTTTGAGCCATTCCCGAAGGGTTTTCAGGCGAAAAAATAAATCAGTTGCTGAAGAATCACTCTAATGATTAGCGAGACACTAAAAAAAATCGGTTTCAGTGATGACGAAATAAACGTTTATTTGAATCTACTGGAAAAAAGTCCCACGTCGGTGCGCTTGATTGCGGCCGACACCGGCATCGGCCGTGGGACTGTTTTTAATATTCTGAAAAAATTTATCGCCCAGGGATTGGCCAGTTATTACCAGCGCGGCAAGAGCAAAATGTTTGCGGCCGAAGATCCGGAAAAGGTAAAAGTTTTGATTCAGCGCAAGGAAAAGCAACTACAGGAACAGCGAGCTGAAGTCGATTCGGTTATCCCCGAACTTCGTTCCTTGTTTTCCGTGCATAGCAGCCGGCCCAAAATTAAATACTATGAAGGGACGAAAGAAGTGAGTGAAATGCTCCGGGATGTTTTATTGGTTGTGGCGCGAGAAAAAAACAAAGAATATTTTGCTTATTCCACTAAAGGCAAACGCCAGATTATCTACAAGGATTTTCCGGATTTTTCCGAACAGCGAATCAAGGCCGGCATCAAGGTCAAAGTTGTAGCGATTGGTCCCGGTGGGGAACTTCGCGGCCTGGATGAACGTAAATGGTTATCCGAAAAAGAAGCGGAAGATTCAAGTTACATGGTAATTTATGGCAATAAAGTATCGTTTGTTACTTTGGATTCCAAAGGACAGCCGCTGGGTGTCATTATTGAAGATCGAGCGAGTGCCGAGACGCAGAAATTGATATTCCGAAGGTTGTGGGAAGCACTTTGATAAAGTCGAAAGTCAAAGGTCAAAAGTCAAAAGATTCACCCTTTTTACTTTTGACTTTTTACTTTTGACTTAAAAAAAATGTGTGGCATTGTAGCTTACATCGGCCAAAAAGAGGATGTTCCTAAAATTTTATTAGAAGGCTTGAAACGTTTGGAATACCGCGGCTATGATTCGGCTGGCTTGGCTTTGGTGGACGGTGATAAAACTTATGTCGCCAAAGTAAAGCGAGAGGGCAAACGCTCGGTGATCGGGGATTTGGCGCAAAAAGTGGATTGCCAGTTTGGCCCCCAGACTGTCGGTATCGCGCATACCCGCTGGGCCACTCACGGCGTGCCGAATGAAACAAATGCTCACCCGCACTCCGATTGCGACGGTGAGATTTTTGTGGTGCATAATGGTATCGTAGAAAACTATCTCTCCCTAAAACGTAAGCTCGAAAAAAAAGGCCATGTTTTTCGTTCGGAAACCGACACGGAAATTTTGGCGCACTTGATCGAAGAACATTTCAAAGATGATCTGGAAAAAGCCGTGCGGTCCGCTTTGCGCGAAGTTGAAGGGACGTATGGGATCGCGGTTATTTCCAAGTTGGATCCAGGCAAAGTCGTCGCGGCCCGCAAAGGCAGTCCGCTCGGTATCGGATTGGGAGAAAATGAATTTATCGTGGCTTCCGATGCCGCGCCGATTATTTCTCATACCAAGCAGGTGATTTATTTGGATGACGGAGAGATGGCCGTCTTAAAGCCAAAAAGCTATCAAATCTCTTCCATCCAGACTAATGGACTGATCAGAAAGGAAGCGATGGAAATTGAGTGGGATTTGGACGAAGCCGAAAAAGGCGGCTATCCGCATTTTATGTTGAAAGAAATATTTGAACAGCCTAATTCTATCCGCGACAGCATGCGGGGACGGTTGATTCCGGAAGAGGGACTGGCGATGCTGGGCGGGATCAGAGACTACGAAGAAATTTTGCGCAAGAAGAAAAATATCAAAATCGTTGCTTGCGGGACGGCGCTGTATTCGGGGATGGTCGGTGAATATATGCTGGAAGAACACGGCGGAATCAATACTGAGATTGAATACGCTTCGGAATTCCGTTATCGTTCGCCGGTGCTTGATTCCAAACACTCCTTGGTTCTGGCGATTAGCCAATCGGGCGAGACGGCCGATACGCTGGCAGCCATTCGCGAATCCAAACGCAAAGGTGTGCTGGCGCTTGGCGTAGTCAATACGGTGGGTTCGACCATTGCGCGCGAGACGGACGCCGGAGTCTATAATCATGCCGGACCGGAAATCGGCGTGGCGTCGACCAAAGCGTTCACTTCGCAGTTAACGGTATTAGCTTTGTTATCGCTTTTTCTGGGACGTCAGCGGCAGTTGACCGAATCCCAAGGCAAATTAATCGCGTCGGCTCTGCAAAAGATTCCGAGCCAAGTGAAAACTGTGTTGAAGCAAAATGAAAAAATCAAAAAAATCGCCGTCAAGTATGCTCGGGCGAAAAATTTCCTTTTTCTTGGACGCAAATATAATTTTCCGATTGCGCTGGAAGGAGCTTTGAAACTCAAAGAGATCTCATATATCCATGCCGAGGGCTACGGCGCCGGAGAGATGAAGCATGGGCCGCTGGCTCTGATTGACAAAAATTTTCCGACTATGGCGATCGTGCCGAATGACAGTGTGCGGGATAAAATGCTAAGTAATATTAAGGAAATACAGGCTCGGGAGGGAAAGGTGATTGTCATTGCCACCGAGGGAGACAAAGAAATCGCTCAACTGGTGGATGATGTCATTTATGTCCCCGCGACGATCGAAATGATCTCGCCGATTCTGACGGTTATCCCTCTGCAATTATTCGCCTATCACGTCGCTGTCGCGCTGGGTCGCGATGTCGATAAACCACGAAATTTGGCCAAGAGCGTCACGGTAGAATAAAACCGGCACTTTTTACTTTTTACTTTTGACTTATTTATGATTAATACCATTGTCATTGCCGCGGCCGGCAACGGTACGCGAATGAAGCATCTTGCCAAAAACAAGCCGAAACACTTGATCAATATCCTCGGCCGGCCGTTTTTGTTTTATTTACTGAGCAATATCAAACAAGCCGGTTTCAAGAAGGTGATTTTGGTTATTGGCCGGCACGCGGAAAAATTCCGGGAATTCGCTGAAAAATACGGCCGCACTTTCGGTCTGATTCTGGTCGATCAATTCAAGGTTATCCCGGAAGAAAAATACGGCTCGGCTATTCCGGTTTTGGCGGCGGCTGATTGGCTGCGAAATAACCCTTTTGTCTACCTGATGGGGGACAATCTTTACGGGGTAAATGATCTCAAGGCGGCCAGTTTTGCGGCCCGGCCGGCAATTTTCGGAATGAAAACCGATCGCTGGGATCTGTATGGCAGTATCGAACAGACGCCTGATAAGCATTTGATTAAAATCAGGGAGAAGCAAGCCGGTCCCGGTTTGAATTTGGGAAACAGCGGCCTGTATACATTTTATCCGGAAATATTTCCCGTTCTGGACAGTCTTTTGCCCGCTCCCAAAAATGGTGAGTATATGATCACGACGGCAATTTCGACCCTGGCAAAAAAAAATCCGGTCAAAGTTGAGGTGTGCCGCGATCCTTGGCTGGATTTCGGTAAACCTTCGGACGTGCCGAAAATGACGAAATTTTTGCGCAAAGAAAAAACCCCGAGAGAGAAGCCTTAACATGCTGGGAACTTTTTGCATGCCGCGTAATTGCTGGCTTCTTCTCGAGGTAAGGACACGACCCTTTTATTCCAGGCTATGTCCGAATCGATCCGTCTCGATGAATGTTACTTCTCCATTTGATTGCGCACTGCTCGAACTTCGAAAACTACTTACACGCATAAGCGTTTCCTCCTTTGCCCCTGACACAGAGTCAGTAACCCCGGTCCGGAGCGCGTGATACATCGTGTAATATTATAGTAGCAACTATTAAAAATACTGTAAACGTTTTTTACAGTATTTTTGAATAGGTGTATTTACGGTTAAATATATCGTTTCAGGAGCCTTTATATCGACTTTTCCACAGCTATGTTGCGGAGCGGTTGTATCTAGTCAATGATATATATTACATCCTTTGTCTTTTCCGGAATTAATGCTTGGCCTCCGAGCTATTGCTGAGATAACCCCAATTGTGTAATTTATCGGAATCGCCGAGCAGCCATCTTTCTCCGATATCGGTGCGATAATACATATTTTGCAAGGTGACATTCCTGACCCGGGCGTATGTTTGCCTTCGAGTTTCCTCAAGCGTTAATCCGGAACCGGTCACGACCAGGATATAACCGGAATGTCCGGCGACAACCCAAACGTCATGGATCATTTTTACGTCACCCAGATGGATGCCTTCCAAATTCGGTTTTTTGAATAAGATCGATAAATCTTTATAGACGAAAAATTCTTTGGGATCATCAAAGGGAAAAGGCGGAACAACCACGCAGACGCCGATTTGGAATCCTTTTTTGGTCTTAAACTCAAAGCTTTGACCGGTGGCCAACCGGAACATTAATTCTCCCAGCGGGGAGGTGATGCCTTCCATCTGGATCGATATGGTGGGATAGCCGAAGCGGCAAGTAAATTCCAGGGGATAGATGCCTTTGGCGTTGGCGATACAGTTGATGTCGATATAGCCCACGTAGTTGCATTTGGCTAGCGCCGGTTTTATTTTTTCCAGCGTGCTATGGAATAATTCGTTGGGAGCGGAAAAATAATTCAAGGTGCCCATTTCGCCGGTATAAGGGCCGATGTCGCCCGGAAAAAGCTTTTTGTGCTCAAAATTGATGTCGATCGGGTAAATAAAATCTTTCCCGTTGAAAAATGCGCCGACGGCCACTTCCACGCCGACGGCCATTTTTTGCAGTTGAAAATTTTTGATCTTTTTGGCCCAGGATTTTTTGTTTTGCGCAAGGATCTCTATCAGATCTTTGCCGTCGTCTTCTTGCCCCATAAATAGGATCCCTTTTTGGTCTGAGGGGGTATTGCCGGAAGGTTTGAAAACATAGCGCCCCGGGTTGTCGGAAATAAATTTGATGGCGGAATCGAAACTGTCAAAATCCCAATGGGGGAGAATCGACAGCCCGGCATTTTTCATCTCGGTTTGGCCGAATTTACGGTCTTCTTCCAGCTGGTCGGTATAGGCGCTGCCGCCGACGACAAATTTGCCTTTGGCGCGGAGCTGGTCGGCCATTTTACCGAATCCGATATCATCAAAAACTATCACGTCGGCCCAATCAATGTATTTTTTCCAGTCGGAAACTTTGTCCAAAAATCCGTCGTAAACGTCTTGGTCGCTGGGATCGGCGATGTATGCCTTGACGGCATGGCCTTCGTTTTTGATGGCCCAGGCTAAATCACCGGAGAGACTCTCGTACGAGACAAACAAAAACTTTTTTGTGCCCAGGCCGGAATGATTATTGCCGTTTTTTGTGCCGTTGCCGTTTTTCTTTGGTTCTGATTTCTGATCCATAAAACAAATTTATTTAAGTATAATTATTATACACCAATTCGTATTGCCAGCCAAGTTTTCCCAATTTTTTTACTGTGAAATATTTTTCTAAATTAAAACAGCCATTTGGCTGATTGATTGTTTTGAAAATAAATTTGGTGGTTAGGTGGGATTTTCCCTTTGACCCGCCGATTCGGCTGGCTCAGGGCAAGGTAAAATTTATTTTTATTGATTCAAACGTAAACCTGAGCTTGTCGAATGTTGGTGCCGACGGTGGGAGTTGAACCCACACGGCCTTGCGGCCATGCGATTTTGAGTCGCACGCGTATGCCAGTTCCGCCACGTCGGCACATAAGATAGTTAAAAATTGAAAGCGTATGCCAGTGGAGTTTACACTTCGGAGTCCTGAGCGTAGCGAAGGACGTAGAAGTGCCACGTCGGCACATAAGGATGCCTAAAAAGACTCCAATACGGTCAATTATGGGGGAAAAACAGGCGCTTGTCAAACATCGTTTGTTCAGTTAGAATGAATTGAGTCACGCTAATAAATCGGTTTTTGTATGGCTAAAATAATTGCCCTGGTAAATCAGAAAGGCGGTGTGGGTAAAACCACCACCGTGCTTAATTTAGGGTCATATCTGGCGGAGTTGGGGAAATATGTTTTGATCGTCGATTCCGATCCGCAGGGTAACGCTACCAGCGGATTGGGGCTGGTGCCGGCTCAGTTGTCGGTCGGGCTCTATGATGTATTGGCCGGCCGAGCCAATTCGATGGAAGTAATCCAAAACACCCAAGTACCGAATTTGCGTGTTTTTCCCTCCACGGCTTCTTTAGCGGCGGCCAATGTGGAATTAGTCACGGCCGAACGGCGTGAAGAACGTTTACGTGACGCGCTGTTGGCGATCCGGAATGACTACGATTATATTTTGATCGATTGTCCGCCCTCGCTGGGAATTCTGACGGTCAATAGCCTGGTGGCGGCCGACAGTGTTATAATTCCGGTGCAGAGTGAATATTACGCTTTAGAGGGACTGGGTCAGTTATTGGAAACCATCCATTTGGTCCAGAAAAATCTCAATCGTGATCTCCGGGTTCTAGGTGCGGTCATAACTATGCATGACAAGAGGACAAAACTATCCGCTCAAGTTCAGAAAGAAATGAATCGCCATTTTCCCAATAAGATTTTTGATTCGGTGATTCCGCGCAATGTTCGATTATCCGAAGCGCCGAGTCACGGGCTGACGATTCGCCAGTATGACCCATGGTCCAAAGGAGCTCGAGCTTATCGCCAATTGGCGGAAGAAGTAATGAAACTAGAGTAAGTAACAGGGAACAGCTAACAAGTAACAAATTGGACTAATCACTTTTTGTTACCTGTTACTTGTTACTTGTAACTTGTACTTTATGCCTCGTCAGGTATTGGGGCGTGGGCTGGAAGCGCTCATCCCCACCAAAACAAAAACAGATTTTTCGCCGGCCGAAGATGATGTCGGTCATGGCTCGGTGAGCATGATCCCGTTGAATAAAATCGTCCCGAATCCGCACCAGCCCCGGCGGCATTTTGCCGAGGAAGATTTGCATGATTTGGCGGAATCAATCAAAAAGCACGGCGTACTTCAGCCGTTGCTGGTCACCAAGGTTGACGGCGGTTTTGAATTGATTGCCGGGGAACGGCGTTCGCGCGCGGCCAGAATGGCCGGTATCCTCGAAGTCCCGGCGATAATCAAAGAAGCGACTGATCAGGATAAGCTGGAAATTGCCATTGTGGAAAATTTGCACCGGGCGGACTTGAATCCGCTGGAACAGGCGCGCGCTTATCGACGCCTGATTGATGATTTTAAACTGACCCAAGAAGGTGTGGCCATTCGAGTCGGTAAATCGCGGGAATTGGTGGCAAATATGCTGCGCTTGCTGGAATTGCCGGAAGAAATTCAATTAGCGCTGGCGGCGGGCAAGATCACGGCCGGTCACGCGAAAGCGCTTCTGGGGATCCGAAATCAGTCTGAGCGTTTGAAACTCTTTCGGGAGATTATACAGGGAAAAGTCAACGTGCGCACGGCGGAAAAACTGGTGCAACAGCATAAACCGGGCCGAGTGGCGCCGGTGCGAGATCCGTACTACGCCGATTTCGAAGAGCAACTTCGAGAAAAACTGGGGGCGAAAGTGGCGGTGCTCAAAAAAGGGCAGGGAACCCGGGTGGTGATTGATTGCTATTCTCCCGAGGAATTTCGTACGGTCGCCGGTAAAATTGTCGGCGAACAAATGTAAAATTTGTATTGTTTTTTGTAAAAGCCGCGGCTGGAGTGCCGCGGCTTTTTGACTATTTGTCTTTTTTTATTGAAACTACGCTTTTGATTTTTCTCATGGCCAGCATGGCCTCTTCCAGATCTTTGGTTTGCTCGTATTCTACCGTCAGTTGTCCCTGCAAGCGCGGATCTCCTGCCGTCTGGTGTTTTACCGAAAAAGCTAAAATGCTGATATTGTGTTTAGCCAAGGCATCAGCCACGTCGCGCAGGAGTCCGTTGCGCGCGAAACTTTCAACTAATAGCGTGGCCTGGGTCAGCTGTTCGGTTTCTTTATCCCACTGGACTTTTATCAGCGATTTGGGATTTAGATTTTTCAGTTCCGAGCAATCATTTTTATGCACGAATATTTGATCGGCATTCACCAATCCGGCGATCGGATCTCCTTCTTGCGGGTTGCAACATTCCGCGATTCCGACCTGTAATGATTTGCCGTTGATGATGACTGTTTGGTTTTTGCCGGACGACACCCGAATTTCGCTCGATTTCTGGGCGGCTTGATCGGGAAACATTTGGTCTATGATCTGGTGGGCGGTCAATTCACCCCGCCCGATTGCGCCGTATAATTCCGGCAACGTTTTGAATAGTAATTTGCGCTGGACTGTTTCCAATTTTGATTTGGCTTTGGTTAGCGTCAGCAAGTGTCGATCTTCCAGGGCATCAGCCAGGGCTTCGCGGCCGTACTTTATGTTTTCTTTGGCGTCAATGTTTTTGAACCAGTCGAGTATTTTGTTCCGGGCATTGGCGGTCACGACAAATTCCAGCCACTGACGTTTCGGTCCTTTGGCTACCCGGCTGGTAATGATTTTAACGACATCGCCATTATTGATTTTACTGTTTAGGGGCACGAGTTCGTTGTTGATTTTTGCGCCGATACAGCTGTTTCCGATATCGGTATGAACGGAATAAGCGAAATCCACCGGGGTTGAATTTATCGGCAGCGTCCGAATATCGCCGGATGGAGTCAAAACCAGGATGCGGTTTTTCAACACATCGGATTGGATGCTCTTTAGAAAATCGCGGGGTTTGCGGACATCGTCTTTTAACTCGGATATTTGCTTGATCCAGGGCAAATTTTGAAAAGAGCCCGGTCCGTCGTTGTTCTTTTTGAATAAGCTGAACCAATTCCAAGTCCGCGAAGCCATTTGCTTTGATGTTTCGAGCTGGTGCTTGTAATACCAATGAGCGGCGACGCCATATTCGGCCTCGGCGTGCATTTGCGGGGTGCGGATCTGGACTTCAACGATTTCTTCATCCAAGGTGCTGATGATGGTGGTGTGGATGGATCGATAGCCGTTTGGTTTGGGGGTGGCGATATAATCCTTGATGCGATTGGGGAGCGGCTTCCATTTTTGGTGGATCACGCCTAAAGTTTTGTAGCATTCATCAATATCTCGGACGACCACTCGGACGGCGACCAAGTCATAGACTTGCGTGACGTCCATATTGTGGAGCAAAAGTTTTTTATACAAGCTGAATAAATGTTTCGCCCGGCCGTGGATATCGTAGAATTTTACTTGCTTGGTGGTCAGTTCTTTTCGCAAACCGCGTTTGGCATGCTCGGTGATCCGGTGGCGGTATTCATACGCTTTCGTCATATGATCCTTGATCCATTTGTATTCTTCCGGATAGGCGTAGGGGAAAGCCAGATCTTCGAGTACGCCTTTGAATTCTCCCATGCACAATCTCTCGGCGACCGGAGCGTATATGTCTAATGTCTCCCGAGCAATGCGGATTTGATCTTTGGGATCCTTGAAAGCCAGGCTGCGCATGTTATGGAGCCGGTCGGCTAATTTTATCAGCACGACTCGGATATCCTGGGACATGGCTAAAAACATGTGCCGCAAATTTTCGATGGAATAATCTTCGCTCCCGCCGTTAAAACTGAGACGATCGAGTTTGGTTACACCTTGGACCAGATTGGCAATCGTGGGGCCGAAATTATGCGCCAAATCCCGAATAGATATTTTCGTGTCTTCCACGGTGTCATGCAAGATGGCGGCGGTGATGGTTTCCTCGTCCAGGTGCATTTCCGCCAGGATATTTGCCACGGCCAGGGGATGGGCGATGTAATCTTCGCCGGTTTTGCGTTTTTGTCCGCGGTGGGCTTGGCGAGCGAATTCCAAAGCCCGCCGAACGACTTCGGATTTAAAAGGGGAGATCTCGGCGGTTGTTTTAGCGTTTTTTGGCATAATCGGTCATTCTACCCCAAAACGTGGTATTTGTCTATGGTAGCATAAAAAGGGTGCGCCTGAATATAGTTGCGTTTGGCAAGGGGGCGTTTTTCTCCTATACTGGAAAAGAAGCATCAATTTATTTCTATGCGAAAATATTTGGTACTAATTTCTTTCATAGTTTTTATGCTTGTAATGGTTGGCTGTTCCGTAAATACTAACAATATGACCAACACAACTTCTGAGCCGGGTGTTGTTTGGCTGCGCTGGGAAACGCAGTCAGGCCGGGAAAATCCTTGGGAAACATGGAGTAATAGTGTCCAGTGGGCGGAGGTTCCAGGCGAGGAAGAAAAGATTACCGGGTATTACAGCGACAAATGGAACAAAGCTAATCCTTATGAAACCGGTCCATTTGAGCTGAAGCGGTATCAGCGGGTCAAAACGGAACCGCTGGGAGACCTCCCGCCGATCCCCAATGATACCGATGGGAGCAAAATGGCAGAGTGGAAAGAGCGCTATGGGCGGGGACTGATCATTGAAGTCCAAGTTGATAATCAATTCGTTAATCTGCTGACGGCCGATGGTTGGACGAAAATTTCAGCTCCGTCGGCGATTGAGAAGTAATTTATGCCGCAAATTTTAGTTTTGGCGGGGGAGAGATGGATTTGAAGGTTTGATAGATTAGTCATAAAACAGTAGCGGCCTGTCGATTCGGCAGGCCGCTGCTGTTTGGAATATATGAGCTATTTCTTTTCAAATAACCTCATTGGTCTAACACTTTATTTAGCTACCGGCGATGGAAGCCTTGTTTGGCAAAGTTGCGTTTTTCTTCTGCTACTGGAAAAGAAACTCAAATTTTCAAGTAATAAATAACCCCCTTTTTTGAAAAAGGGGGGATCAGCTCATGTTTAGATAAGAAGAATTTTTTCGTTCCAATCACTCTGTTTCACGCCTTCAAAAAAGTAGATGGCTTGGATTTTTCCCACGGAACTGTCAATCGTTGTTTTCCCTTCCTCATTGCAGTCAATGGTAATGCCGTTGTGTCGTGGCTGATAAGCGTCCAGGATTACGGGTTGGTCGAATGTGAGGACAATCTTTTTATCTTGCGGTTTTTCTTCCGGTGCCTGCTTGGGACGGGTTTTGACTTTTCTCCAGTGGCAGTTTGCCTGTAGGAAGTCCAAGTCCTGGCCGGATACATACAAAACGATATTACCATCCTCGGTGACTTCGATTACGGCGACGAGAGTTTCAATGTCGTTAGATCTGATAATGCGCCAGGTCGTGTCCTTTTCGAGAATATGACCCATAGAACCTCCTTTCTGAGCCGATCATCGTATACTAACGACTACTATATCCCTTGTCAATGTCGTGATTTATCAATGAAAAAGATAAATAAAAAACCACTTTCCGGTGAAAGTGGTAATGATCGGCAGATAGGGTTTAGCCGGTTTCATCACTTGCTAATTCGTCCAATTTTTCGAATGATGATCCGGGTAAATAAAATAAAGATTCTACCGGGACGTAAACTCCTTCGATGAAAATTTCCGGTCCATCATCACGCGCGACGGAAAACGAGTTCTTCAGATAGATAAAAACGATGCTTGAGTTTCGTTCGCACGAAATATTGACGTCCTTCGCTTCATTTTCGTCGGGGGAAAGTTTTGCTCTTCTTCTGATTTTTTCTCGTATCTTCCTTCCGGAAATGGCACCTACGTAATTGACGGCGAGGAATAACCTCAGTTTTCCCGAGTCGGTCATTTCGATTACCCCGGCCAGTATAGCCTTGCCTCCACTTTCCGAAAATAGACGCACCACTTGTCCTTTTTTTAGTTGAACTTTTGTCGGTGACGACATCGATCCCTCCTTTCTTGTGCCGATCAAAATATCTTAGCTGTTGTCGTCCAACCTGTCAATCAGTGTGATAATCTGCCGGCGCAATAAAAACGCTGCCTTTCCGGGAAAAGCAGCGAGTGATTCTCAGCGGGGTTTGCGACTAGGCCGCCATCAGATAATCGGCGTGCTTGATCTGTGCAAATTTCGGCCTTTCTCCTCATCCCAAATTTTGATCTCGGTCTGGCCCTGGGCGCATTCCGGGGCGGCGTGGGCATAAGGCGTTCCTAAGTTTTTACCGATCCAGACGTACTGATCACCCGGTAAAATTGGTTTTTTGCAGGAATCACAGGAAGTTGACACGAGCTTGAGACGCGACTTGGCACATTCGCGGCATTCCCGTTTGTCCAATTTGACGATCCTGCCATTGAAATTGATTTCGGTTACAAAACAAGCATCTTTATGGCAAAACTCCGGCATAAATTCCTCCTCCCTTGGGCAAGTTTATTAAAATTTATCAGAAAATGGTGTGGTAGTCAATGGTCGATTGTTCGGTAGTCAAAAAAACGGCGCCGGGAAGCGCCGTCTTTTGAATAACGATAACTTTTATTATTTCTTCTCCGCAATCTTTTCGAACTTACATTCCTTATTTGAGCACTTCACCTTTCCGCCGGCGGCGAAAGTCAGGAGCGATTTACATTGGGGGCATTTCTCGCCGGTCGGTTTTTGCCAGAGGGCGAATTCGCAGTCGGGGAATCGATTGCAGGCGAAAAATGTCCGACCCTTTTTACTGCGTTTCTCGATGATATCGCCTTTTTCGCATTGCGGGCATTTTACGCCGGTCTTTTTTTCGATCGGCTTGATGCCTTTGCATTCCGGATATTTGGAACAGCCGAGAAACGATCCGAATCGCCCGCGTTTTATTTGCATCGGGGCGCCGCACTTGGGGCATTTTTCCTCGGCATACTGTTTAGACAGTTCGGCTTGCTTGGCCGCTTCTTCCGGCAGGGGCTTGGTGTTTTTGCATTCCGGGTACTTGGAGCAGGCCATAAATTTACCAAACCGTCCCATTTTGATCACCATGGGCGAGCCGCATTTCTCGCATTTCTCGTCGGTTTTTTCTTCGGTCAATTCTTTTTTGTCCAATTCTTTGTCTTTTAATTTTAGGTTTTTTTTGAAAGGCGCATAAAAAGCTTTGATCACCGGCACCCATTCGCGTTGTCCCTGAGCGACTTCATCCAGTTCTTTTTCCATTTCGGCGGTAAATTTCAGATCGACGATTTGCGGGAAATGTTCCACCAAAACTTTGTTGACCAGCTCTCCGGTCTGGCTTGGAGCGAAACGGCGATCGAGGTTCTTTTCCACATAACCCCGATCCTGAATGGTGGAAATGGTCGGCGCGTAAGTCGACGGCCGGCCGATGCCTTCGGCTTCCATGGCTTTGATCAAAGAGGCTTCCGTGTATCTGGCCGGCGGCTCGGTGAAATGCTGGTCGAGATGGAGCTTGATCAAATCCAAAATATCTTTCTCGGCTAAGGCCGGCAATTTCGTGTCTTTGGAATCGCTGGGAGCGATTTTCAGGAAGCCATCAAAAGTAATCACCGATCCGTTGGCCCGGAATAGATAGTTCTTGGCTCCGATATCAACCGTGGTGGCTTCAAATTCGGCTTCGGACATCTGGGAGGCAACCATGCGGCGCCAGATCAGATCGTAAAGTTTGAACTGCCGTTCTTCCAGGTACGGTTTCACGGATTCCGGCGTATGATTAACGTCGGTCGGGCGGATCGCTTCATGCGCTTCCTGCGCTCCTTTGGACTTGGTCTTGAAAGCGCGCGGAGCCGCCGGCGCGTATTTATCGCCGTAAGATTTTTTGATGAATTGCTGTGTTGACGCCAGGGCTTCCGGCGAGAGATTCAATGAATCGGTGCGCATGTAAGTGATCAATCCGACTGAACCTTCGGCGCCCAATTCCACGCCTTCATATAACTGCTGGGCGAACATCATCGTTTGCTTGGAAGAAAATCGCAAATAATTGGCGGCGGTTTGTTGCAGGGTCGAAGTGGTGAAAGGAGGAGCCGGAGCTTTCTTTTTGCTCTTTCTGGCGATGGCTTTGATCTGATATTGGGCCTGACCCAAGTCTTTTTCGATAGCCGCTGCCTCGGCTTTGCTTTTGATATCCAGTTTATCGATGGGCTTATCGTCCCGTTTGATCAATTTCGCGCGAAAAGAATCGCTCGGCTCGGCCGGTTTTTTTAGCTCGGCTTCGATTGACCAATATTCCTGAGACTTGAAAGCTCGGATCTCGTTTTCGCGATCAACAATCATGCGTACGGCGGCTGATTGAACTCGGCCGGCGGATAATCCCATGCGGATCTTTTTCCACAGCAGGGGAGAGAGTTCGTAGCCGACCAGGCGATCCAGCGCCCGGCGCGCTTGTTGAGCGTCTACCAATTTTAAATCCAGCTCCCGCGGATTTTTGATGGCGTTGGTAATCGCCGTTTTGGTGATTTCATGAAAAGCGATCCGCTTGGCTTGCTTTTTATTGGGCTTGAGGATCGTGATCAAATGCCAGGCAATGGCTTCGCCTTCGCGGTCTTCGTCAGTCGCGAAATAAATAGTGTCGGCGCCTTTGGCGGCTTCTTTGAGAGCGGTCACGTTTTTCTTGGCTTCCGGGGTGATCACATATTTCATCGCGAAATCATTTTCGACATCGATGCCCATCTCTTTCTTCGGTAAATCGCGAATGTGGCCATAAGAAGACAGCACCGTGTAATCGCGGCCCAGAAATTTTTTGATGGTCTTGGCTTTTGTCGGAGATTCGACGATGACTAGATTTTTCATAATTTTATATAACGGTTGCTGCCAATATTTTTTACTAAGCCTTTGATTTCCATAATTGATAGTGTACTCGATATAACATTTACGTCAAATCGAGTCGAATTAACCAGTTGATCGAGCAGAAGCGGTTGATCGCTGAGAGCTTGGTAAATAGCGGTCTCGGTGCGGCTTTCGGGCAAGGTTTGGCGGGCGTCTTGGATTTGTTTAGGATGTTGAAGATGGAGCGCGTCAAAAATATCTTGGGCGCAGCGGACCAGGGTGGCTCCTTTACTGATGAGCATGTTGGTTCCGGCTGATTTTTCGGCGTTGATGGCTCCCGGGACGGCAAAAACTTCCCGATTTTGCTCCAGGGCCAGAAAAGCGGTGATCAGTGCGCCGCTGCTTTGCCCGGCTTCAATGACCAGCGTTCCCTGGCTCAGTCCGCTGATCAGTCGATTGCGCACCGGGAAATGTTGTTTCAATGGCGGGCAATCGGGCGGGTATTCCGATAGAAGCGCTCCGCTGTCCATAATTTTTCGGGCCAGGCGGTAATTGGTGCGAGGAAAAATATTGGCGTCGGACAGTCCACTGCCCAACACGGCAATGGTGCGCCCGCGACTGTTTAAGGCGGCTTGATGGGCGAGGGCGTCAATTCCCAGGGCCAACCCGCTGACAATGGTAATTCCGTTGGCGGCCAGCTCGCTCACTATGCGCTGGACGGCCAGTTCGCCATAACTGGTAAACTTACGCGTGCCCACGACCGCCAGAGTTAATTCCGAACCGTTGGTCCATTGGCCGCGGACGTAGATCAGTACCGGCGGAGCGTGAATCTCTCTGAGCAATTTTGGGTAAGCATGATCATCATCGGCGTAGCACTGGATGCAGCCATTTTCCAATCGCTCAAAAAGTTTTTCCGGTTTTATCTCTCGCTGGGCCGTACAAATTTTTTCGAATATCTTGCCGTCCAGGCCGGCTCGCGCGAATTCACTGCTTCGGCGGCAATTCCAGGCTTGCTGGAAGCTGGAAAAGTGTTTTTGAATCCGTCGTAAACGTTGAGGACCCAGGAGCGGAATACTGGTAAAAGCGTGAGCGTATTTTTTTTCGGTTTTATCCATAAAAAAATCCCTCGAAGGGAGGGTTTGGAGATTAGAATTAATAATTCAGATGCGGTTTTACGCCCGAATGGAAGATTAGCAGGTTTTAGCGTCTTTGGCAAGGAAGGCTTTGACAATCCCGGGGAGAGCGTTATAATAAACAGATTTTCACCAAGGAGGGGAATTATGGAAAAGCCTTACAAGGGTTGTCCCAAGTGCACCTGGACTACTTTTATTCTCGAAGAGGAAGTTTGTCCCGAATGTGGTGGCATGTTAGAACTTTCTCATCAAGAGGCCGATGAAGTCGTTACTGAAGACCTCTCGGAAGCTCGGCTCATTTTTCTCTGGTCAAAACCGGGACGAAAACATTGCAATCGGATATGGACTGACCGGGACAAGGTGACCAAGCGTTGTCGACGTCGCGCCGTTCAGGGAGAAGAAATGTGCTTGATTCATCTTTTCTGCCAGTACTACCGTAAAAAATGGCGGGAAATATGGGACTATCACTTTTCGATCGAAAACTATCTGGCTTTGCCATTTTGCCGATGTCGGCGCTGGAAAAGGCGAGGTGTCAAACTTTGCACGCATTGCCGATCCGAGCGCAAAAAAAATGCCGATAATTGGTACAACAAAATATGAAGCGGGGACAGATCAGCCACCAATCTGTCCTTTTTTTCTCCCCCGAGGAGTTTTTTTGTGCATAAGTGGCATTTACAGTAAAAAGTTCCAGTGCTAGTTTTGAAGGTCGGCTGACTCAAAGGAGGTGCGGATGAAAAATATTCCTTCGGCTTGTTATTGGTCCCAACCGACCTTGTTTGAATTACCGGGGGGAAAAGATCTCGATCCCGGAGCCCGGTGGCTGGAGTTAGTGCGTCTGGCGAAGCGATTGGATCGGCTCGGTTCGATGTTGGTGGTTTATGCTGGTGCTCGAGCCAACGACTTCGATTGGCGTCAAGAGGTGGAAGCCTTCCCAAAATTTCAGGGTGCGGATCGTCTGTTCCTGGTATCTTCTATCGGGCGAATCTGTCGTGGCGGCGTGGAAAAACGCTCGCGCTGTGATGGCGTTTGCCGGGGAAGCTGTGTGCGTCGAAAAGGTCGTCCCTTATACCGAATGGAGAGAGAGGAGGCGCCGGAATTGGACGATGTTTTGACTAGACTGCGTTATGCGCAGCAGCTGGAGAGCTATTTGAGGGACTATAGCCGGCGTTTTGCAGGAATTATCGGGTATCGGTCTCATTGCGGCTATTTGCTGGAGTCTCTCGTGCGGCGAGTACGTGACGAAGAAAATGGCGTTCACGAACTATGCCTGCAAGCCATTTCCAAGTTTTGTTCTGTTTGCCCGTCGCGCACATGTGCCGCCAGATTGGCGGTTACTTGATGCCCGGATTCATACAATGATTCCGGGCTTTTTCTTTTTATAATTTTTTCAAAAACATTTTCAGATTTTTGATCCATTCCGTTCCCAGTTTTTCCGTCTCGATTCGGATCACGCGCGCGTCTCGCCGTTCCCAGGCGGGATTTTGTTTCACGATGTCGTAAAATTTTTGATCGCTCAGGATCTCGGCAAAAGTCAGGATCAAATATCTTTTTTTGGTGCCGTCCAGTCTCTTTTTCACGGTGGTGTCCAGGCTCAGGACCCTTTTTTGCTGGGCCAGAATTTTGATGGCCATAATTTCAATCAAGTTTCTTGTTTCCGGCGGCAAGTCTTTCTGCGAATGGCAGTAACGCGATTCATTTATAATTCGCCCGACCAGAAGATTGAGATCCTCTTGATCAGTGACACTGGCCAGAGCTTGATAAACCCAGAGGCGGCGTTCTTCACTGGGCATAAAATTTTTCGGCAGGAAAGCGGGGAGCGGTAGATCAATCGTCACTTCCAGTTGAGGTGCTGACGGCTGGCTGCTTTGGAGTTCTTCCACCGCTTGATGAAGCAGCCGGCTGTAGAGATTGAGCCCGATGGCGTTGATATTGCCATGCTGCTCGCGTCCCAAAAGATTTCCGACGCCGCGGATTTCGAGGTCGCGCATCGCCAGTTTGAAACCGGAACCAAGCTCCTTGGCTTCCAGCAATGCTTCCAAACGAGCTTGGGCTCGGCCTTTCAGTTTTTTGGTTTGGTACAAAAAATAGGCGTGCGCTTTTACTTCGCCGCGGCCGATGCGTCCGCGCAATTGATAAAGCTGGGATAAACCGAAACGGGTGGCTTCGTCCACAATCAGAGTGTTGACCGCTTTGATATCCAATCCGCTTTCAATAATGGTCGAACAAACCAAGATGTTGAATTTTTGGTGGAAAAAATCGTGCATCATGGAGCTGAGTTGTTTTTCCGGCAACTGGCCATGGGCCACGCCGATCTTGGCTTCGGGGATCAAGGCTTTGAGATTGGCGGCATAAGCATCAATGGTTTCGACTCGATTGTGCAAAAAGTAAACCTGGCCGTCGCGCTTCAGCTCCGCTCTGATTGATTGAGCGATGGTTTTTTCATCATAGGGGACAATGTGAGTATCAATCGGTTGGCGTCCGGGAGGGGGAGTATCAATCAGGCTGATGTCGCGCAGGCCGGACAGAGAAAAATTCAAGGTGCGGGGAATGGGAGTGGCGGTCATCGCCAAAACATCGACGTTGGCGCGCATTTTTTTCAGTTTTTCTTTGTGTTCCACGCCGAATCTTTGTTCCTCATCGAGGATGATCAATCCCAGATTCTTGAATTTTACGTCGGTTGAAAGCAGCCGATGTGTCCCGATCAGGATATCGATCGTCCCGACTTTCAGCTCATCGATGATTTTCTTTTGTTGGACGGAGGTTTTAAAACGGCTCAAGACCTCGACGCGTACCGGAAAATTTTGCAGCCGGCGGCGATAGGTTTCATAATGCTGTTCGGCCAAAATGGTGGTTGGGCACAAAAAGGCGACTTGTTTGCCGTTTTGTACAGCCTTATAGGCCGCTCGAATGGAAATTTCCGTTTTACCGTAGCCGACGTCGCCGACCAATAATCGATCCATGACTTTATCGCTTTCCATATCGCGTTTGATTTCTTCCGTGACTTGCCGCTGTCCGGGAGTGTCTTCATATTTAAAAGATCGTTCTAGCTCGATCTGTTCGGCGGTGTCGTTTAGATAGGTGTGTCCGCTGCTGACGGCGCGCTTGGCGTAGATCTTGATAAGTTCGCCGGCTATTTCCCGCGTTTGCTCCTGAATTCGACGTTTCACTTGATGCCATTGGGTGCCATGGAGGCGGTGGATGATGGGATTGGATTGTCCCAGGTAGCGGCTGATCTTGTCGGCGTATTCGACCGGTACGTAAAGCTTATCGCCGTCGGCGTATTCCAGGAGGTAATATTCATGTTCGCATTCATCCACCCGCTGTTTTTGCATGCCGATAAAACGGCCGATACCGTGGTCGATATGGACGACATAATCTCCTGGTTTCAGTGAACTCAAAAAAGCCAGGTCGGCTTTCGCCGGTCGTAATTTACTGCGTTCTATCCCGAAAATTTCTCGCGGTCCGAGCCAGATTTTTTTATTCTGGTTGTCGATATACCCCAGGGGGAAATCAAACGTCGCATTTTGAAATGAAATGTTTTTCAGGTGAGCCAGGGATTTGGCCAGTTGGTCCGTCTGTTTGGCGTAAATCGTAGTGTGGTAATTTTTCCGGGAAAATTTTTCCAAATCAGCCGCGAGCAATCGTTGGTTGCCGTAGTAAGAAGTGGCGGGGGTATAATCAAATTTGATTTTTCCATCGGCAAAGGTTTGGAAAATTATTTCGCGGCTGCCAATGGCGGGCCAACTGACTAAATCATCATGGATAAAAATCGAATGCTTGTCGGCGGCCAGCAGAGATAAAAGCGTCGTATGTCCGGTCGGAATTCGAGCCGGTATCAAATTGGCGGCGGCCAGAGATTTTTTTGTTTGTTTGGTGCGCGGATCAAAAGTTTCCAGTCGGTCCAGGACCTGGCCGTCAAATTCCAAGCGCAGAGGATCGGCTTGGTTCCCGGGAAAAACTTCGATTAAATTTCCGCGTTTGGCCCAGTAGCCCCTCTCCGCCGCCGTGTCGGCTAGTTCATATCCCTCATCGACTAAAAATTTTGACAGTTGGGTGAATGATAGGGAAGTCCCTTTTTGTATTGCCAGGCAATGTCTTTGATAATCTTTTAACTGCGGAAAAAATTTCTGAGACAAACCGAGCGGCAGGATAAAGAGACCTCGGTTTTCAGCGGCCAATCGATTCAGCAAGTCGAGATCGTTTTCTTGGAAAACGAACAGCCGGGTTTTTTCGGCATTCCAAAAACGGAAACGCGCCGCGTTGTCCGGCATTTTTTTGTCATCGACAAACCAAAAAACTCCAGACTTGGCGTCTAGTTGGGGGTAGGTCAATAAGTCGCTGACTACTCGGGCTTTCGCGTTTTCGATTATGCCCGACAGCAGGACTTTTGATTGCCGGCCAAGCTGTTTGGTCAGCTCGGCTTGAGGGTGAACCGAAATACTCACAAAAGACTGGTTACGGATAAGGCTATCTTAACAAGCCCCGAGTAAAAAGCAAAGTGAATCATTGACGTTTTTATCTTTTCTGCTACGCTGGACTTACCTAACTCCTCCATTTTCGGTATCCTGCCGGTCGTCATAAACATTGTCGCCGCTCAGCTCCGATTGTCCCGCCCAGGCGACTTGATCCCGCCAGACCGTCCGAAATGCCATTGGAGGAGTTTTTTTACAAAAAAAACGCCTAGAGCGTTGTTTTTGTAATTGTAATTTTTCCCGTCTAGGCGATTTCTTCCAGAGATTTTTCTATGAGAGTCTGTTCCGTGTCGTTGAAAGATTCCAGGACAAATTGCGAGACGATCGCTTCTTCCTCCGGCGTGGTTGGTTTATGGGGGAAAGGCCGTCCGATCCCGACGCGCAGCCGGGGAAATTTGTCGGTTTTCAGATGGGCAATAATTGAACGTACGCCGTTGTGTCCGCTGGCCGAACCGCCTTCTTTAAGTTTCATTTCTCCCGGCGGTAAGTCCAAATCATCATGGATGACCAGAATATTTGCCGGCCGGAGATCGAGTTTTTTTAACACGGCAGCTACCGCCTGTCCGGCTTCATTCATGAAACAGAGAGGAGTCATCAGGTGTAGATTCGGTTCTTCGTAAATAGTGGCGCCGGCTTGATTATCAGTTTTCTTGATGGCGCCTCGGTGTTCTGCCAATTTTTCCACGGCCATGGCGCCGACATTATGCCGGGTATTTGAAAAACGCGATCCGGGATTTCCCAGACCGATCACCAACTTGGTATCTGTTGGAATGTTTATCGGCATACAGTGAAAAAGCAAGATGTAAGATATAAGATTTAAGATATAAAATATAAGATCGATTTACTTTCTTACATCTTATATCTTAAATCTTGCTGTTTGCTGCGCTTTCAGCACCTAAGATCAATACGAAGTCAGCGCTTTCTCTGACGCCGGCTTTGTTGGCTGGGGCGGCTTCGGTGATGATATCGGCTTCGAATTGCGCCGCTATTGCTTGAAGCTGCTGTGATTTTTTGCCGTTAGTGTTGTCATAGATTACCGTGTGCTGGCGGGTTTGATCGGCGGCATTGCCGACGGCGACAATCGTATACCCGCTGTTACGCAATTCATTGCCGGCTTTGGCGCCGATCCCGTTGGTGGTTGTACCATTCTGAATGGCGATGGTAGCCGTGGTTTCCTTTTGTTCGGCGGCGGTTTGCTCTGCCTGGGTCAACTCGTCATATCCTGTCGTCCGCTCTTCCGGCGGCGCTTCTCCGGTCGGCACGCTGATTTCATTCGCGCCGTTTTGATCTTCGCCTTGATCAAAGGTATTCAGAGCCAGTTCTTGGATTCTTCCGTATTGGCCAAAGCCATCCACTGGAATCAGGGTATAGGCGCCATCTGGCGTAGTGTAAACTTTTAGATATTTTTCATTTGAGATGACGTTGATTTTGACATTATTGAATTGGAAGTCTCGAGTTAGTTCAAACAGGCGCACTCCTTCCCACATCTGCGCGTTAGTATTGATGTGTTTTCCCAAGGCTTCAAATAAAGAGTTTAGTTTTTGGGGATTGGCGAGGACACCAGTGGTTAGGGCCTTGTCTTTGATGGCGGCAATCAGTTTTTGCTGGCGGCGCGATCGGGCGAAATCGGAGGCCTCGTCTCTGACGGGACTTTCCGGGTCGTGATCAGTTATCACTCCATGGCGCGATCGGGCGTATTGCAGAGCGGCTTCTCCGTCCAGATGCTGTAAACCGCGATCAAATTTTATCGTCTGGTAACCGTAATCGTCAGTGGGATATTCTTTGTCGACAAAACCGTTTTCAACGTTTACATCAACACCGCCAATACTATTAACGATATCTTCAAAGCCGGAGAAATCAATGCGCACGTAATAGGGGATCGTCAATCCGGTAATTTCTTGGACCACATCGCGGGTGTATTTGGGGCCGTCGCCTTTATTGCCTTCCGTTTCTCCGTAAAAATTTACTTTGTTTAATTTTGAGTAGCCAAACTTTTCTGATTTGACCCAGAGGTCGCGGGGCAAAGAAATCATGGCCATTTGCTTGGTGTCTGGTTTGATACTGAGGATCATGACTGTGTCGGTCAGTAGGGCGCCGTCATGGCCTTCCCCGCCCATTCCGAGCAGCAGAACATTGATTCGGCCATCGGCTTCACCCTGAAGTTGTTTATCGTTTGATAGCACCAGTTGCTTAATTTGATCCAAAGGTGAAGAACCCTCGTTGTTGAAGATATTGGCTCCGGTAAAAAAAGCTCGTCCAAACAGGGCGACGCCTATCAGTAAGAAAATAATTAAAACCGAAATAACGGTTTTGATCGCCAGGACAAATTTCTTTTGGCTCTTTATCTTTTTTTGAGGAAAAATCTGGATGGGTTTGGAGGGTACTTCTTCATTGGAAAAAATTTGCTCGGCTTGATGGTCCGATCCGCGCTCTTCCCAGAGGTCTTTTACCTCTTTCGTCTTTTTGGCAGACAAGGATGGTTTGGCGGCGGGGGCGATCGGCTGTTTTTTCCTCGGTGCCGATGGTATCAGGGGAGACAATTTCGCCGTTTGGTCGGGTTTTGTCGCCGGTGAAATTGCCGGAGTAACAAAAGGCGCCACCGGCTTGGGGTGGTGCGTTCTAATTGTAGAATATTCTTTTACGCGTGAGGTCCTTAAATCAATCCGCTCTGCGCGGCTTGACCGTGTAGCAATGTCTAGATGCTTCATTTTGTTTTACTAAAACCAAAACTATCAGTTCGTCTGAGAGTACTTGTATTATAAATGATTTTGCCCGGTTGCGTCAAATGTTAAATTTGCCTGGATTTCCCCATTTCTCGCTCTTGCCATGACCACGGCGATATGTTATTATCTAGAATGTTAATATTATTGATATGGTTGATGAAACCGACAAGTTAGGCGTGGAGACCAAAGAGCCTAAGCAATCAGGCGGTTCTTTCTTTTGGGAATTGGTCAAAGTCGTTTTGATTGCGGCCATGATCATTATTCCGGTACGCTATTTCCTGGTTCAGCCTTTTCAGGTAAAAGGAGCTAGTATGGAGCAAAATTTCTCTGACGGTAATTACTTAGTGGTGGATGAAATCAGTTATCGCTTCCATGAAATCGAACGCGGAGATGTGATTGTTTTCCGTTATCCCGGAAATCCTCGCGAGTATTATATCAAGCGCGTGATCGGTCTGCCGGGTGAAACAGTCAAAATTCAAAACGGCGAAGTTTGGATTTGTAATAGCGATCACCCCGATTGTTTCGCGCTGGATGAATCCCCATATCTGAAACCGCACGAACGCACTCCGGGCAATAAAGAATTTGAAGTCGATCCGGGTAATTATTTTGTCATGGGCGATAATCGCAATGCCAGTTCGGATTCGCGCAGTTGGGGAGAATTGCCCCGTGACATGATTATCGGCAAGGTTTTGCTTCGAGTTTTTCCGGATTTTGGTTTGATTCCAGATACTCATTATTAAAATAATCTTTCCTTCATGGACTCCTATGGCCTGAGGGGAATTGAGGTTATATGGTAAAAAAGAAAATTGCGGCGCGTCCTAAACCGCCGCGTAAGGAAGAGCCTGATCAGAGCAAGCAATCGGTCTTGGAGCTGAAAGCGGCTCCGTTACGACGCAAGGATCGTCTGCAACGTCCGCGTGGGATGCACGATGTACTGCCGGAAGATTGGCAGTACCAGGATTTTGTTTTGCGAACATCGGAATCAGTTCTTAAATCACACGAGTTTGACCATATGGATGTTCCGGTGGCTGAAAATATCAATCTGTTTGCCCGTGCGATCGGCGAGAGTACCGATATCGTGGAAAAGGAAATGTTCGCGCTCAAGGATCGCGGTGGCGGAGAAAAATTAGCCCTGCGTCCGGAATTTACGGCCGGATTGGTGCGCGCTTATATTGAGGACGGCATGAATTCACGTCCCCAGCCGGTGAAAATTTACGCCTATGGACCCCTGTTTCGAGCCGAACGTCCCCAGGCCGGCCGCTTTCGTCAGTTTTACCAGCTGGATTTTGAAATTTTCGGCGGTTCTAAGCCGGCATTAGACGTCCAGGTGATTCAATTGACCTGGCGCATTTTAGAGCGTTTGGGCCTGAAAGGTCTCACCGTGCAAATTAACAGTATCGGCTGTCCGGATTGTCGGCCGATTTATCGCCAGACGTTATTGGATTATTACCGGCCGCACGTCAATAAACTCTGTGCCGATTGCAAAAAGCGGATCAAGCGCAATCCTTTGCGGTTGCTTGATTGCAAAGAAGAAAAGTGTCAAAGAATAGCGCAAAACGCTCCGCAGATGTTTGATAATTTGTGCGAAGCTTGCCACGACCATTTCAAATTGGTTTTGGAAATGCTCGATGAGCTGGACATACCTTATAATTTGAATTCGCGTTTGGTACGCGGTTTGGATTATTATCGCCGGACAGTTTTTGAAATTTGGCCGGAAATGAAAGGTGGCGAACTGGCTCAGTCTTCCCTGGGCGGCGGCGGCCGTTACGATGGCTTGGTGGAGTTAATGGGCGGACAGCCGACCCCGGCGGTGGGTGTGGCGTTGGGAATTGAGCGGGTGATTGAGGAAATGAAAAAGCAAAATATCAAAGCTCCGATCGCTCCGGCGCCGAGAGTCTTCTTGGCTCAATTGGGCGAGAAAGCCAAAAAACAGAGCTTCAAAATTTTCGAAGACTTGTTTGCGGCGGGAATTGATGTGATTGAATCGTTGGGTCGCGATAGTCTCAAATCGCAATTGAAGCAGGCGGAAAAGAAACAAGTCCTCTTCACCTTGATCTTAGGGCAAAAAGAGGCCGTGGACGGTACAATGATCATGCGTGATATGGCGACCGGGGTGCAAGAAGTGATTTCACAGGAGCAAATGATAAAATATATGAGGCGTCGTTTGTTGGAAAAAGAAAATGAAAAGAATGCCGAAAAACCAGCGGACATCTCAGCGCCTGAGCCCAAGGGAAAATAAGTAGATAATATAAAACCGGTGCGCCTGAGCGGACCGGTTTTCGTTTGTCAGTGCTCGTACTCGATAAAAATCGGGTCGATAATATCCAGGTCGGAGACTTTTTCTCTGGCCAGCCGAAACAGTTGCCAGACCCTTTTTTTAAACTCGGACACCGCTGGTCGAATTACTCTTTGGCTGTTGGGATCGGGGAAGTGCAGGAAATGAATTTCAATCACCGGATGGGAGCTCAAAACAATTGGACTTGAGATAATTGGGCCAACTTGAACCTCGGAATTCATGATGGCGTATGCGCTCCGAAATTGTCCGGCTTGAGATTGCCAAACGTTAGTCCAAAGATCCAGAATATTCTTGGGCAACAAGGGATTGATAATTCCTCCTTCTGAGCCGACCACCTTCTTTTCTGTCGGATCGATTTTCACCGTTACTGTCTCATTGCCGATCCAGCGCGAGCCGCTGGGGAACCCATAGATTTTTATGAATACGTTTACTCTGTCTTCTGATTTCATCGAAACCCTCCTTTCCGTTGCCGCCAGCTTAGATGAAGTCGGACCGTTTGTCAATGATCTGGAAATGAACGGGGCGAAAGACTGTTAATAAATTACTGATTTAGGATCTTACCTCTTTTACCAATAATTATTTTTTGTGCGGAAAACTATTTCTTTATGCTTGCTGACGATTGGTTGCCGGCTTAATCAAGCCGAAAGCCAAGATTTGGCTGAAGCTTTAGCCTCGGCTGGTTTCAGCGTGGTTTCAGGCAAAGCCGGAGCGGATATTTTGATAGTCAATACCTGTGCTGTCACTCATGTTGCCGCTCGCAAATCACGCCAGTCGCTCAGGATTTACCATCACCGTTGGCCCCGGGCAAAAATCGTCGTTTGGGGGTGCAGTGAACCTGAACTGAAAAAAATGCCGGAAGTCGATTTGGCGATACCGCTAAAGGATAAAGCGAGGACGGCGGATATTATAGTTAAGAAATTCGGCGCTTTTTTGTGCCAGCAAGTGCAAAATCAAAAATTGAAAACAGGGAAGACATTGTTGTCAAACGGTCGGACTCGGGTCTTGTTAAAAATTCAAGATGGATGCGATGAGTTTTGTACTTATTGTATCGTGCCTTTTCGGCGGGGAAAACCGCACAGTGTTCCCGGGGCGAAAATTTTAGGAAAAGTTAAACAAATCGAGTCCATGGGGGGCAAAGAAATTGTCTTGACCGGTGTTCATATTGGCAGCTACCACAGTCAGGGTTTATCGCTGGCCGGTCTGGTAAAAAAAATCTTGACCCAGACACAGATATCACGGATTAGATTTAGCTCCATCGAACCTCAGCATCTGTCGCCAGAGATATTGAAATTATTCAGACAGCCGCGGATTTGCCCTTTTCTGCATTTACCGATCCAGAGCGGATCGGATCGAGTATTAAAAATGATGAAAAGACGCTATTCCGCCAAGCAATTAATGGCACTGATTGCGCGGATAAAAAAGACGGTTCCCGGGGTTTTTATGTCGACCGATGTTATCGTTGGCTTTCCGGGAGAGAGTGAGACTGATTTTCGACGCACTGCCGAATTTTGTCGCCTGGCAGGCTTTGCGAAAATTCACGTTTTTAGCTATTCTAATAGGGAAGGGACGGAGGCTAGTCATTATCCCGGCCAGCTCTGTCCAGAGGTTATTGTCGGTCGTAGCCGGCGCCTGCGCCGCTTGAGCGATCAATTAAATCTGAAGTATCGCCGTAGCCAGCTCGGCAAAAAAGTCACGGTATTGTTGGAGACTTCTCGGTCCGGGTTAAGCCCGGCCGGGCTCAAAATAAATTTTGATTCCGACGGTAAAACAAATACTTTAGTGACCGCGAAAATAATGGCCGTTACTGCTAACCAAACGTTGGCAACATTAATCAGTCAGTAGTCTCTAGACCAAAGACTAATGACTAAAGACCACTAACATGGACGATTGCATCTTTTGCAAAATTATTGCCGGCAAATCGCTTTCGGATTTTGTTTATCAGGGAGACAAGGTCGTTGCCTTTCGGAATATCAACCCGCTGGCACCAACACACATCTTAATCGTCCCGAAGAGACATGTTAATTCCGTCACGGAACTGGAAGAGCAGGATCGGGCGGCAGCGGCGGAAATGATGCTCTGTGTGAAAAAAATCGCGGCCAGTGAAGGGGTGGCGGAAACTGGCTTCAAGCTGGTAATCAACAAAGGTGGTCCCCATGTTGAAATGCTTGTTTCTCATCTCCATATGCATTTGTTAGGCGGCAAAGAACTGAAAGGTGAAATTTAACTTAAAATTCAGCGAATGTAGGATGGCCGTTTGCTTAAATTATCCGCCAACGTGCGGCGATTGTCAGAATAGTAAAATAGGCGCAAGCCTTTGACATTTCAAGTCCTTTATATTATTATTGAATCACATCACTTGGTCGAAACCTTTGCTAAAAAGGTCAATTTAATTTGATAACTTGCATTGAAAGAGAGGTGAGTTTAATGGTTGAAATTAAACGAAAAGATCGGGAATCAATTGAAGGCATGATCCGACGCTTCACTAAAAAGCTTCAACAAAGCGGGAATATTTATCGTGCCCGCAAAATTCGTTTTCATCAGAAAACCAAGAGCCGGACGATTCTGAAAGAAGAGGCCATGCGCAAAAACATGATTATGGAACGACGAGAACATCTTAAAAAACTTGGTCGCTTCGGTATGCATAAGTTCCGCCGTAGCCAGCAACGCATTTTTCAAATGCGTCGTCCCAAGGCTCTTGAAAAAAAACATACTTTGGCTCAAAATGCCGCTCGTCCCGAATCTAAATAGCTTGCTAAAATACAATGAGTATAAAAGATAGGCTCAATCAAGATTTTATTGCGGCTCGCAAGGCCCAAAAGAAAACTGAAGCGGATGTTTTAACAATGGTGCGGACGGCTATCCGCTACCGGGAAATCGACAAAAAAGGGGAATTAACCGATAGCGATTTGATAGCGATTATCAGTCACGAGATAAAACAGCGGAAGGATTCGGTTTCGCAGTACACTTCCGGCCAGCGCCAAGATCTGGCGACCAAGGAGCAAAAAGAAATCGACCTGCTCATGAAATACATGCCGGCCCAGCTATCGGAGAAGCAAATAGCCGAAGTGGTTGCCAGGGCTGTTAGTCAGTCCGGCGCCTCCGGTCCGGCTGATATGGGTAAGGTTATGGGTCTGGCCATGAAAGAACTAAAGGGTAAAGCTGACGGTACTCTAGTTCAAAAGCTGGTTCGTCAGGAACTGACGAAGAAACAGAGTTGAACAATAAATGTGCTCGATGGTTTTCTGACTCGAACAGCCCCTGTGGACAAGTTGAACAACTGTGCGTCATCGGCGTAAATAATTACATGGCTTGTTGTTTCGCCGGAATAATTTATTTCCATGGAAATCACGATAACTAATTTGACCGCGGCGCGGGTGAAGCCCGGTTGGCTGATAAAAAAAATCAAACAGGTTATCCGCAAACTCAAACTGAGCGAACCGATAGATGTTAGTGTGGTTATCGTCGGGCGGATCAAGATGAAACGCTGGAATCGAGTTTACCGCGGTAAAAATAAACCAACCGATGTGCTAAGTTTTGATCTGCACCAGCGTTCGGTCCCGGGAATTCAAGGTGAAATTGTATTGTGTCATGATGAGGCGGTGAAGATAACCTCTGAACGAAACATCAGTTTAAGTCGGGCGTTCCTTTGGTTGATTATTCATGGTATACTGCACCTGGCTGGTTATGAGCACGAGAATGTTTCGCTTAAACAAGCCCAGAAGATGTTCACTCTCCAAGATAAATTAGTACGGCAATTCCATGTCTGACGATAAAGAGGTCTTCAAAAATCAAGGAACGATCGGTAATAGTTTTAGATCTGCCTTCAAGGGGATTGGCGCGGTCATCAAGAGTGAAAGAAATTTCAAAATAGAAGTCGTGGCTGCAGTGGGAGTTATCGCGGTCATGTTCCTGATCAATGCGACTCTGGTCGAATGGGCGGTGATCTGTTTGTGTATCATGATTGTTCTGTCCTTGGAATTGCTAAATACCGCTCTCGAAAATTTACTAGACTATATCGACCCTAAGTTTAATCGTGCCGTCGGTATCATGAAAGACATGACCGCGGGCGGGGTCCTGGTAGCGGCTCTCGGTTCGGCGGTGGTGGGCTCGCTGATTATCATCCCAAAAATTGTAAATTGTTTTTCCTAGTGCATTGACTTTATCGGTAAACTAATTATAATTAAGAACGCAGAGGTTGATTTGAACAAAACCGCGGGTTTCGAAGAACAGTAAATTTGTTCAATCTCCCGAGCTTCTTCCTCAAGCGAATGGCTAAAGAAGAAATAATTGTTGGTCTGGATATCGGCTCCAGTATAGTCCGAGTGTTAGTCGGACAGTATGCGGCGAATGATGAAAAGCCTCATATTATTGGTGTCGGTCTGGCTCCGTCTTCCGGAATCCGACGTGGCGTGATTGTTGATGTGGAAGAAGCAGTGGGCAGCATTTCCACTGCCCTGGAAAAGGCGGAAAGAGTTACCGGCTTTCCGATTGAATCGGCTTATGTTTCCATCGGCGGCGCCCACGTAACTTCGCAATTGAGCCGAGGCGTAATTGCGGTCTCGCGGGCGGATGGTGAAATCGGCGAAGATGATGTTTCCCGAGTGATAGAAGCGGCTCAGGCCATTTCTTTACCAAGCAATCGGGAAATTCTACATGTTATTCCTAAAACTTTTATTGTCGATGATCAAGAAGGTATCAAAGATCCGATTGGCATGAGCGGCGTCCGGCTGGAAGTGGAAGCCCACATTATCCAAGGAGCGTCGTCTTTCATTAAAAATCTGACGAAATGCATATATCGTGCCGGAGTTGATATTGATGATTTGGTTCTTTCTCCTTTGGCAGCCGCGGAAGCGGTATTGACCAAGCGCCAAAAGGAATTGGGTGTAGTCCTGGTTGATGTCGGGGCGGGTACCACCAGTTTGATCGCGTACGAAGAAGGCGATTTGATCCATACCAAAGTTTTACCGGTCGGAGCCGAACATATTACAAATGATATCGCGATCGGACTCAGGACTTCGGTTGATGTGGCCGAAACGGTCAAATTGGAATACGGAACTGCTTTGCCTTCGACTATCACTGAAAAAGAAGAAATCAACCTGGCTAAAATCGATCGTCACGAAGCTCAGACTGTTGATCGCAAAGAAATCGCTGAAATTGTCGAAGCCAGATTGTCGGAAATATTTTCGCTCGTTGATAAAGAATTACGCAAGGTTGGCAAAAGCGGGCAGCTTCCCGCCGGTGTTGTTTTGACCGGAGGCGGAGCCAAGATGCCTGACATTGTCGACTATGCCAAAGAAGAATTACGCTTGCCGGCGCAAATTGGTTTGCCGACTGGAATTCCGGTCGCCGTCGATAAGATTGAAGATCCTTCTTTTGCCACAGCCGTAGGTTTAGTCTTATGGGGTGCAGGAACCGAGGTTCGAACCGGCCGTTTCAAACGCGGCGGTTTACCTTCTTCCGTTTCCGATACTGTCGGGAAAATGAAGAAGTGGTTCAAAACCTTCCTGCCATAAACAACTATAATAGTTGCGCCCCGAGACACCTCGGGGCATTTTTATTACTAAGTAAAAAGTCAAAAGTAAAAAGTTTCGACTTTTGACCTTTGACTTTTAACTTAATTAATAAATGAGTGAACTTTTTCTCGAGCTGGTGTGAGAAAAGTTACACCATAAAGATGTAATTTTATGGAAATCAAGCCAGAACTCGAAACCTTCGCCAAAATCAAAGTTGTTGGCGTCGGCGGCGGTGGCGGCAATGCCATTACCCGCATGATGGAATCCCGGCTCAAGGGGATCGAATTTATTGCGGTTAATACTGATGCTCAGGCACTGCATCACAACCAAGCTCCCAAAAAAGTTCAGATCGGAAAGACTCTGACCAAAGGGCTCGGTGCCGGCATGAATCCGGAAATCGGCCGAAGTGCGGCGGAAGAATCCCAAGAAGATCTCAAGAAGGCCCTGGAAGGAGCCGACATGGTTTTTGTCACTTATGGAGCCGGTGGCGGAACCGGGACCGGTGCCGCTCCGGTTATTGCTGATATCGCAAAAGAAGTCGGTGCCTTGACGGTCGCCGTTGTAACCAAACCTTTTACTTTTGAGGGTTCACAGCGTCGGGCGATTGCGGAAGAAGGGATGAACGAAATGGGGCAGCGCGTCGACACTCTAATCACTATTCCCAATGATCGTTTGCTACAGATTATCGATCGCAAAACTTCGTTGCTGGAAGCTTTCTCTATTGTAGATGATGTGTTGCGCCAGGGTGTCCAAGGGATTTCAGATTTAATAACGGTTCCCGGGGTGGTTAATGTTGATTTCGCCGACGTCCAGGCGATCATGCAAAACACCGGCTCGGCTCTGATGGGTATCGGTCAAGCAAACGGTGAAAATCGAGCGGTGGAAGCGGCCAAGAAAGCGATTGACAGTCCGTTGCTGGAAATGTCGATTGACGGAGCTAAGGGTATTCTCTTCAATATTACCGGTGGACCGGATCTCGGAATGTTTGAAATTGACGAAGCGGCCAAGATTATTACCGAGTCGGCTGATCCGGAGGCAAAGGTTATCTTTGGTGCCGTCATTGATGAATCGATGGAAAAAGGCGAATTCCGTATCACCGTGGTTGCGACCGGTTTCGATGAAGCGTCCAAGAAAGTCAAAAAAGTTGAAAAGAAAGAACGCCCGATCCGTACCCCGTGGGGGACGACGATCGAACCCGGAAAACCCAGTGCATCTCTTTTCCAAAAGCATAGCGTCGAAGTAGATAATAAGAAAAATGCCGCTTCTTTCCAGAAAAAGAAGCCGGCTCTCGTCACCGCTACTGCCAAGGAAGAAGTGGCTAACGAGGAAGAACTGGATATTCCTGCTTTTATTCGCCGGAAGATGAAATAGTATTCTAGAAAACATAAAGCTGGTTGGCGCGAGTCAACCAGCTTTTGTTTTGGCCGTTAAAACGTTCGGAGTCACCGTTTTTTTTTGCCAGCGGGGACTATTCTGGCCGGACTTTTATTTATCCCCAGAAAAAAACTTCCCAGTCGGGTAAAGGACTGCTACAATAAAAAAACTTTTCGCCGGAAAATTTTTTTCAACCGCGAAAATTTTTATTCGGCAGGGTGTTTGACAGATTGGCTGGGGGATTTTCTAAAAAAATTTCAATTGCTTCGGAAAACATTAGAGTTATCCACAGAAATACCCCGTGGTTATACATAAGTGATATAAATACTGGTAGTTTTCCTTTATTATAAGCTAAATATTCAGGTAGGGAGGGAACTTTTAGAGATTTATATATAGTGCTATAATAAAAATATTAGCACTATATCTAGAGGCCAGCTGGTAGAAAATCTTTCTGGTCGTGGATAAATAGCTCTTTCTTAGGAAACCACGGGTGAACGGCTAGGTATTTTTTTGACCTCAAATTTGGCTGAAAATATATGAATTGTCCGGTCTGTGAAAAAAGTGAATCGAAAGTGATCGATTCGCGCGAGGTGGATGAGGGGCAGGCTATCCGCCGCCGTCGCGAGTGTTTGAAATGTAAAGCGCGTTTTAGCACCTATGAGCAGTTGGAAGTCCTCGATCTCAGTGTAATCAAGAAAGACGGCCGAGTTGAACCCTATAGCTTGGAAAAGATTGAAGTGGGTTTGCGTCAGGCGCTGAAGAAGCGGCCGGTTAGTGAAAAGGAAATTAAAACCATTTTGGCTAATATCGAACGGGAAGTGGTCAATGTCGCCGAGCAGGGAAAGATAAAGACAGGAAAAATTGGCGAGATTGTTCTAAAAGAGATGAAAAATTGGGACGAAGTCGGATATATACGTTTCGCTTCGGTTTATCGCTCCTTTGATAGTATCGACAGCTTTTCTCAGGAACTAAAAAAATTTCAATAATAAAACGGTAGGCAGTGTCACTGTCCGCCGGCAGGAAGCAAACCTCCATGACCAAAATAAAACAGACTGTACCTTTTGAGAAAGTGCGCAAGCGTGATGGGCGGATCGTCGATTTTGATGTTAATCGAATGGAATCTGCTATTTTTAAAGCCGCTCAATCTGTCGGAGGAAAAGATCGAGAGACCGCCAGTAATCTGGCTTGGCGCGCGGTGGCTGAATTAGAAAAGAGACTATCTGGCAAGGACAAAGGATATATTCCGGCCGTGGAGGAAGTACAGGATGTCGTCGAGCGGGTTTTAATTCATGCGGGATATGCTGATACCGCCAAGGCTTATATTCTGTATCGCGAGCAGCATCGAAAAATCCGCGATACCAAAACTATTTTGGTTGATGCCACCAAGACGATGGATGAATACCTGAAACGGGAAGACTGGCGGGTCAATGAAAACAGTAATGTGAATTATTCTTTTTCCGGGTTGGCTCTTCATTTATCCGGGTCGATTATTGCCAATTATGTCCTGGAAAATATCTATCCTCGGGAAATTTCCGATGCCCACAAGAGCGGCGATTTGCATATTCACGATCTGTCCATGGGTATTAACGGCTATTGTGCCGGGTGGAGCTTAAAAGATTTACTCTTGGAAGGATTCAATGGAGTTCCTTCTAAGGTTGAATCCGGTCCGGCCAAGCATTTGGAAACCGTCATCGGCCAGCTGATTAATTTTCTGGGTACGCTGCAAAACGAATGGGCGGGCGCTCAGGCTTTCAGTTCGTTTGATACCTATTTGGCGCCTTTTGTCAGAGCCGATAAGTGTGACTACAAAAGGGTAAAGCAAAACATCCAACAATTTGTTTTTAGTATGAATACTCCCTCACGTTGGGGGTGCCAGACGCCATTTACTAATCTGACTTTTGACTGGACCGTGCCGGCCGACCTTAAAAATCAAAATGTAATTGTCGGCGGTAAAATTCTGGACACCAAATACGGAGATTACCAGCGGGAAATGGACATGATCAATAAAGCCTTCATTGAAGTCATGTTGGCTGGTGACATGAAGGGGCGGATTTTTACTTTTCCGATCCCGACCTATAACATTACCAAAGAATTTGATTGGGAATCAGACAATGCCAAGCTTTTGTTTGAAATGACGGCCAAATACGGCTTGCCTTATTTTCAAAATTTCATCAATAGCGAGCTCAAACCGAGTGATGTTCGCAGTATGTGTTGCCGTCTTCAGATGGATTTGCGCAAGCTTAAACAAAAGACCGGCGGCCTCTTTGGCTCTGGTGAAAAAACCGGTTCTCTGGGCGTCATCACCATAAATTTGCCCCGGATTGGCTACCAGGCTAAAAACGAAGAAGAATTTATGTCGCGACTAGGTCGATTGATGGATCTGGGCAAAAAATCGCTTGAAATTAAGCGGGAAATGGTTCAGCGCAATATGGATAATGGTTTATTGCCTTATACCAAAAGATATTTAGGCAGTCTGGAGCATCATTTTGCGACGATTGGCATAAATGGCATGAATGAAGCGCTCCAGAACTTTTTCGGTCCCGATGTCAATATGTCAACCGAAGAAGGTCGCCAGTTTTCCGTTCGGGTGCTGGATTTCATGCGGGGCAAATTGGAAAAATTTCAAAAAGAGACCGGCAATATATATAATTTGGAAGCGACGCCGGCCGAGGGGACTTCTTATCGATTTGCTAAAATCGACAAGAAAAAATTTCCCGACATCATTGCTCGCGGCAAAGAGAATCCATATTATACGAATTCTACCCACCTGCCGGTGGATTATACCGACGATATCTTTGAGGCGCTGGAATTACAGGATGAATTACAGACCAAGTACACCGGCGGTACGGTCTTCCACGGTTTTTTGGGCGAGCGAATCAGCGATCCCGAAACTTGCGGCAAACTGGTAAAAGCGATCGCTTATAATTTCCATCTGCCGTATTTTACCATTACGCCGACTTTCAGCATCTGTCCGGAACACGGTTACATTTCCGGGGAACATTATGAGTGCAATCAGGTCTTGAGTAGCAAAAGCAAATAAATAATTAATTATATAAAAACAAATTACAATCCTATGGAATCAAAATGCGGCAAAAAAACTTTAGTTTATAGCCGAGTGGTCGGATATCACAATCCGGTTCAGAATTGGAACAAGGGCAAGGGGATCGGCGGCGAATGGTCTGATCGCAAGACTTATAGCGTCGGCGACAAATCTTCCCACATTTGCGGCTGCGGCAACCACTAATTTTAAAACCAGCTTCTCTCCCTAAAGAGAGCGTGTTATACTAATCGGTCTCAAACTTTCACGCTCTCTTTGCTTGCTTATTATGATTATCAGCGGGATCCAAAAAACCACCTTCATCGATTACCCCGGGAAAATCGCTTCCACGATATTTTTGGCGGGCTGTAATTTCCGCTGTCCGTTTTGCCACAATCGTAATCTGGTATTAAATGAACAGTGGCTCCAAAAAATATCGCCGGAGGAAGTTTTGGGTTATTTGAAACAGCGGCGCAAATACCTGGAAGGTGTCTGCGTGACCGGGGGAGAACCTTTGATTTATAACGACATTGTTTCCTTCATCGCCGCCATTAAAAAATTGGGTTTGGCGGTAAAACTCGATACCAACGGGACCAATCCTCGATTGCTCAAAGATTTATATACCCAGAAACTCATTGACTACGTGGCCTTTGATATCAAAGCTTCGCCCGAAAAATATGCCGAAGTGAGCGGGGTCAATGTTGACATGGCCAAGATCAAAGAGAGTGTGCAGATCGTGATGGAAGGCAAGATCGGCTATGAATTTCGTTCGACCATCTTGCCGCGCTTCCATCCGGAAGCCGAAGTTGAAAAAATGGCTCGTTTTATCAAAGGCGCGCAGCTGTATTATCTCCAAAATTTTGTCCCGCGGAATACCTTGGACGAGGCGTTTATGCAGGAGCGTAGTTTTGCGCCGGAGGAGATGCGAGCGCTGGCGGAGGTGGCGAGGCGTTATGTGGAGAAATGTCAGGTGCGTTGATTGCCAATCAGTGGTAAATATGCTAAATTTCTTCAGATGATCAGGATTAATATAAAAGTCGTGTCACGAGCCAAGCAGGCTCGGATTGAAGCTCAGTCGGCTCCTGATTCCTTAAAAGTTTACGTTACCGAACCGGCGGTTGACGGTAAGGCTAACCAGGCGGTAATTGCCAGTCTGGCCGATTGGTACCAGGTGAAGAAACGAGCGGTACATATCGTGCATGGGCTAAAAAGCCGAGAAAAAATTGTAGAAATAACTAGCCTAGAGTCTAAAGACTAAAGACCAAAGACTATAAAAACCCTCCCTGAGGGTTTCTTTTATGTCTCGCGGAAAAATTTTCTTCTGGTCCGGAGCGGCTTTCCTCTCGGGGGTGGGAATAGCATCTTTTTGGGAACCGGATTGGTATTGGCCCGTGGCACTATTATCGGCGGGGTTTTTCCTGGCCCTGATAAATAGTAAGTGCCTAATGATGGGTTTGATAATATTGTTTATTGGTTTGGGAATGATTCGCCTGTGTCAGGCGAGAGATCTGCCGGATAATCATGTCGGGAATTGGAACGATCAAAAGGTAAAATTAACCGGGACGATTGCGGCCGAACCGGAAGAACTAGCCGCGCGGACTAAACTCATCGTAGCGGTTGAACAGGCAGAGGGAGAAGCGGCGGCGGGCAAGGTTTTGGTTTTGGTGCCGCGTTATCCGACTTATGAGTATGGACAGAAAATCGAGTTTGGCGGGAAGCTCCAGGCTCCGGAAAATTTCGCCGAATTTGATTATCAAAACTATTTGGCGCGGTACGGCATTTATTCAACTATGTATGAGCCGGCGATTGAAGTGATCGGCCGGGGAGGTAATCCGGTACTGGCGGCACTTTTGGTTGCCAAAAAGTATCTGGCCCAATCACTTCAAAAAACCGTGCCGGAGCCGGAAGCGGGTTTTGCTTTGGGAATATTGCTCGGTCAAAAATCTGCCGTGGGAGAATTGACCCAATCAGCTTTTCGGGATAGCGGAACGATGCATGTCATGGCGGTTTCCGGTTATAACATTACCATTGTGGCGACCTTGATGATCAGTGCGACCAAATGGGCCGGTCGGCGCTGGTCTTTTTTCATCGCGGTAATCGGAATTACGGCTTTTGTTTTGATCACGGGGGCGCAAGCCTCGGTGGTGCGTGCGGCGCTGATGGGAGGATTGGTGTTATTGGCGCAACAGAGCGGTCGAACTTCCGGCGTGCGGAATGTCTTGGTAGCCACGGCGGTTATTATGGTGGCAATAAATCCGTTGGTGCTGAGATTTGATATTGGCTTCCAGCTGTCTTTTATGGCCGTGTTGGGATTGGTTTATGTCGGACCGCTGTTGGAAAAATATCTGATAAAAGTTCCAAAAGTTTTGATGTTACGGGAATCCCTGACGGCGACTTTGTCCGCCAATGCCATGACTTTTCCGATTAGCTTGGTATATTTCGGTCAGGTATCTCCGCTCGCGCCAATCATCAATGTCATCTTGCTTCCCTCGATTCCGATGGCGATGACGGCGTCTTTTATCGTCGCTCTGGCCGGACTGGTGGCGGTGCCGCTGGGGGAGATCGCGTCTTATCCGGCTTGGCTGATTCTGACGTACGGGATAAGAGTGGTAAAATGGGGAGCGTCCCTCCCCGGGGTGTCAATGCAGATAGCCGGTGAAGGGCGGTGGTTAGTTTTAGCTGTCTATATGGTTATTGTGATTTCTGTTTTGGCGTGGGAAATGATGAAAAAGCAGAGCCGGGAAAAAAAATGAGCCCTCGAACTTCCGTAGAAGTCGAGGGCGGGATCAGAAAGTCTTTAGATGGCTGCTCCGTCTTGGGCCGGAATCTGGAATGCTTGGGATGTCGGTGGACAACCTAGACTACTCCATTGCTGCCGGCGCTTGATGAGGTTTATGCCAAATACTGACTGACGATCCAATTTAGGATATTAAGCCAATTATTTCTATTTGTCAAGACTAGAAATTCATGAAAAAGAATTTACTTTATAGTTTAGTCGCCATCGGCATTACTGCCGTCTTGGTAGCAGTAGCCGGTTGCCAGTCACAAATACCCGCTACGCTGACTTTTTTTGACGTCGGGCAAGGGGACGCCGCTCTGATCCAAAAGGGGACGACCCAGATATTGGTTGATGGCGGTCCGTCGCGTACTATCGTTGAAAAATTAGGCGAAGCCATGCCTTATTTTGACCGAGAGATAGAAGTGGTTATTTTGACTCACGCTGACAGCGATCATTTTGCCGGCCTGATTGATGTCCTGGATCGATTTGACGTGAAAACTTTTGTCTGGACGGGAGCTCTGAACAAGGGCCGGGATTTTGAGACCTTCCTGGATTCATTATCCCGGGAAGGAGCAACGGAAGAAATAGCGAACGCGGGTGATCAGTTTGAAATCGGCTCGGCTCGTCTGTCTGTCTTATTTCCACTCGAAGAAGATCAGTGGCGCGGTCAAACGCCGAAAAATATTAATGATACCTCGGTGGTGGTTCGGGTGGATTCTCCGAAAAAGTCGATCCTTATATCCGGTGATGCCGGTTTTGATGTGGAGGAACAACTGCTCGATCACCGGTCGAATGTCGCGGCCGATATACTGAAAGCCGGTCATCACGGCAGTAAAAATTCCACCAGTGCCGCCTGGATCAAGGCCGTGTCGCCGCAAGAAGTGATTTTTTCTGTGGGCGCTGACAATCGCTTTGGCCATCCGGCCAGTGAGACACTTCAGCGGGTGGAACAAGCGGGGATTGTCATCAGGCGGACTGATCAAGATGGGGATATTACTGTAGACTTGGAATAAAAGGTTTGTTAGAATCAGGTAACAAGTCACAAGTAACAGGTCACAAATTGGAATGATTAATCCCTTTTGTTACCTGTTACTTTTTACCTGTTATTTGTCCCTATGCCTACTGATACCAAGAAAATTTTATTGCTCCAGGCTTCCATCGGCAGCGGCCATTTGCGGGCGTCGTTGGCTATTCAGGAAAAATTGCAGCAACTCCGTCCAAATTGGGAAATTCAAACGGTAGATTCCCTGGAATATATAAGCAAGTTAGTTGAAGGTATCTATAAAGACTGGTACGGGTTTGCTATTCGCCGAGCTCCGGTGGCTTGGAAGTATATTTACAAGGAAACAGAAGATTTCAGAAAATTTCAGCAAATTGTATTTAAGCCTCGTGTAGTGATGGAGGAAATGAATGCCTGGAAGCTTGAACGCCTAATCAAGAAGTTCGAGCCGGATGCGATTATTAATACCCATCATTTGCCGCTTAGTCTGGTATCGTACTGGAAGAAGCATCATAAATTTCCCCAGGCAAAAAACTTGGCTGTTTTGACGGATTTTAGCGGACACCGTTTTTGGGTTCACCCGACGGTCGAGCGGTATTATGTGGCGACTGAGGAAGTCGGCGCCTATATTAAGTCCCAGGGAGTTAATCCGGAGATTGTGAAGGCCTTGGGCATCCCGATCAGCGATCGATTTTCTCAAAAGTTTGATCAGGCGCAGTTGCGGTCCAAGTACCAACTGAAGCTGAGCCAGCCGACCGTTTTGATGATTCTTGACGGCATCGAAAAGATTTTTCTGACTAAAATGACTCGACAGCTTCAGCAGATGCACTTATCTTTGCAAGGATTTGTGATTGCCTCCTCGCCCAAGGTCAGGGCGACTATGATCGAAGCTCTGCGCCATACGGCGCATGATTTAAGGGTGATTGACCGGGTTTCTAATATCGAAGAATACTATGCTCTGGCGGATGTGCTGATTTCCAAGTCGGGCGGACTAACTATCGCCGAAACTCTGTCGATGGGTTTGCCGCTGATGATTGTCAATCCGATTATGGGCCAGGAGGAAACTAATCGTAATTTTGTTTTGGAGCAGGGAGCGGCGCTTAATGTCGAGATTCCGGATTTACTAGATTACAAATTGAATTTGTTTTTCCGCGATCAAGCCAAACAAGCGTCAATCAAAGAAAACATCGCCCGTTTGGCTCGGCCCCGAGCGGCCGTGGCGGTGGCGCAGGATATCATTCAGTTGATTAAATAATTTACTAATAAAATCTATGAAACTGATTTTCATCGGTGCCCCGGGAGTGGGCAAGGGGACGTATGCCAAAAAAATCGGTCCGAAGCTCGGCATTCCGCATATTTCCAGCGGTGATTTGCTGCGAGCCGAAGTAAAGAAGGGGAACGAATTGGGGCGCGAAGCCAAAGTATTCATGGACCAAGGGAAATTGGTGCCTGATGAGATGATTGTGGGCATGATTAAAGAGAGATTGAAAAAACCCGATGCTCAAAAGGGTTTTATTCTGGATGGGTTTCCGCGCAATCTGGAGCAGGCTAAAATTTTGGAAGAAATTACCCCGATTGATACTGTTTTGCATGTCGATTTACCCGAAAATATTTTGATCAAAAAAATCACGGCGCGTCGCGTTTGTGAAAAATGCGGAGAAATATACAACGTCATTGAAATTGACGAACAGGGGATAAAGATGCCGGCTCTAATGCCGAAACAAGACGGCCAGTGTGATAAATGCGGCGGCAAGCTCATGCAACGCAGTGACGACACGGAAGAAACGGTCAAACAGCGCTTGATGTTTTATCACAAGCTGACCGACCCGATTATTATGTATTACAATAAAAAGGGGCTGGTCAAAGTTTTTCGAGCGACGGCCGGACCGGATGAAATGGTGCCGAAGATTATGGATCTGCTGCAGGGGAAATAATTTCGCCAATTAAAAAGGTGTGGCCAAAAGGCCACACCTTTTTAATTGGCGTGGAACTATTCTTTCACAATCGCCTGGGCGGCGCAGACATCAACGCAGCTGCCGCAATCGGTGCATTTCTTGGGATCGATCACATAGCGATCGGATCCTTCGGAAATCGCGCCGCTGGGGCAGGTCGATTCGCAGGCACCGCAAGAAATGCATTTGTCGGTTATTTTGTGTGGCATATAATTAAGTTAAAAGTCGAAGGTCAAAAGTAAAAAATTTTGTAATTCTACTTTTGACTTTTTACTTAGTCTTGTTCTGTTTTTTGATACAGCTAACGCAGGCTCGAACCTTTTTGCCCTGATAAGTCGTTTTTTGCAGGTTGGGGTATTGGCGTCTCTTGCCGGTGGGATTGGTATGCGAACGCAAAAATACGGTCTTAGTGACGACTTTTGAGCCTTTGCCGCAGATAGAGCAAACGCGAGACATAGATTTGTATATTTAGTGAAAGTTATAGGGACAAAGAAGAGTATATATGAATAAGAGAAGATTGGCAAGAGTAGATAGGGTTGAAATCCAAAGCTTAAAATAAAAAAATAAAAAGAAATTTTAAATGAAAATTAAAAAGACTTGAATATTTTAGATTTTATGTTGTGAATTTCTTTTGAATTTAATTTTTAGATTTTAAATTTTCCTTGAAATATCCTCCAGACTCGCTAACATAAGACTATATGCTTTTTGATTTACTATTCTCATCTCCAATTGTCGCCTTAGCCTGGATTGTGGCCATGGTTCTTTCGATTTCACTGCACGAATTTGCTCACGCTTGGATGGCTTACACGCTGGGCGATAACACCGCCAAAGATTTAGGGCGGCTGACGGTCAATCCGCTCAAGCATCTCGATATTGTCGGGACGCTGCTTTTAATTTTCGCTGGTTTCGGCTGGGGGCGTCCAGTGCCGTTTAATCCCTACAATCTTAAATATCAACGCTGGGGACCGGCTTTTGTCTCGCTGGCGGGGCCACTTATGAATATCGTCCTGGCGGCCATTTTTGCCGTAATACTTAAGTTGTTTGTCATTTACAGCGCAATCCCTTTCGAAAACGGATTGATTCAATTGTTGAATGCCATGATCGTGATTAATGTTGTGCTGGCGGTTTTTAACCTGATTCCGATTCCGCCTTTAGACGGATCCAAAGTTATATACGCATTCTTACCTGCGCGTGCTCTTGGTGCCGTGATGGCATTTGAACGTTGGGGTTCGTATTTACTTATTTTTGTCGTTATTTTTGCCGGCTCTTTTTTCGGCGCTTTTTTCAACACGGTGGTGCAGTGGGTATATAGTTTGATATTCTAAGATATAAGATTTAAGAAATAAAATGTAAGATAAAACGTCTTCTGTTCTTAATTCTTATATCTTACATCTTAAATTATTATGCCCGAAATACTTCGCACCCGTTTTGCCCAAGACATTGTGTCTGAATTTTTATCTCCTCGCAAGCCTTCCCGGAAGGTGATTATTTTGTGTAGCGGGATGCCCAGTATTCCGAAAAAAGACGCTCTGTTACGCTTTTTTTCCGCCAAAGGGTATTGGGTGTTTTTACCTCGCTATCGTGGCAGTTGGGAGAGCGGGGGAGAATTCTTAAAAGTCTCTCCCCACCAAGATATTTTGGATATTATTGACCAGCTGCCGCGAGGTTTCACGGACTTGAGGAGCGGCCGTAAGTATAAGCTTAAGCCGGAAAAGTTATTTGTCATCGGAAATAGTTTTGGCGGACCGGCCGCACTGCTGGTTTCCAACGATCCGCGCGTGACGAAGGTGGTGGCAATTTCGCCGGTGATTGATTGGCGTTATCCCAGTCGGGATGAACCGCCGACCAAATTAGTTCCTTTCGTACGAGATGCTTTCGGTGCTGGCTATCGTGGCTGGCAAAAACACTGGCGCAAGCTTTTTACCGGCAAGTTTTATAGTCCGATTAATGATCCCGGCAAAGTTTCTGGCCAAAAAACTTTAATCATTCATGCTCAAGATGACCATTCCTGTTCGATCGCCCCGGTTAAAAAATTTGCCCGACTGACCGAATGCCGGCTGACGATATTAAAAAGCGGGGGTCATATGGGCGGCTCAATTTTAATGAAGAAGAAAGGGATTTATAAAAAGGTTTCTAATTTCCTTAAATCTGGCAATTAAAACCGTCCGAAGTCCATATTTCTTCTTGAATCTTATATCTTAATTCTTATATCTTAATCTAGCCCTTGACGTCCCAAAACTCTTTTGTTAAACTAGGCCACGTCTACTGATTATTCACAGTGGTAAGTATTTTTATGCCAACAATCAATCAGCTCGTCCGTAAGGGACGCAAAAAAACTAAGTACAAATCTACGGTTCCTGCACTGCAGAGCCAGTTTAACCATAACAAGAATCGCTCGGTTAAGCTGAAAAAGGGTAGTCCGTTCAAGCGTGGTGTGGCCATCAAAGTTTCCACCACCACTCCGAAGAAGCCTAACTCGGCTTTGCGGAAGATTTGCCGTGTCCGTTTGACCAATGGGATGGAAGTTACCGCCTATATTCCGGGTGAAGGACACAATTTACAAGAACATTCTATCGTTGTGATCCGCGGCGGTCGCGTCAAAGATTTACCCGGTGTCAGATATCATGTTGTTCGCGGTCGCCTGGATACTGCCGGTGTTGAGGGACGTAATCGCGGTCGATCAAAATATGGTACTAAACGTGGCAGTGGGGCGAAGAAAGAAGCAGCCGCTAAATAATTTATTTAGGTCTTTCGTCTTTGGTCTTTCGTCTTTCGACTGAACCAATGACCAAAGACTAATGACTAAAGACCAATTATGCGCAGAGCTCGTGCTAAAAAACGCAAAATCACTCCCGACCCGATTTTCAATAGTGTTATCGTGGCCAAGTTTGTTAATGTCGTAATGAAACGGGGGAAGAAGAGTATCGCCCAGAAGATTGTTTATCGTTCATTTGAGATTATTAAAGAAAAGGCCAAAAAGGATCCGCTGGAAATTTTTGAAAAAGCCATCCAAAATGTCGGCCCGTTGCTGGAAGTCAAAGGCCAGCGAATCGGCGGAGCTAATTATCAGATCCCGCACGAAGTTCGCGGGCACCGGCGCCAAGCTCTGGCTTTCCGCTGGATAATCGGCGCGGCCGAAAGCCGAAAGGGCCATTCGATGCAAGAAAAACTGTCGGCTGAAATCATGGACGCGGCTAACAAAGAAGGTGGCGCTATCCGCAAGCGCGATATGGTTCACAAAATGGCCGATGCCAATAAAGCTTTTGCTCATTTCGCCCAATAATTTTCCTAGGTCTTTGGTCGTTAGTCTTTAGTCGGTAGACTAAAAACGCGGCTAAAGACTAAAGACTAAAGACTAAAGACTAAAGACTAACTAAGATGCCCCGCGAATATTCTCTCGCCAATACACGCAATATCGGTATTATCGCTCACATCGATGCTGGTAAAACGACGGTTTCGGAGCGAATTTTGTATTACACCGGTAAAAAACACAAAATCGGCGAAGTTCACGAGGGCGCGGCCGAAATGGATTGGATGGATCAGGAGCGTGAACGCGGAATCACTATTACTTCCGCCGCGACCACTTGTTTTTGGAAGGGGATTCGAATAAATCTGATCGATACTCCCGGTCACGTTGATTTTACCGCCGAAGTTGAACGTTCCTTGCGTGTGCTGGATGGCGGTGTTGTTGTTTTCGACGGTGTCGCCGGAGTCGAGCCCCAATCAGAAACTGTCTGGCGCCAAGCCGACAAATATAAAGTTCCCCGTATTTGTTTTATTAATAAATTGGACCGTACCGGCGCGAATTTCGACGCTGATGTGGCTTCCATTTATGATCGATTGACGGAGGATGCCGTGCCGATCCAAATCCCGATTGGCATTGAGGATTCTTTTGAAGGCGTAGTTGATTTGATCGAGCAGAAAGAGCAGATTTTCAGCGGTGAATTGGGAAAGGACGTGACCGAAAAACCTGTCCGGGAAGAATTGAAAGCGGAAGTTAAAAAATGGCGCGAAAAACTGGTGGAAAAGATTGTTGAGCAGGATGATAAACTAATGGCCGATTATTTAGAGGGAAAAGAAGTCAGTCCTGCCGATTTAAAAAAGACTTTGCGCCGGGCGACCTTGACCTTGAAACTTATTCCGGTATTGTGCGGTTCCGCCTTGAAAAACAAAGGGGTCCAGGCGCTTCTCGATGCCGTATCGGATTATTTGCCCTCGCCTCTTGATGTACCGCCGATTGAAGGAACTGATCCCAGCGATGAAAAAAAGAAATTAGTTCGCAAAACCGATGACGCCGAGCCTTTTGCCGCTTTGGCTTTTAAGATTGCGACCGATCCTTTTGTGGGAACTCTGACTTTTTTCCGCGTTTATTCCGGTACATTGACGGCTGGAACTTATGTTCTGAATCCGGTACGCGGCGATAAAGAACGCATCGGCCGCATTTTGCGGATGCATTCCAATAAACGCGAAGATGTCGATGTGGTTTATGCCGGGGAAATCGCCGCGGTGGTCGGTTTAAAAAATACTCGCACCGGCGATACCTTGTGTGATGAGACGCACCCCATAAAATTAGAAAGCATTACTTTCATCGAACCGGTCATCTCGATGGCGATTGAACCCAAGACAAAAGCCGACCAAGAAAAATTGGGCATTGCCCTTAATAAGCTGGCGATTGAAGATCCGACTTTCCGCGTCAAGACCGATGAAGAAACCGGTCAGACGATTATTTCCGGCGTCGGTGAATTACAGTTGGAAGTTTTGGTCGAACGCATGCGTCGTGAGTTTAAGGTGGAAGCCAATGTCGGGAAACCGCAAGTCGCTTACAAAGAAACTATCAAAAAAGCTGTTGAATCCGAAGGCAAGTATATCAAGCAAACTGGCGGTCGCGGACAGTATGGTCATGTCTGGCTGAAATTGGAACCGAGAGAACGGGGTAAAGGCTTTGAATTTATTGATGATATTAAAGGCGGTGTTGTTCCCCAAGAGTATATTGCTCCGGTTGGAAAAGGTGTAAAAGAAGCCATGGACAATGGCGTTATTGCCGGCTATCCTGTGATCGATGTCAGTGTTACGATTTTTGACGGGTCTTACCATGAAGTCGATTCTTCCGAGGCGGCTTTCAAAGTCGCCGGATCAAAGGCTTTGAAAGAAGGCGTGCGTAAAGCCAATCCGATTTTGTTGGAACCGATCATGTCATTGGAAGTTATTTGTCCGGATAATTACATGGGTGATGTTGTCGGTGACTTGAATGCCAAGCGGGCGCAAATCGATGCCATCAATGATCGCGGTAAATTAAAAGTGATTGATGCCAAAGTTCCGCTGGCTGAAATGTTTGGCTATACGACTACTTTACGCTCTTTGACTCAGGGACGCGGGGTGCCGAATATGCAGTTCGATCATTACGCCGAAGTTCCGCCGAATATTGCGCGCCAGATTACGGGAGAAGAGAAGGAATAAGCGCGAAACCATAAATTCGAAATCCGAAACAATTTCTAAATCTGAAATCCCGGCATTTAAATACTAGTATTTTGGGGTTTTGATTTGAATATTGTTTCGGGCTTCGAATGTCATGTTTTGGATTTATCAACTTGCTCTTTCCGGGAGACTCCTCTATAATATTGTCCAGCTCTTGACGGTTCAAAAGAAGGCTGTTAAACTCAGTAATTGATTGCAGGATATCGTGAGTTCGTTATTTTAACTTATCTTTTTATTTAAACGTTTCTAATTCACCGCGTGGGTAATTGCGGTGACAAAAAACCACCACCATGGCTGAAGAAAAAGCCAAATTCGACCGATCTAAGCCCCATGTCAATGTCGGGACGATTGGTCATGTCGATCACGGCAAGACTACTTTGACCGCGGCTATTACGTCTTGTTTAGCGGCTCAGGGTTTAGCTAAAGCTCGTGCCTTTGACACCATTGACAACGCTCCGGAAGAAAAAGAACGCGGCATTACAATTGCCACTTCGCACGTTGAGTACGAATCAGCCAAGCGCCACTATGCTCACGTCGATTGTCCGGGACATGCCGACTATATCAAAAACATGATTACTGGCGCAGCCCAGATGGACGGCGCAATTTTAGTTGTGTCAGCCGCTGATGGTGCTATGCCTCAAACTAAAGAACATATTTTGCTCGCTCGCCAAGTCGGCGTGCCGACCATTGTCGTTTTCCTGAATAAAGTCGATACGGTTGATGATCCGGAATTGATTGATTTAGTCGAGCAAGAAGTTCGCGAACTCCTGACTAAGTATGAATTCGACGGCGAAAAAACAGCTGTCATTCGCGGCTCAGCTCTCAAAGCTCTGGAATGCAAGGATAAGAAACCGGAATGTCCCACTTGCAAGCCGATTTTCGACTTGATCAAAGCTTTAGATGAAAATGTTCCCGATCCGAAGCGCGATACCGATAAGCCTTTATTGATGCCGATCGAAGATATCTTTACCATTGAAGGTCGCGGAACGGTTGTTACCGGACGCATCGAGCGCGGCATGGTCAAGATCAACGACGAAGTCGAAATTGTCGGTTTGGGCGAGACCAAGAAAACCGTCGTGACCGGCATTGAAATGTTCAACAAATCTCTGGATGAAGGTATGGCTGGTGATAATGCCGGTATTTTGCTCCGCGGTACCAAAAAGGATGAAGTGCAACGCGGCCAAGTTTTGGCCAAACCGGGTTCTATCACACCGCACAGCGAATTCGAAGCGAAAGTGTATATTCTCACCAAAGAAGAAGGTGGACGGCACACTCCGTTTTTCAAAGGGTACAAACCCCAATTCTATATCCGTACGACCGATGTGACCGGTGAAGTGACGGCTCTGCCCGAAAAAGCCGAGATGGTTATGCCTGGCGATGACGTTAATTTGAAAATCAAATTGACCTCAGCTGTCGGCATGGAAGAAGAGATGAAGTTTGCTATCCGCGAAGGCGGCAAAACCGTCGGCGCCGGATTGGTCACGAAAATAATCAAGTAAGCACTCACCTTGCACCGGCTCGAAATTACTTCGGGGTCGGTGCGCGGGTAATTTCTTGATAAGGAAGGGAAATGAATCGTCATTTCCTTTTCTACCAGGAAGTTGAAAAATTACTTTGCTGGCAGACTTTATTGATTAAAACTTTATCGAGTAATTACTCGATTGAGCGAGACATTAACAACCAGTCTCATGGATAAGAAAGAGGTTGAAAACGAAGAAGGCAGTCAGCGGATCCGGATAAAGATCAAAGCTTATGATCATAAGATTATTGATCAATCCGCCAAGCAGATTGTCGAGACCGCCCAGCGCACAGGTGCGCAGGTACTCGGTCCGATTCCCTTGCCAACCGAAAACAGTAAGTATACTGTGATTCGGGCCTCCTTTGCGAAAAAAGATTCCCGGGAACAATTCGAAATGCGGGTTCACAAGCGACTGATTGACATTCAGCAGCCGACAGCGAAAACAATTGATTCGCTGATGAATCTGAATCTTCCCAGTGGAGTCGATGTTGAGATAAAAATGTAATCCTCCCACACTCAAACGTTCAAGTCTTATGGTTGAGCGCTTGAGTGTAGGGGGACACGGATTTAAGTCCCTCCTCACCAAAGATTTATTTATAAATTTTTGAGAGAGGGGGCGATACTGAATCGGCCCAAAAACTGTAAGTGCCTGAAATGACGGCGCAGTTTAGAGAGGTCGATCTCAGGCAATTACAGTTTTTTTGTTTACGATTACTATGAAATTTATTTTGGGTCAAAAATTAGGCATGACGCAGGTCTTCGATCAGACCGGGAAAGTTACCCCGGTAACTTTAGTTCAGGCCGGTCCTTGCACGGTGACCCAAATCAAAGATGCCGACAAAGATAAGTATCGGGCGGTTCAGCTTGGTTTCGGAAGGCGCAAACACCTGACCAAACCGCTTCAAGGTCACTTGAAAGATCTGGAAACTTTTCGTTATTTACGGGAATTTCGAGTTGGAGCGGATGCTCAATTCAAGCGCGGCGATAAAGTCACGGCCGAAATATTCAAAGACGGCGACAAAGTTAAGATCGTAGCTTTATCCAAAGGGAAGGGTTATCAAGGCGTGGTTCGTCGTCATAACTTTGCCGGCCAATCATCCACCCATGGCCATCGTCATGACGAGCGCAAGCCAGGTTCTGCCGGTGCCCGTTTTCCCCAGCATACTCGCAAGGGTTTGAAAATGGCTGGTCGGATGGGGCATGATCGCGTCACGCGACAGACCTGGGTGGTCAAGGTAGATAGCGCCGCCGGGATTTTAGCGATCAAAGGACCTTTGCCCGGAGCGCCGAAGACTCTTATTCAAATTCATACGCTTGACTAATATGGCGAAGATCGCAGTGCACAATCAATCCGGTGAAAAAGTCGGTGAAGTTAATTTGCCGGCCGAGATATTTGAAGTGAAGCCGAAGATGAATGTTTTGCATCAAGCCTTGGTTACCCAGACGGCCAATGCTCGCACTCCCTGGGCTCATACCAAAACCCGCGGCGAAGTTCGCGGCGGCGGGAAAAAACCCTGGAAGCAAAAAGGGACTGGCCGCGCTCGCGCCGGGTCTATTCGGTCTCCGATTTGGATCGGCGGCGGTACGACTTTCGGTCCGCGCAATGAACGGAATTACAGCAAGAAAATGAATGCCAAAGCTCGGCACAAAGCTTTATTTATGGCTCTGACTTCAAAAGTTCTGGATAAGCAATTGGTGGTTTTGGATGCTTTGAAACTTGAACAGCCCAAGACGAAGGAATTAGCCGCGATTTTGATGAAATTGCCGGTAGCGGGAAAAACCACTTTGGTGGCCTTGCGCGGTCTGAAAGAAGAATCGATGATTTACCGAGCCGGGCGCAATATTCCGGTGATCAAACTGACTCGAGCGGATAGTTTGAACATCAAAGATTTGTTGGATTATGAAGAATTGATTTTGTTGAAAGATAGCATTGCGGTCATCAGTCAGACTTTCGGGGCATCGCTGGTGAAAAAGGGTGGCCAGAAATCCGGTGCGAAAGCAGTCGCGGCACCGAAGAAGAAGATTAAAAAACCTGTAAAGAAATAATATGGCTCTTTTCGGCGGAAAATCAAAATCTGATCAGCCTGCCTCGGCGCCGAGCCGCGGAGTTGGTTTAGTGCAGCCGGGAAAAGGCGAAAAAACGGCAAAGCCGAAAGATAAAAAGCTTAAGGCCGATACCAAACTCGCTTACCGGGTTTTGATGCGTCCGATCATTTCTGAAAAGGGAACAATTTTAGCCGAGCAGAATACTTATTTGTTTCGAGTGGCGAAAGCCGCTTCGAAACCGGAAATCGCCCGAGCCGTGTATCACGTTTACGGAATCAAGCCTGTGTGTGTACGCGTGATAAATGTTTTGGGCAAGCGCCGACGCAGTGGCCGCAGCCAGGGTCAGACCCAGAATTGGAAAAAGGCCATTGTCACGCTTCCGGCCGGACAGAAGATCCAGATTTATGAAGGAGTCTAATTTCCGACGACTAACTACTATCTAATGCCAATTAAAACTTACAAACCGCTTACTCCCTCCCGACGATACATGACGACCGTCGATTTTAGTGAACTCACTAAAAAGCGACCCCATAAAAAATTGACCCAGACCAAAAAGGAACATTCTGGCCGGGGAATGGGCGCCAAGATCACGGTTCGGCACCAGGGAGGCGGACATCGCCAGCGCTATCGTTTTGTGGATTTTCGCCGCGACAAATTTGATATTCCGGCAAAAGTGGAAGCTTTGGAATATGATCCAAATCGCTCGGCTTTTATCGCCTTGATTGTTTATTCCGATGGCGAACGGCGCTACATCATTGCTCCTCATGAATTGAAAACCGGAGCGGATGTTCTGTCTTCGCATAATAAAATTGAAGTGAAAATCGGCAATCGGATGCCTTTGCAACATTTACCAGACGGTGTTTTCTTATACGATATCGAATTACAGCCGGGCCGGGGCGGACAAGTCGTACGTTCGGCCGGTACCATGGCGCAATTGATGAGTCATGAAGGTAAATATGCCCAGTTGAAGCTTCCTTCGGGGGAAGTCCGGAATTTTCTCGGTACTTGTTTGGCCACGATCGGTCAAGTGAGCAATGAAGATCACGGAAATGTGACTATCGGAAAAGCTGGCCGACAGCGCTGGATGGGTATTCGTCCGACAGTGGTTGGTACGGCCATGAATCCGGTTGATCACCCGCACGGTGGCGGTGAAGGACATACTTCCATCGGTTTGAAGAAAGGTCCGCGCACTCCATGGGGCAAGCCGGCTTTGGGAGTCAAGACGCGCTCCAAGAAGAAAAGTTCCAACAAGTTTATTATCCATAATCGTCAAGGCCATGTCACGAAGTCTTAAAAAAGGGCCATTCGCCGATCCTCGGCTGATGGAAAAAATCAAGAATTTGAAGCCTGGTGACAAAACGATGATCAAGACCTGGTCGCGTGATTCGGTTATTTTTCCGGAAATGGTTGGTTTGACGATCGGAGTACATAATGGTAAACAACACTTACCGGTTTTCATCACTGAAAATATGGTGGGACATAAATTAGGTGAATTTTCGCCGACCCGGAAGTTTGTGGCGCACGGCGGTCGCAAAGCGGCGGAAGAAGCCGCGGCGGCCAAAGAGGCCGATAGTCCCAAAGCGGCCAAAGAACCGGCGGCTCCCGCCAAAAAGTAATCAGTTAATTATTTGAAGATATGTCAGTAAAAGCTTCCGTCAAACAAATCAGAATTTCACCGCGCAAAGTGCGACTGGTGGTTAATTTGATTCGCGGACTTGATGCGGTGGCGGCGGAACAGCAATTGGCTTTTCTGTCGAAAACAGCGGCGCGGCCGGTTCTGTCTTTGCTACGCTCGGCCATGGCCAATGCGGAAAATAATTTCGAGATGGATAAAAATAATTTATTCGTCAAGGAAATAATGGTCAATCCCGGTCCGACTTACAAACGCTGGCACGCGGAAGCCAAGGGCGTCGCGGCAGAAATTTTTAAGCGAACTTCACAAGTTGTCATTGTGCTTGAAGAAAGAGTTAAAGGGAAGAAAAAGCCGAAAGTGAAGAAGAGCAAATCCGGCCAGCCCAAAGTTACCCGGCTCAAGACCAAGGATGATATCGCCAAGCTGGGAAACACCGAGACTGACGCTTCCGACAAGAAGCGGTCCGGTAAATTTAAAGAGCAGCACCCTGAGAAAAAATCTGGTCCGGGAACGGGTGGTTTTATGAATAAGATTTTCCGACGCAAATCGTCTGAGAATTAATATCCTACTATGGGGCAAAAAGTTCATCCAAGAGGTTTCCGATTAGGGGTTCTGTATTCCTGGCCTTCGAAATGGTTTGGGAAAAAGAATTTTCGCGAAATGCTGCAGGAAGATACCCGCATCCGTGAGTTTTTGGAGCGCAAGCTGAAAGAAGCGGGCGTAGCGGGCATTGAAATCGAGCGTTCTCCTCGTTTGATTACGATTACTGTTCAGACTTCGCGTCCCGGTTTGATTATCGGTCGAGGCGGAGCGGGGGTGGAGCAGCTCAAGAATGAAGTTAAGAAGCAGATTTCGGCTGCCAATCAAAAGATGGAAGTGAAGGTAAATATTGAAGAAATTCGCAATCCTTACGGCCATGCCAAATTAGTGGCTCAGGCGGTCGCGGAACAATTGGAAAAACGTGTTGCTTTCCGCCGGATCATGAAGCAAATGGCCGAGAAAGTTATGGAAGCTCAGAATGTCAAAGGAGTAAAGATCGCCGTTTCCGGACGCTTGAACGGTTCCGATATGGGACGACGCGAGTGGTTAGCCAAAGGCAATATCCCTTTGCATACGATTCGAGCCAATATCGATTTCGCTTGTTACACGGCCCGTACGACTTATGGGGCGGTAGGTGTAAAAGTTTGGATATATTCCGGTGAAGTTTTCGAAAAATCAGCCGCTCCGGTTAAGAAAAAATAATTACCAGATTCTTATATGTTGATGCCACGTAAAGTAAAACATCGCAAGCAGCACCGCGGTCGCATGACCGGGACGGCCGGTCGCGGAAACCGCCTGAGTTTTGGTTCCTGGGGTTTGAAATCCCAAGAATCAGCTTGGGTGACGGCGCGCCAGATCGAAGCGGCGCGGCGAGCCATGACCCGATTTGTTCAGCGCGGCGGTAAAATCTGGGTTCGCATTTTCCCCGACAAACCGGTTACTTTTCACGGATCAGAAAATCGCATGGGTGGCGGAAAAGGCGGCGTGGATCATTTTGTAGCGGTAGTTAAGCCGGGCAAAATAATGTTTGAGATCGATGGTGTGACGCCGCAGATCGCCGATGAGGCTCTGCGCTTGGCTTCCCATAAATTACCGGTCACATCCAAAATCGTTTCACAAGAAGCTAAAGAATAGCTAAAGATATGCAAGCGAAAGACCTGCGCTCAAAATCCAAACCTGATTTACATAAACAGCTCGCCAGTCTGAGAGAAAAGCTGCGGGATTTGAATTTTCGGATTGCCAATAAGCAAGTGAAGAATTACCGCGAGCACAAGAAATTGCGTCAGGATATCGCTCGGATCTTGACTGTCATAAACGAGACTAAATAATTTTTACGTTATGAATAAGCCAGATCATAAAATTAAACGGACCCTGCAAGGTATTGTGGTGAAAGCCAAAATGAAGAAGACTTTGGTGGTATCGGTTGATCGGCAGAAAGAGCATCCCAAGTACCGCAAGCGCTACTTGGTGACCAAGCTTTATCATGTTCATGACGAGCAGGGTAAATTCAAAGAAGGTGAATCGATTAACTTTGAAGAATGCCGACCCTTGTCGCGCACCAAGCGCTGGCGCGTAGTTTATCCTAAAGCAAAGTAAGAAATATATGATTCAAACCGGAACCTGGCTAAAAGTAGCAGACAATACCGGCGCTCGAGAAATCAAGTGCATCCGTGTTTTGGGTGGCACCCGACGACGCTATGTTCGGTTAGGCGAGGTTTTTGTCGGTGCGGTTAAAGAAGCTATTCCCCGCGGGATCGTCAAGAAAAGCGATGTGGTTCGAGCGGTTTTGGTGCGGGTAAAGAAAGAGCATCGCCGCGAAGACGGTTCCTATATTCGTTTTGATGAAAATGCGGCGGTAATCGTCAACAAGGACGATCAAGAACCGCGCGGCACTCGTATTTTTGGCCCGGTGGCTCGCGAAGTCCGCAAAGCCGGCTTCCAAAAAATTATTTCACTCGCTCCTGAAGTTATCTAAGATTATGAAAATTCATAAAGGCGACAATGTAAAAGTGCTGTCAGGCAAAGATCGCGGTAAAACCGGGAAGGTTTTGCAGGTTCTTACCAGTGCCGAGCGATTAGTGATAGAAAATATCAATATGCGCAAGAAAAATGTCCGGCCCCGACGCCAGGGCGAGAAAGGACAAATCGTAGAATTTAACGCCCCTTTGCATATGTCCAATGTCCAGGTCGTCTGTCCCAAGTGCAACAAACCCAATCGAGTGGGACGAACCAAGATTGAAGCGGGTAAAAAATGGCGTATTTGCCGTAAATGTAAGGAGAAATTTTAGACTATGAAGCGATTACTTGAACAATATCGATCGGAAATCGTCCCGGCTTTACAGAAAGAGTTCGGCTATACCAATGTTTTGGCGGTGCCGCGCTTAGTAAAGGTGAGTGTTAATATTGGATTGAGCAAAGCGATCAAAGATGCCAAATATCTTGATGTTATGACCGATACTCTCCAGCGCATTACCGGCCAGCGTCCCGTCAAGACTTTGGCTCGCAAGGCGGTATCGGGTTTCGGAATTCGCGCCGGTATGGTAGTCGGCCTGATGGTCACCTTACGCAAGCAAAAAATGTATGATTTTTTGGAGAAGGTAACGCGCGTGGTTTTGCCTCGGGTGCGTGATTTCCGCGGTATCCCGGATTATTCGGTTGATGCCCAGGGAAATTTAGCCCTTGGTTTCAAAGAGCATATGGTTTTTCCGGAAATTAATCCTGATGAAGTTGAAAAAATTCACGGTTTGGAAGTAACGATCAACACGACCGCTCACAATCAGGCCGAAGGTTTACGTCTTTTCACCTTGCTTGGTATTCCTTTCCGCCATGAAAAGCGCAAGAAGAAAAAGAAGCGTCGTTTTCAAAAACCGTCCGGTCAGACTACCGGTGCCTCGTCCGGGGCGGCCGAGCCAGCCAAGAAAGCCTAATTGATAATTTATGTCTACAGAAGCTAAAGAGTACAAAGCGAATAAATCGATCAAGCGCGCTAAATATATGACCCGAGTGGTACGGCGCTGTTGGCGTTGCGGTCGCAAGCATGGTTACATGCGTAAGTTTGGTTTATGTCGCATTTGTTTTCGAGAAATGGCCACCCGCGGTGATATTCCCGGGATTCGAAAAGCTAGCTGGTAAAACGTCAATATATTTATGAATGATCCTATTGCCGACATGCTAACACGCATCCGTAATGCCCAAGCGGTCAAGCTTGAGGAAGTTTTTGTGCCGTTCTCAAAGATCAAGAAGCGGATGGCTGAAATTCTTAAAGCGGAAGGTTATTTGGCTGATTTTGAAGAACAAGAAGGCCAACGCGGTCCCAAATTGCGTTTGTTGTTGAAATACGAACAGGGCAAGGGGATTATCGATACCCTGGAGCGCATCAGCAAACCGGGCCGTCGGGTTTATCGACGGGCGACCGAATTGCCGAAGGTTTTACAAGGTTTAGGTATTTCAATTATTTCTACTTCCAAGGGTTTGATGACTGACCGCGAAGCCAAGAAACAAAAGCTTGGCGGCGAGATCATTTGTAAGATTTGGTAAATTTATGTCAAAGATTGGACGAAAACCTATCGTTGTCCCGGCTGGTGTTGAAATTAAAATCAACGGACAGCAGCTTTCGGTTAAGGGCGGTAAAGGCGAGTTGAAGCATACGCTTCATCCGGGCGTGACGGTCAAAGCGGATCAGGGCAAGGTAATACTGACGGTTGATGCCCAACGAGAACACGCCATGATGCTCTGGGGGTTAGAGCGCTCATTGGTCGCTAATTTGATTATCGGCGTCAGTCAGGGATATGAAAAAAAGCTCGAGCTGACGGGGGTAGGTTTCCGCGTGGCGGTCCAGGGTAAAAAGCTGACTCTCAATTTGGGGTTTTCTCATCCGATCGAAATTGTGATCCCGGAAGGAATTGAGGCGAAGGTCGTTAAAAATGTCCTGATTTTGACCAGCATCAAAAAAGAATTACTGGGACAATTCGCGGCTGAAGTCCGGGGATTAAAACCGCCGGAACCATATAAAGGCAAAGGTATAAAATATTCCGACGAGCATGTTCGTCGCAAGGAAGGAAAGAAAGCCGCCGCTGCCGAAGGTAGCGCTTAAATTAAATATTTATGAAAGAACTAAGCAATAAATTGATTCTGCGCCAGAAACGGGCTCATCGGGTGCGTACCAAGCTTCGGGGGACGTCGCTTCGTCCTCGCTTGTGCGTTTTTCGCAGTTCCAAACACCTGACGGCTCAGATTATTGATGATAAAAAACAGCAAACATTGGTCAGTGCTTCTGATCTGGAAGTAAAAGGTAAATCCGGTATGGAGCGAGCCAAGCTGGTGGGTAAATTGGTGGCCGATCGCGCGGCCAAGAAAAAAGTGCTGGAAGTGGCTTTTGATCGAGGCGCGTATGCTTATCATGGTTTGGTTAAGTCTTTGGCCGAAGGCGCCCGTGAGGGCGGTTTGAAATTTTAATTTTTTACTATGAGTGAAAAGAAACAATTCGGTCGCCGGGGTGGAAGCCGTAAACCGCGTGATTTTGACCAATCGCTGGTGGATGTCGCTCGGGTGGCTCGCGTCGTCAAGGGCGGTAAACGTTTTCGTTTTCGGGCTACTATTGTGATTGGTGATCGTAAGGGAAAAGTCGGTATGGGTGTGGCCAAGGGACCGGACGTGACGACGGCGATCGCGAAAGCGGTAAACCAAGCGAAGAAGAATTTTATTATGGTGCCGCTGGTCAATGAAACAATTCCTCATGAAATCACTTACAAATACAGCAGTGCCTCGGTATTCTTGAAACCGGCTCGTCCGGGTACCGGTATTATTGCCGGCGGCGGTGTGCGCGCCGTGGCGGAATTGGCCGGGATCAAAAACTTGCTGAGCAAGATGCTCGGTTCTGCCAACAAGATCAACAATATCCGCGCTACTTTGTTGGCGCTCTCCGCGTTGCGAATGCCTCAAACAGTAGCTACCACGCGCGGCAAGACCTTGTCGGAGTTGGGTGTGCGCCAGCCGAAAACAGATCGCCCGGCGTCCAAGCCGGCTGTTCCGGCGAAGCCGCCCGTTAAACCTGTATCAAAAAAATGAGAATAAACGATATCAAAATTTTTCGTCAGCACAAGAAGCTTCGCCGGGGACGCGGTATTGGTAGTGGCAAAGGCGCCAAATCCGGCCGAGGTCAAAAAGGACAACTATCGCGCAGCGGCGGTCGACAACGCCTGGGTTTTGAAGGCGAACAGACGTCGTTGGTCGAGAGAATTCCCAAATTGCGCGGTATGGGTTACAAGAATCCTCGCGCGCGAACCGCTCGTTTTTATGCCGAGGAAGTCAGTTTGAGCCGTTTGGCCAAGCATTTCAAAGACGGGGAATTGGTTACTCCGAAATCATTATGCCAGCGCGGTTTAATCAAAGCTTCTCGCGGCGGCGCCAAAATTATCGGTGCCGGGAAAATTGATTCTATGCGTTTTCGAAATATCTCTTTCAGCCAGTCAGCGCAAGCGGCGATTCTCAAGTCTGGCGGAAAGATAGAGACAGTCGGACAGCCGAAAACAACCGCCCAGTCTGAAAAACCAAAGACAAGCGACAAAAGACCAAAGACCAAAGACTAACGACCAAAGACTAAAACATGGCTTGGTATCAAAAAATCGTCCAGATTTTCAAAATTCCGTCGATCCGGAACAAAATTTTGTTTACCCTGGCGATGTTGATCGTCTTTCGTGTGGCGGCGGCCATTCCGGTGCCGGGCGTCGATGTCGATGCTTTACGGTCGTTCATGCAGAACAATCAGCTTTTCGGTTTATTGAATATTTTTTCCGGCGGCGGTTTGGATAACCTGTCGATCGTCATGTTGGGCGTCGGTCCTTACATCACCGCGTCCATCATCTTGCAGCTCTTGACGATGGTCATTCCAAAATTGGAAAAAATCGCCAAGGAAGAAGGGGAAGAAGGACGCCGCAAGATCAACCGCTGGACCCGTTATTTGACTGTGCCGCTGGCGGCTCTCCAGGCTTATAGTTTGATTAGCTTACTTAATCGCGGCCCGGTGCCTCTGATTACCAATTTGAGTTTTTGGAATTTTGTCACGATTATCGTGACGGTTACCGGCGGTACGATCTTCCTGATGTGGATCGGAGAAATGATTTCAGAAAAGGGAGTCGGCAACGGAATTTCACTGCTGATCTTTGCCGGTATTATTGCTCGTTTGCCGGCCGAACTTCAGCAAACGGTAGCGGTTTTTGATCCGACCCAATTGACCGGTATTATCGCTTTTGGCGCCATCGCAGTGGTCACCATCGCCGGTGTGGTTTTGCTGACGGAAGGCCAGCGAAATATACCAGTGTCTTATGCCAAACGGGTGCGCGGACGCAAAATGTACGGCGGCACGTCGGCGCATTTGCCTTTGCGGGTCAATCAAGCCGGAGTTATGCCTATTATCTTCGCCATCTCCATTATGCTTTTCCCTGGCGTTATCGCTCAGTTTGTCGCCGGTCTTAATTGGGGCTGGGTCGCGACTGGTGCCCAAAAAGTGGCCGATTTATTCCAAAATCAGCTTTTTTACGGGATTTTCTATTTCATTTTGGTTATTGCGTTTACTTATTTCTATACTTCCGTCACCTTCGATCCCAAATATATTTCCGAAAATATCCAGAAGAACGGCGGCTTTATTCCGGGAATCCGGCCGGGTAAAAATACAGCCGATTATCTTAAAAAGATTACTAATCGCATTACTCTGACCGGTTCGATTTTCCTGGGAATCATTGCGGTTTTACCGCTCACTATCCAATTTATCACTGGCGTGCAGACCCTGACTTTGGGCGGCACCGCACTCTTGATCGTGGTCAGTGTAATTCTTGAAACGATGAAACAGCTGGACGCGCAGTTGGTGATGAGGGATTACGAGGGGTTCTAGATAAAGGTAAAATGCAAAAGGTAAAATTGACTGAGTCTCCTGACCCTGAGCGAAGCGAAGGGTAAGGATCCCTTAGATAACAGAGGCAGATGATAAAAATTTGGATAGCAGAAAAAATATCCCGCCGAGAGGCGGTTTTTTTATAAAAAAAGAACGGAGTACCGGCCATAGTGGCTGGGGTACTCCGTCTGATGTTGTGCGCTACTGCGCGTCCGTTAGGCTCGGTACTTTCTCGAATTTGACGGTCAGGGGCGGTAGCGCGCGTAACATGATTGAGGCGCCACTGTCGGGAATACGTAAGATGCCATCAGGCGCTAAGGGAAAATGTGTTGTCAGCTTTTCTGATAAAAGTAGAACTTCAGCATCGATTGGAACCTTTGCGTCTTCACGACTGACCGAAACCTTGACGGTTGCGCCGGGTCCAAAGCTCTCCGGGATTAGCACGAACAGAGTGTAGCGGGTGCTTACTTCGAAGGTACCGTGATCCTTGTCGCTTGGGAAGTAAGGTAACCACGCTGCAAACTGTCGATCTCCGTAATCCTCGGCAGCGGCCAATCCTACTTCGGGCATCTTTTTGTTGTTACCGGGCGGAAAGTCAACGGCATCAGCGAGCACGGAATTAAAGGCAGACAGTAGAACCAGCGCCAACACACCAAAACTGTATTTCATTTGCGTACCTCCTTGCAGTCAATAAACTGCTGACCAGAATTGGAAAAACGGTAATTTCGATATATACACTATACTCTCTTTCGCTGTTTTTGTCAAGTATTGGGATGAGACGAAATAATGCAAAAGGTAAATTGACTGAGTCTCCTGACCCTGAGCGAGGCGAAATGGAAGGATGCCCTGCATAACAGGGGCAGATGATAAAAATTTGGATAGCAGAAAAAATATCCCGCCGAAGGGCGTTTTCCCATTTCGGGAAAAGGAGGACAATGTGAAAGAAAGAAAAGCGAGTTTCAAAGGCGTGGTCGCCGTGCTCGATCAGCTGACCGACGAAGAGTTAGTCGTGCTGGTGGATCATCTCGATGACCTCAAGGCGTTCGCGGCAGATCTCGTGCGACGTGTGGTGGAGTCGACTTACTTTACTTACTTTTCCGACGAAGAGGCGATCGAGATGCTGGTGTCCCGCAAGGGTTACGAGCGCACTGAGGCGGAGCGTGTTGTTCGGGAATGGCGCCAGATTGCGACCAGCCTGGGCTACACCGGGCCGGTAGCGATTCTGGTGCGTGCCGGTTTCATCCTGAAGGTTCACGCCCCGCTGGCCGGTCCCTGCTATGAGGGGTTCGGGTACTTGCAGGATTGTGAGCTCAAGAATGACGAGCCGACGCCTGATGCTCTGGTCTTCTTCGTGCCTCGGTTGGTTGCCAACAGCACGGGAAAGAACAAAGATGAGCAGCTCCAGCTTTTAGCAGATCTCCGGCAAGCTCATTCGCTTCCCGAGCATCACCTTTCCAATTTCGGTAGCGCCGCTCTGCTCTCCGGCCTGATCCTCTCCCACTTCAAACGCATCGGCGAGCGGGTTCCGCTGGACTGCAACTGGGTACGAACCGATACGGTGCGTTCGGATGATTTGCGCCTGCTGATCGGCGGCTTCGATGGTAATGGCCTCTTTTGCATCGACTGGGACTGCGGTGATGGCGGTCGTCTCAGCCTTCTCGGGTGTTTTCCGCTGGGGGTTGAGGAGTTCTAGACCGTGTGAATTTTTCTCCCTGCCTGGGTAACCGGGTGGGGAGATTTTTTTTAAGAAATTCAGAATTCATAATTCAAAATGCAAAATCAAGATTACAATTTCATGTTTTTAATTGAATAGTTTTCCCCTTTTGAAAATTGAAGAATTATAGTTAAAATGTTATAATTTTAAAGGAAAAATCGCTTTTCCGGCTCGCTGGAAAAGACCGTTTTTGCGTAATTCAAAGCCTTGGGACTGATCAAAACAACCGAAGAAATCGCGAAAATGCGCGCGGGCGGGCGAATTTTAGCTGAAGTTTTAAATTTAGCGGCCGGACGAATTAAGCCCGGCATAAAGACTAAAGAATTAGAAATATTTGTCGAGCAAGAGCTGGCCAAGCGCGGGGCCGAACCGTCCTTCAAAAATTTTCAGGGTTATCCGGCCGCTTTGTGTGTTTCACTTAATGACCAAATAGTCCACGGCATTCCTGGCAATCGTTTAATAAAAAAAGGTGATCTGATCAGTCTGGATTTAGGGGTGCGCTATAAAGGGCTATATACCGATGCGGCTTTATCTCAATTGGTTGTCCGCGGTCCCGGTTCCGTCCAAAAACTGATCGATACAACCGAAAAATCTTTAGCGGCGGCGATTCAGCAAGTGAAGCCCGGCAATACTCTGGGCGATATCGGAGCGGCGGTGGAAAGAGTGGCCGATGAGCAGGGCTATAGCGTCATTCGCGATTTGGTCGGGCATGGGGTCGGACACCGGGTCCATGAAGAGCCCCAGATTCCTAATTTCGGAACGCCCGGCAAAGGGATAAAATTAAAAGAGGGGATGACCCTGGCGATCGAACCGATGCTGGCTCTCGGTCAGCCGGAAGTCAAATGCTTGCCTGACGGCTGGACTTTTGTTTCGGCTGACGGACGCCTCAATGCTCATTTCGAGCACACGGTAGCGGTCACGGCGGACGGCTGTGAAGTTCTAACGGAATAATTATGCGTTTACTCGGTATCGATTACGGCGAAAAAAATATCGGTTTGGCGACGGGCGATGGCGAGACGCGGATTTCTCTGGCTCGCTCACCGCTGAGACGGCAAAATGACGATCAGCTGATTACCGATTTACAACGGCTGATTATTGACGAGGAAATCACCGAGGTGGTGGTTGGCTGGCCGCTCTCCTTGCGCGGCACCAGCGAGATGGCGGCGCGGCGGGCGAGGAGCTTTGCCGATCGATTGGCGGCCGAAACCAAAATCCCCGTGCATTTAGCCGATGAGCGTCTCAGCACCCAGGCGGCCCAGCGTTTACAACGCGAGAATCCCAAAGCTTCGATTGATTCGTTGAGCGCCCAGGTGATATTACAAGCCTACTTGGATTCAGTCCAAGATAATATTCCAGAGGAGTGATTTGTCCGCCCGATGTTCAAGCGCGAAAATAATTTCCGGATGAAGCCGGGGCAGGATAAAAATTTCAGCAATTAATACTTTTTTATGCCGCTAGAATTCTCGTCGAAAATTCATCCGGGATTTACCGGCTCTGATCCCAAGCAGGTTAAATTATCGGTCGTGATCCCGGCACGCAATGAAGCCAAACGGATCAAGCCGACTTTGATTGATATTGATCGGTATCTGCAAAAGCAGCCTTACATGTACGAGATTATTGTGGTGGATAATGGTTCGACCGATGATACCGCGGCGGTCGTGCGCCGATATCGTGACGAAGTCGAGCACTCGGCGGTTTTTGTTTTGCACGAACCGTGTCCGGGGAAGGGCTGTACGGTTCAGCGCGGCGTGGCGCAAACGCGGGGCGATTATATTTTGTTCATGGATGCCGATAATGCCACGCGGATTGAAGAAATGGATAAAGTCTGGCCCAAGTTTGAAGCCGGCTATGACGTCGTCATCGGTTCGCGCCGCATCAAGGGTGCCAAGCTGGCGAAAAAACAGCCGTTTATGCGGGAGATGATGGGGCGGGCGGGAAATCTGATGATTCGAATGCTGGCGGTGCCGGGGATTTCCGATACCCAGTGCGGTTTCAAGGTTTTTACCAGAAAAGCGGCTCATGATATTTTTTCCGCGATTACGATTGAGCGCTGGGGCTTTGATATCGAAGTCTTGGCCTTGGCTCGGAAATGGAATTATAAAATCGCCGAAGTGCCGGTGACCTGGTACCACATGGAAACGGATTTAATCAAAGGCAGTTCGTATACCAATACCATGTCGGACTTACTGCGGATCAGACGACAAATAAAAAGCGGCTTGTATGACCGGATCAAAGGCGAGGGGCTGGATAAGAGGTGGCAGAAATTAAAACAGCAACAATGACGGGCTACAGAAAGAAATAAGAAATAAGATATAAGATATAAGATTTAAGAAGAGAAAATATGCCGGAATTTAGAAAAGATTTGGTGCGGGGCGAATGGGTGATTATCGCGACGGAGCGAGCCAAACGCCCGGAAGATTTCACCAAAAACAGGCAAGTTCCGCCCACGAACGGCCCCAAAGTCGTTGATGGTTGTTTTTTTTGCGAGGGGCACGAGAAGCAAACTCCGGCTGAAGTTTTGGCGTATCCGGCCGGAAACCGTAAACCGAACCAGCCCGGTTGGCAAGTGCGGGTTTTCCCGAATAAATTTCCGGCGCTCATTCCCGGCCAAAAATTCGAATCATTGCACCATGAAGTTTATCATGTCGGCCAAGCGATTGGCTGGCACGAGATTATCGCCACCGTCGATCATTCCAAACCGCCGGCTCTTTTTTCCAGTACCGAAATGGAAATGATGATTCGCGCCTACGAAGAGCGTTTTCAAGTCCACTGTTCCAACGAGCTGGTCAAATATGTTTTGATTATTTACAATCACGGACAAGAAGCCGGCGCTTCACTGGCTCACCCTCATTCCCAATTGTTTGCCATTCCCGTGATTTCCAATTATCTGCGCCAGGAATTGGATGGTGCGGCGTCTTTTTACCGGAAACATCAGCAATGCGTTTTCTGCCGGATCATCGAGAACGAAGTTAAGGAGGCAAAAAAACAGCGCGTGGTTTTTGAAAACGAGGGTTTTATTGCTCTTTGTCCTTACGCTTCTCAGAATCCTTTTGAAGTCTGGATCTTGCCGCGCCGCCATAATCCTTTTTTCCAAATTGTCGATTACATGGAACGCGTCCAGCTGGGCGAATGCTTGAGAGCGGTTCTGAAAAAATACTACGTCGGCCTGGATAATCCTCCTTTTAATTATTATATTCAATCCGCGCCCAGTGACGGACAGGAATACAATCATTATCACTGGCATCTGGAGATCCTGCCGCACCTGACCACTCGCGCCGGTTTTGAGTACGGCACCGGTATTATGATCAACGTGGTCAAGCCGGAAGATGCGGCCAAATTTTTACGCGAAACCAAAATATAATTTTATGAAACCGGTTATCATCGCCAATTGGAAAATGAACAAGACCATTGCCGAAAGCCAAACCTGGCTGGCGGCTTTGAAATCCGAAATGGCTCATGTCCCGAAGGAAAAAACCGAGATTGTGGTTTGTCCTCCTTACACTTCTTTGGATGAGGTCGGCCGGAACAAAGACGGCCTTATTTTAGGCGCCCAAAATCTGCACTGGGCCGATGACGGGACTTACACCGGCGAGATTTCCGGCGGAATGCTTCGTGAAGCCGGTTGTCAGTATGTTTTGGTCGGTCATTCGGAACGCCGCTGGAAAATGGGCGAGACGGACGCCATGATTCATAAAAAACTTGAGGCGGCTTGGCGGCATGAATTGACGCCGGTTTTATGCGTCGGTGAGCAAGCCAAGGAAAAGGCCGAACATAAAACCGAATGGGTTTTGGGCGAGCAGATCAAAATTGCGCTTGATGGATTTTCCGCCAATCAGATATCGTCGCTCTTGGTCGCGTATGAGCCGGTCTGGGCGATCGGGACGGGAACGGTGGGGAGTCGGTCGCCGGCGACGGCGGAGGATGTCCGGTCGGCTTATGCCGTTATCAAGCAGTGCCTGGCTCGGCACCGTTTGCCCGGCCGTCTGCTTTACGGCGGCAGCGTCGATAGCAAAAATATCATTCAATTCTTTTCGTTGCCAGATAATCAAGGATTTTTAGTCGGCGGGGCGAGCCTGGAACCGAAAGAATTCGCTTCGATCATAAAACAAACGGCTAATTATTATGGACGAGGTTAAGATCGGCCGCTATCGGCATTACAAAGGAAATGAATACGAAGTTATCGGCGTGGGGCATCATTCGGAAACCCTGGAAGAACTGGTTTTTTATCGCGCTCTTTACGATCAGCCCAAATACGGTCGCGGGGCGCTCTGGGCTCGGCCGAAAAAGATGTTTATGGAAACGGTTGAAAAAGACGGAAAAAAAATTCCCCGCTTTGAATACCTGGGCGCATCCTAATGCAATTTTGACTTTTTATTTTTGACTTTTGACTTAATTCTATGCTCGCTCACGCCAAAGACCTGATTAAAGACGCTTTTCAACGCTCGTACGCGGTCGGTTCTTTTAATACTTACAATCTGGAAGTTACCCAGGGCATCGTCGACGCGGCCAGTAATAAAAACGCCCCGGTGATTATTATGGTTTCCGAAGGCACAATCGAGTATGCCGGCCTCAAACCGATAACACATATCGTGAGCACTATCGCCAAAAACGAAGCGGTGACCGTTCCGGTGGCGTTGCATCTTGATCACGGTAAAAAATTCCACTCGGTGGTGGAAACGATCAACGCCGGTTTTACCTCGGTTCAGATTGACGGCTCGAGCCTGGCGATTGATGAAAACATTATGTTGACCAAGCAAATTGTCGAATATGCGCACAGTCGAAATGTCATTGTGCAGGGCGAAGTCGGGCGCATTCCCGGGGTTCATTCCACGGCCGAAAAAACCCGAGTGATTAAAGGCGCATTGACTGACGTAAATGAAGCGATTCGGTTTGTGGCCGAGACCGGAGTGGACACTCTGGCCATTTCGATCGGAAACTGCCATGGTTTATTTGAGGCCTCTTTGCACTATGATTTGTTGAAACAGTTACGTAATGCGATTGATATTCCTTTAGTCCTGCATGGCGGATCGGGGATCAAGGCCGAAGATATCAAACGTCTCATCGCCGGCGGTATTAATGATGTCAATATCGATTCGGAATTACGGCAAGCCTTTACCTTGATGCTCAAAAAGACCATTCAGGCGAAGCCGACCGAGCTCGACCCGCGCGTCTTGATTGCTCCGTGCCGGCGGGCGGTGGCGGCGGTGGTCGAAGAAAAGATGGATGAATTCGGAGTTTCCGGAAAAGCGGACGGGCATATTATCTAAGCCTGCCTGCCGGCAGGCAGGTCAAAAATCAAAAGTCAAAAGTCTGGCACTTTTTACTTTTGACCTTTGACTTTTGACTTATCGCTTAATTGTAATTTTATGCTAAAGATCGCGATCAATGGCTTCGGCCGGATCGGCCGGGCCGCCTGCAAAATAATTTTCGCCAAAAAAAATCTGGAGATTGTGGCTATTAATGATCTGGGGGATATAGAGGCCCTGGCTTATCTGATGCGTTTCGACACGGTTTATGGCCGATATGACAAGTCGGTCAAAGTGGACGGGGATAATCTGGTCATCGACGGCAAAAAAATTAAAGTGCTCCGCGAAAAAGATCCCGCTCTACTGCCTTGGGGTAGACTCGGGGTTGATGTGGTTCTGGAATGCACCGGTGTTTTTACCAAAGCGGCCGACATGGATTTGCATCTAAAAGCCGGAGCTAAAAAAGTTTTGTTGTCCGCGCCTTCCAATGAAAAAGACCCGGTGCCGACTTATATCCGAGGAGTAAATGACGAAGAGTACCGGGGCGAAAAAATCATCGACAACGCTTCGTGTACGACGAACTGCATTGCTCCGGTCATGAAGGTTATGTGCGATGAATTCGGCGTGGCCAAATCAATGATGGTGACGACCCACGCTTACACGGCGACTCAATTATTGGTTGATGGGCCGGACAAAAAAGACCATCGTCGGGGACGGGCCGGCGCGGCCAATAGCGCTCCTTCGAGTACCGGCGCGGCGATTGCGACGACGAAAGCGATTCCGGAATTGAAAGGAATTTTTGACGGGACGGCGATTCGTGTTCCGGTCATCTGCGGTTCGATTGCCGACATCACCATGGTTCTGAAAAAAGATACGACCGTAGAGGAAATTAACGCCAAGCTGACGGCGGCGTCTCAGGGAAAAATGAAAGGCATCCTCGCCGTTTCGGATGATGATATTGTTTCTTCCGATATCATCGGATCGACCGAATCGTCAATCGTCGACCTGCCTTTTACCAAAGTGGTTGGCGGAAATCTGGCTAAAGTCGTGGCCTGGTATGATAACGAATGGGCTTATTCGGTCCGATTGGTGGAGATGGCGGAAAAGATAAGTAACAAGTAACACGGAACAAGTAACAATAATGAAAACGATCAAGGACTTCGATTTAAAAGGAAAGCGCATATTGGTGCGCGTGGATTTTAATGAACCGCTGGATTCTCAAGGGAATCCCCAAGATGATTATCGGATCCGCTCGACAATCCCGACCCTGAAATATTTGCTTTCGCAAAACTGTACTTTGATTTTGATGACACATGTCGGGCGTCCGGAGGGGCAAGTGGTGGAGAAGTATCGTACCACGGGAGTCGCTCGTCGGTTGGAACGATTAATCGGGCAGCCGGTGACCAAACTTGACGATTGTATCGGAGAGCCCGTGCGTTCGGCCCTCGGCAATCGAGAGAACAATATTTATTTTCTGGAAAATCTTCGATTTCATCCGGAAGAAGAAAAAAATGACGACGCTTTCGCAAAAGAACTGGCGCGAAACGGTGAATTTTATGTCAACGATGCTTTCGCCAATTGTCATCGCGAGCATGCCAGCATGACCGGAATTCTGAAATATCTGCCCGGAGCGGCCGGATTGTTGCTGGACAAAGAAGTCCGCGAATTGAGCGCGGTGCGCACGGATCCGCCGCACCCTTTTACTTTTATCCTGGGCGGCGCGAAATTGGAGACCAAGCTGAAATTGCTGAAAATATTCGTCCAGCAGGCCGATCATGTTCTGATCGGTGGCGAAATAGCGAACACGTTACTGAAGGCCAGCGGAGCGCCGGTCGGCGCGTCGAAAGTGAGCGGTCGGGCTTTGAGCGAGGCGGTGACGCTGGTGCCGAAAATTACCGATGCAAAATTACTGATTCCGGTCGATGTGGCGGTTTCCCGGGAACTGGAAAAAGACGAACCGCAAGCGAAGCCGCGTGATGCCAGAACCTGCGCGGTTAGAGAGATTGGGACGGATGACATTATTTATGATATTGGACCACGCACTGTCAAACGGTATTCAGAAATAATCGCTAAATCCCAGCTGGTTTTGTGGAACGGTCCGATGGGTTATTTCGAACATATGCATTTTCGGGCCGGGACCAAGGGAATCGTGGAAGCGCTGGCGGCGACAAAGGCGCATACCGTTGTCGGCGGCGGTGAGACTGTCGATTTCCTGGATGAAATGAAAGTAAAAGATAAGCTCAGTTTTGTGTCTACCGGCGGGGGAGCCATGCTGGATTTCCTGGCCGACGGGCATTTGGTGGCGATAGATGCTTTGGATAAGGGATAATTAAAGTCTTTGGTCTTTAGTCTTTGGTCGTTAGCCCAAGACTAAAGACTAACGACTAAAGACAACTTTCATGAATATCAAATCAATCCAAGCGCGAGAGATTTTGGATTCTCGCGGCGAACCGACGATTAACACGGTCGTGACGCTCGAAGATGGTTCACGCGGTGAATTTGGCGTGCCATCGGGCGCCTCAACCGGCGTGCATGAAGCCTGGGAATTGCGCGACGGCGATAAAAAAAGATTTTTGGGCAAAGGGGTTTTGAAAGCGTGTGAAAACGTCAATGTCAAGATTGCCAATCATTTGCAGGGACGCGATGTTTTCGACCAAAAAATGCTGGATCACGAAATGATCAAGCTGGACGGCGATCCCCAGAAAAAAAATCTCGGTGCCAACGCGATTTTATCCGTCTCGCTCGCCTGCGCCAAAGCGGCGGCGCAGTCACGCAAAATGCCGCTCTATGTCTATCTGCGTGAATTATTTGATAACTATTACGATCTGGAAGGTTATTTGTTGCCGGTGCCGATGTTCAACGTGATCAATGGCGGGGCGCACGCCGATAATAATCTTGACTGCCAGGAATTCATGATCGGCCCGGTCGGGGCGGAGAGTTTTCGGGAGGCGGTGCGGATGGGCTCGGAAGTTTTCCATCACTTGGAGAAAATTTTGAAAGAACTGAAAGCTTCGACCAATGTCGGCAATGAGGGCGGTTTTGCTCCGTCGCTCGAGGCCAAAAGTGCGCCGAACCGGGATCCGGATGAACAAGTGCTGGTTCTTTTGAAAAAGGCGATCGTCGACGCGGGCTATAAATATGGTTCTCAGGTCGGTGTCGGAGCGGACATGGCGGCTTCGGAATTTTTCAAGTCGGGCCAGTATCATATGGCTTTTAAGGAAAAAGACCAGTCTCTGACGACCGAGCAGATGGTTGATTTTGTGAAACAATGGATCGAGGCTTACCAATTGATCTTGGTTGAAGACGGCCTGGCGGAAGATGATTTAAATGGCTGGAAGAAACTGAACGAACTCTGCGGATCGAAGATCCAGATTGTCGGCGATGATTTTTTGGTGACCAATAAGGTGCGGGTGCAGATGGCGATCGACAACAAAGCTTGCAATACGGTGTTGATTAAAGTCAATCAGATCGGCAGCCTTTCGGAAACTTTTGAAACTATCGCTCTCGCGTACCAAAACAAAATGCGGGCTTTCGTTTCCCATCGTTCCGGCGAGACCACCGATACTTTCATCGCCGATTTGGCGGTGGCGGTCAATGCCACCCGGATCAAAAGCGGCGCGCCCTCGCGCGGGGAACGGGTCGCCAAATACAATCGTTTGATGGAAATTGAAGATGAATTGCGAGCCGATGGCATGGGGAAATATAGCGGATTGTAAAAGTATTTTGATTTTGTTTTTTGGTCAGCGGTTTTTATTCTTTGGTCGTTAGCCAAAGACTAAAGACCAAAGACTCTACATCCTATGTCTTTAAACAAAAAATATCGTCCGGTCGCGCTGATTATTTTAGATGGTTGGGGAATCGCTCCGGCTTCATCTTATAACGGCATTACTTTGGCGGATAAGCCGATAATGGACAGGATTGAAAAAGAGTACTACGCGACGACTTTACAGGCCTCGGGTGAGATTGTCGGTTTGGAGTGGGGCGAGATGGGCAATTCCGAAGTCGGCCATATGAATATGGGGGCGGGTTTTACCGTCTATCAGGAGGTGAGCAAAATCAACAGCGCTATCCGCGACGGCTCTTTCTTCCGCAACGAATCGTTTCGCCAGGCAGTGGAGCACGTCCGAAAAAACAATTCCGCCTTGCATATCATGGGATTGGTCAGCTCGGGCAAGGTTCACTCATACAACGAACATCTTTTTTCCTTAATCGATTTTGCCAAGGACAAAGAAGTCAGCCAGCTTTATATCCACGCCTGGCTGGACGGTCGTGATACTCCGGAGAAAAGCGGCTTGGAATTTATCACCGAGCTGGAAAATAAACTGCAAGCGGCGAAAATCGGGCAAATTGATTCGCTCAGCGGTCGTTTTTATGCGATGGATCGCGATGAGCACTGGGATCGCGTAAAATTTGCTTATGACGCCATGGTCAAAGGACATGGACCGAAATATCCTTCGGCGGCCGCGGCGATTACCGATTCCTACCAGCGTAATGTCTTTGATGAGAATTTCGTGCCGGTGATTCTTGATTCACCCGAACATCCTTATCAGCCGATCAAAGATAATGACGCGATAATTTTCTTCAATTATCGCCCCGATCGGGCGCGCGAAATGTGCAAAGCTTTTCTTTTGCCCGGCTTCAATAAATTTTCCTCGACCGGTGAAAATGAGCCGCGGTTGAAAAATATTTATTTTGCGGCCATGAATGATTACGGCGTCGATTTGCCGCTACATATTGCTTTCCATCCCCAAAAAATAGAGTATCCCATCGCGCGAATTATCAGCGAGCACGGCCTGAAGCAAATTCATGGCGCCGAGACGGAGAAATTCGCCCATGTTACGTCGTTTTTTGACGGCGGCAGCAATAAGCCTTTCCCCAGGGAAGAATTTTTACTGGTGCATTCGCGGCGCGATGTTAATACTTATGATCAGGCGCCGGAGATGAGTGCGGCCACCCTGACGGATCAGCTGATTGAAAAAATTTCCTCAAATCAATACGATTTTATTTTGGTCAATTTCGCCAATCCGGATATGGTGGCCCATACGGGAAACATTGAAGCAACCAAAGTGGCGATCAATACGGTCGATGCTTGCTTGGGGCGCTTACTGGATACGATTTTGCCTCTCGGCGGTGCGGTCATCGTGACGGCCGATCACGGTAATGCCGAACAGTTGCGCGATCCGGCGACCGGCGAGATCGAAAAAGAACATTCCTCCAATCCGATTCCGTTTGCCATTGTGGCCGATGGTTTTGAGCGCCGGCAGTATTCGCCTCCCGGAGTCAATTTCGGCTTCAAACCCGAGACGCCTTCAGGCGTGCTGACTGATATCGCGCCGACGATTTTAGAGCTGATGGGCATTGAGCGCCCGTCCTACATGACCGGGCGGAGTTTGATCTTTTAGTCTTTCGTCTTTAGTCTTTAGCTTTTCTCGATTAATCTAAAGACCAAAGACTAACGACTAAAGACCATATATGTTCGACATCATTACAATCGGCAGCGCCTTGCAGGATTTTTTCGGGGAAATTGCCGGCGGGCAAGTGGTTAAACAGCCGGGGGTGGTTAGCGTTCCGGCGCTTTTGGGTTTCGGACTGGATGACAAAATCCCGATGGAAAATTTACGCGTCAGATTCGGCGGCGCCGGTGTGAATACGGCGATGGTTTTGGCCCAACTGGGCTGTTCCGCCGTCCCGCTGGTTCAGGTGGGAAATGACAGTAGCGGTAAAAATCTCGTGCGCTATCTGGTAAATTCCCGTCTTGATACTTCCTTGGTAAAAGTGGCTTCCGGCCAACAAACCGGATTGTCTTTTCTGATTCATGATGTCATGAGCCAAGAACATTTGTCGTTTAATTACAAAGGGGCCAGCGACAGTTTGGGGCTGGCCGAGCGGGGATTACCCCCGTCCGAATGGATTTATCTCTCGGCCTTGTCCGGCGCAACTTGGCAGGAAGACATCGACTATTTAGCCCGGTTGCCGAAAACAGTCGCTCTGGCTTGGAATCCGGGACTGGTCCAGCTGAACGAGCCGGAAGCGCTGGCGGTTTTGCTTAAAAGAGTGGAGGTGCTGATTCTGAATCATCATGAAGCGGTTCGTTTGTTGCGCATCACTGATAAAGAAGAAATGAACGATTTACGCACCATCCTAAAAAAGTTATCCGATCTGGGACCGCGGTATATCTTGCTGACGCAGGGCAAAGAGGGAACTTCGCTTTACGACGGACGCCGCTGGTATCAGGTTCCGCTCTACCGCTTTGAGTCGGTGGACGCGACGGGGGCCGGTGATACTTTCGGCGCTACTTTTGTCGGCGGGTTGATGATGCGGAAGGACATTACCACCTCTTTGAAAATGGGGGCGATCAATGCCGGCGCGGTCACGCGCCGCTGGGGCGCTCATGACGGGGCCATGAAACTGGAGGAAATCGAGAATCATTTGGACAAGATCATGGTAACGGAATTATAATTATGTTGAATGATTTTTTTCGCGGAGTGATCATCGAAGAAAGCTTGGAAAAAAAGGATATCTTGGGCAGCATAAAAATAATCAAGACAGAAGTTGAAAAGGTGGCCGCGGAACACCAAACTCCTTGGATCAAGCAATGGACCATGCATACGGTGGAAGTCCCGGCAGAAAAAGCCGCGTCAATAGCGCAAGCCGTCAGTCGGTCATTGGATTCCAGGCACAATTGGTACGCCGATTTCAAGAATGATCAATGGCACTATATAGTTTTTCGTGGACGTGTTTTCAAGATAGATCGAACCAGCTCGGAGCAATACGATCAGGCTAAAAAATACGGAATTTCTTTGGGAATTCCGGCATACCAAGTTGATTTTCAGCCGGAGGCCAAGCCGTGGGATCGCTAAAATCCAAATATTATAAATTTTTATCCAAATATGGTCACCATTCCCATAGAAATCTCCGCCCGTCACGCGCATTTGACCGAAGCGACTTTGGTTAAACTGTTTGGTCAGGCGGCGAAAATGCAGTCGCATAAGAAGCTGAGCCAGGCGGATGAGTTTGCTTCGGATTTTACTTTGACCATTCAATCGGGTGATCGGAAAATAGAAAAGGTTCGAGTGCTGGGGCCTAGTCGCGAACATGATCAGATTGAAATCTCCCTGACCGATGCACGCACGCTAAAAGCCCGAGTCCCTCTGCGTTTATCGGGAAACGTGAAAGGTTCGGCGCCGGTCAAGTTGATCGGCACGAACGGTACGGTTGATCTGTCGGAAGGTATGATTATCGCCAAGCGTCATTTGCATATCGGCCCCGAGGATGCGGCCAAATTTGATTTGAACAATGACCAGCTAGTAGCGCTGGAAGTGGCGGGAGAGCGGGGAGGACGGTTGGATCAATGCGTGGTCAGAATTAAGCCGGGTTTTCAGATGTCTTTTCATTTGGATACTGACGAAGGAAACGCTCTGGGTCTGACCGGGCGATCGAGTGGAAAAATAATAATCTTATGAACAATATCTTAGTCATCAATGCCGGATCAACTTCGCTGAAGTATATTTTATTTGATAGAGAGTTGAATCAAAAAAGCGCCGGTACTATCCGAGAAATTGGTACCTTGGTGAAAAATCATGACATGGCGTTCCAAATGATGTTGGATGATTTAAACGGCGAGGCTGATTTGATGGCGATCGGGCACCGGATTGTTCATGGCGGTGAGGAATTTTTCGACCCGCTGATCGCCAATGAGATTATCATCCGGCGTCTGGAGCGCTATAATGATTTGGCGCCGTTGCATAATCCTCCCGGCCTGGCTTGTCTCCGGGCGAGTTTGAAAAATTTGGGCCAAAATATTCCCAATGTTGCCGTCTTTGATACAGGCTGGTTCGCGAATTTGCCCGCCGTGGCTCGGCATTATGCCTTGCCGGCTGATTTGGAAGAAAAATATCACCTGCGCCGTTTCGGTTTTCACGGGATTTCTCACCAATCGGTGGCGCAGCAAGCCGCCCAAGAATTGGAGCAAGACCTGAATAAACTTAATTTGATTACGATTCACCTCGGCGGCGGAGCCTCCGTCGCGGCGATCAAGGCCGGTCAGCCGATTGATACCAGCATGGGATTCACACCCATGGAGGGATTGGTCATGATGACTAGGTGTGGCGACATCGATCCGGCAATTCCTCTCTATTTGCAGAAACAGGCGAAGATGAGCGCCGAACAAGTTTATCAGTTGCTCAATCGAGAATCGGGCATGACGGCGCTATCAGGAATCAAGGACGGCATGCTGAAAATAGAGGAAGCGGCGAAGTCGGGCGAGGCAAAAGCATTGGCGGCGCTGGATTTTTACGCCTACCGCCTGAAAAAATATTTGGGAGCTTATTTCGCAGTGCTCAATCGAGTTGATGCCTTGGTTTTTACCGGCGCGATCGGGGAGGGAAGCGAATATATTCGCCAGCTGGTACTGAAAGATCTGGCGCTGGCGCGAGGAATAAAAGTTCTGCATTTTGCTCCAAAAGAAGAGGTTTTGATCGCGCGCGAGACTCTTAAACTGGCGGAAAGATAGATGAATGTTTTTACAAAAATTTTTATTCCTTTGGCTCTGAGCGTTTGTATTTTGGGCTTTGCCGGTTTGGGTTTTTCCTGCGGAGATGTGACTAATACCGACAGTGGGACGGCGATTAGCCAACCGGTTTCGGAAACGACACCCGTTCCGACTTCGACTGAAGTGGCCGAGATTGATTCCGATCGTGACGGTTTGCCGGATAGCCGGGAAGTCGAGCTCGGTACCGATCTCTTTTTGGTCGATACCGATAGCGATGGTTATTCCGATCAGCAGGAAGTTGAAACAGGGCATGACCCTTTAGCCAGGTAAAAAGTCAAAAATCAAAAGTACAATCATTAACTTTTTACTTTTGACCTTTGACTTTTGACCCAGATGGCATTTCTATACGAACTTAGAATCCACGCGCGCGCCGGACAAGGCGCGGAAACTACCGCTCAGATGATCGCTGAGACGGCATTTAGGTGTGGCCGGTTTGTCCAGGCTTTTCCTTCCTATGGTCCGGAGCGGACCGGTGCCCCGATGCAAACCTTTGTGCGAATTTCATCGGCGCCCATCAAAATTCACAGTCTGGTTTATCGTCCGCAGACGGTAATGGTCATCGATGCTTCGCTGCTCAAATCCGAAAACGTGGTCGCCGGTTTAAATGATAACGGCTGGTTGGTGGTGAATGATAATCGTTCGGCCGGTGAAATAAAAACTTTATTGGGATTCCGAGGCCGAGCGGCGACTATCGACGCTTCGCCCATCGCCCGAGCCGCTTTGGGAAAAAATTTGCCCAATATGGCGGTCTTGGCCGCCGCCGTTCGAGCCATTAATTTTATTGATGCCACGGTGCTGAAAAAAGTGGTCGGCGATTTTTTCACCAAGAAATATAATGCGGAAATGGGCCAGCTGAATGTGAAGTTAATGGAGAAAGCTGTCGAGCAGATAAAATATTAAAATTAACAAGTAACAGGTGACAAGTATCAAATTGGAATAATTTCCTTTTTGTTACCTATTACTTGATACTTGTTACCTGATTTATGTCCTCTTCGCGTATCGACCAACCCGGCTCGTCTATCAATTACCAAACCGGTTCTTGGCGGACGGGTAAAAAACCCGAACATTTGAAGCAAAATTGCATCAATTGTTTGTCTTGTGTTAACTTTTGTCCGGATCAGTGCTGGCAAGCCGAAGACGGTAAAATTTCCGGCTTGGATTTAACTTATTGTAAAGGCTGCGGAGTTTGCGCCCAAGTTTGTCCGGCGCCGCGCAAAGCCATAGAAATGATCGATGAAGACAGTAAATAAAACATTATTAACCGGCTCGCAAGCGGTGGCCGAAGCGATACGCCAATTGCAAGTTGACGTGATTCCGGTATATCCGATTACTCCGCAAACTCAAATCATTGAAACGGTCGCTGACATGGCGGCGCAAGGTCGGCTCGACGGAGAAGTGGTCCGGGCCGAATCGGAACATGCGGTTATGAGTATCGCCGTCGGGGCTTCGATCGCCGGCGCTCGCGTGATCACGGCTTCGGCCTCGCAAGGGATCGCGCTGATGTGGGAAGTTTTGGGTGTCGCCGCCGGTTTACGTTTGCCGATTGTGATGGCTGTCGGCAACCGGGCGATTTCCAGCCCGCTTAATATTCACTGCGACCATTCGGATAGCATGGGCACTCGCGATCTGGGCTGGATACAAATCGCTTGTGAAAATGTTCAGGAGGTTTATGAACACATGTTGTTGGCGACGAAGATTGCCGAGGACAAAGATATCCAGTTGCCGGCGATGGTCCTGTTGGATGGCTTTGTCACGACTCATTCTCTGGAAAACCTGGAGATTCTGAATGATCAATCGGCGGCGGAATTTGTCGGCGGGCGTTCCATCGAGAAAAGCGCTTTGGATGTCGATCATCCTTCCACCTGGGGGCCGCTGGTTCTGCCGGAGCAGTACATGGATTTTCGGATAAATCAGCACGAGACTTTGGAAAGCGTCAAGGCAAAATATATTGAGTTGGGCGAACAGCTTTCATCTCTGACCGGGCGAGCTTATCCGCTGTTTGAGTTGTATGAGGACGAGGCGGTCGAAGAATTCGGTGATACTGACACGGCTTTGGTTTTTCTTAATTCCACCGCCGGTACGGCCAAAGAAGCGGTTGAGGTCTTGCGCCGCGACGGGCGGAAAGTCGGTTTGCTGAAGCCGATACTTTTTCGTCCTTTTCCTTATAATGAAATCCGCCGCGCTCTGGCGGGAGTGCGCCGCGTGATTGTTTATGACCGCTCGATGTCTTACGGCGCGCAAGCTCCGCTGGTCGGTGAAATCCGGAACGCGCTCTATGGGCTGGAACCGGCGCCGGAAGTGATCAGTCGGATATATGGATTGGGGGGAAAGGATGTTACCGTTGAAGAGATTGTTAAATCGATATGATATCAAGATTTAAAATTAAAAAATCAAAGTTTGAAATAAATTTAAAGCCGAAAATTAAAATCGCGGTTTTCGTTTTTAATCTTTAAATTTCTTTTAAATTTTTAGCTTTAAATTTCGTCTCATGCGCCTCGCTTCACTCACAACTAAACGCCCTACTCTTGCGCCCGGCTATCGCACCTGCGCCGGCTGTCCGATCACGACGATCGTTCGGCATGTTTTACGGGCGACCGACGATCCGGTCGTGGTGGCGGTGGCAACCGGGTGCTTGGAAGTGACCACCTCTGTTTTCCCGCAGACTTCTTGGCGGGTGCCTTTTGTTCATTCGCTTTTGGAAAATCCCGCGGCTACGATCAGCGGAATAGAGGCGGCTTATAAAGTCATGAGAAAACGCGGACGAATTGATCGGCCGATCAAATTTGTGGTTTTTGCCGGCGACGGAGCGACTTATGACGCCGGTTTGCAGTTTCTTTCGGCCGCCATTGAGCGCGGCCATGATTTTCTCTATGTTTGCTACGATAATCAGGCCTATATGAATACCGGCGCCCAGAAGTCCGGCGCGACTCCGTTCGGCGCTTCAACGACGACAACTCCGGCGGGACAGTCGGGAAAAAGAAAAGATCTGACCAGAATTATCGCCGCGCATGATTTGCCCTACGCGGCCCAGACGGCCTTGTGGCCGTGGAATGATTTATACCAAAAAGCGCACAAGGCTTTTTCCATTCCCGGACCGAAGTTTTTGAATGTTTTTTCTCCGTGTATTCCTGGCTGGAAAATCGAGACGGATATGGCGATTGAGTTATCTAAGTTGGCAGTCGAATCTCGCTACTGGCCGATGTACGAAGTTGAAAATGGGCGTTATAAAATTACGGTGCCGGTAGAAAAGCCGAAAGAGCTGGAAGAATTTATGAAGCCGCAAAAGCGTTTCGCAAAGTTATTTAAAGATAAAGAGGGGATGGAGCGGTTGAAGCGAGAGATTGGTGAGCAGTGGTTGAGATTGGAGAGTTTGCAAAAATTATAATTTTTGTCGGGGTGTAAGTTTTGCCGCCCCGCTTGTTATTAATCGGAGGAAATGCTAACCAAAATGAAGAAATTTATTATCGCCATGGTGCTGATGGTGATCGTCGCCGGTTGCTTGGGGATATATTTTGCTGCCGTAAAAACACGGCCCGTGAGCGAAGTTAAATTGACACTGCTGACCGAAGAGTATCCCCCGATCACTTATCGCGAAAAAGATGGTCGGATTTCCGGCCTGGCGACGGAGATAGTGACCGAGATCATGAAGCGACTCGAGGTGCGTAATTACGATCTGGCGCTTTTGCCCTGGGATGAGGCCTACGCGCAAGCGAAAACAAATCCCAATACGATTCTTTTCAGCACGGAGCGGACGGCTGAGCGCGAGACTTTGTTTAATTGGGTCGGCCCACTGGGCCGTAATCGAACATATTTTTACGTTCACCGCGATTCGGATCTAAAAATCGGTGATTTGGCGCAGGCCAAAAAAGTGCCCAAGATCGCGACTTGTTCTTCTTGGTTTACCGAGCAATATCTCAGAGATCAGGGTTTTACTAATTTACAAAGTTTCACCGATCCCCAGGAAGATGTGCGTCAATTAATCGACAGGAAAGCAGATTTATCGGTTTTTACCGACATGACCGTGAGTAATTTAGTCCAAGATGCCGGCTATTCACCGGACGAGATCAAGTCTCTGTATCAAATATTGGAAACCGAGTTTTACATTGCTGTATCAAAAGGGACTGACCCAAAAATAGCGGCTGATTGGCAAGATGCTTTTGATGAAATAAAGCACGACGGTACTTTGCAAAGGATATACAAAAAATACGTGCCGGACATAGAAGTGCCGAAATAATTGATAATTCAAAATTCAAAATGCATAATCTGGATTAGTAGTTTTGCATTATGAATTATGCATTTTGAATTTCAATCAAAAAGACACCATGATTGAGGTTGTCTTTTTGTTTTCAGAGTGCTTTGTTGGCGAGGAGTATAGCCTTGTTTTATTGGGATTTTTGCGTTACAATGTTAGAAGCTAATCCACAAACCCCCGTCTAGGGATTTTTATGTTAAATCAAGATTGGAAAATCGCTCCGGCTGTCCCGCGGGAATTTCTGAAGAAATTTCCAGAGTATTCTTCAATTGTGGCGCAGTTGCTTTTTAATCGTGGAATCAAAACGCAGGCCCTGGTGGATGAATTTGTCAATCCGGATTACGAACAGGATTTGCACGACCCTTTTCTGATGAAAGATATGGATCGGGGAGTGGCGCGAATTTTAAAAGCACTGGCCAAAAAGGAAAAAATATTAATCCACGGCGATTATGATGCCGATGGCGTCAGTGGCGCCGTTCTTTTGTTTGATGTCCTCAAAGGACTCAAAGCGGATGTAGGTGTGTTTCTTCCGTCCCGGCAAGAAGGGGGCTACGGTATCAATCAAGAAGCTATCAAAAAGTTTAAGGCGGATGGCGTTAATTTGATCGTCAGCGTGGATTGCGGAATTACCAATATTACCGAGGTGGCCCTGGCCAAAAAACTGGGAATGGACGTGGTAATCACCGATCATCATACCGTGCCGGATAAAATTCCCGCGGCGGATGCGGTCATCAATCCTTCGCGCCAAGACGACAAATATCCTTTCAAACAATTAGCCGGTGTCGGTGTGGCTTTTAAAATGATTCAAGCGCTCAAGACCAAATTGCCGGCCGGACAAAAATTAGCCCAGTCGGAAAAATGGTATCTTGATTTGGTGGCGGTGGGCACCGTGGCCGATTGCGCGCCGATTATCGGGGAAAACCGCACCTTGGTGAAATACGGTTTGCAAGTGCTGGCGCGAACCAAACGGACCGGGTTACGTTCGCTCATGGAAAAATCGCAAGTTGATCTTCAGGATTTGGACACTTATGATATCGGTTTTCGTATCGGTCCGCGGCTGAATGCCGCCGGCCGTCTCAAGCATTCCCAAATAGCTTTTGATTTGCTGATGGCCGATTCCGGGGAAAAAGCTTTGGCCTTGGCCCAGGAATTGGATTTGATCAATCGCCAGCGCCAAGTGATTACCGATAAATTCATGAAAGAGGCGGAAACGCAGATCGGGGATGTGACCGATGAGAAATCCCTCCTGGTGGCTTATAGCGAAAACTGGCCTTCCGGTGTGGTTGGTTTGGTTGCCGGCAAGCTGTGCGAACGCCACGCCCGGCCGGTGTTAATTTTGGAAAAAAAGGCGACTTTCAGTGTCGGCTCGGCGCGCAGTACCGCCAAATTTAATATTATCGAAGCGATACGAATGTGTGATGATTTGCTGGAAAAACATGGCGGCCATTCTCAGGCCGCCGGTTGTACGGTACCGAACAAGAATCTTGATAGTTTCGCCCGCCGGCTCAAGGCGGTGGCCAAGAAAAAATTAGCCCCCGATGATTTGCGCAGTGAGCTGGCGATCGATTCCGTTTTGCGGCCGGATCAGATTAATTGGGAATTGCACGATGCCTTGAAGGTTTTTGAGCCGCATGGTTTCGCCAATGAAAAGCCTCGTTTTGCCACCAAGCAATTATTGGTGGCCGGCGTGAGAGCGGTGGGTAAGCAGGGAAAACATCTCAAACTTGATTTGCGCTCGGCGGAAGCTCCGGCCAATGTTATTCCGGCCATTGCTTTCGGTTTCGGGGAAATGGTGAATCGGATCAATTTCCAGGACACTGTCGATGTGGCCTACGAGCTTGAGGCCAACGAATGGAATGGGAATAGAGAGCTTCAATTAAATATTTTAGATATACGCACCAATGTTAAAGAATAATGCGGAACTATATACCGATGGAGGAGCCCGGGGCAATCCCGGACCGGCGGGGATCGGGGTTGTTTTGAAAGTCAAAGGTCAAAAGTCAAAAGTCAAAAAAACTATTGGGACCGCGACGAATAATCAGGCGGAATATCAGGCATTGATTGCTGGATTGGAACTGGCAAGAACGGAACAAGTTGAAGATTTGAAGGTCTTTATGGACAGTGAATTGATCGTGAAGCAAATGCGGGGAGAGTACCGGGTGAAAAATGCGGATCTCAAGCCTTTGTTCGCGAAATCGTTGGCCCTGACCAATAAATTCAATTCAATAGCTTTTCATCATATTCCTCGCGAAAAAAACAAAGAAGCGGATAAGTTGGTGAATGAAGCGATCGATCAGGCAACAGGTAAAAATTAAACCGGAATGGCGAACAGGAATATGCGGTTTAAAACCACTCTAAAACACAACAAGTACAGACGCCCGATGTGACGGACAAAGCGATTTTCCCATGTTTAAAGGCCTTATTTTAGGGGCCTTTTTCTATTGACAAAATTATGCATATATGGTAGACTGTTTTTATTCAATTGGCGTATCCAATAACCGCGATCAAAAAAGAAGGAGGATCTATATGCGGTTCTATATTTGGGTCATTTTGATGAGTGCTTGTTTTGTGGGTTTTGCGTCTGCCGAAGATCGGCTCTCCGTCATGCCGGACTCTCCGGAGTCTGAGCAGGAGATGCTTGAAGAAACCGATCCGATGTTCGAAAATGTTCAGAATTTGGTCGGTCAAACCAAGCCAATCATGGCTTTGGAGGCCGCGAAAAAAATGGTGGAGACATCGGATGATTTCCGGGGAATTCGCTATCTCGTCGAAGAAAGTTTGGAGCACAATATTCCAGTGGATCCGAGGTACGCGGGTGACCATCCCGACAACAACCATTGGAGTTCGGTGCTGACCGATGCCATTTTTTTCCTTGGCAGATCTTCGTTGCCAGCAGATCAGGAAATTTTTGTCGATTTAGTGCGGAAATCGACTATGCTCTTCCTGGGATTGGATTGTTACGAGTGCGAATTCGTTTATTCCAATCTGGAGCAAATTGCCCTTATGCAGCCTCCTTGTAAAAAGGTAGCGACAGAAAGGGCAATGAACGATTGGAAAATCGTTCAAAAGAAAGCCGGTGCGGAAGAGGAATTAGCACAGCTTCTTTACGAGCCGTGCGGGGGACCGCTTCAAACAGGGCGTACTCCCGCCGAAGAGCTGAAGCTTTTCTTCGGCTCGAAGATCAAGCTTCCGCCCCAATAAACGCCATTGATTGTTCCCCGCTAGTGCATCTGCATTAGCGGGGTTTTTCTTGACTTCGCCCTCTATTTTAGGTATGATTTCACTACCCAAGATTACCGGATGATCGCTCCACTACGCTCCTTTTTGGGGCTGGGTGGAGAGGAAAGTCCGAGCACCAAACCCGATTAAGGGTGAAAGTGGTACTGGATAACGTCCAGCGGGAGCAGTCATTTGAAAAGTGCATATGCCTTTTTAAACGGCGAAGCCCAGGGAAAGTGTAACAGAGACTATACCGCCTTGTGCCATTTGGCACAGGGTAAGGATGAAAAGTGAGGGAGTAAGACCCCTCTCCGCGGCTGGTGACAGCCGCCGGCTACAAACCCTACCTGGTGTAATGTCGGTGGACTCTGTGCCTTCGGGTATAGAATCCGACAGCTTGAGCCGAGCAGTAATGCCCGGCCCAGATAGATGGTCGTCTCCCGCCTATGGCGGGAACAGAACTCGGCTTACAGGTCTTCTTGGGTACTTTAGATATTTTGATTGAGCCAAATTAAATCCACGTAACTTTTGACCACGTGGTTTTTGGCTGAATTTGTTAAATTATGAAAAAATCCGAACTGGCTTTTGCGGTCATTCAAGTTCCGGTAGATTTTATCGCCATCGCGGCGGCGGCGGCCTTGGCTTATTATGTTCGCCTTCGTACCGATGTGGCGGGAGAAGATCCGTTGCTTTTCACCTTCCGGGAATATTCCGGGATCGTGGTCATGATTGCTTTGGTTTGGCTGGCAATTTTTGCTCTCGGCGGTTTATATAATCTGCGTCGTTCCCAGCGGGTGGTGGATGAATTGTACCGCTCTTTTCTGAGCGTCTCGGCCGGAACGATGGCGATTATTATATTTATCTTCTTGCGGCGGGAATTGTTTTTCTCCTCCCGCTTTATTATTTTGGCGACCTGGATTTTTGCCATTTTATTCGTCACGCTCGGCCGTTTTATCGTCCGGCGGATCCAAGTCGCGCTTTATCAAAGAGGCATCGGGATTCATCGCGTCGTGGTGGTCGGAAAAAATCGCACCGGCGGTATTATCGTCAGCGACTTGAGCGGCGCGGCCAAGAAGGGGTACAGTGTCTTGGAAGTTTTGCCCTCGCCGATGGATGCGGCCGCGACGATTGATTGTCTCCGGCATCTCAAGGAACTGCACGTCAAATACAAGATTGATCAGATTATCCAGACCGATCCTTTGACTCCGCGCGATAACGTGGTGCGCTTGATTGATTTTTCCGACGAGCAAAAAATCGTTTTCAAATACGCTCCCGATTTATTCCAGACCGCGGCCACGAATATCGAGGTGCGTCCCACTGCGGGCATTCCTTTGGTTGAATTGCGCCGAACTCCGCTTGACGGCTGGGGTAGAATCGCCAAACGAGTCTTGGATATAGTCGGTTCCGTCATATTGATTATTTTGTCCAGTCCGATCATGCTGGTCACGGCGATCGCGATCAAACTTGATTCTCCGGGGAAAGTATTTTTTTCCTATAAACGGATCGGGCAGAACGGAGAAGCTTTTACTTATTTCAAATTTCGTTCCATGTACCGGGATGCCCATAAGTTTCGTTACGATCCGAAATTTCAGGCCAAAGTTCAGAATATGAGAAAGGGAACTCCGATGATCAAATTCAAAGACGATCCTCGGATTACCAGGGTAGGCCGTGTAATCCGCAAATACAGTATCGATGAATTACCGGAATTCTTTAATGTTTTCATCGGCAAGATGAGTTTGGTCGGCCCCCGTCCGCACGAACCGGAAGAAGTCGCCACTTACCAAAAGCATCATAAAAAAGTCCTGACACTGAAACCGGGAGTAACAGGCTTGCCCCAAATTAGCGGGCGCTCGGACTTGAATTTTGAAGAAGAAGTGCGTCTCGATACTTATTACATTGAAAGTTGGTCGTTAAAATTGGATATATATATATTGTTCCGCACTCCGATAGTTTTGCTTAAACGCCGACAGGCACTCTAATGAAAGTTGCCCTAGTCCATGAACATTTAGCCCAAGACGGCGGCGCTGAAAACGTCCTGAGAGTTTTTCATGAAATTTTTCCGCAGGCGCCGATTTTTACTATTGTCTACGATCGCAAGCGGGCCAACCGGGCTTTCCGACAAGCCGATGTTCGAACTTCCTTTATTCAAAAGATTCCGCTGGGGGTGAGGATGTATCAGATGGCTTTGCCGCTGATGACCACGGCTGTCGAAAAATTTGATCTGACGGAATTCGATTTGATTTTGTCCAGCGCATCCGGTTTTGCCAAAGGGGTCATTACCACTCCTCAGACTTTGCACTTGTGCTATTGCCATTCGCCGACGCGCTATTTGTGGAGCGATGCCCACCGTTATTACAAGGAGCTTCGTTATCCGCGATTGATTAAAAGTTTCATTCCGTTTACCTTGACCAAAATTCGGCAGTGGGATCGTGCCGCCGCCGATCGGGTTGATCGTTTTATCGCCAATTCCCACTATGTCGAGAAGCGCATACAAAAATACTATAAAGCGCCGAGCTCGGTTATTTACCCGCCGGTGGAAGTCGATAAGTTCAAAATAGCGTCTGAGGTTGATGATTATTATCTGACTTTAGGGCGTCTGGTGGCGTACAAGCGATATGATTTGACCATCAAAGCTTTTAACAAAATCGGACGGCCGCTCAAGGTTGTCGGCGACGGACCGGAATTGCCTTATTTGCAAAAAATTGCCGGTCCCAATATCGAATTTCTCGGCCGGGTCAATGAGACGGCGCGCCGGGAGCTGTTTTCCCGCTGTCAGGCTTTTATCCATCCTCAGGAAGAAGATTTCGGCATCACCGCCGTCGAAGCGATGGCTTCGGGACGTCCGGTGATCGCTTATGCTCAGGGCGGAGCGCTCGAAACCGTGATTGACGGGCAGACCGGTGTACTCTTTGAAAAGCAAACGGTCGCCAGCTTGGTGGGAGCGCTGAATCGTTTTTGGTCGCATGATTTTGATCCCCGGATCATTCATAATCACGCGCTCAGATTCAGCACCGAACGTTTCAAAAAAGAAATTAATGATTTCGTTGACCAGTCTTGGCAAAATTTTAAAAGAAAATAGTATGAACACCGAAGTTTATCAAAATGTTTTCCGACGTCGTTTGCCGATGGTGGTGGCGGTGACCGTGATTGTCGCTTTGCTCGCTTTTCTGGCTACTTGGCTGCTCCCGGAGCGCTATTCTGTTTCGGTTTCGGTCGCGGTCAATGTTTCCGACCGGCAAATCACGCCGGATTATAAGTTTTCGCGCTATTACGGCACTCAGGCCAGTGAAAAATTTTCCGAGACGGTGGCCAGCTGGTTTCAGAGTCCGGAAGTGGTTCAGCGTATTTTTGAGCGCGCCGAGCTTGATCCGGGTACGACCAGTCTGCGCAATTTATCAAAAATATTCCAATCCGAGTCGCTGGCCGCCCAAAATGTGGAAGTTGATTTTACCGCCGCTTCACGAGATGAAGCCGCGAAATTACTCAGTGCGATTCGAGCGGAAGTGGCACAAAAAACTTCCGATTTGAATCAGGAAGAAGAGGCTATGTTTGAAACGATTATCGCCGAGCCGATCGTGATCCTGAAAGAGCGCGATTATCTCCTCAATGGCGCGGTGGGATTGATTGTCGGTTTAATCTTGGGTCTGGCGCTGTCGGCCGGCCGAGAATACTGGTCCCGGCCCAAGGAGACGGTTTAGCCGGGATGGTCATCGGGATTGACATTCGTTTCCTGGCGGAAGGCAAGCGCACCGGGGTGGAGGAGTACGCGCTTAATTTGTTGCACCATCTTTTTCGCCTTTTTCCCGAACATACTTTCAAGCTGTTCGCCAATTTCCGCCATGGCGCAACAGAAATTCTGAATGAACTGGGAGCTTATCCCAATGTGACTGTCTGGCGGTTTCGGTATTCCAATAAACTTTTGAACCTCGCTTTTAAATTCGGCCACCGGCCCGCCATCGACAAGATGATTAGCGGCTGTGAGGTCTTTTTTTATCCCAATATAATTTTTGGAGCCGTTTCCGCGTCTTGTCCGATCGTGACGACTTTCCACGATCTGTCTTTTGAATACCATCCGGAATTTTTATCGTTCAAGAAAAAAATCTGGCACTGGCTGGTCGGTCCGCGCTCTTGCGCTCGGCGTTCTACTTTGATTATCTCCGTTTCTCAGTCAACCAAGGACGATCTGGCGGATAAATATAATGTGCCGCCGGGAATCATTCGGGTAGTTCCCTCGGGCATCAATCTGCCCTCGGCGAATTTGGTGCAACAAGCGGCGTCGGTCAAGCGAAAGTATCGTCTGCCGGATCAATTTATCCTCTTTTTTGGTACTCAGGAACCCCGTAAAAACGTGATTGGCGTCATTCGCGCCTTTGAGAAAAGCTATCAATGTGGTAAAATAAAAGTGCCACTGGTGATCGCCGGTTCGGCCGGTTGGCTGGAGAAAGGTTTGCTCCAAGCGATCGAAAAATCTCCGGTTTCGGAAGCGATTCAAAGAGTCGGTTTTGTGGAACAGTCAGATAAGCTGGCCTTGTTTTCGTTAGCGGATTTGCTGGTATTTCCGTCATTTTATGAAGGTTTTGGTTTTCCGCCTCTGGAGGCGATGAGTGTCGGTACTCCGGTTATCACATCTTCAATTTCATCTCTGCCGGAAGTGGTGGGTGATGCCGCCTTGCTGGTTAATCCTTACAATATCGAGGAGATTGCCGCCGCGATTACTCAGTTGCAAACCGATGCGATTCTTCGTTCCACTTTGATTAAGCGCGGCTGGCAACGGGTACAGGAATTTTCCTGGGACAATTCGGCCGCCGGAACTTTTCAGGTTTTGGTCGAAGCGGCTCGTCGGCGACCATAGGTTTTTAAACAAATATTATGCACATTGTGGTGGATGCCCGTTTTGTGGGGCCGCAACAGACCGGCTTGGGACGTTATACCGAAGAACTGTTGAAAGCTCTGGAAAAGATTGACGCGGTCAACCGCTATACTGTTTTGTTGCGCCGTGAGGCGATGGATTATTATCATCCGCAGGCGAAAAATTTCGCGACAGCTGAGGCTGATTTTCAGTGGTACACTTTTCAGGAACAGTGGGGCTTGCTGAAAGTTTTGCGGCGATTAAAACCGGACCTGGTTCATTTTTGCCATTTTAATGTCCCGATCGCTTACCGGCGTCCTTTTGTGGTCACTATCCACGATTTGATCAAGGATGAATTTAAAGGCCAGGAATCGACCACTCGTTCTCGGCTGGTTTATTCCATGAAACATCGAGCCTATTCTTGGGTTTCCCGTCATGCTATTTTGCATTCGCGCCGGATATTGACACCTTCCGGTACTTCCCGGAAAAAGATTATTGATCGGTACCATGTTCCCGCCTCCAAAGTGGTTGTTACCTATGAGGCGGCCGATGAGCGCTTTGCCCGCTATCGCACGTTGCAAGTTACTTCCGAACAGCGGACTCGATTGATTGAGAAATATAGGTTGAAATTTCCTTTTCTACTGTATGTCGGCAATGCTTATCCGTATAAAAATCTCGATCGTCTGCTGTCGGCTCTAAAACTTTTGTCGCAGCCGATAAATTTGGTTAATCCCTGCGCTCGTTCTGTTTTTTACGATCGTTTGGCACGCGTGGCCCGAGATAAAGGATTGGCTGAGCGGGTCATTTTGCCGGGTTTCGTGCCCGACGAAGATTTAGCCGGGCTTTATCGCTTGGCGGTCGCGTATGTTTTTCCCTCCTTGTCGGAAGGATTCGGTTTGCCCTTGCTCGAAGCGCAGATGGCCGGCTTGCCGGTTCTGGCTTCTCAGGCGCCACCGTTGCCGGAAGTGGGCGGAGATGGCGCAATCTATTTCGATCCTTACGATATCTCCGCTATGGCGCGGCAGATTGAGTGCCTGGTTAAAGATGCGGATTTGCGCCGGCAATTAGTCGAACGGGGGATTGCCAACGCCAACCGTTTTAATTGGATCCGTACCGCCCAGCAAACATTGGCGGTTTATCAGCAGTATAAAAATGAGCCAAGCGCCTAAAAAAATTCCGGTGCGAGTGAAAAAGTCTGTTCTGGCGAGACAGCGATGTTTGAATTTGCGCGAAGTTGAAGAAAAACGCTGGCAAAAGATTTTGGCGGAGTCGGTTGGGATCGTGGACCTGCAAAAACTTACCGCCAAACATCGTCTGGCGGAAAAGCAAAAAGATAAAGCGAAGCGTGACCGCTTGATCAGCGAGGCCAGGCATTTGCTGGATTTGAGCCGAATCGAGCAGGCGGCCGAGCCGAGAACCGCCCAAGCCAAGCCAAAAGCGGCGGTGAAGACGGCTCCGGTTGTGGAAATCGGTTTTGTTTCAAAGAAAGCGGAACCGCCGGCAAAAGCCGGGGAAGTCATTTTCCCCGCGGAGAGCTCGGGGGAGCGTTCGTCCCGATCCGGCGCGATGGAAAGTGAGAATATTTTCCCTGAAGACTTTACGGATAAACAGGGACAGAATTTTTTGTCTGAATTATCGGCGCTGTCGGATCGGCCAAACTCGGATAATTTCCCCGATAGTTTTTCCGGCGATATCAATTTTTTGGCGCCGGCCACGACCAAGGGAAACAAGAAACGGATTGCTTCGGTATCGGCGTCAAGCAAGGATCGTTCGGGCTTTTGGGCGCTGCAACAGGAAATAATTATTGCCACGCGCCGGAGCCGGCGCCGGGTAAAGCGTTCTTTGGTGGTTTTCACTCTCTTGGCGTTTCTTCTAGCGGGATCGATCGGGACATCGGCGGCTATCCAGAAAACTCTCGATTCTCAGGGGCCGATTTTATCCAAGGCTTCAGCGGCGGCCGGAACTCTCAAAACCGCCGCGGCCAATTTAAAACAGCAAAAGTTTATTCAGGCCGTCAGCGATTTTGAGCGTAGTGCCCAGTATTTTCAGGGCGCCAAAACTGATATTGCCAATATCGGCGCGCTGACGTCACAGCTTTTCCGCTTGGTGCCCAAAGGGCGTTCGGCCTTGGCGCTGGTTGAAGCCGGTCAAGATTTATCCCAAGCGGGAGAAAGCTTTACTTCCGGAATCAGCCGCTTTCGCGATCTGGGCAGTATTTTTTCCGCCTCATCCGGCGGGGAGGAAAATTTAGGGAAAGCCTTGTCGGCCAGCCAATCTGATTTCAAAACTGTGTCGGAGAGTTTGAATCGAGCCGAGAAAAACTTGGATCTGGTGGCGCTGAACAGTTTACCGGCAAATTTCCGCGATGATTTCGGTGAAGCCAAAGAAATAGTGACTGTGATGCAGGGCGCGACGGATTACTTCCTAAATTCTTCCGAACAACTTGCGGGAATTCTGGGTGTCAACGGGCCGAAGCGGTATCTGGTATTATTGGCCAATAATGATGAGGCGCGCGGCTCACTCGGCGGTTTCCCCGGCAGTTATCTGATTATGGATTGCGACGGCGGTCGAATCAAAAATTTGGAATTCCATGATATTTATGAAATCCGGGGTCAGAAAAAAGAGGCGGTCACTCCGCCCAAACAATTGCAGCTGATCACGGATAATTTCGAGATTCAGGACGCTGCCGGTTGGTTTTTGGATTATCGTACCACCGCCCAGAAGGCCATGGAGTATTATCAATTATCGGATGTCGGGACGACGGTTGACGGGGTTTTCACTATCAGCTCCCAGATCATTCCTGACTTACTGGCGCTGACCGGTCCGATAAAGCTTCCTCAGTATGATTTGACGATCGACCAGAACAATTATTTGGAAACGATCGAAAACGAAGTGGAATCGGTTGAGGCTCGGCTGACTCAGCAGCCAAAGAAAATTGTCGAGACTTTTTTCAATAATTTGCTGTCCGAATTGCTGACCCAGCCCGACAATAATTGGCTGGCGATGCTCGGCGTGCTCAATACCGCCTTGAGTGAGAAAAAGATTTTACTGTATTTTGCCGATCCGAAACTGGAAGAATTCGCCTATCAGAACAACGCCGCCGGCGAGCTAAAAGACGCCGATAACTACTTGGCTGTTTATTCTTACAATATCGGCGGCGGAAAAACCGACCGTGATATCACGGAGAATATTCGCCAAACGGCCAGTCTGGATATGAATGGCACCGTGAAAAACCAGGTGGAAATAACCCGCGAGCACAAACCGCAAAATCAATTGTCGTCAATAAAAAATATCAGCTGGATGCGGGTGGTGTTGCCGGCGGAAGCGGAAGTGAAGGAAATTTCCGGTTTTGAAAAACCTTTGCCTCTATTGCATCCGGCACCGGCGACTTCACGTCCCGATCCGTTGGTGGCGGACATCGAAAAGTCGGCCCAAATGCTCTATGACGGACAAGTTTTGGTTACTCAAGAAGAAGGAAAAAAAATCGTCGGATTTTGGCTGAGCCTGGAGCCGGGAGCGAAAAAAACGGCTCGAGTGGTGTATGATGTTCCCCAAGTCGTATCGATCGGCGGAATGTTCAACGAAGCGGCGGGGATGACCTCATTAATCCAAGTCCAGCCGGGGAAAAATCTGGGACGAATCGATGGCCAGGTGTACTTCCCGGCGGAATTAAAATTGTCCTGGCAAGAGGGGAAAAACTCGCTGGTCAGCAGTCAATTGGGTTGGGTCAGTTGGGTCGCGGAACAGCCGCTAAGCGATATCGTGATTTCGTCCGTTTGGGAAAAGAAATAATTTATGACCGATTCCAATAAACGCATCATTATTTCCGGCGCCGTGATTATCGGCGTTACTTCGATTATTAGCCGCTTGATGGGGGTGTATCGCGATCGGCTGTTTTCGACTACTTTTGGCGCCGGCAGTTCTCTGGATGCTTATTTCGCGGCCTTCCGCATTCCGGATACAATCTTCAATCTCATCGTGGTCGGGGCGGTTTCCAGCGCCTTCATTCCCTTGTTCACTGATTTTCTGGTCAAAAAGAATTCGGCCGGCGCTTTCCGACTGGCCAATAATCTGATGAATGTCCTGATGCTGGGGTTGGTCGCTATTGCCGGAATTATTTTTCTGATTGCTCCTTGGCTGATGCCTCTGCTGGGGCCGGGTATGGATGCGGCCACCCAGGAATTGACCCTGCATCTAACGCGTCTGATGCTAATCAGTCCTATATTCTTCGGCATCAGTAATATTGCCAGCGGCATTTTGAATTCTTACCGAAAGTTTTTTGTCTATTCACTGACCCCGATCGTTTATAATTTGGCGATTATCGCCGGAACTATTTTCTTGGTTCCGTATTGGGGGATTTACGGGGTGGCGGTGGGCGTGATTATCGGCTCTTTGTTCCATTGGCTGATTCAGGTTCCCAGTATCGTGAAACTGGGTTTTCACTATCGTCCTTTGATCGATCTGAAAGATAAAGCACTGAGGCACGTCCTTAAATTGATGGCGCCTCGGACTTTGGGTTTAGCCGTCTACCAATTGAATTTGTTTATCAGCACTTCCATCGCGACCACTGTCGCCATGGGCGCGGTGTCTATTTATAATTTTGCGAATAATTTACAGAGTCTGCCTTACAGCGTTATTGGAATTTCTTTGTCGACCACGGCTTTCCCGGTATTGGCCGCTTCGGCTTCGGCGCAGAATCGAGGCGAATATGTCAGCGTTTTGTCTCGGACAATCAGGCAAATATTGTTTTTGATTATTCCGGCTTCTATTTTAATGATGTTATTAAGGGCGCAGATCGTCCGGATCATTCTTGGGGCGGGACAATTCGATTGGGAAGCGACGGTCCTGACGGCTTCCACTTTGGGATATTTTGTCATCAGTTTATTCGCCCAAAGCTTGGTGCCTCTTTTGGCCAAGGCTTTTTACGCGATTCAAAACACGATTGTGCCGGTGGTTGTCAGTATCATCAGTATGGCGATAAATATCGGTTTGGCGCTTTGGTTGACTAAGCCGATGGGGGTGGCGGGGATCGCTCTGGCTTTTTCCGTTTCCAGTTTTGTTAACATGATCGCTTTGCTTTTGATCCTTCATGTTAAAATGGGCGGTCTGGAGGATGTAAAAATTATCGCCTCAATCATCAAAACTATCATCGCTTCGGCGATAATGGCGCTGGTGGTTCAGGGAATCGCGATTGATCATGGCGACACTCTTTTTAATATTATTCCCGGGGTCAAAGGTTTGGTGGCAAATTGGGTGGATATGCGTTCCTTTTGGGGAGTTTTTGTCCAAGCCGTTTTGGCCTTCTTGGCCGGTTCGGCGGTTTACGTTTTGGCCAGTTGGTTACTGCGAACCGAGGAGATGGAATTGATTCGCGGTTTGGGTAGGCGTCTGTTCTTCTGGCGGCGAAAAAAGGCTGCCGGCCAATAAATCATAAGGATCTTTAGACATACATTTCCCGGATTAGCTTTTGCTTTGATTATTACTTAAGGATTATTCATGACATACCAACTTTCTCAAATCCGAAATTTTTGTATCATTGCCCATATCGACCACGGCAAATCGACCCTGGCCGATCGGCTTTTAGAATACACGGAAACGGTGGCCAAGCGGGATATGCAGGCTCAATTATTGGATCAAATGGATTTAGAGCGGGAGCGTGGAATTACGATCAAGCTGCAGCCGGTCACCATGAAAGTAAAAAGCAACGATATTGCGACTTTTGACTTTTTGCTTTTGAATTTGATTGATACTCCCGGCCATGTCGATTTTACTTATGAAGTTTCTCGTTCATTGGCGGCTTGTGAAGGCGCGATTTTGGTTGTTGATGCTACTCAGGGAATTCAAGCTCAGACTCTGGCCAATGTCTATTTGGCGATTGAACAAAATTTGACAATCATTCCTGTCATAAATAAAATCGATTTGCCCAACGCCGATCCAGCTCGGGTGGCGAAAGAATTGACAGCCACGCTTGGAATCAAGGAAGATGAAATTATTCTGGCTTCGGCGAAAACTGGTGAGGGAATCCCGGAAATTATCAAAGCGGTGATTAAGCGCGTGCCGCCGCCACGGGGCGATAATCGGAAACCTCTCCGTGCTCTGATTTTTGACTCGCGTTATGATTCTTACCGCGGGGTTCAGGCTTATATCCGAATAGTCGATGGCGAAATTAAAAAAGGTGATCCGCTATCTTTTTTGGCGGCCAAAAGCGAAGGAGAGGTTCTGGACTTAGGAATATTCAAGCCCCAGCTGATGTCGACGGCGCAACTCAGCTCCGGCGAGGTTGGCTATATTGACACCGGACTGAAGGATTTATCAGGCGTGCGGGTGGGCGATACCGTGACAAATATTAAACGCAAAACAAAAAATGCGTCCTTGCCGGTTGAGCCCCTGCCGGGTTACAAAGAGCCGATCCCGGTGGTGTACGCGGGTGTGTATCCGGTCGACGCGGCTGATTATCCCTTGCTGAAAGATTCGATCGGCAAACTAAAATTAAATGATGCGTCGCTCGTTTATGAACCGGATCAGGGCGGACCGCTGGGATTCGGTTATCGCTGCGGTTTTTTGGGCTTATTGCACTTGGAAATTTTCCAAGAGAGGTTACAGCGGGAATATGGCCTAAACTTGGTGGTGACGGCACCCAGTGTCGTATATCGAATAAAAAACAGCCGCGGTGAAATTCAACAAATCACTTCTCCTGCGAAATTACCCGCGCAATATCTGGAAATTTTGGAGCCTTGGGCGCGAGTGGAGATCATCACGCCCAAAGAATGTTTGGGAAAAGTGATGGAATTGGCCGAGGGGCGCCGGGGAATTTATCAGAATACCGAATATCTCGGTGAAAATCGGGCGATTTTGAAATATGAAATTCCGCTTTTCAACCTGATTGTCGATTTTTATGACAAGTTAAAAAGCGTCAGCTCCGGTTACGCTTCACTGAATTACGATCTGGCGGATTATCGCGCCGCGGATTTGGTTCGCCTGGATATTTTGATCAACAAAGAAAAATTTGATGCCCTGGCTACAATTGTGCATCGCACGGAAGCCTCCGTGTTGGGGCGGTCGGTGGTTAAAAAACTGAAGGATTTAATTCCCAAACATCAGATTCCGGTACCGATTCAGGCCACGGTCGGCGGCGATATTCTGGCTCGCGAAACCATCCCGGCTTTTCGGAAGGATGTGGTCGGATATTTATACGGCGGCGATGTGACGCGCAAAGCCAAATTGTTGGAAAAACAGAAAAAAGGGAAGAAAAAGATGAAGACCATCGGCAGTGTTTCGGTCCCGCAAGAGGTTTTTTTGGCGGTTTTAAAAAGGGACTAGCGAGAAGCCCGAAATTATAAATTGAATATTGTTTCGGATTTAGGGCTTGTTTAGCTATTTGCTATTTTGAGCGTTTTTTTTTATAATACAACTGGTAAATCAATGGAGAATCAGCCGCAAAAACGTTCGTATGCGTTACTCTATACGATCATTTTTCTAATGATCGGTATTGTGGTTGGCGGCTTTATCGTGGTTCAGATCATCTCTATCCGGACTAATCCGCGTTCGACCGATTCCGTTCGACCGGCGCTGGAGCTGGAGCGCACGGTTGATGCAATGGCTTTGGAGCAAAAAGACTTACGTCAGGCAATCGCTGATTTGCGCGAGGAAGTACGCGATAAAGAAAAACAGGTCGAGGAACGCCGGACCACTTCCAAGGATCTTTCCGCCGAATTGCGTGATTATAAAATGATTGTGGGGCTCACTCCGGTATCGGGCGAGGGGGTAGAAGTGATCTTGGGCGACGGCAAGTACGAAGGCTTGAAAGATCGCAATGATTTCAAAAACGACGCTATTATTCATTCAACAGATATTTTGGATACGGTGAATATGCTTTGGGCCGCCGGGGCGGAGGCGATCACTATTAATGACGAACGGGTGGTCGGTACCACTTCAATTAATTGCATCGTCAATACGATTTTAGTTAATGAATCGCATGTCGGTACGCCTCTGATTATTAGAGCGATCGGTAACAAAGACGAACTGGCACGTTTTATAGACGACCCGGGGCGATTAATGGATTTGCATCAGCGGAAAAGAGACTACAATCTCATTCTAAGTGTCGAAAAAAAAGATAGCCTGACGCTTAATCAGTTTTTGGGCACTTATGAAATTTGATCCCCGTAAAATTAAACGGCCCTCCACTCCTTCATTGATCACGTTTGCCATTGCGATTGTTGCCGGGTTCTTGCTGGTCGGACAGTTTTTTTCCACTAATCAAGTCAAGGAAATAACCGATCCGGATCAGCAAAAAAATCTGGCTTTGGAAGTCAGTATTTTGGCCGACAGCAATACGACCTTGCGTCAGGAAGTGGAGAATCTCGAGCAAAAACAGCGCGATTATCAAGAAGCGCTTCAATATCGTCTGCCGGGAACTGATGTTCTGCAAGCTTCACTGGATCAATATCGGAAAATTTCCGGGCTGGAGCAAGTGACAGGACCGGGCATATCTCTGTTCGTTGACGGTCCGATTTTGGACGTCCAGTTGCTGGATTTATTGAATACCCTGCGCAATATCGGCATCGAAGGAGTGGCGCTCAACGGGAATCGAATTGTCTATCGTTCGGCGATTATGCCCCAGGGATTGCAGATTGCCCTGGACGGGACCGTCTTGGCCCCGCCGTATCGATTCGAAGCGGTCGGGGAAGCTGACCTGCTGGCGACCGCGCTCCAGCGCGAGGGCGGGATTCTGGAACAAATAAAGCAGGTTTTTCCGGAGGCCAATGTCGAAGTAACCAAAAAAGCCGACGTTACGTTGCCGGCTTATCGGGATAAAATATTTTTTCGCTATGCTCAGGCGGCGGAGTAATTATTGCAAAGCTGGCATAACCATGAGTAGAATCATGCCGCCGACGACTAGAATCGTCAAGATCCACCAAACAATTCGCGTAGAAGTTTTCATAAATGGGTTCTTATTTTAAACAAAATTTACGGGAAGGGGAAGAGCCGGTTTTGTTGTTGCGCCAGCACTGGGCCTCTTTTCTGTGGCCGGTGATCCGGACGATAGTCTTTGTCGGGGTGACCATGCCGTTCTTATCCTACATTTTCACCTATTCTTGGTTGACTATCCTGGTCATTGCCTGGTGGGCGGTCAGTATCGTCTGGTTGTTGATTTCCTGGTTTACATGGTACTTCAATTTGACCCTGGTGACAAGTCAGCGGATAATCGATATCGAACAACGCGGAATGTTTTTGCGCCGGGTGCGGGAAGCCCCGCATGCTTGGATCATGGAAGTGACTTTTGAAATCAAGGGATTAATGGCAACTCTCTTTGGTTATGGCAATGTTTATGTTAATCTGGGGGGTGACAAAAAGCCGATCTGTATCGAGGCCGTGGAAACTCCAGAAATCGTTAAAGACAAGTTGAGCAAGGTCCAGGAATTTGCCCAACGGCAGAATCCCCAGTCGGGGTTGTCGGCCAAAGAGCTCGTCGATTATATCCAGAAGGTGAAAAACGAAACCGCTGCCGCCCCTGCTTCTAAGACGGCGGAGATTAAGGTCAAAATTAATGGCGATGGATCAAAGCCAACCTGAAGGTTCGCTGGTCAAGCGAGTTCTGCGCTCGAAAGTTTTTGTGATTGTAGCGGTATTAGTATTTGTGGTCATGGCTTATTTCCTGAGCCGCGTGATTCATAAAAAATACGAAGTGTCGCAGGAGATAAAGTCGATAAAAGAGCGACGGGAAACACTGGTAAAAGAAAACCAGCGCCTCCAGGATATGCTGTCTTACCTGAAAACCGATTCGTATCAGGAAAAGGTGGCGCGAGAAAATCTGGGATTGCAGAAACCGGGGGAAACTGTCGTGGCTATCGAAGAAAAAGATGCGGCGGTCGTGCGGACGGCGGAAGAATTCGCGCCGGCTCCGGAGGATGCTAAAGCCACCGCCTATCTACCGATTTTCAAAAAATGGTATAATTACTTTTTTGCCAGTCAAGACTAATCAATAATTATTAACAAAACTTTTTATGGAAACAGCACCAAAGAAAGAACTGGAGACAAAGGCTAGTACTCCGGTCAAGAAAGCGCCCCGTTCAAAAAAAAGCTGGTTTAAGCTTATTGGGGTGATCGTGGCGGTAGTCGTGATTGCGATTGTCGCTTTTGTCGTTATTTTCGGGCTCGGCATTTACAAAAAACGCTGGGATCGAGAATTTTCCGGAAATCAGGCGTTTAATTCTCTCATAAAGATTGTTCCTTACCCCTTGATGTCGGTGGATTCACAGACCGTTACCATGAATCGTTTTCGCCAGCACGTGGAAGCCATGAAGCACTTTTTCTCGAGTCAGTTGCAAACGGATTTTTCGACGGAAGAAGGTAAGGCCATGGTGGAAGAAATTGAAACTAACGTCAAAGAAAAGCTCAAAAAAGAAGCCTTGATCTCTTCTTTGTGCCAGCAAATGGGCGTCAAGGTTTCCGATAGCGATGTCGATGCCGAATTCCAAAGTTATGTTGCTCAGATGGGCGGAAAAGAAGACGAAGCGCTCAAAGCTTTTGATCAGCAATTCGGCTGGAATGACAAAAAAATGATTATGGATTTGGCCATCCGACCTTTTGTGGAGCGCAAGAAATTGGAAGAAAAAATCAAAGACACTGAGGAATACAAAACAATCGCACGTCAGCGCGCCGAAGAAGTTTCGAAGCAGGCTCAGGAAAATCCCGATAAATTTGCCGAATTAGCCAAGCAATACAGCGACGATGCCCAATCGGCTGAGCTGGGCGGGGAATTGGGTTTTTTTGGTCGCGGAATGATGATTCCTTCATTTGAAGAAGCTGCTTTTTCACTGCAACCCGGTGCTGTCAGCGGCGTCGTAGAGACGGAATATGGCTACCATATAATCAAAGTGAATGCCAAAGAGAATAAGCCGAATGAAAGCGGAGAAACTGTTGAACAGGTTGATGCTTCCCACATTCTTTTCGCCTATTTTGATTCTTGGTTGAAAGAAAAAGAGAAAGGTGCTAAAGTCTCTCAGTGGTTATAAAACCGGTTCTTAGTTCAATAGATCTCGGTTCTGAGCGGGATTTCACGGAACCGAGATCAAATGAACCAAGAAACGTTCTGGTTGGATTTCTTCGTTTTTAGGCGAGGAACTAGAGAATGCGGGATTAGTACAGTGGTAGTATACCGCCTTCCCAAGGCGAAGACGCCAGTTCGATTCTGGTATCCCGCTCCAGACTACGCTCGGCTTCGCCGAGCTTCGTCTGGCAGGCCAGACGTTAGCAAGCTCAGGCTGGATTTCAGCACCAAGCTGGATTTGCCGAAGGGCAGTTGGTCTTTCTGCGCTAGTGCTTCGCGAGTTTACCCGCCGAAGCTTTAGCGTAGGCGGGCCGAGGTAGCTCAGTTGGTAGAGCAGCGCATTCGTAACGCGCAGGTCGCGGGTTCAAATCCCGCCCTCGGCTCCAGACTACGCTCGGCTTGGCCGAGCTTCGTCTGGCAAGCCAGTAAGCGTCGTGAGTTATTTTGAAGTTAATCGTTTTGCGTCAACCTTCGGGCCTGCCCGCCGAAGCCTTGGCGTAGGCGGGCCGTTGTAGCTCAGTTGGTAGAGCACCTCCATGGTAAGGAGGTGGTCGCCGGTTCAAATCCGGCCAACGGCTCCAGATAAATAAAATTTGCGTTATAAGCTCCCTCCTTCTCCATATCAGCCTACGGAGAGCAGGCAGTAGACAGACTTGCCCGCCAGTCGCTGGGCGCCGATGTAGCTCTTTGGGTAAAGTCCCTCCATGGTAAGGAGGTGGTTGCCGGCTTGCTTGCGCAAGCAAGTTCAAATCCAGCCAACGGTTCCACGCCTTTGGCAAACTAAGGTTGGGCATCTATCCAATCCTAATTGGATGAAGGCTGGCCCTGATTTCATCGACGAGCCAATCAAAAATTTGTTATTCTAAAATACGCTAAAGAGAGCAGTGTTTATGAGAAACAAAAAGGAACTAGAACCTCCAACTGAATATATTGAACCAGTTAGCAGCGAAAAACCATCTTTTGAATATGTGCCCATCGATGCCAAGCAAATTATTCGCCAAGCGGAGTCGGTAGGTATCTATGAATCTGAAAGAACCAGGCAATTACACGAGGCAATTGAACATATTTCCCAGCTGAATAAATGGCAGGTGTCTGACGATTCAAAATCAGAACTCGCTCGGCAAGTTTTGGAAATAGAACGCGAATGGTCAAAAAGTAGTGGCTATGATGATTTGCCTGATCGGCAAAAAGAGCATCTCACAAAGCAGGAATACATCCAGTGGAACTCAAAATACAGAGAAGTCTTCTGTGGTGTTACGGCTGCCAGTATTGCTTTTGAAGCCCTCGAAAATGGAGTCCCCGTAGTAAAACTAAAGAGCTGGACCGGGACTAATTTCGATAAGTTATTTGAACGAAGCCGGCAGGCGCATCAAGAAATGATACAGGATGTTAGAAAGGTGCTGCCTAGTATTGAGCTTAATACTCCTTTGGCAGAGATTTACCGCATTATGAAAGAAAAGTCTTTAACGGGAAATAAAGAACTTTTACAGGAGTTTGCGACGATTCCCAGTGAGCTGGAAAGATATTTGCTGGTAGAAGAAGCGTTTTTTTCTCGTCCATTAGACAAATGGATTAATGTTGTAAAAAACAGCCCCGGAGTTGACAGCCACAAAGTCGATGAAATGATAGATTGGTTGGAGACGACAGCTGATGACCTGAAGAAGGAGCCGCAATTGGATATTCAAGGTATTGCTAAAAAAGTTCTAAGTTTGGCTGAAGAAGGAGGGGTGGAGGAAAGATGTCTTTTTGGCTTTTTAAATATAATGAAACAAACATCTTTAATTGATGCCTGCCGTGGCCAAATCGAGCAGGCCAAAGGTTCTGAGTATCTATTTGAGTGTTTGCCTCTCTCGGAATTGCACTTAGAGCGTTATTCTCCCGAGAGTATCCGAATACTGTATCGACAGGTTAAAAACGATCCAGGGAAAATGTTGCGGGCCAAGATGAGTATTTTAGCAACTTGCGCCTTTTCCAAGCCCACGGCTGAAGTTCCTTTGGAATTAGCAAAACTCTTTCAAGTTTTTCGGAAAAGTGGAAAGTAAATGGAAAACAAAAACTTCATTTTTGCGGTCGCAACACTTATCAGCACCATTATTGGGGCTGGTATTTTTGCATTGCCCTATGCTTTTGCGAAAGCTGGTTTTTGGCCATCCCTAATTATTTTCGCGGTGTTGGCGATGGTCAATATCGTTATTATGTTGATGTACGGGGAAGTGATGTTGCGTACGCTAGGGATCCATCATGAAGCGACGGGTTATGCCGGGACTTATTTGGGCAAGCCCGGGCGAGTAGTGATGCTCTTAGCCAATTTGACCGGTATTTACGGGGGAATGCTGATTTATATAATCGGTGGAGCTGATTTTTTACGCAGTGCTTTTGGAGCAAATGTTTCTCTGACGCCGCTGGTTTGGGGAGTTATTTTTTTTGGTATCTGCGCTTGCTTCGTGATTATGGGTCTGCGCATCGTTTCAAAGGCTGACCTGATTTTCACGGCGGCTTTCATCGCGATAGTGACGGTGATTTTCATCATGGCGGTGCCGCGGATAGCGGCCGTCAATTTCTCCACGTCTGATTTCACCCAGATCCTTTTCCCTTTTGGAGTCATTATATTTTCATTGAATGGCGCCGCCTCAATCACTTTGCTGAATAATATTCTCAAAGGGCAAGCGAAGAAGCTGAGTAAGGCAATCTTGTGGGGCGGTTTGATCGCGACGGCCATTAACTTAGCCTTCACTATCGCGATCCTCGGGCTGGGCGGCGCTCAGACCACTCCCGATTCTATCGGCACGGTCCAGCAGTATTTGCCGCCGTGGTCTCCTTTGTTGCTGGCGGTTTTCGGATTAGTGGCGGTCGGTACTTCTTTCTTCATTTCCGGAATCGTTTTGCGCAACATGTACACGTTTGATTACAAAATGAAGCGCGGGTTGGCTCTGTTACTGACTTTGATTTTCCCCATTGTTTTTTTCTTTTTCGATGTAAGCGGTTTTGTCGCCACGATCAGTTTTGTCGGTAGCATCACCGGCGGTTTGACGGGCATTATTTATGTTCTGATGTACCGCCGGGCTCGGGTGACCGGACAGCGGAAACCGGAATTTCAAATAAACTTCCCGGTCTGGATTCAGGGCATTGTTTTGTTTGTTTATGTGTTAGCTATCATTTATGAAGTTATTCGATTGTTTTGATAAATATATGTTGAATCTTCTCTTTCCGGTATTATTTTTTGCTTTGGTGCTGGTTGCTACCGGTTGCGGGACGACGCCGGGATATATGCAACAAGCGGGGACAGGGCAATACCTCCAAGAAGATCTCGCCCAAGACAAGCAGATCAATAGCGATATTTCGCAAATTCGTTCCGCTTTGCTCTCTTATGCCCAAAAGGAAAGAACTTTCCCTCCTTCACTTAGCGCCTTGGTCCCGGCTTACCTGGATCAAGTACCTTCAAGTCCCATGGCCGGCGAGAATTATAATTATAAAGCGGATCTGTTGACCGGTAATTATGAGTTGAAGTATAAAACTAGCGACGGATTGGAACACACGGCTGACGCCACCACGACTGATTTGCAGATGAAAGATAAATTAGATATGCCGAGCAGTCTCAATCCCTAATTTGACAAAAACATAGTAAACTGATACTATATTGACGCCTGGGCAATCGGTGCTTGAGTCTCCTCTAATCTGGGACTGCTTGATAAAGAGGCAGAACTGGTATGCAGCTTCGGCTGTACGAACAGTTTCGCCGCATCAAGTATAACACTTTAGTGCGGGACTGGGCCCGGCTTGTCCGGGCTTAAAAAACCTTGCGAAGCAAGGTTTTTTAAGTCTTTGGTCTTTTGTCTTTAGCCCAAGAGACCAACTATTGAAATGTCTATTGTTTTTGCTATACTGGACCTTGTTAATCCTTTATTATTCTGCCTCTCTTCGGGACCGGCAGAAAGCTTTTATCGTTTATGCCCAAAGCATTATTGATTGTGGCTCAAGATGGCTACAAAGACAAAGAGTATCTCGACACCAAAGCGGCGTTAATCGACAACGATGTGACTGTCAGCACCGCTTCCAAAACTAAAGATCCGGCCAAAGGAGTGGATGGCGGGAAAGTGGATCCTGATTTCGCGCTTGCGGACGTCAAGCTTGATGAGTTTGACGGGATTGTGTTTATTGGCGGGGACGGTGCGTCTGATTACTTCAAAGATTCCGAGGCGCTCAAATTGGCGAAGGAAGCCGCCGCGGCGGATAAGGTCGTGGCCGCCATTTGTATCGCGCCGACGATTTTGGCGAAAGCCGGTTTGCTAAAAGGCATTCGCGCTACCGCTTTTTCGTCCGAGAAATCCGCTCTGGAAAAAGCCGGCGCTAAGTTTACCGGCGTGAGCATTGAGACTCAGGGAAAAATTATTACTGCTAACGGCGCTGACGCGGCGGAAGAATTCGGGGAAAAGGTGGCTTTTACCTTGATGTCTGATTCTATCGGCAAATAACTCTTTGATAATGATCAAAGACGAGAAGTCAGTTCTGACGGTATCTCAATTGAATGACCAGGCGCGAGCGGTGCTCGAGCAGTTTTGGGTCTGGGTGAGCGGGGAAGTTTCCGAGTTTAAGCAGTCACGGTCTTGGGTTTATAACTATTTTACCCTCAAAGATGAATCCGCCCAGATTCGCTGCATTGTGCGTGATGATGTTCTAAAAAAAATGCCGGTTGAGATGACGGACGGCCAGGCCATCGTGGTTTTTGGCCAGGTCAGCTTGTATGCCAAGCGGGGCGATTACCAGCTCAAAGTACAGACGATAGAAACCGTCGGGCAAGGTTCGCTCCAGCAGCAACTAGAAAAGCTTAAGCAAAAATTACAGGCCGAAGGGCTATTTGCTGACGAGCGCAAAAAACCGCTGCCGGCTTTTCCCGCACGAATCGGCGTCATTTCTTCCAAAGACGGCGCGGCTTGGAAAGATTTCAAGAAAGTATTGTCTCACCGTTTCGGCGGCGTGGAACTTGTTTTACGGGATGTTTTAGTCCAAGGGGACAAGTCGCCCGGCCAAATTGTTGCGGCTCTGCAAGCATTCAATTCTGAAAATGAGGTGGACTTGATTGTTCTGACCAGGGGCGGCGGTTCGTTGGAAGATCTTTGGGGATTTAATGACGAACGCGTGGCGCGGGCGATTGTGGCCTCGTCCCTTCCGGTTCTTTCCGCCGTCGGTCACGAGAAAGACGTGACTATAGCCGATCTGGTGGCTGACCACAGGTCGTCCACTCCATCTAATGCGGCGGAGGAAATCGTCCCTCATCGCGATGAATTAGCGCGGCAATTGGATGAATTTGCTTTTAAGCTGACTCAAGTAAAAAATCACTGGAAAGAACTGCCGGCAGAAATCAAGCAGGTTTGGGAGCAGGTACAATCGGGATTTGCTCGTTTTATCCGCGAGTGCTCGCAGTCGCAGGATCTGCTTTATCATAAAATTGTCGCTCTGAGTCCGGAGGCGGTGCTTTCTCGCGGTTACAGTCTCGTTTATCGGAAAGATCGAGTGGTGAGTCGAGCCGGTCAAGTAAAAGTTGGTGAGTTGCTGAAAATAAGATTGGCGGAAGGGGGATTATTCACCGAGGTGAAGGGGAAGAGTAAGAAGTAAGATATTAAGAGTATTAAGATGTTAAGAAATAAGAGATAAGATTTAAGATGTAAGATGTAAGAAAGCGGTAGGGGCGAACGCCGTTCGTCCGGTGAAAATACATTAAATGTTTTACCTACAGAAAATTATGACCAAGAAATACAAAAAAGAGATGTCATTCAAAGAAGCCTTCGGAAAAATGGAGGAGATTTCGCGCAAGCTGGAAAGCGCTGATCTGGAAGTGGAAGAGGGCATGGCTTTGGTAAAAGAAGCGGAAAAGTTGCATCAATTTTTGCAAAATAAATTACGCGAGGCCAAATTAATCGTAACCGAGAAGGAATAGCCCGTGAATACTTTCGGTAAAATCACCTTAGCTGTTTTTATCACTTTGGCGGTGGTCGGCCTGGGTTTTTTGATTGATGCCAAAGTATTCGATCGAGGTGAAGAAACTCGGGCTCCGTCGGTTGGAATCAAGGCGGCAGCGGTTGAGCCGAAATTCGTGACCGTCAATTCCCAGCCGGTGGTCAGTGTGTTTGTCAAAGGCGAAGCGTCACGGGTCTGGCTGGAAGTGGCTCCGCGCGTTGACCCGACTCAAGGCGGAGAGACTCTGGCTACTTATGACCTATCTCCCTATGAACTTTTGCCGGCGAGCAAGTTGAGTCCGGAAGACACCGGTGACGTGTGCCACTGGGCGACGATTATCCACGTGCCTCAGGGCGAAGGGCAATATTTATTGACCGCGCACGCCAGTGACAGTACCGGCCGAGAAACAAAATTTAAAATGTTCAATTCCATTTTGGCGGTTCAGCCGGTCCGAGAACAGCTGGCCGGCGATACTCCCGGGCAAAGCACTATTTTGAAGTTTATTGATTTCATCAACAACAGCAAATCAGATGAAGCGGCGGAATTATTGACGCCGGAATTGCGCGGGCGGTCCGCCCCGTTCGACTTATTTGCTTGGCCGGAAGCCGTGGTGACGGCTCGGGAATTCGAATTGCAAGAGATCTCCTTGGCCGATGGTCGTGAGCGAGATCGCGTGAAATTAACCGACGGGACGGCGGAGACGGAGTTTTCGGTGGATTTGATCCCGAATCAGGAAAAGCCGTTGTCGAAATGGCAAATAAGTAATGTTGAAAAATTAAAATAAATTTATGATTGACAATGTCGGAGAAGCCTTCGGATATGTCTTCAAAGATGCGCGTTGGCCGGCTAAGGTTGGTATGGGCGCGCTGTTCCTTTTGTTGAGTTTCTTTCTGGTCGGGATTCCTTTTATGCTGGGCTATATGGTCTGGATCACTCGCAATGTGATTCGACGCGAGCCTTATCCCTTGCCGGAATGGACTAATTTCGGGGAAATGTTTATCACCGGCCTGAAATTAATCGGCTGCTATTTAATCTATCTTGTGCCATTTTGGATTATCGTTTTGGTCCCGTTCTTTTTACTGTTTTTCTCTTTCATCATGTCGGCTTATTGGCAGGGAATCCCTTTTCTGGTTATTTTTTATGCGCTGGCGATTGTCGGCAGTATTTGTTATTCGGTCTTTTGGCCGTCAATTTACTTGCGCTTTGCCATGACCGATAGAATCGGTGAGACTTTTTCCGTCAAAGAGCTTTGGAAATTTACCAGGAAAAATATTTACATCGTCATTTTGACCATGTTGCTCTGTTATGTGGCTGGTATGATTGCCGGCGCCGGGTCGCTCATCATATTTGTTGGGATCTTTTTCACCTATCCCTACGCGATGATGATCGCGGCGAATCTAATGGGGAAATTGCAATTACAGGCTATGGCCGACGATGTTCAAAAACAATAGATTCTGAAACGGCCGGGAAATGCAAAATAAAAAACGGGTCGCTCTGGGCCGCCCCGTTTTTTTATTTAGAGATACTTAACGATTTCGGCTAGGGTTGAAATTGTTGGAAAATCTTTGTCTATTCCGTTTACCGGACGGAGGCACAAGCCGCGACCAACATGGCGTAGCATCGGAGTATCGGCGCTGGTGTTGCCGACGGCGAGGATCTCGTCGGTTGTTATTCCGAGCTGTTGGGCGATTTTGTCGATGGCGTCTATTTTTTGATTTCCGGCCATGGTTGTTTTGGCATCGGAACTGGCCGTGTAATCAAGCTTGAATTTGCGCTGGGTGAAAAAAGCCGTGATGGTCCAGGAGCCGGTGACCAGCATGGTTTTGATTCCTCGGCGGCGCAATTCTTGGAGTATCGCCATGGTATCGGGATCGTATTTTATGGCTGTCAACGCCTTGGTCACGCGACTGGTCGGCATATTTTTAAACAGCGCTTTTTTCCCGGTTAGTGCGTCGCGCAGGGTAATTTCTCCCGCCTGAAGTTTTCGGGTTAGCTCGCGGCTGGCCGATCCGCACCCGAGGAATTCCGCCATGTCGTCGAGGGCGTCGCCAAGCACCAGGACGCCGTCTTGGTCGAAAACCACAAGTTTTATTGGCTTGGTCATGGTTTTAGTTTTTTTATCATATATGTTCCTTGCAGTTTATAGCCGGTTTTTCGATAGTAGGCTCGCACTCCGATGCCGCTGATCACGGCCATTTTGAGATAGCCTTGTCGTGCTGCGATTTTCTCGGCTTCAGCCATCAATTTACGTCCCAGTCCCAGATGCTGGGTAGCTTTTTTACCAGGCCGTCCTACCGGTACCACCTCGCCGTAGGTGTGCAGTTCCCGGATCAGGGCGCTATTGGCTAATTCCGGCAGATATGTTTGAGCGGGCAGACGCAAGCGCAGGAAGGCAAACAGGATCGAGCGGTCACGGCTTTCATAAGTCAAAAAATGCTCGGTCCCGTCGGAGGCGGAATATTTTTCGATGAATAATTTCAGGTCGCCGAGTTTGGCCGGTTGAACGCGAGCTTCTCGGCACCGAATACAGCGACAACTGATGTTTCGTGTGGCCATCAGTCGCTGAACTTCCTGGCGCAGGTTTGTAACTTTGTTTCCACTCATGATTTCATTGGCGGGAATGTCGCGGATCAGGCGAGAGATACGAACGTACAGGGGGATAGTCCGCTTAATTTTAACGAGTAATTCCGTCAGACGCTTGGTGGTCATCGGTCGATACCGTCCGCTGCGCCAGAGACGATACAGGGGGGAGGATTTGGTGACCGCACAAGGATATATTTTCAATAAATCCGGACGAAAATTCTGGTCGGAAAATGTCTTTTTGAAAAAGTCGAGATCCTTGGCCGGGGTGGATTTCGGCAAGCCCGGCATCAGGTGATAGCAAATCTTAAAACCGGCGTCTTTGAGCAGACGAGTGGCGGCAATAGTTTGTTCGACGGTGTGGCCGCGCCGATTGTATTTCAGAACCTTGTTGTCCAGATGCTGGACGCCGAGTTCAATCCTGGTCGCGCCCAATTCGCGCAATCGGGCCACCGATTTTTCGTTGATTGTATCCGGTCGGGTTTCGACCGACAAACCGATGCAGTGATGCTTGGTTTTTTCATTGGCTTTTTGGGAGCGGGCCAGTGTGTTATAATTATGTCCGTTGAAACCGTCGAAACAGCGTTTGATGAACCAGGTTTGATATTTTTGGGGATAAGCCAGGAAAGTCGCGCCGATAATTATGAGCTCGCATTTGGAAGTGTCGTGGCCTGTGCGTGACAGTGACTGCAGGCGGGCTTGCACTTGGCGGTAAGGATCATACCGGCATAGAATGGCGCGCATCACGGCGGGTTCGTTCGGCGAATAACTTTTGGGAACATTTTTTTCGGTGGGGCAAAAGAGGCAGTCGCCGGGACAGCGATAAGGTTTGGTCAAAACGGAAATAACCGCGACCCCGCTGAGGGTGCGGACGGCTCGGATACGCAGTAGGCGTTCCAAAAGCTGATTTGGACTGATTTGATCCCGGACGACGAGAGTACGATAGGCGCGCAACAAGTCAATATTGGTGGCGCAGGGCCGGTGGTATTGTCCGGCCAATTGACGCTTGATTTTTTCCAGGCGGGAACGATCGAGCCGCGGCTCGGAGTTTAATTTTCTAATTATTCTTTCTAGTTCCATGGATGATAAATTTGCCGATTATTTGTTGCGTAAGACCGAAGATGATTATGACAAGATGGCTTCGGATTTTTCGACGACTCGAGCTTTCCCCTGGGAAGAAATGAGGCTTTTGGTCGACCAGTATGTCGAGACCGGTGATCGGATATTGGACGCCGGTTGCGGTAATGGCCGTTTATACGAGTTATTAAAAGAAAAAAATGTCCGCTATCAGGGTATCGACGGCAGCAAAAAGCTGGTGGCGATTGCCAATGAGCGTTACGGTGCGAAGTTTAATCGGCACAATCTGATTGATCTCTCGAATTTTCCCGAGGAATCTTTTAGTCTCATTTTTTGCATTGCCACTTTCCAGCATATTCCCGGGGAAAAGTATCGTCTGGCGGTACTTAATAATTTCCATCGTTTGCTGTTGCCCAATGGTTGCCTGGTGATGATAAACTGGAATATTTTGCATCAGGAAAAATTTCAGCCTTATCTGCAAAAGTCCCAGGGCTTGTTTCGGACGGCCAAGTTTGACGCCGGTGATTTCCTTTATCCCTGGAAGGCGTCGATTCCGGTCATATATCGATACTATCATGGATTTAGCGCCGAGGAACTGACCGGCCTGTTACAGCGCTCAAACTTTAGCCTGGAAGAGCAGTATTATGTCAAACAAGGTCAGCGCGCGACGGAAGCCACCGGGTATAACATTATAACAGTGGCTAAAAAGAATATCCAACAAAGAATATCAAATCACAAATAACCAATATCGAATAAACTCTCAAATATCAATGTAGAAAATGTCATTCCGGCTTTGAAATCTAATTCTATTTGATATTGGATCGCCGGTATTGTCCACTACCGTGATTTATGGTATAGTTTAATTATAACTTCAAAATATGTCTAAACATTCAGGCGAAACATTTCAGGGCCCCATCCAAAAAGATCATGGCCGTCAGCGGCACGTGGCTGGTAAAGAGCCTGCAGGTTTTTTGATTTGTACCAAGTGCCGGGCCGTATATCATAACAAACGTTGGCAATGGAATGAAGTTTTGGCGGCAGAACACAAAAACGATGACCAGGCCAAGTCCGTTTGCCCGGCTTGCCGGACGATGCGAAAAGAAGAAGCGGAAGGCGTGCTGGAATTGGATGGTTTCGTCTCTGCCGGACAAAAACAGGAAATTCTTAAACTACTGAAAAATGCCGGCGAACGAGCGACGGAGCGCGACCCGCTTGATCGCATTTTTACTTCGGAAGATCTCGGTAAAAAAATAATGGTTTATACCACCGAAAACCAACTGGCGATCTCGCTGGGCAAGCAAGTGACGCGGGCGTTCAATGGCGAACTGGATATTTCTTCATCAAAAGATGCCGATATTGTGAGAGTAAAATGGCGCGGGTGGATGGGATGAAAAAACATAAAACTTAAAATTTCCATGATGGCTAAAATAAATATCAAAATTTGGGCGGTTGGTGTTATGTTGTTTGCGATTTTTGTTATGTCCGGCTGTCAGCAAGCGGGGACGGCAGTGGGAGACAGCCTGGATGGCAGTTCCTGGTTGCCTTTTAGCGACGTTGAAGTAAAGCCGGCGGTGCCTAATTTGAAAATCAAAGAAATTTTTCCGGCTCACGACGCCACGGGGGTGGCGGCTAATACCAATGTTGTTATCAAGTTCAGCGAGCCGGTTGATCCGGCGACGATCAGTCAAGAAAACATAAAGTTGCATTATATCAATCCCGATTTAAATGAAAACCTGGAGAATATCGGATTTTCTACCGCTTTGGATTCACTCAGTGAGGAATTACAATTGGTGCCAAATCAAAATTATTTGCCGGGTGAAACTGTGGAATTTGTTGCTACTTGCGGCATAAAATCGCGCCATGACATCGCCTTAGAAAAAAATGACCAGGCGTTCTTGAATAATATTTGCTACACCAGTAAATTTGAAGTGATTTCCGCGAATCAGTGAAATTCTAACGTCCGATATCAAGCCGTCTGCCTGGACGGTTTTTTATTGGCGCAGCTCAGCGGGGTGGTAATATCCGCCCCGAAATTATTTTTTGTCAACCACAGGCTTTTGACGCTTGTTTTTGTGTATGATAAGCTAAAAAGAACTAATTTGGATTATGGCTATGCCCAAAGAAACCCCCTTACTGAAGCAATACAAAACAATCAAAAACCAACATCGTGATGCGATTCTCTTTTTCCGGATGGGTGATTTTTATGAAATGTTTTTTGACGATGCCAAGGTGGCATCCAAGATTTTGGATATCGCTCTGACCAGCCGAAATAAAGATGGCGAGGACAAAGTTCCTTTGTGCGGCGTGCCTTATCACGCGGTGGACAGCTACTTGGCTAAAATGATTAAAGCCGGGAAAAAGGTGGCGGTTTGTGAACAGGTAGAAGATCCTGCCCTGGCCAAGGGAATTGTTAAGCGAGAAGTCGTTCGAGTTGTCACTCCCGGCACCGTCCAGGAGAATAATTTATTGGAAGAACGGCAGAATAATTATTTGGTGACTCTGGTTTTTGATAAAAAAAATATCGGCTTGGCGGTAGTTGATATGACGACGGGCGAGTTCAAACTGACCGAGCTGGTTGATGATGAAAAACACACTGCTTTGCGCGACGAATTGGCTCGGATTAAGCCGAGCGAATGCCTCATCCCCAGATCGAAATACGAGGACTACAAATTCTTGGATCAGCTTCGGGCGCAATTGCCGCTTAATCTCACTCCGTTTGATGACTGGGCTTTTAAGGATGAGGCCGCGGCCGAGGCAATCAAAAAGCAATTCGCTATATCCTCGTTGGACAGTTTCGGCTTGGCTGCAGATCAAATTTCCGTGGCCGCGGCCGGAGCCTTGGTTGCCTATTTGCAAGAGACTCAGCGAATAAAATTAAAACACTTGCGGCCGCCGAAATCATATACCACCGAAGATTTCATGTTGCTGGATGAGGCGACAATCAGAAATTTGGAGCTGGTCAGTACGATTCGCGGCGGGGACAAAAAAGGAACTCTGCTCGATACTTTGGATCAATGCGTCACGGCTATGGGAGCACGTTTGTTGTTCCGTTCGATTTTGCAGCCGCTAATTGATGTTGCCAGGATCAAAGAGCGTCTCCAGGTAGTGGCCGAATTGATGGCTGATGGCGCCAAACAATTGGCGATTGTGGAAATTCTCAAGCAAGTGGCTGATATTGAACGTCTGGTGGGGCGACTGGGAAACGATAGCGCCAATGCTCGTGATTTGCTGGCTTTACGCGATTCTTTCCGCCAGGTCGGCGATCTCAGGCAAACACTCCGCGACAATAAAGCTCCGCTCTTGCGGCGCCTGGCGCGCGATTTGAGTGAGTTGCCGGCGGTAATCGCCTTGATTGATCAATCGATTCGTGATGATGCTTCGGTGCTGCTTCGGGAAGGACATTTGATCAAGCCCGGATATGACAAAAATCTCGATGAAGTTCGCGCGGTCGCGCTTGATAGCCAGCAATGGATCAAAGATTTGGAGCGGCAAGAGATCAAGAGAACGGGGATCGGCAAACTGAAGGTTCGCTACAATAAAATTTTCGGTTATTACATCGAAGTTCCCAACGGCCAGACCGGTAAAGTTCCGGCGAATTACATCCGCAAACAGACTCTGGTCAATGCCGAACGTTATATCACTCCGGAAATGAAAGCGAAGGAAGATTTGATTATCAATTCCGAAGAGCGTTTGATCCAAAAAGAATACGAAATTTTTGTCACGGTCCGGGCGGAAGTGGCCAAATCAATAAAAGAAATGCAAAAGACGGCGCTGGCGGTGGCGTATATCGATTTGTTGAATAATTTCGCGCGACTGGCCCGCGAGCGCCGATATAATCAGCCCCAAATCGACGACAGCGAGGCGCTGGAAATAATCGAAGGCCGCCACCCGGTGGTGGAAACGATTGTCCCGGAAGGAACATTTGTTCCAAATGACACCGTACTCAACACGAAGCGCGAGCAGGTGGCGATTATTACCGGGCCGAATATGTCCGGCAAGTCGACTTATATCCGCCAGGTGGCTTTGCTGGTGCTTATGGCTCAAATCGGATCGTTCATTCCGGCCGAACGCGCGCGGATTGGAATTGTCGATCGTATTTTTACCCGTGTCGGCGCTTCTGATAATCTGGTGCGCGGGCAGAGTACTTTCATGGTGGAAATGCAAGAGACCGCCAATATTCTCAATGCCGCTACTCACCAAAGCTTGGTGATTCTCGACGAAATCGGCCGCGGCACGTCAACTTTTGACGGCATTAGTATCGCCTGGGCGGTGGTGGAATACGTTCACAGCAAGCAATCGCTTGGCGCCAAAACTCTCTTCGCGACTCACTATCATGAATTGCTGGAACTGGAAAAACTTTTACCGCGCGTCAAAAATTACAATGTGGCGGTGCGCGAAAGTCGGGATGAAGTTACTTTCTTGTATAAAATTGTTCCCGGCGGCACGAATCGCAGCTATGGCATTTATGTGGGGAAATTAGCCGGTTTACCGCCGACCGTTGTCAGCCGGGCGCAGGAGGTCTTGTCAAAATTAACAGCCGGCGAACAATTATTTGAAAAAGAAATCGGTAAAAACAAAGTTTCGGAGCGCCAGGCGTCGCTTTTCACCGGTTCGGCCCCGGAAAGTGCGGTGGAAAAAGAATTGAAGCAGGTGGATATTGATAAATTGACACCGATAGAAGCGTTGAAGGTCCTGGATCAGATGAAGAAAAATATGAATAAATAATCCCATTCGGGGCTTTAGCCCCGGTCAAATGATAAACCCCGCCTGAAGGCGGGCATGGAATATTAGAAATATGAAAATCAAGGTTCTTCCCCAAGACCTCATGAACCAAATTGCCGCCGGCGAAGTTGTCGAGCGGCCGGCTTCGGTTGTGAAAGAGCTGGTGGAAAATTCCATCGATGCGGGCGCGATCAATATTTCGGTGGAGGTGGAAGAAGGCGGGCAGAAGAAAATACGGATTGTTGATAATGGTTCCGGTATGGATCGCTCTGACGCAAAACTGGCTTTCGCGCGACATGCCACCAGTAAAATAGCGACCAGCGATGATTTATTTAAAATAAAAACTCTCGGTTTCCGCGGGGAAGCTCTGCCGTCGATCGCCTCGATCGCCAAGGTCTTGTTGCGTTCGCGTTTGCCGCGTCAGATTTCCGGGACAGAAATCAAGATATCCGGCGGAGAAATGAAAGAACCGAGAGATATTGGGACGCCGACCGGGACGACGATCGAAGTTACGGACTTGTTTTACAATACGCCGGCCCGGCGAAAATACTTGAAGTCCAAAGAAACCGAATACGGGCATATCTTAACCGCGGTTACAGATTTGGCTTTGGCACACCCGGCGATCGGTTTTCGCCTCCTAAATAATAAGCGCCAGGCAATGGCTCTGCCGGAAAAGCAGAAACTACCGGAGCGGATCAAGGCTTTGTTTGGCGAGGAGTTGGCCAAAAATATTATCCCGCTCCATTACCAAAGCCCGTATCTTAAAATTTCCGGTTTTGTCGGCAAGCCGGCCGTGGCTCGGGCGTCTCGGGAGCATCAATTTTTATTCGTTAATAATCGAAGAGTGGAAAACCGCCTGGTAGCCAAAGCGGCGTTTGAGGGCTACCATACCATGCTGCAAAAACAGGAATATCCCGTGTACTTCTTGTTCCTGGCGCTCGATCCCAGTCTGGTTGACGTCAATGTCCATCCGCAGAAAAAAGAAATCAGGTTCCTCAATCAAAATATGATTTACAGCGCCGTCAAAGAAGTGATTCACTCAGCACTGCAAAAGGTGGAACTGACGCCGTCGGTTGATCTGGGCGGAAGGCCGGTTTATCGCCAATCTGGGGGCGCGCTCCCCAAGACCGAATTCAGGGGCGGGCGAATGATTTCTCAGCAAAACTTTGGGCCGACGCGATTTCGGGGATCGGCTCCGGCGTCTCAGCGATTTGTTAAAGAATTATTGGCGGAAGAACCGATCGTGCAGGCCGAAGCTTATAATATTTTAGGGCAGGTGAATAAAACCTATCTGGTGGTGGAGGATAAAGACGGGCTAAAATTAATAGATCAACACGCGGCGAATGAGAGGGAACTTTTCGATAGATTCAAAAATCAAAGCTTAAAATCTAAAAGAAATTTAAAAATCAAAATTCAAAAGTTGCTGACACCAGCTAGGCTAGAATTAAGTGCCAAAGAAGCAGGTGTTCTAAAGGAATATTTAAAGATTCTGAAGAATGTCGGATTTGAGATCGAGGAGTTTGGCGGAACCGGAAACGTGAAAATGTTTTCCGTAAGCGCGGTGCCGGCTGATTTGACGAAAGTCGATCTTAAGCAATTTCTAAGAGAAGTGGTTGATGATCTTTTGACTTCGCCGCAAATAAAGAAAATCCGCGATACACACGAAAAAATTGCCGCCACCATGGCTTGCCGGGGAGCGATCAAAGCGGGAGATGAAATCAGCTACGATGAAATGAAACATGTGGTTGATATCGTGCTTTCCGGCCAAGTTAAAACTTGCCCCCACGGGCGGCCGGTGATGATTGAGCTGGATTGGTCGCAACTCGAGAAAAGTTTTGGGAGGAGAAAGTAAAAATTTCAAAATGGCCAAAATTAAAGCATCGAAGATTGAAAGACAGCTCGATTTCTATGAATCCGCTTGGAAAAAAGCTTTGCAACAGCCGAGAAAAGAGCTGGGTACTTTTTTGAGCCGGAACCTACGTCCGGAAAACAAAAAATTCTTACAATTTTTGAAAAATCAGGGAGTAAAAAAGGGACGCTTGCTGGATCTCGGCTGCGGGCGCGGGATCGCGGCAAAATATTTCGCGGAGCATGGTTTGGCCGTGACCGGAATAGACTATTCACGCAATGCCATTAAATTGGCCAGATCCGCGACGCGCGCATTAAAAAATACCAAGTTCGTTATTGGTGATGTGTTGAAATTGCCTTGGCCCAAAAACAGTTTTGATATTATTAATGACTCCGGTTGTTTTCATCATTTCAGGCTGAAGCAACGAGAGAAATATCTAACCAATATCAGGAAAATGCTGATACCCGGCGGTTATTATAAGCTCTATTGTTTTAGCCGTGAGACTAAGTGCTATCAGGGATATTTTCAAGGACAAAAGAAACCATGGACCCTTTTCGAGGGGCAGCATTATACCCACTTTTTCACCCCGGCCGAGATAAGAAGAATTTTTAGTCCGTATTTCGAGATTCTGAATATTGGCCAAGAAGTCGGCTTTGATAAGGATCGAAAGTTCCTGCTGTTTTTCATGAGAAAAAAATTCAATTGACCTGCCTTTAGATTGTTTTTGTGTTATAATACCCGCATGATCGATCCGCGCCAACAATACGTTGACCAGGTATTTCGCTATTTCGAAACGGAAATAAAGCAAAAATTTTCCGGCCAGCTGGCGGCTTTTTATGTGGTGGGCTCTTTCGCTCTCGGCAAAATGAGCCTGGAACGACCCGACCTGAATTTCGTCATCATTCTCGACGGGATTGATCCCGAGGATCATATTTTACTGGGGCGCGTTTTCCAGGACGCGGTGGCCAAGTTTACCGGTACGGTCGGCATTCGCCCTTATTTTTCCCCGGTGCGTTTTGTTTATCCTGAGAAAAAAGAGGCTTACGAGATTTTCGTCAGCGCCGTGATGCTTGATAGTAAAAAACAAGATTTGTCTCTGCCATTTGGCATCACCCGCTGGGTGCTGGAAGGTTATATCCAATCTCGGCGGTTGTTGGATGGCGAGGATATATTGGGCCAGGCTCAATTGCCTCCGATTTCTCGGGAAGCCTTGTTGGAGCGGAGTTTGATCGATCTGGAGTTCTATCGTTTGCCGCTGGAGAAAGCGCCGGTTCAATACCGGGCGCATGAAATGGATTTGTTGTTGAGCGAAGCGGTTGTTTTGGGGAAATCGATTATTTTTATCGGCGTGGAGGTGGCGATGACCGAAGCGGAGTTGCAAAATCACGCTTACATGGACTTTTTTAAAGATGTGTCGTTATTTGATAAATTTTTTCGAGCGCGTTATGGTCCAGAAGCCGCCGGGCACGTGAAAATTATCATGGATGCCCGGGCTAATTTTTCCAAATACAAGCTAAACAACGAAAAAATCCTGGCGGTGTACGAGTCGGCCATCAGAATGGTTGATATCGTGGAACAAAAAATTCGCACGGCGCAAATGTAATCAGTAAATCATCTCTTTCTCATGCGTGAGAAAATAATAAAAATTATCGGTTGGACTTCATTTATTCTGGCGCTGATCCCCGTGGCGGTGGCGGCTTTGTTGATTTGGTCGCATACCGAATATTCGCCTTGGGGCGGGTTTTTGGACCCGCTGGTCGAAGGAGCTATGGAGTATGGGATGAACTGGACTTACTGGCTGGCTATAATCTTTGGAATCTTGGGCGGGGCCGGTGTCATTGCCACGCTGTTCGCGGCCAAAGTTTTTCCACCGCGAATAATTTGGATTATCGATATCTTTACCGTTATTTTTGCACTGGCTGACATCTTGCTGTTTTACATGGTTTTTCAAGCCGGCAGTTCGATCAGTTTGGTGAATATGGTGGCGGAGAGGATCTGAAATAAGTCAACCTGCCTGCCGGCAGGCAGGAAGTCAAAAGTAAAAAGTCCCGATAATCACACTTTTGACTTTTGAGTTTTGACTTTTGACTTATCTCTATGCCTGAACTCCCTGATCTCGAGGTTCTCAAAGAGAATATTTGGCGCCATTTCGGCGGAAAAACCGTCTCTGATGTTTATGCGCGTCAAGGCAAGGATAATCTGGCGGCAAAACTTAAAAATCAAAAACTGGCTGGGGTCACGCGCAGGGGGAAATTTCTTATTTTCGCTTTCGGGAGAGACGAAGCCAATATCAAGGCGGAATTAGTTTTACATCTAATGCTCAATGGGCGCCTGACGGTTGAGTCGGCTGGAAGTTCTCGGCCGGGGCTCGCCCGCCAGCCGAGCCAGACGAGGCGGCCGGGTACAGTCATGTTGGCGCTGGAATTTGATAGTGACCAAGAGCTGCGTCTGACTGATCATACTTTCTGGGCCAAATTTTGGCTGGGCAGTAACGGGCACCTCGACAAACTTGGAGTTGAACCTTTAAGTCTCGACTTTACCGAAGAATGGTTCGCAAAGTATATTCAAAAAAGCCGTGGTCGGATCAAGCCCTTGCTGATGAAACAGGAGTTTATCGCCGGACTGGGTAATGCTTATACCGACGAGGTTTTATTTGCGGCCATGATTGATCCGGCGCGTGAAGCCAAGAAATTGGGGGCAGATGAGATCGCCGCTCTGTATCAGTCAATTAAGCGAATCATTCCTTGGGGCATCGAAAATATCAAGAAAACTGTCGGGGTAGCCGTCAAAGAAGATGAAAAGCGCGTTTTTATGAAAGTGTACCGGAAGGTGGGACAGCCATGCCCGCGATGTGGTAAAATAATAAACGAAACCAAATTACAAGGAAGGGATACGTTTTATTGCCGTAATTGCCAAAAATGAATTCAAAAGTCAAAGATCAAAAGTCAAAAGTGCTGATATTGTCTGCTTTCTTTTTAGTTTTAGCTTTTTTAATTGGCGGTTGCACTTGGGGTAAGCGGGAGGCGGCGGGAGATCAGTTGAATCCGGTGATCACCCCGGGTGATCAGGTGACAACGGAGAGTCTGGGCGGGACGGGCGAGACCGGTTCGATCAAACTGACCAATATTCGGGAATTGCCGGTGTCGAGCGAGGGGATGGCTGCCTCTGGTTTTGACGGTCCGGTGACTTGGTCGCGGGACGGTCAACATGTCGCTATTCAGATGAGCAATTTGACGGCGGCCAGCACGCAAGTTCAAATAGTCAATGTCGCTAGCGGACAGCGCGAGGCGGTCGTCGGCGGGTATAATCTGCATTGGGATGAAGCCAGTCCAGAATCGATTATTTTTACCCAGCATCAGTACTACGGGGAACCTGATTATGGTTCTCATGAAGTGATCTTGAAAGTCAGCCAAAGCGATCTATTTAAAACCGGAGTATTTAACGAAAAAACCGTACCGTCGGAAGTGGTGGGCGACAGCGCCGGCCAGGAAGAAGTAATGGAAGAACAGTTGAACCGGGGAGACGAAATTTCCTTGGAACAACACACGCCAGACGGAAAGTATTCCTTTTTTACCAAAGAAACTCTTGACGCCCAGCCGTTGTTTGTTTTCCAGATGGAAAGCTCGTCAGGCCAGGCGCAATTACTGACCAGTGCTGATTCTATCATTGGTTCATTTGCCATCTCGGCTGACGGTCGAAAAATCCTTTACCAGAAAATTCAGGGACAGCAGGATGAATTCGGCAACTGGGCGGTAACCGGTGACCAAGTGAAATTTTATATCGCCGATATTAATTATTAAGCCAAAAAATATGCAAATCGAAGTAAGAGTCCGGGCCAAAATTGACAATCCGGAAGTACTGGTCCAAAAACTGGAAGAAAAAGGCGCCTACTTCGAAGGCTCATCGTCTTCGACCAGTTGGTATTTTGGCCGAGAATTATTTGAGAAAAAAGACACCCAGTTGCGGATTGTAGAACATAACTATCCCGAAGGGATGAAAAAAATCTACCTGACCTATAAAGGGCCAAAGACGGACAAAGAGGGACGGGAAGAAACCCGGGAGATTTTCGGGGCGCTCAAGCGGAATTCCAAAGTGCTCGAAAAGCTGGGTTTCCCGGAACGCGATTTTACCACCCCCATCGACGCTGAAAAAATTCTGGAAAATCACAGACTGACTAAATTTTTGGAAGTAAAGGTGTCGGATGAAAAGAAATATCGCTACGGCGTTTATGAAGTAAAATTATTTCGCTTGGATCAGGTGAATATGGATTTGATTGAAATTGAGCTGAATGTGGCCCGAGCCGGCGATATCCCCAAAGCCAAACAAGAAATTTATAAGTTGATGGACGAATTGGGCATTGCCCGCGGCAATGAAATCAAAGAAGACGGGGTGATGCTGGTGTATAGACAGCAGAAATAAGATGTAAGATTTAAGAATTAAGATGTAAGAAATAATGTAGGGGCGGGCTCATGTGCCCGCCCTGCTATTTAAACATATGATAATAAACGTCACCGAAAAGCAAAAAAAGCGCGCTCTGGAAATGAAAGGGAAACCTCGGAATCCTTTTTATGTTGTCCTCGAAAACGTGCGCAGTATGTACAATGTTGGCTCGGCGTTTCGCACTTCTGACGCTTGTTTGGTGTCAAAATTGTATTTAGCGGGCTACACCGCTTGCCCGCCGCGGAAAGAAATATCTAAAACCGCCCTGGGAGCAGAGGACTTTGTTCCGTGGGAAGGGATAAAAGATATTAAGAGCATTAAGAACGTTAAGAATATGCAGATGGTCGCGGTGGAGCAGACCGCCGCCAGCGTGCCTTGTACTGAATTTAAGTTTAATTTTCCTGTTTGTTTGATTTTCGGCAATGAGATATTGGGTGTATCAAAGGAAACTCTCAAGCAATGCGACTCGGTCGTTCATATCCCGATGCTGGGCGTGAAAGAATCGCTCAATGTGGCGACGGCATACGGCATTGTATTATATGAAGTGCTGCGGCAGTACCGGCAAAAATTCAAAGCTTAAAAACATAAAATTTAAAAGGAATAAAAAGCTTAGAATCTAAAGTGCATTTAAATTTTTTGTCTTTAAATTTCTTTTAAATCTTATGTTTTTAGTTTTTTGATTTTAAGCAAAGCCTCGCTCGGAAGTCCGAACGAGGCTTGATTTTTAGCGCTTGGGTTTCTTGGACTCCTTTTGTGTATCTACCCACTCCGATCTTAGGATTGAGAGGAGTGCGACGTCGTGGAACTGGCCATTTTTATACATCGCCTGACGCAGGATGCCCTCGCGATGATAGCCACATCTTTTGAAGCATTGCAGGGAAGCGCCGTTGTAAATGAGGATTTCGGCCAGAATACGATTTAGCCCAAGTGTTTCGAAGGCGTATTCTTGTAGAAGTTTTGTGGCTTCGGTTCCATAGCCTTGACCGCGCCAACGGGCTAAACCGATCTTGATCCCTATAGTAGTTTTGCGTGAGATCCAGTCAATGTCGTGTAGACCGATGACACCGATTAGTCGATCGGTTTTCTTTAGCTCGATGCCGAAGACAATCTTTTCGGGAGGCTCGGAACAGTAAAGTTTTCTTAGCCACTGTTTCTCGGTTTCTTCCGAAAACGGAAGAGCTCTTTTGTCTCCGAGCACATCGCGGGTAGCCGGATCGTTCATCCAACAGACTACAAGAGCGGCATCTGACTCGGGATTCAGTAGGCGCAGACGAATTCGCTTTCCTTCTAGAAATCCCACATTGCTTTTTGTCATAATTTTCTCCTTTCTTTTCCCGAGCCGAACCGGCCTGGGATGGTTAAAGCGCTAAAAAACCGGCAGCGACTACTGCCGGCTTGATAGCTAGAAAGGAGTAAGTATCAGACAAAGTTTCTATCCATGAAGCTGGCAGGAGACGCCAAAAGGCAACCGTGGGAAACGGCGCCAATAAGGGGCTTCGTGGTGTAGAAATAAATTGGTCTCATAATGAGAGTAGGCTAGCATAAGCAGGAGTAAAGTCAAATGTCGATTAAAATTAAAAATCTAAAGCTTAAAATTTAAAAGAAACTAAAGGCTAAAATTTAAATTACTTTAGATTTTAAGATTTTAATTTCTTTTAAACTTTTATTTTTAACTTTTTGATTTTAAGAAAAGCCCCGTCGGTAAACCGGCGGGGCGAAAGACAGGGAAGATTTACGGGTTTGTCATGTAGCACAGTTTTCCGTCCGGGACATTTCCGTCATACCGGTCGACCTCGACGCTGCAGGACACATCCGCTGCAGACAAAATCTTGTCGAGAACGAGAATCATTTCCTTTAAGTGCTCTCGCATAATCGCATCTTCGTCGCCATCATTCAGTTCGCATTTTTCAGCTGCGATTTCTTTGGTGATGTCGCGCTTTCCAACTAAAACTGCTGACAAGAGATTATTGTCCGAAACACAAACGCATTGTGGCCGAGCACTCCATTTAAAGAGACTTGCAATGACCGACGGGACATGGTGAATCTGATCGTAATCGATGAAAATTGACAACACATATTTTGCCTGTTCCATGGTACCTCCTTTGAAAGATTTTTCATATTATCATTTTTGCTGTTTTTTGTCAACATTCTTTGTTTATTTACACACTTTATTGACAGTGCTATAATCTAATTCTGTTTATGTCTGAAAAATCGAAAACAACCGAAGATTTCATCTGGCACAAGAATCTTTGCAAGAAATGCGATATTTGCCAGAAAATGTGTCCGCAACAAGGAATTAAATTTGTTGACGGGGTTTTGACGCGGGATCAGGCCAAATGCAATTTGTGCGGGATCTGCGCGCTGTATTGTCCGGATAAAGCTATAGAAATTCACAATTCATAATTCAAAATGCATAATTAATTTTGCATTCTGAATTCTGCATTTTGCATTTTTATGAAAAGACTAATTTCCGGCAACGAAGCAACTTTCTTGGGCGCGCGAAAAGCGGGTGCCTCATTTTACGCGGGCTATCCGATCACGCCGTCCAACGAAATCATGGAATACGCGGCCAAGTATGCCGCCGGCCATGACGATTTTCGTTTTCTGCAGATGGAAGACGAGATTGCCAGTGCGGTGGCGATCATCGGTGGTTCGCTGGCCGGCGCCAAATCTTTTACCGCTACTTCCGGTCCGGGATTTTCCTTGATGCAAGAGAGCGTCGGTCTGGCTTATATGATGTCGGTTCCGACTGTTTTTATCGATGTCCAGCGCGTCGGGCCGTCGACCGGTATGCCGACTTATCCGGCGCAAGGCGATATCTTGCAAGCCAGCCACGGCTCGCACGGCGATTACCAGGCATTAGTTCTGGCGCCTAATTCCGTCGAAGAATGTTATCGTTATGCCGTTGAATCTTTTAATCTGGCCGAGGATGCGCAAAGCCCGGTAATATTTTTGACCGACGGCTTCGTCGGCCATTTGGAAGAAGCGATTGATCCCGATCAGGTGAAGGTTTCCGCTCCGGCGAAACGGTTGCGCGAACCGCTGGGCACCGGCAATCGACATTTCACCGGCTTACTGGCTGATAAAAATGGTATTCCCCGCACGGCCGATTCCAAGCTCTATCAGGATTGGTATTGGGCCAAGAAGAAACAGATTCTGACCGCGGCTGAAAAATACAAATTTTTTGAGTACGTTCCGAATAAAAAGAGCGATACATTGTTAATCTCTTTTGGCATCAGTTCGCGTCTGTGTGCTGAATTACAACCTGATTATGGATATTTCCGGCCGATCCGACTTTATCCCATATTGGAGAAAGAACTAAAGGACGCGGCCAAAGATTATAAAAAAATCGTGGTAGTTGAAGCCAATGACGGCCAGTACGCCGGCGAGATCGAACGCGTGTTAAAGCGCGAGGTGAGGCGGATAGCGCTACTCGGCGGCGAGATTAAATTGACGCCGGTATTAAAACAATTAGAAAGTATATCTGTAAAATGAATGTTTTTGAGCGCCGTTTAGCCGAAGGCGGCTCTAGGCGCGAAAAAATATTCATTTTACGGATAAGAATATTTTATGGCCGAAGCTAAAGACTTAATTAAACAAGAACGAATGCCGACACTATGGTGTGCCGGTTGTGGCATTGGTATTATTTTTCACCAGCTGGCGGGTGTCATGGCGGCGGCGGGATTAAATAGCAAAAATGCCACCGTGGTTTCCGGGATCGGCTGTACCGGACGGATGGCGGGATATTTCAAGATGGATTCTCTTCATACCACGCACGGGCGGGCTCTGCCAGTGGCGGAAGCAATCGCGGCCTATCGGCCGGACTTAAAAGTTGTCGTGGCTTCCGGTGACGGCGATTTGACCAGTATCGGCGGAAATCATTTGCTCCACACCAGCCGGCGCGATGCCAATGTTACAGTCGTTCTGGTTAATAATGAAATATACGGTATGACCGGCGGACAAAGTGCGCCGACGACACGGCCGGGGAGCGTCACTCTTACCACTCCTCAAGGATCGGAAGCCAATCCGATAAATATTCAGGGAATAATCACTTCCAATCGCCGGTATTTTTACGCTCGTTCGACTGTTTTTCATGTGCCGCATCTGAAAAAATGTTTGGCCGAAGCGCTGGCTTGGCCGGGTTTCGCGCTGGTTGATATCAAATCCGATTGTCCCGAGCGCTGGGGTAAGATGAACAAAGTAAAAAGTCCGGCGGAGATGATTCTGGCGTACAAGGAGCAGTTCAAAATAAATCCGAAACCTGTTGGTTTGTTAGCGGATGGCGAGATTGGGATTGTGAAAAAAGATTAAAAAAAGATATTAAGAATATTAAGATATTAAGAGATGTTAGTAGGGGCGAGCGGTTCATCCTCCGTAGCTTTAGCGAAGGAGGGCGCTCGCCCGGAAATTAAGGATATGTTAAACCACGCGAAAATTATTGTGGCCGGGACGGGCGGACAAGGCGTCAAAATGCTGGCGGCGATTTTGGGCGAGATTTTAATGCAGCTCGATGTTGACGTTACCGTCCTTAATGATTACGACGCGGCCTCGCGCGGCGGAGCCAGTGTGGCTTATATCGCGTTTGATAAAAAAAAGGTGGTAAATCCAGTCGTCGATCAAGCTGATTTTCTGCTCGAACTTGGGGTGACCGGCAAGAAATTCACCGGGCGCAATATCATTGCCCAAAAAGGAGTGCGGACCGACGGCGATGTTCATGATTTTTTTGGCCTGGGGCGAGAAAAATTCGGCAAGCCGATTTATGGCAGCACAATCGCGCTGGGTTCTCTCTTGGCTTACCTGGAGATTGATTTATCGAAAGTAAATTTGCGCCGGGCGATTCCGAAAAAATTACCGGATGATAATGTAAAGGCGGTGGAAACGGGATATCAGGTATCAAGTAACAGGTAACAAGTGACAAATTGGAAGGGAATTTTCTTATTTGTTACTTGTTAATTGTTACCTGATACTTAATTTATGAATTTAAAAGAATACCAAGGCAAAGAAATTTTCGAGCAATACGGGATCCGTACTCCCGGCGGCGTTTTAATTAGAAAAGGCGAAGCTGTACCGGCGGAAGTATACAAAATGGGGCCCAAAGTTTCGATCAAGGCGCAGGTGGCTAAAGGCAAGCGCAAGAAGGCTGGCGGTATAGTTTTTGTCGATAACAAACCAGAGATTGTGGAGCGTGAAGTGGCACGCATTTTTGATATGACGATTAGCGGGCTCAAGGTCGAGGAAATCCTGATTTACGGCTTTCTCGACGTGAGCGCTGAGATGTATTTGTCTATCACGATTGATCGAGTAGCCAAATGTCCGATGGTCGTTTTTTGTGAAGAGGGAAGTGTTGATGTGGAAACGATTGCGGCGGAGAACCCCGATAAAATCAAAAAATTTAAAATCCAAAATTCAAAGGAAATTCAAAATATAAAATCTCAAGTCGGTATTTCCGCCGAAGTGATTGATATCATCCAAAAACTGTATCGCTTGTTTGTGGAAAAAGATGGGACCTTGGTTGAGATCAATCCACTGGTACGGTTAAAATCAGGCGAATTGATGGCGCTGGATGCGAAAGTGGTTATCGATGACAACGCGCTTTTTCGTCATCCCGAACTGGCGAAGTATAAAACGGACGATTATACCGCGTTGGAAAAAGAGGCGAACGTGGAAAGTATGTCTTATGTCGAGCTTGACGGCGATATCGCGGTGATTGGCAATGGCGCCGGGCTGGTGATGGCGACGCTGGACACGCTGGCGCACTTCGGCGGCCGAGTGGCGAATTTTCTTGATGTCGGCGGCGGAGCGACGTCCGAGCAAATGAAAAAAGCGCTGACGATCGCGCTCAAAAAGCCGGGGGTGAAAAAGATTTTTATCAATATATTCGGCGGAATCACACGGGCGGACGAGATCGCGCAGGGGCTGGTTGATTTCGTGAAAGAAAAAGGTTTAAGTATTCCCGTTGTCTTGCGCGTGGTCGGCACTAGAGAAAAAGAAGCGAAGGCGATTTTGCTGAAGGCGGGAATAAAGTTTGAAGACGAAATGGAAAAAGCGGCGCGGGAGATTGTGGCAATCCGGAATTAATAATTTATTGGTGCAGGTAAGTGTTTTCCAAATAAAAAACCTGTTAGCGTCGTGCCAACAGGTTTGAGAGTCGAATCATAACCATTCATTCTTGTGGTTTTGGATAGAAAGTTAGCCAGTGATACCACATGATTTTGGCGGCTATGCCTAGGGAAAATAGATAGGGAAAGGAAGCGGCGCAATTGTACTGAAGAGATCCGGATACTGTTATTATCAACGTCCCAATCAAAATTACAGGGGCCCCTAAGAAAAACTTTTTATCTCCAGTCTTGCCTGGATAAACGAGATTCGCGATACAACAGGAGTGAATCATGGTGGTAAAAAACCAGCCGACTAAAGCCAGGATAGCTATAAAAGTCTTGATTACCTCTGTCGACTTGGCATCGAATGTCCCCAGGATTATTAACACACAGATCGCGGCGGCAAGATCGCTACTGCCAATTCTAATCCATAACTTTGTTATGTCATTCATATCGTCCCTCCTATCTGGAAATGACATTGATTTGTTTCTCTGTTGCCATTCTTTCACGAAAAAAAACAACTGTCAATAAGAATGATTACAATGAGATTAATTAGTGAAACTTTATGATTCTCGAAACCATCGATTTAAGCCCATGGCTAATCTGGCTAATTCCCTTAATGATCTGGGAAATGGTCTGGAAGGGCTTTGGCCTCTGGCGCGCCGGACGAAACAATCAGCCGGTCTGGTTTGTCCTGATTTTGATTCTGAATACGGCCGGCATTTTGCCCATTATCTATTTGCTCTGTTGCCGAAAAAAGAAACAGCCTATCTCTAATGGATAGGCTGGATCGATATGATAGTCACGTTGACGATTTTGTCTAATATCTGTTTTTTAAGTAATTATAGATTGCCCGGTCGTATTTAGCAGTAAGTTTAAAAACTTTTACTGCCAACTGGAATTTCAGTTGCGGACTGATCCAGGTATAACCTGGCGCAAGTTCCCGCAAAATTTTGCGATAATCGCGCGGATCAACCACAACTACCACGGACTCATGATTCTTGGCGGCTGCTCGGATCATACTTGGACCGCCGATGTCGATATTTTCAATCGCTTCCTCGAATGTGCAGTCTGGCTGGCTCGTGACCGTTTGGAAGGGGTATAAGTTGACAACCACCAGGTCGATATCGGCAATGCCCAGCAAAATAGCTGATTCATTGTCTGTGATGTTGTCGCGTCGTCGCAGTATGCCGCCCATTATTCTGGGATGAAGAGTCTTTAATCTTCCGCCGAAGCATTCCGGGAAACTGGTTACTTGTTCGACAGTGGTGACAGAAATTCCGGCATCGGTTAACACCTTCGCTGTGCCACCAGTCGAGATGATTTCGAACCCGCGTTGGTTTAATCCTTGTGCGAACATCACGATATCTGTCTTGTCCCACACGCTTAATAGAGCTCTTCTTGCAATTGTTGTCATGATCATCCTCCTTTTCATGAAAACAGTTGAATGATTTGTGACTATCGTTGCATTCTAACTATCCAGTCTAGCTTCGTCAATAGAAATTAAGGTATTATGTCCTGAGTGATAGATGGCGCCTGCGCGGATAAAGAAAAAACCTGCTGTCGGCAGCAGGTCGGGGAATAGTGGTAGGGGCTTAACTCGGAAACTTCGGTGGTTCGGGTGAACGAAGCAGGATAATTGTTGGGATGATCATGGTGGGTAGAGAACAACTGACGATGATCAGGTAGAGCCATAAATGTTCGTATGTTTGGATTCGACCCATGATGACAGTAACCAGTAATCCGAGGAGCGGGCCAATAGCACAAAGAGGCAAGAAAAAGTTACTCCCGCCGTACCATTCTTTTGGCCGATGCCAATCCAATAGTAGCCAAGTGCAATAATAGTCCAACAACGCGGCAAATATAGTGAGGGCGACGACAAAAACTGCACCGATAGTGTTCAGGGATACAGCGATAACCCCATGTGATATGATTGTTTGGGGCGTCGCGTTGCCGATCCATCCGGTCACAAAAACCGCGGCTAAAGCCAATGCCAAAATTTTGAATGTCAAATAGAATCCCCAATGCTTTGCGTTCACGATTTTATCCTCCTTTCGTGAATATGATTATGCCTCCAAAGCGTCTGTACATAATAGCAGGAATAAGTATAATTACAATGATTTTGCCTTTTTCATTTTGAATTCTGAATTATTCCATGTCAATCCTAATCAACAAAAACTCTCGTTTCATCGTTCGTGGGATTACCGGCGGTCAAGGTTCTTTTCATACCAAAATGATGCTGGAATACGGGACGAATATCGTGGCCGGGGTCACTCCGAAGAAAGGGGGACAGACAATCGAAGGGGTGCCGGTATTTAACACGATCTCCGAAGCGTTGTCCGGTAGGGGCGGCCAGCCGGCCGCCCGCACAACCGATAAAAATTGGGCGATACATTTTGTCCCGGCGCCGTTTGTGAAGAAATCGGCCTTAGAAGATCTGGCGGCGGGTTTGAATCTGATAATCATTACCGAGCATGTGCCGGTCCATGACGCACTGGCGATTGTGAATTTCGCGCGCGAAAAAGGCTTGCACGTTATCGGGCCGAATTGTCCGGGAGTGATCACGCCGGGCGAAGCCAAGGCTGGAATTATGCCGGCCAAGATTTTTCAGCACGGGCGGGTCGGTGTTGTTTCCAAATCCGGGACGCTGACTTACGAAATCGTTAATCATTTGTCGAAAAACAAGATTGGTCAAAGTACTTGTGTCGGGATCGGCGGCGATCCGATTGTTGGCAGTAATTATATCGATGTTTTGGAATTGTTTGAAAAAGATCCGGAGACGGATAAGATTGTTTTGATCGGCGAGATCGGCGGCAATTTGGAAGAAGCCGCGGCCGAATATATCAAAGATCACGTGACCAAACCGGTGGTGGCCTATATTGCCGGACGGACGGCGCCGCCGGGCAAGACCATGGGGCACGCCGGCGCGATCGTTTCCGGCAAAGCGGGCACGGCGCAATCCAAGCAAGAGGCGCTCGAGGCGGCGGGAGTAAAAGTGGCGGAGTTGCCGAGTGAGATTGTAAAACTGCTGAAGTAATATCCAATAACAAATAACCAATATCCAATAAAATTCAAGCTCCAATTATAAACATTTGTAATTGAGACTTGATCATTTATTTGATATTGGTTATTTGTGATTTGATATTACTTGGGTTGAAGTCTGGGACCAATCTTGTATAATTGTCGTATGCCTCTTCTCCGTACCGCCTATAAAGAAATAGCCATCTGCGTTATCCCGGTTATTGTCATCGCGCTTCTGGCGCGCTTGGCCACGGGGACTTTTAGTTTGTCGGAGATATTTGCCGGCAAGTCGACGCAATCGGCAACTTTTATTGCCCAGTCGGAAAATCCCAAGTTGATTCCCGGCCAAAAGAGTAATCTCTGGCTGGAGATCGAAAATACCGGTCCGGATCGCTGGACGCACGATGGACCGGACTCGGTTTTATTGGAGTCGGCCAAGCTAATCAGTGATCCGTGGTATACGGATCACTCTACTTGGATGTCTCAAAATAAAGTTGAACTTTGGGAGGATGAGGTCGCGGTCGGACAGAGAGGTCATTTTTTCTTTACTATTGATACTGATCAAGATCCGGGCAAATACACGGCCAGATTCAATGTGGTTGATACGAATTTAAAACCGCTTAAGGGTCTGGAACCGATCGAGTGGCGGCTGACCGTGGAGGATCCGAAATACGGCCTGGAATTGATTGATCATTCGTTGCCGCCGGCCGTCAAGCCGGGAAGTACCGTGACCGCTTGGGCGCGCTATAAAAATACCGGCAACACCGTTTGGAAAAACTTTGGTGCCAATCCTCTGGCTTTGTCGTTGACCGATGCTGAAGCGGCTAATCATTTCAAGGCGGCTAACCGGTGGGTTGATGATCGGCGGGTTGCTTGGCTGGACCAGTCGGAAGTTGGGCCGGGTCAAGAAGGAACTTTTACTTTTGCGCTCCAAATCCCCAATGATTTTAAACAGCAAACGATAGAGCTGAAACCGGAATTCGAAAATCTCGATACATCCGGTATCCCGGCGCTGGCGATGGATCTGTCCGCCGGCAAAGATGTCGGTGTTAAGTCCGCTGCTCCGCGAGTGGCGGCGGGGCCGGATTTTGCTTCGGCGGATGATTTAAATTTTACGGCGGTGGCGACCGAGCACGGCGATTGTTACATCGCGCGAACGCCATCCGGAAAAGTTTTGGTTTTTGATACGGCTCACCCGAGTCGCGCCAATGTGGTAATTGAGGCTCTGCGCCGGCGCGGAATAAGCCAAATTGATTACCTGTTTTTAAGTCACCCGCATTGGGATCATATTGGCGGGGCGTCGGAAATTTTGAACAATTTTGATGTCGGCCGGATTTACATCAACGGTGAAGGCTATCCTTTTGATACTTACGCGGAACTGGCCAAGTCCTTGGGGCAGGTGACCGACCGGGTCAAGCTGGTGGCGCGCGGCGAGGTTGTGGAATTGGAAGACAATGTACGGCTGGAAATTTTGCATCCGGAAAAAACTTTATCGGGGATCAGTGAAAACGACGAGGCGGTAAATAATAATTCCCTGGTGGCGCGGCTGATTTTTGGCGAGACGGCGATTCTCATGCCGGGCGATATCTATGGATCCAGTATGGAGGAATTGCTGGCGGCTGAGGCGGATTTATCTTCTGCGGTTATGATTTTGCCTCATCACGGTAATGACGGTTTCGACGCGAACGAGCAGTCTTTCATCGAGGCTGTTAATCCGCGTCTGGTTATAAAATCCGCCAGTTGGTCGGAATTTCAGGAGCAGGCATCGCCGGAATTGCGTAAATTTTTAGATGATCGCCAGGTTAGGATGTATACCACCGCGGAATTGGGCGATCTTGATATCGCTGTGAACTTGAATGGGGGCATCAAACTGGCGGCCGGATCATTCACCTGGAAGTAATTATAATTTTTATATGAAAGAAACCATTACCCGTCTCGAAGATTTGATTCAGCGAATCCAAAAGACATTGGACTCTCTTTGACATCTCGGGTAAAAAACAAAAAATAATCCAACTGACGGCTCTGAGTGAAGAGCCGGAGTTTTGGAAAAATAATCAGCGCGCCAGAGAAATAATGCAGCGGCTGGGATCGCTCAAACAGCAAGTGGAATTATGGGAAGGCCTGGAGCGCGAGACGCGGGAAGCGCTGGAGATGTCGCGTGAGGCGGAAAAGGAACGAGCGGAAGCGATTTATCCGGAATTACGCCAGAAAGCCAAAGACCTGGCGACTCTTTTTGAAAAACATGAATTCCAAGTTCTGCTGAGCGGTCAATACGACGAACGTAATGCGATCGTTTCTATTCATGCCGGAGCGGGCGGAGTTGACGCCCAGGATTGGGCCGAGATGTTGCGCCGAATGATTTTACGCTACTGCGAAAAAAAAGAATTCAATGTTGAAATGGTTGCCGAAAGCCGAGGTGAAGAAGCCGGGATCAAGAGCTCGACCTTTCGAGTGATCGGACGCTACGCTTACGGGATGTTACAGTCGGAGGGCGGCGTCCACCGGCTGGTACGACAATCGCCGTTCAATTCCGATGCTCTGCGCCAAACTTCATTTGCCCTGGTGGAAGTTATTCCGGAAATCGAGGATCCCAAAGAAATTGCCGTTGATCCCGAGGATTTGCGCGTGGATACCTTTCGTTCTTCCGGTGCCGGTGGTCAAAAAGTAAACAAAACAAGTTCCGCAGTGCGTCTGACCCATATTCCGTCTAAATTGGTGGTGGAGTGTCAGACCGAACGTTCTCAGTATCAAAACAAAGAGACCGCGCTGAAAATTTTGCAAGCCAAGATACTGGCCTTGCAACAGCGCCAGGCGGAAGAGGAACGCTTGAAAGCGCGCGGACAGCATGTTTCAGCGGGTTGGGGAAACCAGATTCGCTCGTACGTCCTTCACCCGTATAAAATGGTAAAAGATCACCGGACTGAATATGAGGAAAAGGCGCCTGATCGTGTTTTGGGCGGAGAATTGACAGGTTTTGTGGAAAGCTTCTTGAAATGGCAAGTTGGCCGTAAAAATGCCTAAGAATCAGGGGCTTTTGCCGCTTGCGGCGTTAATTCAAGTGTGATAAAATATATTTACGGTTCACTCCAGCATCCATGCGGGAGAAAAAAAAGACCAGCCTCAGCGCTGGTCGGAGCCGTCATTTTAAGGTTGAACTATGATTGAGGTCGAAGGCGTTAGTAAAGATTATGCCAAACAAAAGGTCGTCGCGTTGGAAGACGTCAGTTTTAATGTGGCTGATGGTGAATTTGTGACGATTGTGGGGCAGAGCGGTGCCGGTAAATCGACACTGGTTCGTTTGTTGATTGCCGAAGAGAAGCCGGACAAGGGACGCATCGTAGTCAATAACTGGGACGTCGGTTTGATCAAAAAAAAGCATATACCGATGTTTCGTCGTCAGATTGGCGTCGTCTTCCAAGATTTCAAATTATTGGAAAAAAAGACGGCGGCGGAGAATGTTTCTTTTGCCATGGAAGTTTGCGGACGTTCACGGCGCGAAATAAAAGAACAAGTTCCCAAAATTCTTGATATCGTTAATTTGAGCAAGCGGGCGAATCTTTTCCCACATCAGCTTTCCGGCGGAGAAAAACAGCGAGTAGCGATAGCACGCGCTTTGATTCATAAGCCGAAGCTGCTGGTGGCCGATGAGCCGACCGGGAATTTGGATTCACTCAATGCCTGGGAAATCGTTCAGTTACTCCTGAAAATAAACGAGCTGGGCACGACGGTGGTGATGGTTAGTCATAATCGTGAAATTGTGAATGCGATCAAGCGCCGAGTCATTACGATGGACGAAGGCAAATTAGTCCGCAATCAAGATACGGGGAAGTACATACTCTAAGTCAAAAGTAAAAAGTCAAAAGTAAAAAGTTGTTCATCAATTTTTGACCTTTGACTTTTGACCTTTGGCTTTCCCTTATGTCTGGTTTCCTTAGAGTCGTAAAATTCGGTCTGGATAATTTTTGGCGCAATATTTGGTTAAGTGTGGCGACCACTGTTATTATGGTCGTGACGCTTTTTATCATTACTACGATCGTCATCTTGAACTTGCTGGCCAACGCGGCGGTAGATCAGGTCCAAAAGAAGGTCGACCTGACGGTTTATTTCAAAACCGCGGCTCAGGAGGATCGAATTTTAGAGGTGCGAGCGCAGGTTCAAAACTTGAACAATGTGGAGACGACAAAATTCATCAGCAAGGAAGAAGCGCTGAATCAATTCAAGCAAGCTCATAAAGACGACGATTTGATCCTGAAATCGTTGGAAGAACTCCAGGAGAATCCACTGGAAGCCTCACTGGTGATCAAGGCGATTCAGACTGAGGATTATGAGGGAATATCCGATTATTTATCAAGCGATCGTTTCTCCGACGTAATTCTAAAAGTTGATTTTCAGGAAAATAAAGACGTGATTGACCGGCTGGTGCGGATCGCCAGTACTATCCGGAAGGGCGGTATCGCCGTCGGTGGAGCTTTCGTGATAATTGCGATTTTAGTGGTTTTCAATACCGTTCGTCTGGCTATATATACCCACAAAGAGGAGATCGGAATCATGAAACTGGTCGGCGCGACTAATTGGTTTATTCGCGGGCCATTTTTACTGGAAGGTGTCATCTATGGCATTATTGGCGCGGTGGTTACATTGGTTTTGCTTTATCCGATTCTCAATGCCGCCAATCCTAAAATCACAGCCTTCTTCGAAGGGGAAAGCCTTGACATGGTGCATTTTTTCACCCAGAATATGCTTTGGATTGCCGGCGGCATGGTGGCCCTGGGAGTGCTGTTGGGGATCATTAGTTCATCAATCGCCGTTGGGCGATACTTGAGGAAGTAAAAAGTCAAAAGTCAAAAGTCTAAAGTTCGATATTCCAACTTTTTACTTTTGATTTTTGACTTTTGACTTTATTGGGGAGTAGCCAAGCGGTAAGGCAGCGCCCTCTGGAGGCGCCATACATAGGTTCGAATCCTATCTCCCCAGCCACAGAAAAATAGTATCGAGTGACCTGGGTGGGCCGGATAACTGCTCGATTATAACAAAACCGCCCGCCGACTCGGCGGGCGGTTTTTGACTTTTAGGGTAACAGGGGATATAGGGGGGGGGAATAAAAAGTGTAGTGGTGAATTACAGGCTTTTGTTTTCCGCTTGACTTTTTTGCGGTTATTGCTAAAATTGAAATCATCTATTTTCTGTTTTTGTCTTTCAGAAGGGAGGGGAAAATGGTACCTGATAGCGAATTTCGAAGTAGTTTCGAGAAGAAACTTCGTAGTATCAGGGGAAAAGATCGGGATATGGATATCCATTGCCAGAATTGGGATATGTTGATTCCTCGGCACGGATTACATTTTGTGATTCCGGTCTGTCCCCTGTACCAAGAAGGGCCAATCAATGAGTCGCGCTTGCTGGCGGAGGCCACAAGTATCGAAGGGAGCAGGGTGAGCGGTAAATGGCTTGCCGTAAGGCGCCTGCTGGATGTTGTTACTGAATACTGTACCAACATCAATGTTTCGGTGGCAGTGGTGTTTGCCGACCTGGGAGTTATATCGACAGATGCCGAAAACGGTGAAATATCTAGGATTCTTGATCGGCACTCTCTGATCTATTCGCAAGCCGTTGAGGAAGTGCGACAACTGTACGACCGAATACAGTTCAGGTATTCTACGTACCGTGAGCTGTCGGTAAAATGCGACCTGACAATTTCAACAAAAGAACCTTGCCCAGATGATTTGACAGGATTTCCATTGGAGAAACGAGTTATCGAATGGGCTAAGCGGAAACTCCAAATTTCTAATCTGTCATTCACGCGCAAGAATCTTGCCTTGATTCCTGAATTGGTAAATAGTTTCGGGGAATCGCTGACGGTTGGGTGTCTGTATAGTTACTTGGCACCGGATCAGGCACTTTCGAAATTGGGAACCTTGATGGTGAACATCGAACGTAAGCGTAGCCCTTTATTCGAAGTTGCTCGCTTTGACCTGCACAGTTGGCAGGCAGCTACCCCGACAATTGAAATCGGAATCTGAGGTAGTTTGGGGCTGGGAGAAACAGTAAGTTTCCCCCGGCCCTATTTAAACATTTCAAAAATGGCCAGAAGTCAACTATATAAATTCAAAAAAATTGCTGGCATGTACTATCCTTGTAGTCATCCCGTTAAGCAGGTTGTTGTATATGGAATTGGCGCACCTCTGCCGCCAGATAACGGAACACTGCCAGGAGCCGATATAATCAATCAAGCGGGCTTTGACTTATTTGTGCCTGATTATCTTGGTTACGGACGCAGTGATGGGGTTTTCACCCCCAAAAACTGTATTAAGACCTTCCTGGATTTGTATAAGTATTTTACCAATGGTTGTGTTGGGAAGAATGCCTTACTTAATGACAAGCGCCGTTTTAAATACCAACGAGTGGTTTTTGTCGGCCGGAGTTTCGGGGGTACCTATATCCCTCTTTTGCCTCGTTTCAATCCATTGATTAAGGAATTAATTTTGATTTTCCCGGTGGTTGATAGTGGTTCGTGTGGTAGTGTTCCTGGAGAAGAAACAAATAAGCGCTTTTTGGAAAGTATGAAAGAAGACGGGTATTCTCATCTGTATCGGGGTATCTTGAAATCTCAGTGGAAGCGTCATTTGGAAAATCTTGACGATTTATCGCCGATGTCAAATATTGGGTATTTATCTCGGGCAAAAATGTTTATTGGCCATGGAAAACAAGACCGGTGCGTTAGTTTCACTAAGTCTTTACGCTACGGGAGATTAATATCGAGAAAGCTTCCGAAAGGTCAGTTTGAGTGGAAATTTTACCAACGCGGCGGGCACGATACCGCCACTGCTCAAAAGGCCGTCCGGGATGGTTTGAATTGGTTAAACACAAGAAAGGTTTTCTAGTGCGAATATTTACAAGATGCCTGGATATGATACACTTCTAATTACGAATTATTATAGATCTTTAAATTGGGGATTAAAAATTAAAAATTAAAAATAGCAATGGGCAATCATAATCCTGATTATAAAAAGATTTGGAAGCTGGGCAAAAAAGAACTCGACACCGATTTTTATGATATAAACAAGGAAGGAGAATTGGTAGTTAACGAAGGGAATTATCAGTATAATCTTCCTGATATTATCAAGAAATTTGGAACGCCGTTGGAAATCGTGTTTCCTTTTGTGATTGAACAACGTCTAAATTTTTTGATTGATTCTTTTTCGCGGCACATAAAAAACTTTCACTATAAGGGAAAGTTTTTTTATCATTATCCAATGAAAGTCAATCAGAACAAAGAATATGTTCTGCCGGTCATTAGTGAGGATGGTAATTTGGAAGTGAGTTCAGCTAACGAACTTTGGCTGGTTAAAAAACTGTGGGAACAGGATAGATTCAATGATAGAATTAAGATCATATGTAACGGCCCTAAAACGAATCAGTATTTAGGGCTAATTACCGATCTTAAGACTAGAGGGCTAAAAGTAATTCCAGTCATCGAAGATACTGACGAGTTGGAGTATTTTAACAGTCATAAATGGCGTGTAAATGCGGATGTCGGGGTCAGAATAGATATTGATGTAAAAGTTCAGTCTCATTGGGATAAGAAAGTGAATCGATTTGGTATGTCAACGGACGAAATTAAGAAAATAGGACACATCAAGAATCTGAAATTGCTTCATTATCATATCGGATCACAGGTAGAAAATCCGGATGATCTGGTCAAATTATTACGTGAAGCTATGAAGGTTTTTGTTTTTCTAAAAAAACTCAATCCCGGTCTGAATGCAATTGATATGGGGGGCGGATTTCCTGTTACTTACGAAAAAAATAAATCTTATTCAATTGATCGAACGGTGCGTGGTATTGTTGAGGTGTTGGCTACCTTTCAATCCAAGTATCAGGTATCCCCAGATATTATTGTCGAGTGGGGGAGACATTTGGTGGCACCGGCGCAGATCTCAGTTTTTAAAGTCATACACCAAAAAGATATTGAGAAAGCGGTAGCTCGTAAATGGTATGTTCTGGACGGTAGTTTTATGAATGACTTGTGTGATACTTGGGCGGTTCAACAGAAATGGCAGGTTGTGCCGGTCAATAATTTGACTAGCCAATCATTGGCGCGTGTTTGGCTGGCCGGTTCTTCGTGTGATTCTGATGATAAATACACAGGTAATGGCTATTTGTCTTTACCGGTAATTAGCCCAGCGGCGGATAAAGAAATGCCTGAACAATATCTCGGTATTTTAGATACTGGGGCTTATCAAGATGCCTTGAGTTCACATCATTGCTTGTTGTCCTCGCCAGCAAAAATTATTGCCCAAAACGGAATTCTTACGGTTGCCCGTAGGCGTGAAACTTCTGAAGACGTGGGGCGTCAGTTCGGATGGTGATAATCCCAGATCCTTGATTTGCTGTGCGAGACTATTTGATCAAAAACATCGACGATTGGCCGGTGTTTTTTTTTGCAAGAAAAAACCGACAGCCTAGTGCATTTCTGCAAGGTCTGTCGGTTAAGGCATGAGCCAGACGGGATTCGAACCCGTGGCCTCAGGATTAGGAGTCCCGTGCTCTATCCATCTGAGCTACTGGCCCGATAATGCGGCAGAGGGGATTTGAACCCCCGGCCTTCAGATTCGGAGTCTGATACTCTATCCAACTGAGCTACTGCCGCGTTGTAGCATGCACCTGGCGGGGCTCGAACCCGCGACCGGTGGATTAGAAGTCCACTGCTCTATCCAACTGAGCTACAGGTGCGCTCCGTTTGCGGCTAGGGAGGATCGAACTCCCGACCTCTGGATTCGAAGTCCAGCGCTCTATCCAATTGAGCTATAGCCGCTCTTCATGCGCCTAAGGGGATTCGAACCCCTGACCGACGGATTCGTAGTCCGGTGCTCTATCCAATTGAGCTATAGGCGCGAAGAAACAAGATCCGAGCACTCTATCAATTCTTGACTGCGGTGTCAAGGACTAGTGGCGGAAAAAATTATCCTCGCCAATTTAAAGGTCGAATAAATATTCCTTGTTGCGCAAAATCAGCTGCCTTTTACCGTTGGTTATCAGATATACTTCCGGATAGCCGATCATCTGATCCAAATGAATCGGGGCCGGAGAATCTCCATCGTAGTCGTCTCCGAGAGCAATGTGTACCGTGCCATACGTCTTTTCGTCAATTAGCATATTTTTGCCGCCAATCCTGGCTTTGGGATTCAGACCAAAACCGATTTCGCCCACATGGTAAATATTGTGCTGGTATTCAGACATTTTTTGTTTCGAAAGTTTCCCGGTACGTGTTTTCTTTACCATATCATTGGCTATCCCGGCGAGATCTCGTTCTAACTGATGGGCGGTTGGACCAACGAAATCTACGGCTAGATTATTTTTCACGCGTAGTTTCATGGGGGTTGCCAGCCGACGAGTAAGTTTTATTAGCTGGCCGCTGCCCCGCACAAAGATAGTTCCTTCTCCGGTATGCCGATCGGGAGTGATGAAAACTTCTCCGGCCGGCAGGTTGCCGGAGTGTCCCGGCTGATGATAAAAAGCATCATCTAGCCAGGCGCGATGACGGCGAATTTCAAAATGACATTCAGTCCCGGTGGGCGGATCTTTTATTATGACGGCTTCAGCTTTATCTAAATGCTTTTTTAAAATATTGGCCAGTCGATGCATTTTGCTATAATCAAGGTCAATCAAATTCCAGTATTCCTCAGCGGTGTCGGTAAAACCATAGGCTCCGCGGGAAATGCCCCCATCAATTAAATAGTAAAAATAATTTTCAAAGGTGCGTCCGTTATGTCGATATACTTTCTTGCCCATAAAAGGATCATTGCCAATCCGGCCGAGGGAAATTAGGACGTTTGGTTTTTGTAATAGAGCGGAGTACACAGTCATGTCCATGGGCTGTCCTTTGGCTCGAGGTTTTTGAAAAACAATATTAAAGTGATTACCCTGGGAGGAAATCGTTTTTCCTAAAATAGTTGCGACTTGGTAATTTGCGGGACGAAAATCTGCGACAATGAGGACTCTTTCGTTCCTTTGTATGGCTAATACTTCGCGATATATTTTTGAGGCGACCTTGGTCGGGTTTATTTTTGGCATATGTTTTCAAGTGAATTGTATTCTTTAAAATACCACAGTTTGCCTCGATTGACAACCTTTTAGAAAGTTGGTAGGGTGGTAGGAACTTTACATTAACCCTGCAACCATAGGAGGTATTTATGCAGGAAATAAGCGAAAGCAACCGTCAATGTGGTGCTGGTGTGTCAAATTTGTGTGTACGAAATGAGAACGGGCTATTGCGCCAGGTCGTCGTCAATTTTCCTGAGACTGCCTTGGAAGCAGTCTCACCAGAACAAGCTCAGCAGCTGTTGTTTGACGACATTCTCGATGTCCCTCGGGCAAGATCAGAATTCGGTGTTTTGGTCGCCTGCATGCAAAAAGTGACCGGTCCCTCTGGAGTTCTGTTTTTAGAGGCACTTTTTGGGGAAACGATTGATGCTTGTTCGCATCTCAAAAAGATCTTGGCTCTCGATATCGGAATTCACCAAGAGATGGGTGATCCCGAAGCTCTTTCGACTACCGACTTCGTCAATTGTGTTTTCTCAGGCAAACTGGATGGCCGGGTCATCGCTAATCCTATTCCAAATTCCATGTTTACACGTGACATGGCGGCGGTAGTAGGGGATAAGATTTTCTTGTCTCTTTTCGCCAAAGTGCCTCGAATGCGCGAAGCGATTGTCATGAAAGCGATATTACAATATCATCCCGTTTATTCGCTTTCAAAGGATCATTTGATTCTGCCGCAGGAACCTTACAACATGGAAGGGGGAGACGTTTTCCCCCTGCGTGAAGATCTGTTGATGGTCGGGGTTAGCGAGCGGACCAAACTCGAAACAATCCTCTCCTTGTGTCGCACTTCCTTATTTGACCTCGGTATCAGAAACATTCTGGCGGTCAGCATGCCACGCGATCGCATGTGTATGCACCTCGATACGATTTACTCCCAGATCAATGATGGGGACTTCGTGGTTTACAAACCGCTGATTGAGCCGTCTAATGGGCAAGTGGGTGTCAAGGTGCTGGCGTTGACCTTGTCAGAAAATGGATCGGTGAAGATCGGGGAATTTCCCAGTCTCCTGACCGCGTTCGACCATTACAAAGTTCCTGTCAACAATCTGATATCCTGTGGCGGCCATGATCGTCTCATCCAAGACCGCGAGCAGCGGTGGGAAGGTTCAAATCTTTTCACTTTGCGACCCGGGCTCACCTTGATTCCAGACTGCAATTATGCTACGATAGAAGAGCTTTGTCGGGTAGGTTATGAGTTTGTCCAGGCGGATCGGTTTATCGATCCGACATTTGAAATCCGGGATAAACAGCGCTATGTGGTGGCCGTTCCGTGTCCCCAGTTGTTACTGGGACATGGCGGTTTTCACTGCATGACCCAACCTTGGCAGCGAAATTCTATTGAAGGGAAGAATCCATGAAAACAACAACCGTCCAAAAACTGCGCGATCAAGTTCGAGCTGATGTCCATGATGCCCTAAAACTTCCTGCTGATGTGCCAGTCGAAATACAGGCACCTCCCGCTCACGTCGCGGCCGATATTTCCATTCCGTGTTTCCGTTTTGCCAAACCGGTCAAGCGCGATTCTAAGTCATTAGCGACAGCGTTGGCTAGTTTTCTAGCGGCCAAAGATTATGTCGGCACAGCGGAAGCTGCAGGCCCCTTCGTCAATGTTACCTTGGACTCGGCTTTTTTTGCCAAACTGGTGATCGAACAGGTCATGTCAGAAGGCCCGGCCTACGGGCAGGCATCAAAGACGAGCGAGAGAGTCATGGTTGAATATTCCTCCCCGAACACCAACAAGCCTCTGCATCTCGGTCACGTCCGCAATAACACCTTGGGCTGGTCTCTTATCCAATTACTGCGAGCCGCCGGGTTTGATGTCGTGGCGGCGATCCTGGTAAACGACCGCGGTATCCATATCTGCAAGTCCATGGTAGCGTACCAGAAATTCGGTGACGGTAAAACTCCGCAAAGTGAGAACCAAAAAGGTGATCATTTTGTGGGCAATTACTACGTCATGTTCGAAAAACACTTTCACGCGGAATACATTTCCTGGGCCAAGCAACAAGGGTTTGATCCCAAACAGCCTCCCGAGGGCAAAGAGAAAGAAAAATTTTTCAACTTGCCTGATTCGGAATTCGGCACTGCCGCGCGAACGATGTTGCGACAATGGGAAGCAGGAGTTCCAGCAGTCCGGGAATTGTGGCAGCAAATGAACGAATGGGTACTTTCGGGTTTTCGGGAAACTTACCTCGCTTATGGCGTCGGGTTTGACAAATGGTACTATGAATCCAAGACCTCCGGTCTTGGACGCGATATTGTTGCCAAAGGAATCGAACGCGGAATATTCACTCACGACACTGATGGCTCGGTCCAGGTTGATCTTAAAGATCTGGGCAAAAAGGCTTTGTTGCGCGCCGATGGTACGGCTCTCTACACGACCCAGGATATCGGAACCGCGGTACTTAAGCAGGAAGAATTTTCTCTGGCGCGATCGATTTACGTGGTGGCGGAAGAGCAGAATCATCATTTCCAGTGCCTTTTCAAAATCATGGAAATGCTTGGTTATCCCTGGGCCAAAGGCTTATATCACTTTTCCTATGGGATGGTATCACTGCCGGAAGGTCGGATGAAATCTCGTGAAGGAAAGGTGGTGGACGCTGATGACTTACTGAAGGATATCGAGCAGATGGTGCTGGAAAAGATCGGTCAGAGAGAGGAGTCCCTGCCAGAAGCGGAAGCAAAACAGATTGCGCATCAAGTAGCTATTGGCGCAATCAATTTCTATATCCTCTTGGTGACTCCGCGAATCGGAATGACGTTTGATCCCGCCAAGTCGCTCAATCTTCAAGGTGATACCGGGCCATATATTCAGTATACGGTGACCAGGATCGGAAGCATCCTAGCTAAAATCACAACCGAGGATTCTAATCCTGTCTTGGATTACGGAAAGTTGGATTCGGGCGAAGAAAAAGCGCTTCTACGGACAATCGCGGATTTCCCCCATACGGTGATCACAGCAGCTACTCATTATGATACCGCGCTGATTCCTCGTTATGTTCTCGGGTTGTCAAAGCTGGTCAACACCTTTTACCACAAACATTCGGTGGTTCGATCAGAGCCGGCTTTGCAAGCGGCCAGAGTTGGTCTACTGAAAGCGACTCTGATCACCATGACCAACGCACTAAAATTGCTTTCGATTCCCGTTCCGGATAAAATGTGATGTTCAAATTTTTGCCCGACAGTGTTTTCACTGCCGGGCTTTTTTTGATGAAGATTGCAGTTGAAACTGTCTGATGCCATATGACCGCGTAGGATGTTATCAAGTTAAAATACGGAAATAAGCCGCCGACCGTCTTGGCGTATTCTGCCCAAGACGTATCAAAGTGTTTCTGGAAAGATGTCCGGAAAAGAGTTATACTGGAGCCAGTACCCGTATATAGGGGACCTAAATCCCGTCTTAGTTAATTTATGTACGAATTTCTCGCCAAAATTATCCCGCTTGATGTCGCCTTGCTTTTTGCCAGTCCAATGTTTTTGGTGCTGGCGATTTTTTATCTGAGTTCGTCACTGCGCCCGAAATTACGGACCCTGGCTTTTATGTTGGGGATGCTGGTACTGGGAATCCCGGTGGCGATTGCCGGATTTTTTGTCGGGCAAGTGACCGTCCCTGAGAGCGGTCCCTCTGTCGTCTCGGCCATTATTGATTTGGCACTGGGAATGCTGTTTGTCTTCTTCGCCATCAAAGCCCTGCGCTCCAAGGGCGAAAGAGCTAAGGGGGATCAATCTCAGACATCTCACCTTGTCTGGCGCAGTTTGATGCTGGGTTTTGTTCTTAATATTCTCAATATTGACGCTCTATTTCTAATTTTTGCCGGTGCCAAAGAGATCAGTGTCGCCAATCTTTCGGGTGGGGGCAATATTTTTTTGATAGCTTTCAGTATGATTTGCTTCACCGCGCCGGTGTTACTCCCGCTTCTACTGACGCTGATTTTCCCTCATACTGCCACTCTTCTCTTGAACAAAGTTAATCGGTTTATGGTAAAGTGCGGCAAGTATATCGTTTCCATTATATTCATCGGGTTTGCCGTGTTGTTACTCTTCCGTGGCGTGAAATTTTTCTTTTAATTTTTCATCCAAATCAGCGGGGAATTAACGACCACTCTTCTATTTACCTGTCTTTTTATGCCTCCCCGTGTATAATAGACGGGTCCTCTAAAACTATGTCGAAATTAACTCGTTTTGCCCAATTTGCATCGGCAGCGCTGAAAAAACAAGATTTTCCCCGCGTTGTCAATTACGATATCACCTCGCGCTGTAATCTCGAGTGCGAGCATTGTTATTGGAAAAAAACTTACAATTCTTCCAAAGAATTGTCGGACGAGACTTGGATACAGGTATTTAAAGACCACCGGGCGAAAGGTGCGAATACCGCTTATCTCACCGGCGGGGAACCGACGTTGCGCCCGCGTTTAATCGAGGCGGCGGACAAAATATTTCCATCGATGATGCTGGTATCAAACGGAGTCATAAAAGTGGATCCAAAAATCAGGCGGCGGATTGCGGTCAGTATCGACGGGCCGGAAGCGGTCCATAACAAGATAAGGGGAGCGGATGTTTTCCGGAAAGTAATGGCCAATGTCAAAAACGATAAGCGGGTGATACTTGCCCCAACCTTGACGACGAATAATTATCGTTATGTCGAGGATTTGGTTCGTATTGCTCGAGAGAGCGGTGTGGCCGGAATCACTTTCAGCACCTATACTTCGCATCGAGGCGAGGAAGATCCTCTGCTGCTACAGGCAGAAAAATTGGATTGGACGATAAATAAGCTCCTGGAACTTTACCGCCAAAACAAAGATATCGTTTTGATCACTCCTTATATGATCAAATCTTGGCGCGAGAAGAAATATCATAAAAATTGCTATTTCACGGGCCGAAGTTTCATTGCTTTTGATGCCAATCTGAATATAAAAAAGCCCTGCACGATTGGCGCTGGTGTTAAGTGCAATACTTGCGGCTGTGTCGTCCCTGTTTTCGCCTATGCCCTAAAACATTTTGACGTCGCTTCCTGGCTGGCGTTTGACCGCTTTTTCCCGGCGGAGCTGGTGGGGAATTGAGCATTTGTTTATCAGTTGACAAAAACTATATTTGTGATAGCATCACTGGTAAATCGGTGATGTTTTTTGTCGCCGACAACTCAAGAGGAGGTCAAAATGGGGTATTTTGTAAACCCAAAGAATGAAAACAATGAAGTCTTTCTGTATCGAGTGGGCCTAATAGCGCCATCAAATTCAGGATTTCCGTGGTCGTGTGTGCCCGAAGGTTTTTTGCCGGTCATTCTGATCGGCAAAGGTCATCCTAAGTCCGCTGTTATCGCGTGTTCGGAGAGCGAACTGGAATCGGCCACGGCAGACACTAATCCTCGAATCATTTTTTTTGTCCAGGTAGGAGATCTCATTCCGGTTACCGATCCGGCATTTGCCGAATTCGCTAAGGAATCAGGCTTGGTATAATTCTTTAGCTTCATAAGCCGTCAGTGGACTCATTGAGAACCACGGGCTTTTTTGTTTGCAGTAATCTGGTGGTAGTAGTTTATTATATGGCAATCTATCGTACACATTATCATCGGTCATTGACAAACTTTGTTTATTGTAGTATAGATAGAACATCATCTCGCGCCGAGACATCGTCTCAGATATAGGAGGTTTCGATGAAGCATCGATTTAGTTTGTGGCAGTCAGTGGCAATTGTATTTCTTTGGCTCGGTTTGCTTACTATGTACGGCAGTGCCAAAGATGGTTCGGATTTGCCAACGGTAATTTCAGTCATATATCCCTTGTTCATTTACGGAAGTCTAATCACTGGTCTTTTTCTGGTATTGCATATGACGTTATTCTCGAGCAAATCTGGAAGTTGCAAGGAAGCCATGATGAAGATCGATCAATTTTTTGCCTACTGGAATTATCGGTCGAATGCTCCGGAAACAGATCAAAGATTTGTTGGCTGTTCCCCAAAGCTGGAAGATGGTATGCACCGTCCTTCATTTGTCGACTCCGCCGCTGCGTTGGAAGATGCAATGTATCATATTGCATTGAAAGAATGTTCTTCGTGTGCGTCGTACTTTGACACGAAGAAGCAATCTCAATCTCCGGATTCGGAGAATGCGCCGGTTGCTTAAGAGAATGGTTTCGGGCTCATGGAATGTCGTGAGCCCTTTTTTATTTTAAATTGTTGCCGGATTATTCATTTACAAAGTTGACTAAATTCAGTAAACTTTTCTAATAATATGTCAGGAATATTTAAGACCACAAAGCCATCTATCTGGCAATCCCTGCCCGGGGTTGATTTTTTGATTGCCGCGGTTTTGGCGGTGGTTACGATCGTTTCTCGCCTGCCGTATATGACGCACTATCTGTTTGCCTGGGATTCGGGTACGGTAGCGCTGGGGACGCAGAATTTCGATATGCTGGCGCATGAGCCGCATCCGCCCGGATATGTGCTTTATGTGTTGACGGCTAAAATACTGACCTGGCTCACCAGTGACGTTAATGCCTCCTTGGTTTGGATCAGTATTATCGCGTCAGCCGGGGCGGTAGTGGTTTTGTATTTACTGGGCAAAGAAATGGTTAATCGCCGTGTCGGTTTGATCGCGGCGCTGATTCTGATTTTTGGTAAGGTTTTCTGGGCCAATTCGGAAATCGCCATGAGCTATACTCTGTTGTGTTTTTTGATGATGGTGGTCGTTCTGATCGGCTACAAATTCATCAAGAATCCAAATAATATAAAATATCTTTATTGGGGTAGTTTTACTCTCGCTTTTGTCGGCGGCTTCCGTCAAGATGTTTTGCTCTTTCTGATCCCGTTTTGGCTATATGTCACGCTCAAATTCGGCCGGCCGTATTTTTGGAAAGCCTGGGGAATCGTGATCGCTGTCTGTTCCGCTTGGCTATTGGGGACAATTTTCTGGACCGGCGGATTCGGCAGCTTTTTCCAGGCGATGTTTTCCCAGGTCGGCTATGTCGGCAGTTTCTCGGTGGCCGAGCAGGGAGCGGGAGGGCTCCGCGCTAATTATAATTTATTCATGCAATTTTTAACCGATTCGCTGAAAGGCACATCGCTCGTGATTTTCTTTGCCGGTTACTTGATCTCGCCTCGGAAAATAAAAAACGATCCGCGCCTGGCAACTCTGGGACTGTGGGCGATCCCGCCGATTCTATTTTATATTTTTATCCATATCGGCGAGCGGGGGTACCTGCTCTCATTTATACCGGCGCTGATCCTGGTTCTGGCCTGGGGGCTGATCTGGTTTTCTGATGAAATGAGGGTGGTTTGGCCCAAGATCGGTCGAGTGGCCGGCTATGTTTTTCTCTCGGCTTTGACTGTCGCCTTGATGATTTATAACGCCAGCGGTTTCTTGAGCGGCCATGAATTTTTCACTGCGACTGATCTGGCCAAGCGCGACGGCTTGATGGCGGATAAGCTTAAGCGCCTGGGCGAGACCGCGCCGGGGGCGATCCATTTTTTGGAACGGGAAAATTACAAGCAGCTGCATTATTATTTCCCGGAACAAGAGGTTTTCCCGCTACCGGAAGAAATCCCGGTAGACGGAACGCCGGCGGAGGATTTGACGACTAAATAAGTCTTTAGCAATATTTGGATACTAACCGATAGAAAAGCAGAAGGAGGTGTCGATTATGTCAGGAGGTATGTTCAGTACTTGCGAATCGCCGGTCAATCATTTGTTCGACACGATCGAGAGCGTGTTGCGGAAAGTTTATTTCGGGCAAGAAATTTCTTTGTCTGAGCAGCGCGCCATTGATCAATCTTGCCGGCAATGGGACGAAGTGAAGTGTCAGAAACGGGGGTGTCCGCACCGAGGCGATACATGTCGATTTCTCGGCGTGAATCTTGATTGGGTGCGTTGTCTGGGCTATCCCGACTTGTGCTCACTGCTTCATGCCCAAAAAATTCCGAAAAGCTTTGACGCGCTTCGAGCCGAATGGGCGCGTCGGCCGGGACATTACAATCCCTAGTTTTTCCAGCTGCTGCCTCGCGATACTTTCGCCGGGCAGTTTTTTCTTATTTATTATTCGAACCTGATTTTTCTCTTCCGCCCCTTGATTTTTTTTGAATTACAATTATACTGTCACCATCAGACGGTGATATTGCGGCTCAACTTCAAGCCAGAGAGGAGGTTTTGTGTTCATTATAAAGCACTTTATCGGTGTTGACGGGATGGCTCTATGGGTGCCAGAAAAAAAGACGGTGGTATTTTCTCGTGAAGACGAACAGGGGCTGGGCGGGTATCTGCTTGAGCCCTTGGCGATCAAGCTCCGATTTCCTTCCCAGGAAGATGCCGTTGAATGGGTGCGTATGGACTTGATGATGCCCGTGAAAGAATCAAAGCACATCGTCAGGTGGCAGACCGGTGATCGGATTGAGGTTTGGGAGGATCTTTCAGAACCTGTTCTGGCGCTGGTGCTTGATGTTTATGAGTTGACTGAAGGTTTGTTGGAAGCGGCGATCAGATCTTCCGGGGATTAAATTGAGGAGGGAGAATGTAGAGAGTGGCTGGTCTAAAAAGATCAGCCATTTGTTTTTGGCTCACAATCAGGTATAATTTAGCTATTATCGAATAATTTTCAAATTATGCGCTGGTCACAGCTCAGCTTCATATTGGTTGTCACGGCGATTACCCTGGCCGCTTTGTGGCTTTTGGTCAGTTCTTCGACACCGACGAAAATGACTCAGCTCCAATCACCGCCGATTGATACGGGTGTCAAAGTGGCGGTTTCGATCCCGCCGCTTCAATCGATTGTCAAAAGTATCGGCGGAGATAAAGTTACGGCCGTGGTTTTATTGCCTCCCGGGGCCAGTCCACACACTTTCGAACCGACCATTTCCGAATTGACCAAATTACAAGGAGCGGCGGCGGTTTTCACTATTGGCCACGGTTTGGATGATTGGGCCGGCGAAATGGTGGCTGATCCGGCGACACTGGTCACGGTGGATAATGGTATCGCACTACGAGCCAATAAAGATAGCGATGAGGCCGGTCCGGATGATCCGCATTACTGGCTCTCGTTTGATAATGCCGGCCAAATAGCCCGCAACATAACAGCGAAACTTCAAACAATCGATCCGGCGAACGCCGAATTCTACGCGGCCAACTTAGAAAAATTTAATCAAGAGGCGATGCTGGCCAAGGAAGCCAGCCGCCAAGAATTTGCCGGCATAAAAACTGATAAAATTATAACATTCCATGACGCCTGGGAGTATTTTGCGGCCGAAATGGACTTGGTAGTCGCGGCCACTTTTGAACCATCGGCCGGCAAAGAACCGACGCCGCAGTATCTGAAAGAATTGCAAGAAACCGTCCGGCGCTACCAGGTCAAAACTATTTTCAGTGAACCGCAGTTATCGACTGCCGCCTTGGATGCTTTTTTGACCGATCTCGGCATCCGGGTTCAGGTGTTGGATCCGCTGGGGGCGGGCCAAGAGGGGCAGGGTTATCTCGAAACCTTAACCCAAAATGCCAAAATTATTTCCGAGTCTCTAAAATAGGTAAATCAGGCTATGAGCCAGGAGACGATAGAAAAAAAAGAAGGATTGACCGAGGCCCGGGCTCGTGAACTGCAGGGTAAATTTGGTTGGAATGAGTTGCCGTCGCAGAAAGCCAATCGGGGGTGGAAAATATTTTTGGAAGTGCTGCGCGAGCCGATGTTTATACTGCTGTTAGCGGCCGGGGCGCTTTATTTGGCCTTGGGCTCTCTGTCGGAAGCTCTGATTTTACTAGTATTTGTGACGGTAGTCATTTGGATTACTTATTATCAAGAGAAAAAAACAGAAAAAGCGCTGGCCGCTTTGCGCGAGTTGTCGGCGCCGCATGCCACGGTTGTTCGCGATGGAGTAGAGCGACAGATACCGGGTCGAGAATTGGTTCCCGGGGATTTGATTGTAATTAAAGAGGGTGACCGAGTTCCCGCCGACTCGGTAATTATTGCGTCTGACAATCTGACCGTCGACGAATCTTTGCTGACCGGCGAATCTTTGCCTGTCCACAAACGGTCCGATCACAGAGCCGATGAAAAAAAAGAAGTTCAGCCGGAGTGGGTTTATTCCGGTACTTTGGTGGTGGCCGGACAAGCTCGGGCGCTGGTGCGGAAAATAGGTATCGAGACTGAAATAGGCAAAATTGGCCAGGCGGTCAAGACGATCAAGTCGGAAACCGCTCCGGTACAGCGGGAAACCAGAAAATTGGTAATCACTTTTACTATCGCCGGGGCCGGTTTTTGCTTGCTGTTTGTGCTGGTTTATTGGCTGACTCGGGGAGATTTTCTCGGAGCTCTGCTTGGCGGTATTGCCATGAGCATGTCGGTTCTGCCGGAAGAATTTCCGGTAGTGATGACCGTTTTTTTGGCGCTGGGCGCTTGGCGTTTGTCTAAAAAGCAGGTTTTAACTCGGCGTATTTCCGCCATCGAGTCGCTGGGAGAAACGACTGTTTTGGCCGTTGATAAAACCGGAACGGTGACGCAAAACAAGATGGCGGTCGCGAAAATTTATGCGGCTGGCCGGTATCATGAAGATCGAGGGGAGTTGCCGGAATATTTTCATCGGTTGGCCGAATATGCCGTTCTGGCCGGACAGCCCAAGCCATATGATCCGACAGAGAAAGCTATCAGGGACTTTGGCCATCATCATCTGGTCAAGACCGATCATTGGCATAACGGTGAGACTCTCGTCAAACAATATCCGCTCTCCAGGAGCTTGCTGTCGGTGTCGCATGTCTGGAAATCGACGAGCCGTGATCAATATTTGATTGCCGCGAAGGGATCGCCGGAAGCAATCATCGATTTGTGCCATTTGGGTACGGAGGAAAAGGACAAGGCGATGCTTGCCGTTGAAAATATGGCCGGACAGGGATTGCGCGTTTTGGGTGTGGCGGAAGCGACGTTCAGCCAAGAAATTTTACCCCAACAGCAGCATGATTTTCCCTTTAAATTTCTCGGTTTGATTGGTTTGGCTGATCCGATCCGCGAAAACGTACCGGCGGCCGTGCAGGAATGCTATCGGGCCGGTATCAGAGTGGTCATGATTACCGGTGATTATCCCCAAACCGCCATTAATATTGCCGGCCAAATCGGCCTGCAAAATCCACAAACAGTCATTACCGGCCCGGCCTTGAGTGAAATGTCCGTTCCTGAATTACAAAAAAGAATAAAAAATATCAGTGTCTTTGCCAGGATCATGCCGGAGCAAAAGTGGAAAATAGTTCAAGCCCTAAAAGCCGGCGGCGAAATTGTGGCGATGACCGGTGACGGAGTGAATGATGCCCCGGCGCTAAAATCAGCGCATATCGGGGTAGCGATGGGACAGCGGGGAACAGATGTGGCCAAGGAATCGGCCTCGATCATCCTGCTCGACGATAATTTTACGTCGATTGTGGCCGGTGTCAGGCTGGGACGGAAAATTTTTGACAACCTCAAGAAAGCGATGGCGTATATTTTTTCGGTGCACATTCCAATTATTGCCGTGTCGTTACTACCGGTGTTTTTTAACTGGCCGCTGGTTCTTTTCCCGGTGCATATCGCTTTTTTGGAACTGGTAATCGATCCGGCCTGTTCTCTGATTTTTGAGGCGGAACGAGGTGAATTGGACGTGATGCGCCGGCCGCCCCGCGATCAGCGCCAGCCGCTTTTCAGCCGCCGGGTCGGCCTTATCAGTTTTTCTCAGGGGCTGGTGGTTTCCCTTTTTGTCATGGCTGTTTTTATCAGCGCTCAATTGTTGAATTTGCCTGAGGGTAAAATTCGTGCCTTGACTTTTACCACACTGATCGTGGGAAATCTGGGTTTGATTATGATTAATCGGTCTTGGTCGCGCACGGCTCTGAGTAGTTTGAAAATGCCGAATCGTTTCCTGTGGTTGATCATTTCCTTGGCGGTCGGTTGTTTGGCCTTGGTGATTTATGTACCGTGGTTGCAAAAGCTGTTTTATTTTGAAGCTTTGAATATTTGGGATATACTGGTGTGTGCCGGCGCCGGTTTGATCAGTGTTTTATGGTTTGAACTCTTTAAATTTTTCAATCTTCATCGTCAGCCGAAAATAAAATAAATTTTATGATGTCACAATTACCAGTCGACTTGAGCCAGGTTCCGCCCGAGAAAAAAGATGCCGAAATCGCTAGGGTGGGATTAATTGCCGAGCTGGATGCGGTCAATCTTTATCTCCAAATGGCCGAAGTCGCCACGGATCCAAAATTAAAAGAGATGCTGCTGGATATTGCCAAAGAAGAAAAAACTCACATCGGCGAGTTTCAGGCGTTGTTACTGGAACGCGATCCGGAACAAGTCGCGGAATTAGCGGCGGGGAAAAAGGAAGTCGATGAGGAATAGATTTGGCGCTTCGGTCCCGGGTTGCCAAGTTTTGGCTTATCTGGTAGATTATTGTTGCTTAAGTACTTTATCATGGATGAGGTTATTCGAGTCGACAATTTGGTAAAAAAATACAAAAAATTAACCGCCGTCAACGGCGTGTCTTTTAGCGTTAAACGCGGAGAAGTTTTCGGCTTGCTCGGGGAAAATGGAGCGGGGAAGACTACGACCATGGAAATTATTGAGGGCTTGCGAAAACCAAACGGCGGGCGCGTCGAGGTTCTCGGGCACGATGTCTGTCGCGATCTTGATGCGATCAAATCAAAAGTCGGCGTGCAGTTGCAATCTTCCGCCTATTTTAATTTCTTGACCCTGGAAGAAATCCTGAATCTTTTCGGCGGTTTTTATCCCCAGCGCCTGCCGGCTTCCGAATTGCTCGATATGGTTAATCTACAGAGCAAGCGGAGGGTTTTCGTAAATAAATTATCCGGCGGCCAGAAACAGCGTTTTTCGATCGTGGCCAGCCTGGTCAACGATCCGGAGATTGTTTTTCTGGATGAGCCGACTACTGGCTTGGATCCGCTGGCTCGGCGCAATCTTTGGAAATTGATCGAAAAAATAAAGCTGAAAGGCAAGACGATAGTTTTGACGACGCATTATATGGATGAAGCGGAAATTCTCTGTGATCGGGTGGCGATCATGGACGAGGGTAAAATCATTGCCATGGATGAAACCCATCAACTGGTCAAGCGAACTAAGTATCCTTTCAAAATTACTTTCTTTTCTAAAATGCTGGGTGATGGGTCAATGCGGGAATTGCAACAATTGGGGCAAGTCAGTACCGTGGCCGGCAAAGAGAAGCATTTTGAAATCCGTTTGGTTTCTCAGGAAAAAGTGAATCAAGCCCTGCCCTGGATCCATAAATTGGAGCCGGAAAGTCTGGTTATCCGGCAGGCGACGTTAGAGGATTTATTTATCGAAATTACCGGTAAGAGTATTGAGGAATAAGCATGCTTGAACTTTTCTGGGCCAATCTTAAAATGATGTTTCGCAACCGCCAATCGCTGGTGTGGGGTTTGGTTTTCCCTTTGGCTTTTACTTTTGTTTTTGGCGCGTTTTTCGGGAGTGGCAGCGATAGTTCCGGCACGATTGCCATGATTAATGACTCTGATTCGGCGGTGGCGCAGTCTTTACAGACCGCCATGGAAGAAAGCGATGTTTTAAAATTACAAAAAGATTTGTCGGTGGATGAAGCCAGAGATTTACTGAAAAAAGGGCAGATTACGGCGATTGTCCAGATTCCGGAAGCCTTCGGGTCGGGACAACCGGATTCGCCCACCAAGGTAAAAGTAATTTATGATCCGGCCAACGTCCAGACTAACGGCGTTGTCCTTGGTTTTGTGGATAAATTTTTAACCCAGGTCAGCTTGGAAATTCAGCAGACGCAGATTTTGTTTGGCATCGAAGAAGAAAAAACCAATACCAACGACCTGACTTATTTTGATTTTGTCTTGGTCGGTTTGATCGGTATGTCCATGATGAACTCTTCCGTACAGGGCGTGGGTATCAGCTTGGCCAATTATCGCGAAGATAAGATCCTCAAACGATTGACGACGACACCGCTCAAGTCTTGGCGTTTTGTGTTGTCGGAAGTTTTTTCCCGCTTGGTGCTGAATGTTATTCAGATCACGATTATTTTATTGGTGGGGATTCTTGTTTTTGGCGCCCATATTATCGGCCCACTGTGGTTGTTGTATGCTTTTTCTCTGCTTGGCGCCGTCCTGTTCCAATCGATTGGATTTGTGGTCGCTGCGCTTTCCAAAACCACTGATGCCGCCCAGGGAATGGCGACGGCCATTACTATCCCGATGATGTTCTTGGCCGGAGTGTTTTTCCCGATTGATCAGCTGCCGCGCTGGCTGTTTTCGGTGGTGGAATTTTTGCCGCTGGCGCCTCTTTTGCGCATGGTTCGAACGATCGCGCTTGAGAACGGCTCACCCTTCACCGATCCGCGAAATATGATAATTGTTTGCGGCTGGATCGCCGTGGCGCTGACCATTGCCGCCTATAAATTCAGGTTATCTGACGAATAAAATTTCAGAAATATTCGCTGAAAACAAAAGCCCCGTCTTCTCAGGCGGAGCTTTTTCGGATATCTCGAAAGAATTAACGATCGCGATTACCGAAGCGGCCACCACGGTCGCCGCCGCGATCCCCACGAGGGGCTTGCGGGCGGGCAATGTCGATGCGCAGTTTGCGGCCATCGAGCTCTTGACCGTTCAGGGTCTCAATCGCTTTTTGGGCTTCTTCATCCGTGCTCATTTCGACGAAGCCGAATCCGCGAGAGCGGCCTGTTTCTCGGTCGGTGATGATTTTAGCGTCTTTCACCGTGCCGGCGCTAGCGAAGAATTGCTTCAGAGAATCGTCTGTCGAGCTGAAGGAGACTCCGCCAACATAAAGTTTTGCGTTCATTGAATTTGTACTCACTGATTGAATAAAGCTGTCAATACGACCTTTTTTTCACTCGTTTAAAAGGATATTAACAGGCAACAACAACATAACATAATATCAGTGCCGTGTCCAATAATATCCCTGTCTACCGGCAAGCAGGTTGCCACAAAATGTATTTGGTGTCAAAATAGGCATAAGTTATATGAAAAAAATAGTTGTGCCTGTAACCGCCGCCGGACTGACATTGCAGCGCGGCTTATCTAAGTGGTATTCCGACGTTCCCAAAACGTTGATTTTGAAATTAATCCGTAAGAGAAAAATAAAGCTGAATGGCCGTGTGTCGACCGTCGGCACGACTAAGATCAAAGCCGGAGATGTAATCGAGATTTGGGAACCGCAAGAAATTCAAATTGGTATCAAAAGAACAGAAGTTTGTCCGGGGGAAACGCGGGCTATTCCCTGGCCGATACTATACGAGGACGATGATTTGATCGTCATAAACAAGCCGGCGGGAATAGCGGTGCAATCGGGCCAGGTTGGCAGCCGTTCGGTCATTGACGCTATGTTGCAGGCGTATCCATCCGCCGATCCTTTTGCTCAGCCGGCGTTGGTTCATCGTTTGGATAAAGGGACTTCCGGTGTTATGGTTATCGCTAAGAGGCGTGATATCGCTCACGATCTGGCGGAACAATTTCAACAGCGTGGAGTAACCAAGGAATATTGGGCGGTAGTTCAAGGTGTGCCGTCATGGGATGAAAAAGTATTGCAAAATATCTTTGAATTTCAGGGCGGTCGTGTGATCGTTCATCCGGCCGACCAAAAAGTACCCGGCGGAGTCATGGCCGAGACAAAGGTATTGGTCAAAAACCGGGGAGTGAAAACGGCGCTGTTGCAAATGTTTCCCCATACCGGGCGCAAGCATCAATTGCGGGCGCAATTGGCCAAGCTCGGGTTTCCGATAGTGGGCGATGATCGCTATGGCCGTAAGAAAGGTGCTTCTCGTCTAATGCTTCACGCTTTATCTTTGGAGTTCAAGCATCCGCGAACAGGCAAGATTTTGAAAATGGATGCGCCTTTACCGACTGAATTTAGTCCGGCCGGTAAACTTGATTGATCCAGAGTTGGTACTTTGACTGAACGTGCGGGTGCTTATGATAAGCCCCGTTTTTTTGACGGGAATTTGATTTTTGTCTAGAATATAGTAGTAATCATTAAATCTCCAAAATGGAAACAAACAATAATACCAACGACCAGCCGGTCTCTTCCGGCAAAACTACTGCGGCCATGACCTTGAGCGTGATCGCGATCATTCTTTCGGTGGTGGCGATTACGGCTGTCTACGGGAGTTATCGTTATTTGCGGGGCGAGTCGGAGATTGTCGAAGAAGAGCGCGGTGTCGGTGATTTCAGTAAATTGGATTATAGCGGTTCGGCTAAAATCAATGTGACACAGGGCGAGACGGAGAGATTGGTTCTGAAAGGGGATAGCCAGATGATCGCCAATGTGGAAACCGAAGTGCGGGATGGTGTTCTTAAAATCAATCAAAAAGATCCGGTGATTTGGATCCTATTTATGCCTTTGTCCGATTTGGAGATTGATTTGCAGGTCAAGGATTTGCAGCAAATAAAAATTTCCGGTTCCGCGCAAATTTATACGCCGGATACCGAATTGGTGCTCGATAAATTGGATTTGAATATTTCGGGCAGCGCCCAAGCCGAGATGCGCCTCCGGGTCAAGGAGATATCCAGTGAAGTTTTTGGCTCGGGACGTTTTTCGCTTACCGGCCAGGCCGAGCGCCAGTCGATCAAAATCGACGGCTCGGGCGAGTATCACGCCCGGGATTTGATCAGCCAGGAAGCTCGGGTGGATATCAGCGGCTCGGGGCGGGTGGCTTTGGATGTTAGAAGCCTCTTAGATGTAAAAATCAGTGGGAGCGGCGAGGTTTTATACAAAGGTATACCGGAAGTGCGCCAAAATATTGCCGGCAGCGGTCGGGTCATTCATGTGGCACCGGAATGATGATTAAAAGCAGATGTGTTCTAAGGACACACCTGTATTTTTAGGAAAATATGAAAAAGAACTTTTTTTTGGTTCTTGCAGTTGGCGTTATTATGGCAGTAACTATGATATTAGGGGTAAATTTTGCCAAAGCTGATGGTCCCGCCTCTGATTCTCTTACTGGATACATATTGTTGCAGGTCCAGGGTAATGGTGAGGCTTGGTATATAAACCCGGTTGATGGTTTTAGGTACTATCTTGGGCGACCGAATGACGCTTTCGCGATCATGAGGTTATTGGGGTTAGGCATAAATAATGATTCACTAAAGAGGATACCGACTGACACTCAATCTGGAGATACCTCTTTCTCTCGTAGATATCTTGGGCGAATACTGCTTCAGGTTCAGGCGCATGGCGAGGCGTGGTATATCAATCCAGATAATCTTAGAAGATACTTTCTAAATCGGCCGGCCGATGCGTTTCGCATAATGCGCAGTTTGGGGAAGGGGGCTTCGAACGATACCATTTATCGAATAGCTCCCAATGTTATAATTACAAATATTTTCTATAATGGAAGTGGTAGTAAAGAGTCCGATGAATATGTTGAAATAAAAAATAATGGGAAAATGGCTCAGAGTTTGGGTGGATGGACTCTGGAAGATAAAGATAAGCACAAATTTACATTTCCAGCCTTAAATTTAGGTGCGGGGAAATCGATAAGAGTATATACAAATACGGGAACTTATAGTTTTGGCAGTGACAAAGCTATTTGGAATAACACTGGTGATACCGCATATCTTAAAGCCGGAACAGGGGCTCTCGTAGATAGTTATTCGTATTAGAAAAAATATGCCAATAATTATTTCAAAACCCACTCCCGATCAAATCAAGCTAGCTGAATCTTGGCCCGAGTGGAGTAAAGAACCCTCAGAGTTTCCTTATCACTATGACCAGACGGAAACTTGCCATATATTGTCCGGCCGGGCTTCGGTCAAGACGGCGGACGGGCAAACGGTTAGTTTCGGTGCCGGTGACCGGGTGGTTTTCCCGCAGGGACTTGATTGCACCTGGAAAATCAGCGAGGCGATCAAGAAGAAATATAATTTCAGCTAGTTTCTTATCAAAATAAGGCTGGGGGCTTATCGAGCTTCTGAAACCGGGCTGATCAGGTATTTAGTAGTTAAGATATATACATTACAAAATTCCAGCCTGAAATCGCAAAATTATGGATCAGTTAATGAAGTCGGAAGTAATTATCGGTCTAATTGCCAGGGCCAAATCCCTAGTGAGTTTTAATATTCATCACGAAAAAAGAGAAAAACATCCTCGGCAGTTATTTATTACCCAACAAGAAGCTGAATTGCGAAAATTGGAGGAATCTCTGGATGATTTTTATCATAAGGCGGCGATAACTGACGAGGATTTTGACGAGATTGTGCGCATAGTGAACAGGAAATAAATTTTCATGAATGGATAAAAATATTTTATCTGTCCGAGAAAGAGACGAAATATTTTCTGATTTAATTTGGCCCCGATTTGAATATGGTCTAATTCGACAAGATCAACCCCAGGCTCATATTTTAGGAGGACAGCCTGGCGCCGGTAAGAGTCATTTTATCAGGGTGTTGCAAAGTACTTTGTCTGACCGGCCGGCCTCGGTGGTTAATGCCGACGATTTGAGAGGGTATCACCCATTTTATTCTCAATTTCTCGAGAGTAATGAAAGAGATGCGGCCGATCTAACTCAGTCTGATGTTAATTTTTGGGTAGAGCGCTGCATCAAAAAAATTGCCGAGCAACATGGTGATATGATTATCGAAGGAACAATGCGTCGTCCAGAGGTACCAATCGGAACAGCGTCGTTCCTGAACCGAAAGGAATATGGCGTGACAGCCCATGTTATTTTAACAGCCCCTGAAGTAAGTTTGGCGGATATTTTTTTAAGATATGAACTCCAAAAAAAATTGATCGGGGTGGCGCGTTTCACCAAGCCGGATATGCACCGTGAGGCTAGTCAGTCTTTTGGGGATAGCATTTTGGCGATTGAACGTTCCGGTCAATTTGAAAAGATTAAGCTATATCGCCGAGCTACCACAAATTATGAACTGCGGCAAGAAATACATCCCCAAAATAATCCAGAATCAAACGCAGATGCCTCGAATGAGTTGTTGTCTTTTTTGGAAAATGAAAAGGCCCGGGTTTTAAGCGAGGCCGAGCTTTTATATATAAACAAGGCTTGGGCGGAAGTTTTTTCTTTGTCGGAAGCGCGCGGTGCCAGTTCAGATTACTTGGAGGAGCTGAAGAGATGGCGCGGTGAGGTTTTTCCGGCGGAAAGGCGCCGAAAATTACGCTGATTGGTTTTTATCGGCGAACGATTTATTTTCATTTATTCACAAGTCATCAGCGGAGATCGGTGGCTGGTATAAAATCCGTTAGTTATAATTTATAATAAATAAAATCCCATGGACGTTCAGTACACGCCTAAAGCGCCGCAAGGTAAAACTTGCGCCGAGTGCAAATTTTATGAAAAAGTCGACGATAAATCAGGCAAATGTTTCGGGCACGATGTGATTCCGCAAGGCGGATGCAATAAGTTCATGACGAAATAGTCGATGGTTGGATTATCAATTAAATGAAAATTCATGACGACGCGAGGCAGGCGAATCCTTTTGATTATTATTATCGCGATCATTATTGTCGCCGGAATCACGGCTTTTGTCGGTTACAAATATTTGGGGATTGAGAGTGCGCTGATAAATATGGGTGTAGTGCCGAATGCGACGACGAACTAGTAATAAATCTGCACAACGAAAAAACAGTCCGATCTCGGGCTGTTTTTTAGATAATTAAACTCCCCTCGGTCAGTGCGACGGAGGGGAGAGTTGTCATTGGTCGTAAAATTCAATCGGCAGATGTCTCGGCTGGTTCGGGCGGGGCAGTGATGGTGACCAGAAAAGCATTTTCCAGAATCTGTTTGAATAAATGGTCTGGGTAGGCACCGAGAGGGTGATCAACTATGTCGCTAATTTTGTCACGCACTCGACGCAGGTGTGATACGTCCAGATTGTGATAAGGGGAATTCTCGTGATTCAGATTTGACTCGTTTGCTTCCTCGATCATCTGGATGCGGGTTATTTGCGGGACTGTCACTTTGGGATCATGAATAACCCGCAGTCGATCCTTTCTCAGAGTGACGAAAGCGCAAGATTGCTGGGAACTCTCGTTATCTTGAATACTGATTTCGACCGTGCTCTTTTCCTGATTATCCCAGAAGAACACTTCTTGATTCGATTCACTTGAGCGGGGAAGAGGCTGTAAAATGAAACGATAGCAGAGTATCGAAAGGTGAAATGAGATTTCTGGCAGTAAGTAGCTGATATGTGCGGCGGCTTCTCCTTGCTCAAAACTGATTCGATCAACTGCTTTCAGATCGCGTTCGTGTTGTGCTTGAGTCCTTTTATCTTGCTCCGCGCGTTGCTTCGCCAAGATTTCATTGGCCGTATCGTTTTCCCGTTGGACTGCGCGGACACGAAAGGATACAAAGAGAAAGCACATGACCAGGGAAAGAATCCACAATCCGATCAGGCAACTCCAGGCAAAGGGAATGATGTGTGCCTCATTAAGTGGAAAGTAACGCTGGAACAACCAGCCGGCACATCCCAGAATTGCTACTTGTATACACGCGAACATGACTGCACTTTCGAAAATACTTTCACGAGTCACCCTATTTTCTTGATTCATAACCTGTTTATCCTCCTTTCAGGTTGAAATTTTACGACTGACAACTATACCATAACTGCCGAAAAAGTCAACCTTTTCTAAACAAAAAAAGCCTCAGAGCAATTGGGCTATTGTAGTTTGCTAATGCTGGCGATTTTTCTCAAGCCATTCGTTAAACGCTTGGTAGAATCTGCCGTTTGTCTTCAGATCTTTTTCGTTTAGAATGTCATTGTCAGTGGTGTGAACCATTAGTGCCGCACTTTTTTCTGGGGTGAAAATTTCGATCGGAGGTACCGCGAGCGTAGTGTTGGAGCTCCCGTTCCAGTCATTAACTGGCAGAATTTTTCTTAATCCCGGATCCCAAGTGGCATCAACCATGATCAGCTGGCCGTGCAGTCTCACTTCTAGAAAAACATGCGTGCATAAGTCCTCGTGTTGTACCGCCAATAATTCAGGTGGTAATGACAGCTGGCTCCAACGAAAAGTGCAAATGCGATAGCGGCTCTCATAATTGCACTTGGCGAGAAGGTCTTTTAGCTGGCGATGTTTCCCGCCACAACAACAGTCCTTTTCTTTTGAAGAAAGTGGTATCTGGTAGGGGATGTCGCGGATTTTGTTAAAAGCAGAGATTGGGTTCATGTGAGTGTGGTTGTAGGGGCGGCCACGCGGGGTCGCCCCTACATTTATTTATACGCTAATTGCCCACAAGCCGCCGCAATCTTTTCCCCGGCGCTTTGGCGGATGGTGACTCGGCGGAAGGTTTTACGGAGTATGCCGGCGAATTTTTTTATTTGCTCGGGCGAGGAGGATCGGTATTTGGCAAAGACCGAGTTATAGGGAATTAAATTAATCATACTGTCTTTCGGATCAAACAATTTTGCCAATTCCTCGGCGTGATAGAGCTGGTCATTAATTCCATTCAGCATGACGTATTCATAAGTCGTTTGATGCTTGGAAGCTTGTTCGTATTCCTTGATTTCCGATAGCAGGTCGGCCAGATGAAATGTCTTGGCGGCCGGAATTATTTGGGCGCGAATTTTCTGGTTGGGCGCGTGCAGGCTGATCGCTAGGCGGGGATGGATATTGGCGCGGACCAATTTACTGATCATGCCTTTGACTCCCACGGTGGAAATTGTCATCTGCCGCTGGCCGATATTCCAGCGTTGGGGATCATGAAGCAGCTCCAACGCTTTCAAGGAATTATCGAAATTCAGTAAAGGTTCTCCCATACCCATCAGGACCACGTTGCGCGGTTTTTGTTTGACGGTGTTAAACAGAAGTTGAAATTGATCGACAATTTCTTCCGCGGTCAGGTTGCGCTGAAAGGGGATCGATCCGCTTTTACAGAAAGCGCATTGCATCGGGCAGCCGATCTGGGTGCTCAAGCAAACGGTATAATAATCGCGCATGCGAATGACGACCGCTTCGATCAAAAAACCGTCAACTGTTTTCAGTGACAGTTTTGTCGCCTCGGGACGCTTTTCCGCTTCCGCCCGCTGGAGATTGACTATCGGGAAGTCTTTCAGTTGAGCGCGCAGATCGGCCGGAAATTGGCGGATATCATCGAAAGAAGCCGCTCCGTGGTTGTAAATTGCTTGAAAAACCTGGGTCAGCCGATAGTCCGGCTGGCCTAGTTTCTTCATTTCCGCCTTGATTTTGGTTCCATTGATCATATTTGGCTCTGTTAGCTTCTAATGATATAATACACGCAGATAAAAAGAAAGTCTAAGTATCGTCTTTTGTCTTTGGTCGTTTGTCGTTAGCCAAAGACTAAAGACCAAAGACTAAAGACCAATCATGAAACAACCCCATTTATTATGTGATACCGGTGATCTAGCCGAGCGCGCTATCGTTGTCGGCGATCCGGCTAGGGTGTCTCGCTTAGCTCGATTGTTGGACAGTCCGGTTAAAGTGGCTCAGAACCGGGAATTTGTCAGTTGGCGCGGTATTTACCGGGGCAAACCGGTGGCCATTGTTTCGACGGGGATCGGCGGGCCATCGGCGGCGATTGCGGTGGAAGAAATGATTCGTACCGGCGTGAAAATAATCGTTCGAGTCGGGTCTTGCGGAAGTTTGCTTCCTGCGGTTAAGATCGGACAATTAGTCATTCCCGATAGCATCGTGCGGGGCGACGGGACGACATTTGCTTACGCTCCGGCAAGTTTGCCGGCGGTAGCTGATTTTGATTTGTTTCAAGAATTGCGGCGCGCGGCGGTTGAGGCCGGGACGCCTTTTCATACCGGAACCACCGTTTCCGTGGACGGACTTTACGCGCCCAATCTGTTCGAGCGTAAAGAAAAGCTGGGGCAGATGGGAGTCTTGGCTCAGGAAATGGAAGGCTCGACGGTCTTGCTGGTCTCGCGGCTCCGCGGAGCCAAAGCCGGCTGCGTCTTTTTGGTCGTCAATCGCTCCGGCGCCAAAGATATCCAAGACGGCATTTTGAAATACGCCGAACAAGCGTTGGCCAAGAAAGGCAATTTGGTCGATCAAGAAACAAAAGCGGCTGAAATTGCGTTGACCGCCTTAATCAAAACCAATGAGTGAAGATTATCACGGCGTAAAATTCAAAGCGGTCAAGAAAGGCGATTGGCATCCGGATAAACACGAAAAGCAAATTATCCAGCAGCTTTTTAGCCTGAAAGACTTTTATCAGAAATGGGGTTTCCTGGATTTGAACGGCGGAAATTTCAGCGGACGGACGGCTGACGGCTGTATCATCAAGCGGACCGGCGCCTATATCGATAATTTGCAACCGACCGATTTTTCCAAAGTGCTGAAAGCCGACGGCGATACCGTTTACTACCGGGGAGAGTATCCGCCCAGTTCGGAATGCCGGTCGCATTTTTTGAGTTATCAGAAATGCCCGAAGTATAATTTTATTTTTCACGCGCATTTGTCCGGTTTTACCGATTACGAGGCGCTGGCCGGACCGAATTGCTTATTGCCCGATCAGCCTTACGGCACGCTGGACTTGGCGGAGCAAGTCGCCGGCAATATCGGCCATAATCAAGTTGTTTTGCTTAAAAATCACGGTATTTTTATCGCTGGAGAAACATTCGAAGCCGCTCTTAATAAGCTGGGACTTTTTTATGACCAGTTCGGAAAAGTTAAAGAACAAATTGCCTCACACGGTCGAGATTTTTCCTGATCGCGTCAGAATCATCGACCAATCGCTCTTGCCGAAAAAATTAGTCCGGCTGGATTTGCTGACGGTGGATGATGTCATAGCCGCGATCAAAACAATGCGAGTGCGCGGGGCGCAGGCGATCGGCGCGGCGGGGATCGGGGGAATGTATTTGGCGGCGGTATCGGATCACGGTGATCATTCAAGAGTGATGCAGAATTTGCAGGTCGTAGCTTACCGTTTGACGCGCGAAACCCGCCCAACCGCGGTTAATCTGGCCTGGGGCGTCGATAAAATGCTGTCGGCTGCCGCCCGAGCAAAAGATCAGCCGATAAAAGAAGTTTTATATACCGAGGCTAGTCAAATTCTCCAAGCGGAAGTGAGCAATAATCTCCGGCTGGGCCAGTATGGTCAAGAGCTGATAACTTCCGAAATGACGATACTGACGCACTGCAATGCCGGCTCGCTTTCGGCCATTTGGTACGGCACGGCTACCGCTCCGCTCTATGCCGCCCAAGAAAAAGGTAAAAATTTCACGGTTATCGTCGATGAGACCCGCCCACAACTTCAGGGATCGCGCTTGACGGCTTGGGAGATGAAACAAGCGGGGATTGATTTTCACGTGATTGCCGATGACGCCGCGGGATCGCTTATGAGAGCGGGGCGGATATCGGCGGTTTTGGTGGGAGCGGATCGAATCGCAACCAATGGCGATGTCGCCAACAAAATCGGGACTTATCCGCTGGCGGTTTTAGCCCGGGAAAACAAGATTCCTTTTTACGTGGCGGCAGTGGAGGCGACGATCGATCGCGCGATGCCGACGGGCGAGGCGATACCGATCGAGACTCGACCGGCGGCGGATTTCTGGCGCTATCTCAACCCTGAATTCATCGACTCGGCTCTGCCCATTCTAAATCAGGCTTTTGACGTAACTCCGTCCAAATATATCACAAAGATAATTACCGAGACCGGCATACATGATCCGGCCGAAATTTCGGCGGCCTAACTAGGGGTGGCCTTAAGGCTACCCCTGAAAAAACAGATGCCAACCGCGGTTCAAGTAAAAAATGTAACTGTCTCTTTCGGCCCCCAGCCCGTGGTGACTGATGTTAGTTTTGAGATACCGGCCGGCGCGGTGGCGGCGATTATTGGCCCGAACGGTTCCGGCAAAACGACTTTGTTGCGGGCGCTGGCGGGCTTTATTCCCTACCGGGGAAAAATTAATTTGTTTGGCCGGCCGCCGGCAGCTTCTCGAGGAAAAATCGGCTATGTACCCCAGCGTTTGGAAATCGATCGCACTTTGCCGATTACCGTCGGCGAGTTTTTGCAGTTATCCTCGCCGGAGTGTTTTTCTCGGCGATGCCTGCACACGGATTTATACGAGAGGCTGGGCGTGACCAAGATGCAGAAAAGGTTGTTGCGAGAATTGTCGGGCGGGCAATTTCAGCGGGTGTTGGTGGCGCGGGCTTTATTGGATCAGCCGCAAATTCTTTTTTTGGACGAACCGGCCAGCGGCATTGATACCGGCGGTCAAGAGACGCTTTATCAGGTGATCCAGCACGTCAGCCGAGAACACCGGACGACGGTGGTATTGGTTTCCCATGAATTTGAAGTTGTTTATCGCTATGCTTCGCAAGTTTTATGTCTGAATCAAAAGCTTCTGTGCAATGGCAGTCCGGGCCAAGTTTTAAATGAATCCGCCCTGCAGGCGATGTACGGCAAAAATTCGGTCACTTATTCTCACCACCATGATTCTGCTTGAGATATTCCAATTTCCGTTTATGCAACGGGCCTTAATTGCCGGACTTTTTTTGGGCGCGCTTTTGGCCGTGCTGGGCATTTATGTTTCCATCAAACGTATGGCATTTTTTGGCGACGGACTGGCGCATGCTTCGCTGGCCGGTATAGCTTTTGGTCTTTTGCTTGGTTGGCAGCCTTTGTGGGTGGCCGTTCTTTGGGCGATCGGCATCGCTCTCCTGATGTATTTATTTGAACACAAAACAGGGCTCAGCTCCGATGCTCTGATTGGGATTTTTTTCACGGCCAGTTTAGCCCTGGGCGTGATTGTAATCAATGTCATACCGGGCTACCAACCGGATTTACTCAGTTATTTATTTGGCAACATTCTAGCGGTTACTTTGGACGAATCGTTGATTATCACAATCGTGGCCGCAGTTTTATTGATCTTGCTAAGTCTCTGGGGACGAAAACTGGGTTTGCTGTCACTAGATCGCCAGCAAGCGGAATTGCAAGGCTTGAAAACCTCCTGGCTGACGATTTTTCTCTATGTCTCTTTGGCGGTGGCGGTCGTTTTGGGAGTTAAGCTGGTTGGAGTCATACTGGTTAGCTCGCTGTTGATTGTTCCGGCGGCTTCGGCTAAGCTGATTAGTCGCACCTTTAAGGGGATGAAGCGCAATGCTGTTATTTTGGCGCTGGCGGTGGTCGTGGTCGGTTTGATCGCGTCTTATCTGCTGGATTGGCCGTCGGGCGCGACGATTGTTTTGATCGGGTTTGTCAGTTTTTTATTGTGCTGGCTTTTTAGCCCCCTCATGAAAGCCAAAGTATAAAAATATGAAATTACACGTTCTGACAATTATCGGCGCGTTGATATCTGCGCTGGCAACGGTTTTCTATGTCTACCTGGCCGGCCGGGAATTTCTCGGCGGACAGGGAACACTACCGTTCCTTTTTCTGGCGCTTTTGCTAGGAATGGTTTCAGTCTCCATCTTTACTTGGTTTAAACCAGAGCCCATGCCGATTTGGCTGGCTTTTGTCGGCATCATGCTGTCTACTTACAACGGTTCCAAGGCGCTGGGCGATGAGTTTTTACCGGCATTGTTGACCGGCGTGCCTTTCATGGTCGCGGCGATTTTGGTTTTGATTGGTGAAAAAATAAAATCAACAAAGCCGAGAGTACTTGATCATCCCTAAGGCAAAAGGTAAAAGGTAAAAATTGTTTTTGCTTTTTGCCTTTTACCTTTTAACTTAAATTTATGCCACAACATCGTGAAGTCAGTCCCAAAGACTTGGGGCTCACGGCGGAAGATCAGGAAATGATGAGATTGGGAGATGTTTTCCAGGATCCGGAAAAAAAGAAGCCGACCGATTCTGCCGGCGCGGAAGAAGATAATGTCCAGTTTGAGGGCGATGTGCATCCCGACAACTTTCCTGACAAAAAGCTACGTCAGCCAGAGGAAGCGGATGGAGATGTAGATTCCAATGGTCCGGGGTTTGTCTATCGCGATAAAAAGAAGTCATGACCGATGTTATCAACACCTGGGTGATTAGTTCCCCCTTGAAAGTGCTTAAGAAAAAGGCTAAAATCAACAAGTGACTCTATGTGGCGTAATGTCATCAGTGAAATCTTTATTATCGCATTAATTGTAATTTGTTTTTTGGTTAGCCTTGATGTCAGTGTTTTTCACGTCAATTATAGCGAACGCTTGATTTACTTGAAATGTAAATTCAATCAGTCCGGCGAATTATCGTCCGGTGATCAAAAGGATTGTTGCGGAGAGAAGTGTTTCTATCACGCCTCGAAACGCGATTCGGGACTGGCTCGATTTTGGGACCGAGCCGTCTCGACTCCTCTGAGTTATATTTTTTATCCTATCGGCAGTTTATTCGTTAAATAAAATTTCATGAAAAAGATTCTTATTTACACTTCGCCGTCGTGCGGTTATTGCACTATGGCCAAGCAGTATTTCAGCCAGATCGGCGCCAAATACGAAGAAAAAGACGTCAGCGATCCTAAAAACGCCGAAGAAGCCGTCCAGCGCAGCGGGCAGATGGGGGTGCCGGTCATTTATATCGGCGAGGGCGAAAGCGCCAAGATGATCTTGGGATTTAATAAAGATGAGATTGATAAAGCTCTAAAATAGTCTTTAGTCTTTGGTTTTTAGCCAAAGACCAACAGCTAAAGACCAAAGACTTGAAAAATTATGTCCAAACCAGAACCAAAATTAATAATCATTCCCGTCCTCGTCATTGCCGCCATTGTCGCGGTTGTTTGGCTGGGAATTTATTTTTCCAGCGGCCCGGCGGACACGACCGGTGAGAATATTCAGCCGAGTTATGACAATGCCTTGGCCGAGCCGATCAGCGATCAGGATCATGCGCGCGGCGCCTCTGATCCCCGCGTGACCTTGGTGGTTTACAGTGACTTCCAGTGCCCGGCTTGCGCCCAATTTGAATTGAAAACCGTGGATCAGCTTCTGGAAAAACATCCGGACGATGTTCGTTTTGTTTTTCGCCAGTTTCCGATTGCCGGCCATCCACTGGCCCAAAAAGCCGCCGAGGCGACCGAAGCCGCCGGCGCCCAGGGAAAGTTCTGGGAGATGGTTCAGAAAGTCTTTGCCAATCAGGACACGCTGACCGCAGAAAAGCTAAATGAACTGGCCCAGTCGCTGGGTCTTGATATGAATAAATTCAAAGACGAATTGAATAGCGGCAAATATAAGGATTTGGTCGCGAGCCAGAAAGATGGCGGCCTGCGTTCCGGAGTCAATGCCACGCCGACGCTATATATCAATGGCGAAAAATACGAAGGCCGTTTGAATTTGGACGCGATTGATGAGGCTGTGTCAAAAAAATTACCCTAATTCCATGAAACTAAAATTTATTATACAAATGGTGATCAGCCTGGCCGGCCTGGCTTGGTTTGCTTATTATCTCTTGAGTATGTGGTGGGGAATCGGATATCAGCCTTTGTTGTTGATCGGCACCGTCGCCGGTTTGCCGATCGGCGCGATTATCTGTTGGTTTACTGATTGGCGCGATCGAAAGGTGATCGCGGCGGCGGCCACCGGGAAAAACGCCGGCCGGTCACTGGTTTGGATGTTTATATTTTTAGGCTTGATTATATTTTTGGTCCCGCTGTTTAATATGCTGTCGGAATTGATGTTTGTCGCTTGGGCGTCATCGGCGCTCTGCGGGGGATTCGGCTGGTGGTTTTTTGTTGTCTGGGGCCAGATGATGAGAAAATCCTGAAGTTATAAAAAAATAGCTAAGAGGTTCTTAGCTATTTTTATTTTTCAGCTTCGGTTATTTTATTCGCATCAGTTCCTGCAAAATCATGGTGTCGTAGATTATTTCCGTCAGCGGTTGATCGTCGGTAATCTGGCGCGCCGAGATCTGGTCCGGGCGCCGTATCTCGCGAGCGGTATAGTCGAAGTATTTTACCAGTCCGGCGGAAGGATCGATGGCGCCGAGATCGTCGTTCAGGCTTGATTGCCGATCAGTCGCGACAATCAGCCGATTATAAGACTGAGGAATCGGCAGATCGTAGACTTGTTCGTATATGCTTTGCAGCGTGACCAGCAAGCGCTGGTATATTTCACTGTCTTCGTTGGTGATGTTGATATTGAGCGCGACCAGACCGTCGCTAGTCAGTCGTTTTTTGACCAGCGAGAAAAATTCTCGGCTGCTTAAATGGGACGGGATCGCCAGTTCCTTATAGGCATCGATGATGATGATTTGGTACTGTTCTTCCGCTTGCTCGAGAAAAATACGCCCATCGGTGTGATGCAGGGTCAGTGATTCGGGGAAGGGCGCGAAATTTTCTTGCGCCACTCGGCTGACCGCCGGATCCAGCTCTACGCCGTCTATTTTGATATCGGGATAGTATTTATCGAGAATTCGGGGAATGGTTCCGCCGGCATTTCCGATAATAGCGGTTTTTACTTCCTGTCCGGAAAAAAGCGGGGGAAAGATAGAATAGTAATCCCAGTAGAGTCCGCCGTTTAGTACATTTTTGGGATCAAAGCGCGATTGTATGGCGTAGGCTTCGCTGAAAGCTAAATATCTTATTCCGCCGTCATCTTCCGACACTTCAATGTAACTGTAAGGGCTTTCCGTTTGCGCGATAATCTGATCGCCGGTCAGCAGGAAAGGCCCAGAAAATATCAGCGCCGCGGCAAAAACCGGCACAAGCGCGTAGGTCGCCTTGCGACCCAGGCCGATCGCGCCGAGCAGGCAGAGTGCCGCTCCGAAAACGATAATCGTCCGCTTGACTCCAATCAACGGTACCGTCACAAAGGTAGGAATAAAGGTCCCGATGATACTGCCGATGGTGGACATGGCAAAGACATTGCCGGCGGTATGCCCGGTTTTTTCGACACGCTGATTGATCAGGCGAACCAAATAGGGACTGATCAGTCCCAGGAATAGAAACGGCGGGAAAAAGAGTAAAATAGTCCCCAGCAGTGAAGCGGAAACCAGGGCATTGGCATCGACAATAATTAATTGGCTGATGCCTTTGAGCGTCACCGGTCCGGCAAATGGTAAAATCAAGACGACCAGCGAAGCTATTACCACGATGGTAAAAAACACTTTGGCGGTAGGGAAACGATCGGCGGTTTTACCGCCCAGCCAATAGCCCAGAGCCAGGGCGGCCATAATTATGCCCAGCACGTTTGTCCAAACGAAAATAGAAGTCCCGAAATAAGGGCTCATCATTCTGGTGGCGGTCATCTCGACGGCCATAATCGCCATGCCGGAAATAAGGGCGGTCAGGTTGTAAAACCAGATATTGTGATTCATTTAATTTATGATGGCACAGTAATTAGCGTGTGTCTAGCTTTGCGATGAATTTTCTGCCATGGCGTGTGGATACTCCTTCTTGCTTTTTGGGCCGGTTCTCACTATACTTTAAGCGGACTAAAAGACTCTTTAATTATATGAAACTGACCAGAAAATGCGAATATGGCTTGCGTGGTTTACTGTATTTGGCTAATCAGCAGGAACACAAAAAAGTCCTTACCGCTGAGGTTTCTGCCGCGGAAAATATTCCGCCCAGTTTCTTGAATAAAATTTTTCAGAAATTGGCCAAGGCGGGTGTCCTGCGCTCGACGCGCGGTTGCGGAGGCGGTTTTTATTTGGCCAAAGAGCCGGGACAAATCACTCTCCGTAAAATCATCGAAACACTTGATGGTCCGATAAATCTGTCGCCCGGGGACTGGAAGAAGCAAGATGGGGAAATCAGTGGACTGGGCGATTCTTTATCTTTGATCACCGTCTGGCAGCGCATCCAAGGCAAACTGAATGCCATGCTGGAAAATACCACGATCATGGATTTAATCCGCGAAGCCCTTCCGGCATCCCGTTTAAACGGGATATCGAAAGATAAAAACAAGGAAAACAATGGCTAATAAAATAACCAAGGACACGACTATTCAAGAATCGTTGATGCTGGGAAATGAGGCGTTTGAAATTTTAGGCCGATATTTCGGGCCGGGCTGTCTCGCCTGCGGAGCGGCGGCTTTTGAAACGTTGGAAATGGGCGTGTTAAGCCATGGTCTCGGCGAGGACAAAATTCCCGAACTGGTCGCCGAATTGCAAAAAATAGCCGATCGGCCGGCCGAGAAATCAGTCGCTGAAAAACCAGAGGCGAAAAAAAAGAAATTCGAAGCGGATTCTAAATCATAAGCCCGAATATTAAACTCTTAATTTGTATTTCAAATATTAATATTGTTTCGGATTTATAAATTTTAGCCTAGTGTTTTTTCTCCCCGTACTAATCAGTGCGGGGTAAGCTTTCAATAATCCCAAATGCCAGCGGTAGAAGTTGAAAACTTGGTCAAGAAATTTAAGCAAAAGACCGCGGTGAACGGCGTGTCTTTTCATATTAATCAGGGAGAAGTTTTTGGGCTCTTGGGTCCTAACGGCGCCGGTAAGAGTACGATTATTTCCATTTTGACGACGTTGTTGTTGCCGACCGGCGGTCGGGCTCGGGTTTGTGGTTTTGACGTGGTCAAACAATCTCGGGATACGCGCCGATCCATCGGGCTGGTTTTCCAGGAGACGATATTGGACGAAGATCTGACGGCTTTTTCCAATCTTGATATTCATGCCCGGCTTTACCATGTTCCGCCGGCTGTCAGCCGGCCACGCGTGGATGAGTTGCTGGCGCTGGTGGGCTTGCAGGGTGAAACCAAGACGAAAGTCTCGTCATTTTCCGGCGGCATGAAACGCCGCTTGGAGATTGCCCGCGGACTGATTCATCAGCCCAAAGTTTTGTTTTTGGACGAGCCGACGATCGGCCTGGATCCCAAAACGCGCCGTTTGATCTGGGACTATATCAAAAAGCTCAGCCGCGAAACCAATCTGACTATTTTGCTGACGACTCATTATTTGGAAGAAGCCGATTATCTCTGCGGTCGGGTGGCGGTGATGAATGAAGGGAAGATTGCGGTCACCGGTACGCCGAAGGATTTGAAGCACGGCTTGGGCGGCGACCTGGTGCGAATTCGCCTGGCGGAAGTGCCGGAAACACTGCTTCCGCGCATGCAGCGGCTGCCTTTTGTAAAAAAGGTCACTCGCAAAGAAAAAGAAATCAGCTTGGTGGTGAGCAACGGCGAAGCGAACGGCGCCGAACTTATCAGATTGATCCATGAATTGTCGCTGGATATAAAGTCTTTTAATTTACAAGAGCCGACGCTGGAGGATGTTTTCCTGACTTACACGGGCGAGCGTTTTAACAGCTATACCTAAATGATCCACTGGTATGAAATTGCAGCTATCTGGCAGCGGGAACTGAAAAAGTTTTTCGCTGATCCGGGGATGATCTTCACTTCCATCGTTGTTCCGCTGATGGCGATTTTGATTATCGGCTTTGGACTCAATCGCTTCATCAAAATTCCGGGATTGGAAATCGATTACCTGGATTTTTTCGGTCCCGGGGGGATCGCGGTACTTTCTATTGGAGCCGCGATATTTGTCGGGTTTTCCATCATTCGCGATAAGCGTGGCTATATCAAAGAATTATTGGTGGTGCCCATCTCGCGCTATTCGATCCTGATCGGCAAAATCCTGAGCGAGATCACGATGCAATTATTGACCCTGCTGGTGACCGTGATCATCATTGTTTTCTTCTTTTCCAAGACCGATCGTGGAGCGTGGGGGATCATTTTCACCATTTGTTTCATGTTTCTGATCGTTTTCGGGTTTTCCGGTTTCGGTATCGTGCTGAGTTCCGTTTTTCGAAATGCCAAAAGCTACAATCAGTTGATGACGATAATTTTGATTCCGATTATGTTTCTCAGCGGCGCTTTTTTCCCGCTCGATGGCTTCCCCGAGTCCTGGCGCTGGTTGACTTATATCAATCCTCTGACCTATGGCGTTGACGGTATCCGTTGGGCGCTGATCGGTATGTCTGAATTTTCGGTCGCTTTTGATGTGGTATTCCTGATTTGTTTTGCCGTGGCTATGGTCATGCTGGGAGCCTTCTTTTTCGAAAAGAGTTTAAAAAAATAGCCAGTTACAGTAAAATACAAGCATGATAATTCCTCTGGTAATCATAGTTTTCGCGGTACTGCTTTTTGCTGTGATTTATTTTCCTTATCGCCGGGGGATCAATGATTGGTTTCGTCGTAAGGGATATAAGGAAAATCGCAATTTGGTTGCCGCCGCAGTGGTGGTGGCGATCGTGGTGGCGATTGTTTTGGTTTTTAATTTTACCCAAACGTCAACTTCGGATTCGGATCTAAATGCCGAGGCGGCGGCGCAACTGCAAAAATACAGCCTGGATGTCGGCTCGGAACTGCCGGCCATTGTCCTCTCGGACACCGAAGGAAATCGCGTGGACTTGAGCGAGTATAAAGACCGGACGATGATTTTGGCTTTTTGGAATACCTGGTGCAAATATTGCGCGAAACAGTTGCCGGAGTTGAAGCAGTTGAAGAAAGAATCCGGCGGGAAATCCCAGGTATTTTTGGTCAATATGAACGAGGCTCCGGAAACGGTAAAAACATATAAGGCTAATCAAAAGATCGATTTCGATATTCTGGTCGATGCTACCGGCGAAGTTAGCAGTTTGTTTAAAATTCAGGGGACGCCAACCAATTTTTTCATCAAAAACGGAATTATTTGTTCTCAGGTTCCCGGCGCGATGGACAAAGAGGCGATTATCACCGCCTTGGAAGATTGCGCTACGGTATCCGTGCCGATCAAAGACGTTAATTGATTAAAAAAATTATATGCTTCCTTATGGGCCAATCACTGAATTTCATTTAGGTCCTTTGACCATTCAGTCGTGGGGCGTGCTGGTCGCCTTGGGGTTCATCGTTGGGATTCTTTTGATTCTGTGGCAAGCCAAGCAAGCCGGCTACAAAACCGACAAACTTCTCGATCTTGTCCTGTGGGTTTTTATCGCCTCGATGATCGGCTCTCGTCTTTTTTACGTGATACTTTTCTGGCAGGATTTTGCCGGCCATTGGGTTGATGCGCTCAAAATTTGGAACGGGGGCATGGTTTTTTACGGCGGTTTGATTGGCGCTATCTTGGTTTTTATTTTTTTTGCCCGCCGTCAGAAAATGAATATCTGGCGCCTGTCCGACTGGGCGGCGCCGGCACTGGCTCTCGGCACGGCCATCGGTCGGATAGGCTGTCATTTGATTCAGGATCATCCCGGCCGGCTGACTGATGTGGCTTGGGGCATTATGGTCAACGGACAGTTACGCCATGAAACGGCGATGTATTTGGTTTTTTCGAATCTGGTTATATTTCTGATTCTTTGGTTCTGGCTGAGAAAAATACAAAAACTGCCGGTCGGTTCGCTATTTTACATCTATTTGATTTGGGAAGGAATCACTCGCTTTGCGGTTGATTTTTGGCGGGCGACCGATCTGCCTAATTCCGATCCGCGCTTCGCTGGCTTGACTATTTCTCAGTATATCGGGATCGGGCTAGTGATTGCTGGTATTATTGTTCTCGCTTTTCTTAGGAAGCGTCGTCCGGCCGGGGAACTTTTTCTTGATCCGTCGAAAAAAAACGATGATGGCAAATAAATTTCTTATATTTCTCGCGATGTTAGCGGTCGGCGCCTGTGCCGGGTGGCCGATTTTCGGACAAGCCGCCCGCGGCGTGGAGTATCTCACGGCCGATCAGCTCCAGAGAGAGTTGGCGGGAAGTAATCCGCCATTGGTGCTTGATGTTCGGAGCGAAGTGGAATATATCAACGGCCATCTTCCCGGCGCTAAATTTTGGGCGCTCAGCCAAATTGACAAGATCGGCGAAATCGCTCGGCACGACGATAGTATTGTGGCTTATTGCGGCGCGACCGAATGCCAATCGAGCGTGGAGGCGGCGGAGCAAATGATGGATGACGGTTTTACCCGGGTTCGGGTGTTGCAAGGCGGCTATCCCGCTTGGGAAAAAGCAGGCAATGAAATTGTCCAGGGGCAGGAAGAAGGAAAAGCTGATTCCGGTATTTCGACCAATGCCATTGCTTTGAGTGCCGTCTTGGGTGTCGGATTGGCTGATGGCATAAATCCCTGCGCTATCGGCATGCTGGTTTTTTTACTGGGTTATCTGATTGTTTTTGCCAAACAGCCGGGACGGGTGCTCAATATCGGAATCATTTATATCATCACGGTTTTTGCCACTTATTTTGTCATCGGTTTGCTTTTTTATCAGGTTCTTTTGACTTTTAGCCAAACTCCCCAGTACGCCGTCGTTTCTAATTTGATTCACCTGGTATTGGGGGCTATACTGGTAATAACCGGCGCGATTAATCTGAAAGATTTTTTCTGGCCCGGCCGGGGTTTCAGCTTGGAAATACCCAAATATATTCGGCCGTACCTGCAGGGCTGGGTCGCCAAGGCGACTATCTCGGCCACGGTGGTCTTGGGTGCCTTGGTGACTATCTTTGAGATGCCTTGCTCCTTGCCGCTCTATGCCGGGACACTTGATATATTGTCTCGTTCGGGACTGAGCCGGCTGACGACGGTGGGCTATCTCGGTATTTATAATCTGATGTTTATCCTGCCCCTGCTGGTGATTTTATTCATCGTTTATTCCGGTAAAAAAATCACCATGGTCAAAGAATGGGAGCACCGGTCGAAAAAATGGATGAAACTGTTGATGGGTAGTATGTTGGTGGGGTTTGGGATTTGGTTATTGCTGACGTAAATGTGTAAGTTTTGGCGCTTTCCCGAAAGGCCTTTTGTCGTTAGTCTTTAGTCTTTAGCCAAAGACCAAAGACTAAAGACCAAAGACTATCATGACCATCCCCGAACTAAAAAACTTCACCGCCTTCCTGATCAAAGAAGGCAATCTGGTGTACGGCCCGGTCGAGAGCGATGGGCGTTTTTTGGCGCAAAAAATCGGCGATCCGGAAGAGCTGAAGCTGAACGGCCAACTGACGTATTATCCCTGGCGCAAGTTTTTCCTGCCGGCGACCGAGACGATGTTCAATATTCACGGCGAAGTTTTCAAGAAAATAAAAGTGGGCAAGCCCCAGGTGCTGTTTGGCCTGACTGTTTTGGATCTGCGCGCGCTGGATTTGTATAATCAGGTTTTCGCCTCCGATGTTTATTACCAGGAGCGGAAACGACAAACCATTGTGATCGGTCAATCGATGGCGCCGACCGATCAGCGGGAATTCGGCGCTTTTCAGGATCGCTTTCGGGAAAATGTTTTGGAGCATTTTGAATTCGATATTTTCCTGGAAAAATCCGGAACGAATTTCAAGGTCTATACCGGCTCGGAGGACGGCCAGCGGTTGTTGGAAAAATTCGGTTATCGTAATTATGATCATATCAAATATGCCGGTCCGATTTCCGAGGAAGGAATGGATCGCGAGATGGTTGAGATCAAGGGCAAGATGGAGAGCGGTTATAATCAGGCGCTTTGGGCGGAACTGGGCAAAATCTGTTTGGCCTGCGGGAAATGCACCTTGGCCTGCCCGACTTGTTATTGTTTCAATATCGACGATCAATCGAAAGTCAAAAGCGGCGAACAGCGCCGCAAACGGGAATGGTCGGCTTGTTTCTTTCCGGATTTTTCCCGAATTGCCGGCGATCACCGTTTTCTAGATGATACCGAGAAGAGAATTTACTACTGGTACGAACACAAATTCGTCCGTGATCCGGCGCGCTACAAAGTCCCCGGTTGTGTCCGCTGCGGCCGATGCATCAAAGTTTGCCCGGTGGGGATTGATATTATGAAGAATATTCAGAGGATAAAGGATGGGAAGTAGTATTTTTAAAAGGTCTTTAGTCTTTGGTCTTTAGCCAATTAATTATAGAGGAGGGATTGTGTACAAGTTTGAACGTTTAAGAGTTTGGCAAGCGGCTATGTTTTTGGCCGAGTCGATCTACCGCTTCCAGGAAAAGTGCCCGTCCATCGAGAAATTTGGTTTGTTAGCTCAATTGCGGCGGGCGGTGACTTCTGTCTCGCTCAATGTCGCGGAGGGGCAAAGTAGTAATAGCGACAAGGAATTTATCAGATATCTGAGAATATCCAGAGGATCTTTGTACGAGACGGTGACTATCTTATATCTGCTGAAAAAATTGTATCAAGTGAAGGTGGATGACGAATTAGCCCGGTGTCACCAAGTTGGAAATTTGCTGAGTTCTTTAATTAAATCTCTCCTCGGGCCAAAGACTAACGACCAAAGACCAAGGACTCTTACTTGAAAGCAATGATCAATAACTACGAACCAAAACCGGCTAAAATAACTCAAATCCGCGACGAAGCGCCGCGGGTGAAGACTTTTGTTTTGCAATTTACCGATCCGGCCGATCAGAATAATTTTTATTTTCTGCCCGGTCAATTCGTCATGTTTTCAATCGCTGGCTACGGCGAAGCGCCGGTGGGAATCGCGTCGTCTTCTTTCAAAACCGACACTTTTGAAATCGGGGTGCGGGCGGTTGGCCGGTTGACATCGGAACTGCACAAGAAAAAACCCGGTGATATGATCGGTATCCGCGGGCCTCTCGGGAAAGGATCATTTCCGACTAAATTGCTGAAAAATCGTAATTTGCTCGTTATTGCCGGTGGGATAGGGATTGTCCCGCTCCGAGCGATTGTTTTGGATGCTATCGCTCGGCCGGAAAATTTTAAAGAAGTTCAGCTTTTTTACGGGGCGCGCAGTGAAGCCGATTTATTATACAAAACTGAATTGGTAGAGTGGCGGAAAAAAATCAAAGTTGAACTGACGGTCGACAAGCATTGCGGAGAAAAGGGCCCTGTCGTCTGCGATGAAGGGTTGATCACCGCCTTGGTTGATAATAAGAAATTAGTCGGTCATCCGTTGGTTTTTATCGTCGGTCCTTCGGTTATGTGCAAATTTGTGATCGAGGCCTTGCATAAACATGATATTCAAGACGAAGATATTTATATCTCACTCGAGCGCCATATGCAGTGCGGGGTGGGCGAGTGCCATCATTGCGGCATCGGGCCGAAATTGGTTTGCGACGAGGGACCGGTGTTTCGGTATGCGGAGATTAGGGATATTAAGGGTGCGGTGTAAAAAGATCTTTCGTCGTTGGTCTTTAGCCTGAAAGCGTGGCCAAAGACTAAAGACCAAAGACTAAAGACCATGCCCATAATCGATTCCTGCGAATTCGGCTCGATCACCGTCAATGGCAAAAAATACGGCCAGGTTTTGATTATTGGCGATAAGGTGGAGGAGCGCGACGCCAAAAAATTACATGAACTATTTAAGACCACCCACCGGGTCGGAGATTGGGAAACGGCCAAATTACTAAGCGGAAACCCGGACGTGATTTTGATCGGTACCGGACAGGAAGGCGTGCTGGAAGTTGATGAAGAGGTTTCCCTCAAACTGGAAGGCGCCGTGCCGCGTTTGATTATCCAGATCACTCCGCAGGCGGTTCGTACGTACAATGATTTGGTTAAGGAAAATAAAGTAGTTAATGCTTTAATTCATACTACTTGCTGAAAAGGTCTTTAGCCGTTGGTCTTTTGTCTTTAGCCTGAATATTTTATGGCCAAAGACTATAGACTAAAGACCAAAGACTGGCAATCTATAGCTCCAACCTCTCATGTGCTTAGCAATCCCCGGTAAAATCATCTCACTCCATCGCGACCGCCACGCGGTCGTTTCATTTAATGGTTTAAAAAAAGAAGTGAGCCTGGAATTGGTGCCGGAGGCCAAGGCCGGGGATTATGTTACGGTGCATACGGGGTTTGCTATTGGGGTTTTAGATAGTAAGGAAGCGAAATCGGCGTTGGCGGATTTTGCTAAGGGTCGTTAGTCTTTTGTCTTTAGTCTTTAGCCGGCTTTTTCTGGGCCAAAGACCAAAGACTAAAGACCAAAGACCATGCCATCATCCACCCTACAACTTACGCGCGAAATAGAAATATTAGCGGCAACGCTTCGTAAACCAGTCCGCCTCATGGAAGTCTGCGGCACGCACACCGAGGCGATTTCGCGTTCCGGTCTGCGCGCGGTTTTGCCAAAGAAAATTGAGCTCGTGACCGGCCCGGGCTGTCCCGTTTGCGTCACCCCGCTGAGCGATATTGACGCCGTGGTTGGTTTAGCCTTGAGCGGCATCCCGATCGCGTGCTATGGTGATGTGTTGCGCGTACCGGGCTCGGAAATGAGTCTGGAGCAAGTCAAAGCCAGTGGTGCCAAGGTCAGAGCCGTTTATTCCGTCGAAGAAGCGCTGAAATGGAAAAAAGACGAGCCGGCCGTTGTTTTTTTCGGTCTAGGATTTGAGACCACGGTGCCGATGACGGCATCCGCGATCAAGCACGGGCTCATGGTTTATTCCGCCCACAAGTATTTCCCGCCGGCGATGCTGGCATTAAGTCGAGATAAGCAGATCAAGATTGACGGTTTCATCAATCCCGGCCACGTTTCGGCCATCACCGGGCTCAAACCATACAGCGTGATAAAAAAGCCGCAGGTAATCGCGGGCTTTGAACCGACGGATATTTTACTGGCGGTTATTATGCTTTTGCGCCAGATTACCTGCGGGGAGTCAAAAGTTGAAAACGAATACCGCCGGCTAGTGAAACCGAACGGTAATCGGCGGGCGAAGAAATTAATCGCGGAAGTTTTCAAGCCGGTCGATAGCGAATGGCGCGGACTGGGAAAAATTCCGAAATCGGGGATGCAGATAAAGAAAAAGTACGCTAAATTCGACGCCGCTGTTCGGTACAAAAAGATTATTGCTAATTATCGGCTAAAGACTAAAGACCAACGACTAAAGACCCCTGGTTGCCGTTGCGGCGACGTGATCAAGGGGCTGATTGCCCCCGAGGATTGTAAATTATTTAGGTGCGCTTGCACTCCGGAGAAACCGATTGGGGCATGTATGGTGTCGCGGGAGGGGGCGTGTCGGATAAAATATGAGTATAAGTAAAAAGTCAAAAGTAATATTATGTATCAGCGTCCTTACAATACAGAAGAGATAAGGAAGAATTATCCTGATAAAGCTAATTATTTGTTACATGACCCGGTGCATCGGTGGCGGGCGGAGACGGGGATTGAATTGATACACGAAGAACCGGATAGGACCGAGCAAGAACGAATTTGGGCCAATTGGCAGGAGATGACGCCGGAGATGAAAAAGAAAAGCGATCAAAAAAGTAGGGAACTCTTCGGTTTCACTAATGCCCAGCATCACCGAAATATTATTGAAGATAAATATAGTAAATAATTATCATATGCTTCCTCTTGCCCATACTTACATAAACAATAAGCTTACCGGAAGTGAAAATCCCTACTTAGTTTTAGGCGGTATTTTACCGGACATATCCACCGCCTCGGGCGAGAAGCTTTCACGAGATTTATTACATAATAATCCCGATCGTTTTTATTCTTTTGTCGCGGATAAATATCCAGAATTATTACCCCTCGCTTTAGGTTTGGTGTTGCATAGTCAAGTTAATCACGGAGCTGATTTCTATAGTGATAACCACCAGTCTGGTTATGCTTACCGACTGGGCTTGAAACTTGTCCCGGGAGTGGCTGAATTGCTCGAGCGGAAACCGGACGAGGTCTGCGCTGTTTTGGCTCACAATTTCATCGAGGGCGGTGTTGATCTGAACTTAGCTCGGAATCAGCCGGAGATTCTCGATTTGTACCGTTCGGCTATTCCAAAAAACGATCGTCCGAAAGTAATTTCTTGCCTGGCGGAATATTTTTCGGAGCCGCAAGATTTTGTGGCCCAGTCCTTGGAAAAATTTCTTAAGATTCTTCGGCCAGATGACTACATCTCGGTGGAAAAAGTGGTATCGGGAGCGATCCAGCCCCTGATAAAAATTCGTCTCAAGCTCGAGGTTGATGCGGTCGCGGCCAAGGCTTGGTCAAGCAGAGTGTTGTTTTGACTGCGCCTACGTATTTAGATTTTTTAGATACGACCGTGAAAAATATGGGCCGCGATTTTGCTAAATATTTGTCGGTCCAATCAGGCGCTGGCGGGTAAACTCTTAAATTCATGAAAGATAATAAAGTCAAACTCAGTCATGGTGGCGGGGGTAATGAAATGCAGGGACTCCTGCGTGATATTTTTAAAATTTTGCCGAAATCAAATGATTGGCGCGGGCGGGATCAGGACGCGGCTTATCGAAATTGGCCAGGCGCGAAATTGGTTTTCACGACGGATTCATATATCGTTGACCCGCTCTTTTTCCCGGGCGGTGATATTGGCCGGCTGGCAATTTGCGGTACGATCAATGATCTGGCGGTGATGGGAGCTGAACCGCTCGGGATTTCCCTTTCGCTTATTATCGAAGAAGGTTTCGCGATAGAAGATCTGAAAAAAATATTGCGTTCAATCGCTTCCGTTTCGCGCCGGGAAAAAATTGCCGTCGTCACCGGCGACACCAAAGTGGTGGAAAAAGGCGGGGTGAAAGGAGTTGTGATCAATACCAGCGGCGTAGGCGCCGCGGATTGCCCGGTGGATAACTCCGGACTCAATGTCGGCGACTTGATCATTGTTTCCGGCGGGATCGGGGAGCATGCTTTGGCGATTTTGGCCAAGCGATTTAATTACCGGACCAAACTTAAAAGTGACTGCCAACCGCTCTGGCGTTTGATCGCGCCCATCAAGGAATCCTTGACCGCTTGCAAGGATGCCACCCGCGGGGGGATCAGCGCCACGCTAAATGAAATGGCGCAAAAGTCTCGGGTGAAGATTGTTTTATTGGAAAAACAAATCCCGGTGCACAAAGAAGTCCGGGCCATGTGCGATATCCTGGGTTTTTCGGTTTATGATATGGCTTGCGAGGGAAGATTCGTTGCCGGTGTGCCCAAAAACAAGATTGTCAAAGTTCTCGAAACCCTGCGCCGATTAAAACAAAAGCCCGCCATTATCGGGCGGGTGGAGCGCGGGCGGGGAGTGATTTTGGAAACGAAATTCGGGAAGCGGGTTTTGCCCATGCCTGAAGGTAAGCTGGTGCCGAGGATTTGCTGAGAAAATAATTTTCGATATCAATCAACAGCGACGGCCTTAAGGCCGTCGCTGTTTTAGTTTTATCGTATAATTTTTTCCACGCTGTTTGTTTGCGGATTAGTTTTATTTTATAATTTTTTCGAGCTCCGCCTGCGTCATCCCGGCTCGGACTGCCGGATCGTAGAGCTGGGCAATTACGGCTCGGTCCAGATCGGAAAAGTTTTGTCCGTCAATCCATTCGATGTAGAAAATACTGTCGGGGTACTTGGACGAATCCTGCATCAGCCCCAGCGATTGGGTCAGTTCCTCGCGGATCAGGTGGGTGCGCTCTGTCTGGGTCGGCTCGTCCGAGGCGATGACGATATTGGTAGTGTAAATATTGAATTTGCCGTCCCAGCTGGCATAGAAAAATCCCCAATTGCCCGGGATATAATTCGGCTCGTAGTTGGAGAGCTGATCCAGGGGCGCGAACCAAATTTTGGAATTTCCGCCGCTGGTGACGATATTGATTGTCATTCTTCCGTCGGTGATTTGGTTGATTTCATTGATGATTTTATTCAGGGTGGCGATATCTTCGGCGGTGGGGAAACCTCCTATTTCCAGCGTCATCGGTTCTTTCCATTTGCGGATGCGATCGGCTTGACTGTAAAACTCCGTGCCGAGCGCGATTTCAAAGAAATATTCTTTGAATTGCGCCGGGGTATAACCGGCGGCGGTGGGTAATGGTGTCGCGGTTCCAGTGACGGAGGTAGTCGTTGGCGTCGGCAAAGTATTCGTGATCGTATCGTCGCTGATCGGGCGAACTGTGCAGGAGGATAAAACGAAAACGCCGGCCAATAGCAGGGAGAAGAATAGCGGTTTGAATTTTATTTTAGCGGTGCTAATTTTTTTTATGATTTTACGTTTTGGGCTTTTTTATTTTTCACTACCCAGAAAAGCGAAAAGGCGATCAGTCCCGCCCCGATACCGATGGCAATATCAATTCCAATGCGAATATATGGATCCCACGGATTGGCGGGTTTATTTCTTTCGGTTAGCGCTTGATTGAGCTTGTCGGCTATGTCCGGGCTCAATGTCGCTTGGCCGTCGGGACCAAATTCAATTTCACCTAAAGATTCCATATCGATCGGTAATCCGGAGGCGGGTAGTGAGCCGGCTTCTTCGGTAGCCGTTGGCAGGGGAGTAGTTTCCTCCGCCATAGTTGCCGATGGCGCGATCAGGATAATGGCCAGTAAAACTGCCGGAAATATTTTTTTCATATATTTAGCTTAATTTAGCCCATTTTAACATATCAGTCCGGACGGGGCAAATAATTTTGCGCGATTGGGCCGGATAGTGTATACTGAAATCACAAATAAAAAGCTATGTTCAAGCCGAAACTAACATTTATCTTACTTTTTTGCGGCGTTGTGCTTTTAAGCATGGGGATTTTCGGTCAGCTCGGTTTTGCCGCTCCCGTTCCGCCCCAGGGGACTCCCGGGGATACATTGCAAATAAAACACACCATTGCTTACCAGCATATTTATCAGGAATGTGGTCAGGGATGTCAACTTACCCGCGAACCGCCCAAGCCATTCGGAACTTATCTAGGGGGATTTATGGGATCTTGGCGCAATTGCAGTGATTGGACCGCTCCATACGTCGCCGCTCCGCCTTTGGTGGATCCGGAAATCGCCGGTCATACTTATGTCAAATGTGTCGAGCCGGGCGGGACTCTGGTCTCGGCTTTTGGTGTCTTAGCCCGGAAACCAAACGGCAAGCTGGTAGTATTATTTCCACTAAAAGGTACAGACATACAAAATCGGATAAACCAACATTATATTCCTGCCGATGCCAATGCCGTTGTTCCTGATGATTGGGAGGAGGAAATGCTCTGGACTGTTTGGGATATAAAAGTAGAAACTGCCATCGGTCAGCCGGGTGATCCGGCGGCGGGTAATCGAAATTATACTTATACCTGGGCTGGCTACTTGGGAGGCGGATGCTCCACTGGTTCGGAAGTCCCCGGTGATTTATGCGGGCGCGTTTCACTCGAGCATGATTATGTTTTGCCCGAGAGCTTAACCCCGGATTAAAGTGCTATGGTTCATAAACTAAAATATCAAATTGTCGCCTTGCTACTTCTGCTGGGGATCGTATTATGCGTCGGCGGTACTTACTTTAAATTGACTTTGGCGATGGATCCGCCCGCCAGTACCAATCAGTCCCTGGCTCTGGGACAATGGGTCTATTTTCAGATTTCCGGCGGAGCCAAGTATTATATCGGCTCTTATCTTGGTGTTTACGTTATTTCTACCGGCGGTTGCGACAAAATGGAAGTCGATACCGGTACCGGAACCCAGCATTGTGTCCATCAGGCCGTCCAGAATGGCTGGGGAGTACTTTACAACGCTGTTCCGATTCAGGACGGTAATCCTCATCCTTTTATTGTCAACGATATTTACGGTATTATCCCGCTGGAAAACAACGTCAATGGCCAGAATAGTTACGGCGTGGCGGAGATTTCCGGCAGTGTTTTTGGATCCGGTCATACTTGGTCACAAAAAACTCCCAAATGGGAGACCAAGGCCGGTGCCATCGGGGTGGATTTAGTGCTCTATAGCCCGGACGGGAAGGGTGTCATATATCCTGACCAAAACGCGATCTACAAGTAGGTATTGACAAAAAGGGCGAATTGGTGTATCATGTCAACTAGTATAAACTGTCTTTTCCAAGGAGGGAAAAAAGATGAAACGGATAGTAGTAGTGTTCTTTGTCATTCTGACAGCGGTCGTCTCGGTTGAGGCGGCTCAACTGATAGTCCCTACGGACTATCCCAACGTTTCTGACGCACTGGCGGCCTCAGTCGCCGGTGACAAAGTCGTAATTTTGCCTGGCTGCTACACGGATCCAAGATTTTGGAATTCACCAGACAATGTTACGATTGATGGGCTCGAAGAATCAGCAGTAACATATGCTGTGCCTTCTTGCTATGGGCAAACTGATGCAGCGGTTATTCTCCATTCGGGGTGTTCTCTTCTCAATCTTCACATTGTAGCTCCGAATAATTCAAAGAGAGTGGTGTATATCCCTGTACAGGCCAGTAATGTCCTGATTGATTCTGTTGTTATTTCCGGCGTGCACGAAAACGGTGTCAAGTTTGATTCTGGATCAAGCGGAACTATGTCACAGTGCACACTGATCGGTACCAGTGGTCAAGATTCAATGGGGGTGAGTGGTAGTTCCGAAAAGATTGTCACTAATTGCATCGTCGTAAATTTCTTTTATGGGATTTACGGATCTGCAACGGAGACGTTCAACCTTTTCTGGAATGTTGACTATCCTCGGGGATACGGCGACTACGAACCGGATTCTACCGACATCGTCAACATTGCCGACCCCATGCTGGACCCTGTCACCTTCGCTCCCGGCTATGGATCTCTTGCCGTCGATAGCGGTGACCCGGGATATTCTGATCCCGACGGCACCAACATTGACCGTGGGGGAGTCTATCGCAGTCAGATTCTTTACACGTTAGAGTTTCTGGCTGACCCGAAAGACGCTGTCGCTATCGGTCTCCCGCGTCGACAAAGCCTTCCGCCGCGCATGTTTCATGCCGGTGACCGATTTGTCCTCGCCAGCCGAATGGTGAAAACGCAGAACCCGCCTTTCATGGCCTCCGAGTCAACTTCGGCGTATCTGCTCCTGGATGTCTACGGGGCCTATTACTGGGCACCAAACTGGACTACAGAATTCACCTACGAATCGCTTCTGGTAACTGACGGCCTGGATGAACAAACAACCGTGTTTGATTTCATCTGGCCTGAAGTTGACGGCTCCGCCTCCGGTCTGCTCTTCTGGGCCACGACTATCACGGATAATGATAGCTGGGTCGGGCCTGTCGCTTGTCTGGAATTCGGCTATGAGTAGCCACCATTCCGGACCTCGGAGACTTCTCATCTTTCTCAAAACGCACAAAGGCGCTCTGATCATTTTACCTGCTTCAACAGGTATATCGATAGAAGCGGAAACTCACTATTTCCGTTTATATCGAACGATCAGGAGCGCCTTTTCTTTTTGCCTCAGAAAAAAAAGAGGCAAGCGAGAGTATAACAAATTAAAATATTTCTGTCACCGGTAGTTATCCACAAAAAGTCAAAAATTAAAACAAGAAAGCTTAAAAGAAATTTAAAGCTCAAAATCGAAATAATTTTTTGGCTTTCGCCCTTAAATTTTTTTGAATTCCATGTCTTTAATCTTTAGATCTTCCGATATTTTACTGCGGATAAAAAACGTGCTAAAGTTTAAAAATTACCGGCAAATCCCGAGAAAACATCAGGGAACGATGAAGTTTTAGCCGAAATGCGGCAACAATCTAAAGCCGGAGATTAAATCGTTATATTTTTTCTTTTTCAATTTCTTTTGAATTTTTTTTTTTAAACTTTAAATTTCCTCTTATGTCTCACGGCACTTTCGCTACCGCCATCAATTGCATGGACGGTCGCACCCAACTTTCGGTTAATACTTGGGCCAGGAAGCAGTTCGGCGTCGATTTCGTCGATACTATTACCGAGCCCGGCCCGGACAAAATTTTGGCGGAGGCGGGCAATCCGCTGGCAGAATCGATTAAGGCTCGTGTCCGTATCTCGGTCGAGAAGCATGGCTCCAAAAACATAGTCCTGGTTGCGCATCATGACTGCGCCGGAAACCCGGTGGAGAAGCAGATTCACCTCGCTCATTTGCAAAAAGCGGCGGAAAATGTTGCAAAATGGGGTTTTTCGGTACCGATTCACCTTCTTTGGGTCAATGAGCACTGGGAAGTGGAACAAATCGCCTGATCTTTCGATGGTTTTGCACAATTTTGCCGTTTGGTTGTTGACTTAAAAAAAAATCACTGCTATATTTAAGGCGGCTGAAATTTAAACAGCCGCTTTATGGTTTTTTTATGCCAATTTCATTCACTCCGGAAGTAATTTTTCATATCGGTTCGTTTGCGGTGACAAATTCTTTGCTGACCAGCTGGATCGTGGTGGGTGTTATTGTTATTTTCGCTATTATCGCCGGCTCGCGCCTGAAAGAACGTCCGCGCGGTTTGCAGAATTTTGTGGAATGGATGATTGAAAAACTGCAGAATATGGTGGAAGGCGTCACGGAAAACGCCAAGCAAGCAAAATTTTTCTTTCCCCTGGTAGCTTCTTTTTTCTTGTACATTATCATGGCCAACTGGATCGGCTTATTGCCGGGCTTCGGGACGATCGGAATAGTGGAGCCGGGCAGTGAGGAAGTGGTGCCTATTTTCCGGGCCGCTACCGCCGATCTGAACTTGACGATAGTCTTGGCGGCGATTACCGTGGTCACGGTTCAGGTGGTCGGGATCGCGTCGCTGGGATTTTTCAAATACGCCAAGCGTTTTCTCAATTTCAGTAATCCGATGAAATTTTTCGTCGGCCTTCTCGAGTTGGTGGGCGAGGTGGCGAAGCTGGTATCGTTTTCCTTCCGTTTGTTCGGTAATGTTTTTGCCGGCGAAGTTTTACTGGTCGTGATGACTTATCTGGTGACTTTTATCGTCCCGGTCCCGTTTATCGCCCTGGAAATATTTGTCGGGTTTATTCAGGCCTTTGTTTTCGCCATGCTGACCTTGGTGTTCCTCAAAATGTCGACGGTGGAGAGCCACTAAATAAGTCAAAAATCAAAAGTCAAAAGTTCCGTAAATAGCTTTTGACCTTTGACTTTTGACTTTAAACTTAATCAATATGGACTACGAAGTTCTTAAGTACGTCGCCGCCGGTTTGGCGATCGGACTCGGCGCCATCGGCCCGGGTATTGGCATCGGTTTGTTGGTCAAGGGGGCGTTGAGCGCCGTCGGCCGCAATCCGGAAGCTTCCGGCAAAATTCAGACGTTGATGTTTTTGGGCATCGCGTTTGCCGAGGCGGTAGCTATTTACGCTTTGGTTATAGCTTTAATCGTTTTGTTTGTGTAAAAAAGTCTTTGGTCTTTAGTCATTGGTCTTTAGATTTCGATATTGCTAAAGACAAAAGACTAAAGACTAAAGACCATAGACAATTACCATGGATCTAAGCCTCTTCACAAAACTTGGCATTGATTGGAAGCATCTGATCGCCCAGCTGGTTAATTTTGGTATTGTTTTTGTCGCCTTGTGGATTTTTCTTTATAAGCCGGTGACCAAAATGCTGTCCGCGCGCAAGAAGAAAATCGCCGACGGTTTGGATCAGGTGGTGGAAGCCGACAAAAAAGTCGCCGCGGCCAAGCAGCAAGCGGCTCAGGAACAAGAACGGGCGCGGTTGGAAGCGAATGAACTTCTCCAGCAGCTCAAAGCTCGGCAAGAAACGGAATACAAGCGAGTGTTAGCCGAAGGACGTGATAAAGTCAATGCCGAATATTTGGCTTCCCGGGACGAAATCAAGAAAGAGAGGGAACAGTTGTTCGAAGACGTTAAAAAGAAAACCGCTATTTTATCTGTGGAAATCGCGCGGCAGATTGTGAAGAAAGAAATTGATGCCAAAGAGCATGCGCGCTTGATTGAAGGAGCGATAAGTAAATTATAGTTTTCCTAATCCAGTTATAAATAGATGAATGTTCTCGAATACACCACGGCATTAATGGAATTGGCTAGCCTGGAAAAACAGGGCCGTGAGGTAGCCGATGATTTGGAGTTTGTGCTGAATTTATACCGCAGTGAGCCTGGTAACCTGGATGATCTCAAAGCTTTCAAGCGCGCCTTGGGCAAAAAGGAACTGACCAAGATTACCGGTAATTTTATCGGCGTGCTGATCAAAGAAAAAAACCAGAAGCTGTTCCCGTATATTTGCGCTCATTATTGGCGCTTGATTTGCAAGAAAGAATTCGACGCCCTGGTCAATGTCACTGTCACCAGTGCGGTACCCCTGGATGAAAAACAGCGTAGCGCAATTCGCAGTCGGCTTGTCGGTCGTCTGAAAACCGATTTGGCGATTCGCTATGTGATTGATCCGGAAATATTGGGCGGTCTGGTGGTGCAAGCCGGAGATATGTTTATGAATTACTCCGTTTCCCGAGAGTTGGAATTGCTCGAGCGCTCCATTAGCCAGAAGAAGCGATATATTTAGAAAATAGCTGTTGGTCTTTGGCCAAAGACTAAAGACCAAAGACCAAAGACTTTTTATGGACATCTCCTCCAAATCTCACGATCTGATCGAACGTCTGAAAAAACAGATAGAGTCTTTTAGCTATGAAGCGATGCCGGAAAAGGTCGGTTTTGTGACCAGTGTGGCCGACGGCATTGTTTTAATCAAGGGCTTGGATGATGTCCGGGCGGGTGAAGTCTTGGTCCTGGGCGAAAAAACTCCGGCGCTTGTGCTGAATTTACGAGAACATGAAATTGGCGCGGTAGTCCTAGGTTCGGACGCAAAAATACACGAGGGTAGCACGGCCAAGGCGACCGGCCACTTACTGGAAGTTCCCACGGGCAAAGAATTGCTGGGACGGGTGGTGGATCCGCTGGGGCGTCCGCTCGATGGCGGCGCGGAAATAAAGGCCGATGAATATCGTCCGGTGGAGCGAATCGCCCCCGGAGTGCTGGAACGGGCTCCGGTCGACAAACCGGTTTTGACGGGAATTAAAGCGGTTGATTCTTTGGTTCCGATCGGGCGGGGACAGCGCGAATTGATTCTCGGTGATCGCCAGACCGGTAAAACTTCACTGGCCATTGACGCCATCATAAATCAAAAAGATAAGAATTTAATCTGTATTTATGTGGCTATCGGTCAAAAGGAAGCTAAAATCGCCCGCTTGGTGGAAGAACTGAAACAGCATGATGCTTTGAAATATACGACCGTGGTGTTGGCCGGGGCGGCTGATCCGGCGGCGCTGGTTTATCTCTCGCCTTATAGCGGCTGTGCCATGGGCGAACATTTCCTGGAAGCCGGCAAAGACGTCTTGATTATTTATGATGATTTAACTAAACATGCCTGGTCATACCGCCAGATATCATTATTGTTGCGCCGCCCCCCTGGACGCGAAGCATATCCGGGAGATGTTTTCTATCTGCATTCGCGCTTATTAGAACGCGCCTGCAAACTAAATGAAGAGCGCGGCGGCGGTTCGATGACGGCTTTGCCGATTATCGAAACTCAGGCCGGCGATATTTCCGCTTACATTCCGACCAATGTTATTTCCATAACGGACGGGCAGATCTATTTGGAATCTGATCTTTTTTACGCCGGGACTCGTCCGGCTTTGAATATCGGTTTGTCGGTTTCGCGTGTCGGCTCCAAGGCTCAGACCAAAATAATGAAAAAAGTTTCCGGCAGCCTGAAATTGGATATGGCGCAATACCGAGAGTTGGCCGCTTTCGCGCAATTTGGGTCTGATTTGGACAAGAAAACGAAAGAACAGATCGAGCGCGGACGGCGGATTGCCGAAGTCCTGAAACAGGGACGATTACAGCCGATGCCACTGGGCGAGCAAATCGCTATTTTATACGCGGCCGTCAACGGATTCTTGAACCAGGTTCGGGTTGATAAGATCGGTAATTTCGAAGAAAAATTTTTGGAATATATGCGAGCCGAGCACCGTGAATTACTTCAGCGCCTGGAAACAGCGAAAGAGCTGGATAATAACCTGAAAGAATCGATCAGTCTCGCCCTGACCACTTTTCAGAAGATCGCCCCGCTGGGATATTTGATAAAGGAAAAGGAAGCCAATGGCCAAAGCGACGCCCAAAATAATTAAGAAGCGCCTTCGTTCGGCCGCCAATATCAAAAAACTGGCGCGTTCGATGGAAGTGGTGGCGGCGACCAAGCGCAAGAAGGCCGAAAATCAAGCTTTGTCGATGCGGCCGTACGCTTTCGAATTGACGGAAATTTTGCGCCAGATGATTCGAGAAGTCGGCCAACCGATCGACCATCCCTTGCTGAAAAAGAATAATTCTCGGAAAATAGCACTGGTTTTTGTCACGACCGATAAGGGGCTGACTGGTAGTATGACGGCGGAAGCGACGCGGCGGCTATTGCGAGAAATAAAAGAAGCGGAAGCAAAAGAACAGGAAGTGGAACTGATCGCGCTCGGGAAAAAGGGGACCAATTTCTGTCTGCGTTCCGGCTATACCTTGCGGGCCAATTTCGTCAAAGACCAGGAAAGCTATAGCGTCAACAATGTTTATCCTTTGGCTCATTTGCTGATGCAGGATTACAAAGACGGACGGTACGCGGAAATCCGAGTGGTTTACACGGAATTTATTTCCGCCCTGAAGCAACGCGCCGAAGTTTTCACTGTTTTGCCTCTGAAGATCGATCAGCCTTTGCCTGAATCGGTGCGGGGCGGCGCGGTAAAAGCGCCCGCGGCCAAAAGAGAGACGAGAACGTTTTTATTCGAGCCCTCGGCTTTTGCCCTGCTGGAAACTCTTTTACCGGCTTATGTGCGGGCCAAGCTTTATTGGAGCCTGCTCGAAGTCAATGCTTCCGAACATGCGGCTCGCATGCTGGCGATGCGCCAGGCGGCCGATAATGCCGGCGAGATGATTAGTGATTTACAGCTGGAATACAATCAAATGCGCCAGTCGGCGATTACGCAGGAATTGGCCGAAATTGTCGGCGCGTCTAATATCAAAAGTTAATTGGCATTTATGGTTAAAACCGATCGAATTCTAAAAGGTAAAATAATCAGCATTATCGGCTCCGTGATTGAAGTCCGTTTCCCGGATTTTTTGCCGGAAATCTACGAAGCGTTACGGGTGGAATTGCCGGGAAAAGATGAGCTGATTTTGGAAGTGGAACAGCATATCGGCAATAAAGTTGTCCGAACCGTGGCGATGGGGCCGACCGACAGTCTGAAGCGCGGGTTGACGGTAGTTTCAACGGGCGCGCCGATCTCGGTGCCGGTCGGTAAAAATACTTTGGGTCGGATGTTTAATGTTATCGGCGCGGCGATCGATCAGGGTCCCAAACTCGAGAAAATGAAACATTACCCAATTCATTACCCGGCGCCGGAATTCAAACAGCAAAAAACAAAAGTTGAAATATTGGAAACCGGTATCAAAGTAATTGATTTGATTTCTCCGTTTGTCAAAGGCGGCAAGGTTGGTTTGTTCGGCGGTGCGGGAGTGGGGAAGACGGTGGTCATCCAGGAATTGATTCGCAATATCGCGGTGGCGCATTCGGGCTATTCGGTTTTTGCCGGGGTCGGCGAACGCTCGCGTGAAGGGAATGACCTTTATCTTGAAATGAAGCAGACAAAAGTTTTGGAAAAGACCGCCCTGGTTTTCGGGCAGATGAATGAACCGCCCGGGGTGCGTTTGCGAGTACCGCTTACGGCCTTGACCATGGCGGAATATTTCCGCGATGAAGAAGGGCGCGATGTTTTGTTGTTTATCGATAATATTTTCCGCTTCACCCAGGCCGGGTCGGAGGTGTCGACTTTGCTCGGGCGGCTCCCTTCGGCGGTCGGCTACCAGCCGAACTTGGCGGAAGAAATGGCTCGTTTGGAAGAAAGAATCACCTCAACCCCGCGCGGCTCAATTACTTCGGTTCAGGCGGTTTATGTTCCCGCCGACGATTTAACCGATCCCGCGCCGGCCACGACTTTCAGTCACTTGGACTCGACCATTGTTTTGACTCGTCAGTTATCCGAGCTGGGTATTTATCCGGCGGTTGATCCGCTCGATTCCACTTCCACTGTGCTGGATCCGAAAATTGTCGGCGAAGAGCATTATCGGGTGGCGCGCGAAGTTCAGCGGGTTCTCCAGCGGTACAAGGACTTGCAGGATATTATCGCCATTTTAGGCGTGGAAGAATTGGCCGATGAAGACAAACTCTTGGTCGATCGAGCCCGGCGCATTCAGCGTTTTCTTTCCCAGCCTTTCTTTGTGGCGGAAGCTTTTACCGGTGCGCCCGGACAATTTGTTTCTCGGGAAGATACCATCCAGGGGTTTAAAGAAATTTTGGAAGGTAAGCATGACAGTAAACCGGAAAGCGCTTTCTATATGAAGGGCAAAATCAGCGAGGTCAAATAAATGAAAGTTTCCTGTGAAATTTTGACTCTGGGACAACGGATTTATCAGGGCGAGATCGGTTCGATTTCTATCCCGACGACGGACGGGCAGATAGAAGTCCTGCCCAAGCACGAACCGCTGGTGACCGCGCTCGGCGATGGCGAGCTGCAAATAAAAACAGACTCGAAACGCGAGTCTTTTGCCGTCAGTAGCGGTTTTGTCAAGATTTTACCCGACAAAATAATGGTGTTTGCTGAAATGGCGGAGCGAGCCGAGGCAATTAATGCGGCCGAAGCACAGGCGGCTGTCGCCAAAGCCCAGTCCGAAATGAAGCAGGGGACGGTTAAGGGTGCGGCGTATCAGCAAGCGGCGGTAGAATACCGGCGGATGTTGCTTCGTCTGAACGTGGCGCGCAAGCGCCGCAAAATCTAATATTGTAATTGTCCGAATGAAATTCCACCGTCGCCCGGCGGTATTTTTTTGTTGACCAAAACACCCCGCCGGGTCAGGTAAGTCGTGATGATCCGGTTGTAAGCCACTCCGCCGCCGAAAACGATCGGTAAGCGCGGACCGATTTTTCGGGCGAGAGCCAGGAATCCTTCGGCTAAGTAAAATTGAACCAGACCGGCCAGTTGGCGACGATTATCGCCGAGGTGACACGCCAGATATTTAAAGAGAGGCGTAGTTTCGAGAATCAGTGCCCGAGAGTCGCCGTATTTAGCCGCAGAAATCACGGGCCGGAGCGTTTTTTTCGGTTTCATCGAATTTGCTTCCAGAACCAGCGCCGGCTCGCCCTCGTAAGTGCGCTGATGGCAGAATCCAAGCAGTGTCGCGGCCGCGTCTAAAAAACGGCCGGTACTGGTGGTTGAAGAGATGTTTACTTGTTTTTGCAGCTGCCCGAGTAAGACATTGAATTCATTTGCAGTGTAAAACTTCTTCATCACTGACCACATTTGTTGTTCATTCATGAACTTGCTCAGGATAGCCAAAACCAATCGTGGGGTATCGATCGTGGCCAGATCGCCGCCGATCAGGGTCTGCTCTTCGAGCGAAGCCAATCTTTGCCAGCGAAGATAGGGTGATTTTTTGACGTGAAAAATTTCACCGCCCCAAATTTTCCCGTCAGTCCCATAGCCGGCTCCGTCAGCGGCAATGCCGATGAATTCGCCCAGGTGGTGTTCGGCGGCCACCGATAAAACATGAGCCAAATGGTGCTGGACCGGGGTTATCGGAATTCGCCATTTCTTTACCAATTGCCGGCCATATTTTGTCGTGGCGTAATCGGGATGACGGTCGCAGCGCAGCTCGCGCGGGGAAAAATTATAAAAACTCTTGAAATTTTTCAAGGTTTTTTGATAATGTCGGGCGGTGGTTACTTCCTTGGTCTGTCCCAGATGCGGAGACAGGATAATTTTGCTTCCGAAATCAAGGGCAAAGGTGCTATTTTGCTCGGCTCCCAGAGCCAAACGCGGAGATCCCTGGTGTCGATCGGACATTATCGGATCGGGTACGAACCCCCGGGCTTTCCGAACAAAGAGGGGATGATTATCGACCACCTTGATCACCGAATCATCGATTGGATGAAGGATCTCCCGATTGTGATCGAGCACGTCCGGGACAAATTGTTCCCGGCGTTTGGTCGTCAAAGGCTGATCGGGCCGATTGGATGAGGTAAACACCAACGGTTCATCGAGATAATCAAAAATCAAATAGTGTAATCCGGTATACGGGAGCATGAGGCCGAATGAATCCAAAGGAGAGGCTTCTTTTTTTTGCGAGCGGTGTTTCTTCTGCGCCACAACGATCGGCCGCTGCGGGCTGAGTAAAATTTCCTTTTCCAATTTTGAGAGCCGGGCAATCTTTTGAGCGGCCGCCAGGTCTTTCACCAGGAGGGCGAATGGCTTGCGCGGTCGGCCGGTTATTTCCCGCAGTTTACGCACCGGCTTCGGTCTGGCCTGGCAGACCAAATGAAACCCGCCGATTCCCTTGATGGCGACGATTTTTCCTTGCTTGATCAGTTTGGCGGCCGATTTGATCGGATTATTGGTTTTGATTCGGCTTTGCTTGTGCCAGAGAGCCAATTTGGGCCCGCATTTCTGACAGGCGATTGTTTCGGCGTGGTAGCGGCGATCAAGCGGATCGCGGTATTCTTTGGCGCAATCGGGGCAAAGGGGAAATTTGACCATGCTGGTTTTGGCTCGGTCATAAGGTGTTTCTTTTGTTATAGTGTAACGCGGTCCGCAGTTGGTGCAAGTAATGAAAAAATAGCCGTGGCGGCGATTGGCCGGATCGCGCAATTCGCGGAGACAGTCCGGGCACAAAAAAATATCCGGCGGAATTTCACTTTGGCCGGGAGAGGCAACGCTGGTCCCGATCTTGAATTTCACAAATTTAGTCCGGCGGCGATATGGCCTCACCAGGACCCGGTCCACCCGGCTCGTTACCGGTCTTCCGCGCAGCAGTTTTGCCGCCGGTATTTTTTTGTCGATGACCAATTCCACTCCCGAGCCGATGTTTTTGACATAACCGCGCAGACCTAATTTTTTAGCTTGCCGATACAAAAACGGGCGGAAACCCACCCCTTGCACCAGGCCATAAAATGTGATCTTATACATCATTTGCGCTAAGTTTAATTTCATTATAACATAGACACTGTTATGGCGAACAAAAGCAAAAAACCAATTATCGGTATATTTGGCTTGTCGTCCGATGAGGGTTGTGTCTTTCCGATCCTCGATCAGGGCGAGAAGTTTTTTGAATTGCTGCAGGAAGTGGAATTGGGGGAATGCCGTTTGATGGAAGATCTGCCGGAAGCCGATCATTTTGATGTAGCGCTGGTTGAGGGATCGGTTTTGACCAAAGAAAATATCGCCAAATTGAAATGGATCAGGGAACATTCCAGGATCTTGGTGGCTATGGGGGCTTGTGCCGTGATTGGCGGAATACCCGAACTGAAAAATTATACCGACAAGAATCAAGCGGTAGCGAAAGTTTATAAAAACGTAGTCGGTATTGATAATTTGGAAGTAAAACCGCTGAAAGAATACGTGAAAGTTGATTTTGAGATTCCCGGTTGTCCGATTGACGGCGGGGAAGTGATTCGATTTTTATACGATCTGAAAGAAGGCCGAATCCCGAAAATCGAACCTCGACCGGTTTGCTTTGAATGCCAAATCCGCGAGACGGAATGTTTATTGCAACCGAATCCGAAAACCGGGCGGCCGGCCTTGCCCTGTCTGGGGCCTATTTCATTGGCAGGATGCAATGCTCCCTGTCCAGCTATCGGCTACCCTTGCGACGGCTGCCGGGGCGTATTGCCGGAGGCGGATTTTGATAGTTTTGATCGGGCGATCAAGGGCCTGTTGCCTGATGACGAAAAAGACTTGCTGTTCGAACGCTATGGCAATAAAGATGAAATAGACCGGATAAAAAAGAAACGCGAAGAATCGAGAAATAAAAGCCAGGGCAAATAGAGTTTGTCCTAATCAATGATGCTATGAAAATTAAAATGGATCATGTTTCCCGGACGGAAGGACACATGGGGTTTGTGTCCCATATTGTTAATGGCGATGTCAAGAAAGCCCAGCTGGCCACGGAAGAAGGCGCTCGATTATTCGAGGGCATTCTGACGGGGCGGCGTTACTACGAGGTCGGCGAAATTACCCAGCGCATTTGCGGTGTTTGCCCGGTGATTCACGGGGTGACGGCGATCAAGGCGGTTGAAAATGCCCTGGGAGTAAAAGTCTCTCCGGAAACCGTTTTATTGAGAAAGATGATTTTACTGGGACAGGTTATCCAGAGCCATACCCTACATTTGTATTTTTTATCCCTGCCCGATTTTTTGGATTACCAGAACGATCTTAAAATGGTGGAAAAATATCCGGAACGCTCCGCGCAGATTATGGAATTGCGGGATTTCGGCAACAAAATAATCGCTTTAATCGGCGGACGGACGGTGCACCCCATATCCTTGAAAGTCGGCGGTTTTACCAAGTATCCGGATCGCGGCGCCGTGCGCGGGCTGGCTAAGCAGGTAAGTAAATACGTGCCGATTGCCAAAGAGTTGGCTATGATTTTCAGCCAGTTAACTTATCCGAAATTTAACCGCGAGACCGAGTATTTTTCTCTCCAGCAAAAAGACGAGTACGCCTGGTATGACGGTGACTTGGTTTCCTCGATGGGCGTCATTGTGTCGGCTAAAAAATTCCTGAAAGATATTAAAGAAATTCAGAAACCGTATACTTTGGTCAAATCAGTTTCGCATCAGGGTCAGCCGTTTATGGTCGGTGCGCTGGCGAGAATAAATTTAAATCATCGTCATCTAAATGCCGCGGCTCAGGCAGTCTTAGACGGTTCGCCGATTTCGTTTCCCGATTTTAATCCTTTTCACAATGTCCTGGCGCAAGCGATCGAGGTCCTGCATTGCCTGGAAGAATTCGCCCGACTGGCTAAGGAATACAGCCAGGCGAAATCAAACCAGCCGTTTGTCGCGGTCAAGCCCGGTGCGGGCCGAGGCGTGGGAACGGGGGAAGCGCCGCGCGGGACGCTGTATCACGAGTATACACTTGACGATCGGGGAGTGATTACGGCTTGCAATATTATTACGCCGACGGCTCAGTTTTTGTATAATATCGAAAAAGATCTGAACGATTATTTGCCGCAATTAAAAAGCAAGAGTTTGGCTGATCAGAAAAAGGAAATTCGCAAAATGATCCGCGCCTATGACCCTTGTATTAGTTGCGCGACGCATTAAAATGTCTTTCGTCTTTAGTCTTTGGCTAAAGACTAAAGACAAATGACCAAAGACTAATTTATGCATGATCTTCACGCGGCCGACCATGTCCTGAAAGATGTTCTGGCGACAGCCGCTCAGAACAAGCTTAAAAAAGTAAAAAAAATCGTCCTGGAGCTCGGGACAATCATTGAACATGGCGCGGAAATTCTGCCGGAAAATCTGAAATTCAATATCGAATCACTGGCGCGGGGGACCGTGGCCGATGGAGCGGTGGTTGAAATATCACCGGTCGCCGGCGGAGAATTGAAAATTAAAGAAATTGAGGGAGATTAATTATCGAAGAAAAAATCGCCGTTGGGCGATTTTTTCATTGAATCGAGAAGTTTTGGCTGAGTTTTTGATCGGTATCGGGAATCTCGATCGTCACCGTGTAATTGCCGCTGCGCCAACCATCGCGGGGGCGCTGGATATTAAAAGCGGCAAAGCGGGAACCGTTGGCGCTTATTTCAGTCGGTTCGGCCAGTTGATGTCCTTCCCACTGCCAGAGCGTGCGTAGCTTGGTGTCACTGCCGGCATTTTTCAGATAGACCGAGGCGTAAATGATTTCGGTTTGTGAAGAAAAAGTTTCGAGCGGATTGATAACCTCTTTTGTCTTGTCATCGACTTGGCTGCCAACCTTGATGTTATCGAGGGACGGTTGAAATAACTGACAGGCGGTAGTTAAAACCAAGCAGGCCGACAAAATAAAAATAGTTAGGAGAAAAAAAAGGCGCATTGTTTATTCGTTGGTTTTATTCGAGGTTTGATAATTACCCGCCAGCCAGGCGTCGAAGTTGCCTTCGAGCACGGCCAGATCCTTAGCTCCATTGGCCAGCAGGGTACGAGCGGCAGTCATGGTGCTGACCTCATTGGCTCCGCCGTAGACGATAATCGGTAACTCGATGTTTATTTCCTGGCTTTTGGCCAGGGATTCAACTTCGGCAAAGCTGACGTTGCGGGCGGAGGGAATATGCTTGTCGTTATAGTCGGTACTGTTTCTGACGTCCAAAACGGTATTGATCGCTCCCGCTTTGACCTGACTGTTTAAATCAGAGGCCGAAATACTGGGAATTTTAAAATTTTGAACATTTGAGACCAATCCGATTACAATCGGAAAAGCTTCTTGTTTCCATTCCTTGATTCCGCCTTTGAAATTTTTAATTCTCTTGAAACCCCAATCGGTCAGTTTTTCCGCCGCCGCTTGGCTGCGCTGGCAGTCACTGCCGTCACACATCACGACCAATTCGATGTCGGTCGGAAAGTACTTTTTATAGCTCTCAAGATCCGCCAGGGGGATATTAGTCGCGCCGTTGACGTGTCCTTCGGCGTATTCCACCGGCTTGCGGACGTCGATCAGGATCATCTTTTCTTGGTTAGCCAGTTGGCTTTGGAGCTCCTTGGCGCCGGTAGACGGAATATTGTATTTGCTGGTGGGACTGTCGGTGCTTGGCGTCGTCTCGTTTTTTACCCCTTCATTCTTGGGTAAAAATAAATACAGGCCGATCGCGGACAGGATCGCCACCACTAAAATAATTAGTATAATCTTTTCTCTTTTTCCCGTGCCTTTCGGGGTGGGGGAATCGTCGTTCATGTTAATAAATCAACCGGGTCGACATCAATTATCCCGTCAATAACCAGCTGGCGGAGAATTTTTTTGTCGATCGGTCCGCTGATAAGAATAAGGGCGATAAAATTATTTCTGATCTTTGGTACAAATGCCGGTATCGGTCCGGCCACTGTCGCTTTGGGGAATTGTTTGGTCAATTTAGACGCCAATAATTTTCCTTTTTCTCCGAGATCGCGCAATGACGTGGCGCTGAGAACGATCTTGATCTGAGGAGTAAAAGGAGGGTATTTGAGCTTTTGGCGTTCGGCTATTTCGGATTGATAAAATTTTCGATAATCATGCTGTGAAGCCGCGACAATCGTCGGGTGCTCCGGATGGTAAGTCTGGAGGATCACCTGGCCTTGATCTCGTCCGCGCCCGGTCCGTCCGGCGACTTGGGTCAAAAGCTGGAAAGTTCTTTCGTTAGAACGAAAATCAGGTAATTGCAACGAGGTATCTGCCGAAATGATACCAATCAGAGCTACGTTTGGCAAGTCGAAACCTTTGGCGATCATCTGGGTGCCGATCAAAAAATCAGCCTGATGATCGGCGAATTTGTGGAAAATATCAGCATGGGATCGGGCTCGCAGAGTGGTATCGGTATCCATGCGCAGAATCCGTCCGCGGGGAAAAAGGCGTCCCAGCTCCGCTTCGATTTTTTGAGTGCCGGTTCCGAAATATCGTATTCGGGCGCTTCCGCAAGCGGGGCAAATGGCGGGAAGGCCGGATTGGTGACCGCAGTGATGGCATAGCAGCCGTGATCCCGGATCAAAATGGAAAGTCAGGGAAACTTGGCAGCGCGGGCAAGTCGGCACGTAGCCGCAATCGCGACACATGACAAATGTGGCGGCTCCGCGGCGGTTGATAAAGAGTATTATTTGTTGCCGGTGCGCTAGAGCGGCGGCAATTTCTTCCTGGAGGCGGTTGCTGAAAATAGATTTGTTTCCGCCACGCAGTTCCTCGCGCATATCGACGATTGTCACCGGCGGCATTTTGTCCTGCACGATTCTCTCGGGCAATTCAGCTAGATTGATTTGGCCCTGAGTTGCTCCGTAAAAAGTTTCGATGGCCGGGGTCGCGCTGCCGAGGATTACCTTGGCGCCGGTGATCTTGGCGTATTGCAAAGCCGTTTCTCGGGCGTGATAACGAGGCTGTTGATCCCATTGTTTGTAGCTGCTTTCGTGTTCCTCGTCGATCACAATCAGGCCGAGATTTTGTACCGGAGCGAAAAGTGCCGATCGGGGACCAATGACTATTTTGGCTTCGGTATCGCGGATACGTTGCCACTCGCGGAAACGCTGGCCGTAAGGCAGTTGGCTGTGGAGCAAGGCTATTTTGACCGGGTCGAACCGCGACTGAAAACGAGCGATTGTCTGGGGCGTCAGGGCGATTTCCGGTATCAAAACCAGGCATTGTTTTCCCTCGTTCAAAACTCGTTCGATGGCCTGAAGATAAACTTCTGTTTTTCCCGAGCCGGTCACTCCATAAAGCAGAGTGGTTGGGTGCGGACCGCCAAAGATGGTTTTCAGGGCCGCTTGTTGCCGTGGCGTCAATTTATGGCGGGATTCCCTGGCGATGTCGGGAAAGTGTAATTTTGGCGGCCGGACGGACGCCTTGGGCAACATGGACTTAATCACCGGGCCGATCGAGGTGGCGTAGTAACTTGATATCCATTCGGCCAAAGCGAGCAGGGCCGGAGTGAGATAGGGCCGGGCATCGACCAGTGAAATAATAGATTTCAGATGCGGCAGTTTCCGGGGCAAAGGATCCAAGTTGGCGACAATGCCCAGAGCTTCTCGTCGCCCGATTGGGATTTTTACCAAATGGCCCGCCCGGATACCGAGATCCGGTGGAACGGCATAGGTAAAAAATTGATCGCGGGCGCCGGCGATTTTGGTAAAAGGTATAATGTTGGCAGTTTTAGTCGTGATATTTTTCTACCGTGAAACGAAATAAATAAATTGAATCAGTCGTCAGTTCGATTCCTCCTTTTTGGGCGGCAATCGACACTTGCTTTTCTGGGGTATCGACACTTTCAATATCCGGCAATAACAATCCGGCTCTTCCGTCGGCGGTTTTGATGATTACGCCATATTTTTTTACGTCTAATTCCTTCAATGTTTTTATTTGTTGCGGTTCGCTAAGAAGCGAAACGGTAAAAATCAGTTCCGGGAGTTCTTTGGCGGTTAATGGCGGAAAACGGTAGTCCTCGGTGGCGGCGGCAATGGAGTTGGCGATTATTTCCAGGGCGATATTTTTTTTGGTCGGCAAATAAGTGCCGATACATCCTCGCAGTTTATGCCCAGATCGCGTTTCAATAGTGACAAAGACCCCTGAGCGGTTTTGGGTCAATTCCTCCGGCAGATCGGCCGGAGGAGTGATGGTCGTCTTGTCGGCCAAATAAGCGGTTACAGCTTGCCGAGCCAGAAGGGGATAAGCTGATTTTTTCATAGTTCAAAATTTAAAATTAGCTACCAGATATCCGACCCCGAAAGGTCCTTCGTAAGAAAGTACTTCCGGTTGGACATTTTTAGCACTCAAAGCCCCCGAGAGAATCATAAACGAACGCAGCCCGCATTCTCCGGCCGCTTCGGTCAGGGCCGGATCAATTTTCTCCAAGCTCGCCCAGTCGGCGGCGGCGATTATTTTCACCAGCTGCTGATCAAACGCTTTCGCCTCGGGCGCGAAGCCGCCGGGAGCGTTAGCGGTCAGACAATGCGACAAATCTCCACTGGCGATTATCGCCACGCGGCGGGGAGACGACTCGACGGCTCTATATAATATTTCCCCGTACCGGACATGGGCGGCTAAGGGCAGTAAAGAATAACTAAGCGATAAAATTTTTGTCCTTTTCAAAATTGTGGCAAAAAACGACAGGGGCACAACTGTCCCGTGATCGAGCTGAGGCGATTCGATCTTGACATAGGGCAAATCCGTCGTTTTTTTTAGAGCGGCTTCAAAACGGTTCAGCAGATCTTGATCGGTTCCCGCCTCGCTGGAAGAAAAAGACGCTCCGAATTGATCCAGAGCTATTGTCAATTTTTTGGAAACATTGATGGCGAAAAATTCTGGATCAAGCGGAGCATGCGGGGAGACTATAACTATTGTTTCCGGCCTGTATTCAGCTAAAAGCAGGGCCAGTTTTTTCATCGCCGTTATGGTTTGCCGGCAGCGTTGCTGATCGGTTTTCGTGCCCACGCCGGAAACAATAATGGGTGGATGTGGCGTAACGGCGGCAAATCCCAGGGGCATAGTATTTCGTTTAAAGAAATATAATGGTTTCTTAAGACCAGATGATATCCGTCTTGGTTTTGCACTTCGGGCAAAGCCCGGCTTTGCCGGCGGGAAAATCGCTGGTGAATCCGGCCCGAGAAATCAGGAGTGTCCGGCATTTTGGGCAAGCCGTATTTACCAGCTGGGAATCGGAGGTATTACCGCCATAGACGTACCTCAGTCCGGCTTCTTGTCCGATGGCGATAGCTTTCAGGATGGTCCTGGTTGGGGTGGCTTGTCCGTCTTGAAGTCGATATGAAATTTCCGGTGAAAAACGCGATAGGTGCCAAGGGGTGTCCGGACCGATTTTCTTGGCGATGAATTCGGCGATTTTTCGCAATTGCGGCGGGTCATCGTTTTGCCCCGGTATGACCAGGGTGGTTAATTCCACCCAGGTGCCGTATTTTTTAAAGGCGGCGATATTTTTCAAAACCGGGTCAAGTTTGGCGCCGCAAATTTCCCGATATTTCTTATCATCAAAAAATTTCAAGTCAATATTGATCGCGTCCAGATAGGGGAGAATCGCTTCGCGGGTATCGGATGAAAGATAACCGTTGCTGACCCAGCAATTTTTCAAATGTTTGGCTCGGGCATGTTTCATCACCTCCAGGGCAAATTCGACAAAAACCGTCGGCTCGGTATAGGTATAAGATATGCTGGGGCAGTCGTTCTTAATAGCCTCCCTCAAGAGTTGCTCCGGATCGGCGGGTTCGCCGAGCAGCGGATTTATTCCGGAGGGATCTTTCGTCAGATCTCGAACTTGTGAAATTTGCCAGTTTTGGCAATAACTGCAGGAAAAATTACATCCGGCTCCGGCAAAAGAAAATGTCTTGGTACCGGGGAGGAAATGCCAGAGCGGCTTTTTTTCAATCGGGTCGACGGCGGCGGAAATAATGCGGCCGTAGTTTAGCGCCATCATTTTCCCCGAAATATTCTGCCTGACTCCGCAACGTCCGAATTGATCGACCGCGCGTTTACAAAAATGAGCGCAAGTTCGGCAACGAACCGCCCGGCCGGGCAACTGATCATAAAACAATGTTTCCCGCATAAGTGAGCGTCTTTTTAGGGTTTCCTGACTTGTATTTTACGCCGGTAATTGCTATTATGCAAACATGAATCGAGCTCTCTCGAAACGAATTTTTGTAGCAATTAATTTGCCCGATCAAGCCAAGGATTACCTGGTTGGCCTCCAAAAACAAGCCCAGGCGCTTGGTTTCCCGATTCGTCCCGTTGATCGTGCGAATTTGCATCTGACCTTGGTTTTTTTAGGAACCGTGGGAAAAGAAAAAATACCAACTATTACTTCATCTGTGGCCGAGGCTGTTCGGGGTAAACCTGATTTCCCAATACAACTGGGACGAACGGCCGTATTCACCAGTTTGGGGAAATTATCGAGTTGGCACGTCAGTCTCCTCGGCAACGCCGTGCTGTCTGAGATTTTTCGTGATTTGACTCGTAAATTATTGGCACAAAGATTTACTATTTCAACCGAACACAAATTCGAACCGCATATCACTCTCGGGCGTTTTTCCGCCTCGGTGTCCGACCGGTTAAATGTCGCCACTCTCTTGGAACTTCCGGTTCGGGCCGTTTCCTTCCGGGCGATGAGCTTGGATGTGATGGAAAGCGATCTAAGATCACGGCCCCCGCGGTATTATTTAATTAAGGCTTTGCCTTTTTCCAAATAAATGAAGCGTTGGCGGACACAAATTTTAGGGTCGTTGATCGATGCTGTCACAAAAGAGGAAGCGGTATCGATTTTGGATTATTTTTTGACCGCCGGACAGCATCATGTCGTTACGCCTAATCCCGAATTTGTCCTGGAAGCCAGAAAAAACCACGCATTTCGCCAAATTATAAATCAGGCTGACCTGGCTATTCCGGACGGTTTTGGATTGGTAATCGCATCGCGTTTTACCAAGATAAAGATTGAAAGGCATGTTTCGGGCAGTGACTTGGTCGGTTATTTGCTGGAGCAGGCTGGCCGAAAAGGCCTGGGGGTGGCAGTCATTAATTATTCCGATTCGCTTTCTTCCGCCGGTGAGATCGAGAAAATGCTTCCTCGGCGTTTCCCGGGTTTGCGCATCAAGGCTTTCGAAATCGAGCATCAGGCGGGAGAATCGTTTTCGCTCCTCGGCTCACTACGATCTTTTCAGCCGGCAATTCTACTGACTGCGTTGGGATCGCCGAGCCAAGATATCTGGATAAATCAACATCTTAAGCTCTTGCCCTCGGTGCGATTAGCCATGGGAATCGGCGGTAGCCTGGATTTTCTGACCGGCAAGCGCCGGCGGGGACCGCGCTGGATGAGACGATCCGGTTTAGAGTGGCTTTACCGGATGTTCAATCGACCGAGCGGGGGCAAGTATTATTTCGGTCGCCGACTAAAAAAGATTTTCCGTTCCGTCGTGGTTTTTCCCCTGGTGTTTGTTTTCACCGCTAATAAAAATAATTTATGAACAAAAATATTGTTACTCGTTTTGCTCCTTCGCCGACCGGCATGATGCATATCGGCAGTTTGCGTACGGCTTTGTATTCATATCTTTGGGCCAGGCATAACGGCGGTAAGTTTATTTTGCGTATCGAAGATACCGATCGCGAGCGGTTTGTGCCCGGGGCGGTGGAGCAAATAATCAAGACCCTGAAATGGGCCGGTCTGGACTATGACGAAGGTCCAATCCTGACAGACGCCAATCAAGTCAGCCAGCAAGGCGGTAACGGACCATATATCCAGTCGCAACGGACAGCTATTTACCGTGAACATGCCGAAAGACTGATCAAAGACGGTCATGCCTACCGTTGTTTTTGCACTAAAGCGGATTTGGATGCGATGCGAGCGGATCAACAGCAACGCGGCGTGCCGCCGATGTACGATCGTCGTTGCCTGAAATTAACTGATCAGCAAATACAAGAAAAGCTCCAGGCTAAAATTCCGTTCGTGGTTCGACTAAAAGTTCCCCGCGACGGCTACACTGTTTTCAAGGATGTGGTTCGCAAGAGAGTCCAGTTTGAAAACAAACTGGTCGATGACCAGGTTTTGCTCAAGTCGGACGGTTTCCCGACTTATCATTTGGCGGTGGTGATCGATGATCATTTGATGGGAGTGACCGATATAATCAGGGGAGAAGAGTGGCTTCCTTCAACGCCGAAGCATATTATTTTGTACCAGGCTTTCGATTGGTCGGTTCCGTCTTACGCCCATTTACCATTATTGGTTGATCGGGAAAGAAAAAAGTTATCTAAACGGCGCGGCGATGTGGCGGTGGATGATTACATCAAAAAGGGTTATCTCAAAGATGCTCTGCTTAATTTCATCACTTTACTTGGCTGGAATCCGAAGACGGAGGAAGAAATATTTAATCTGCCGGAACTGGTGAAGCGTTTTGACTTGATTCAGGTGCATAAGGCCGCAGCGGTTTTTGATCTGGAAAAACTGGATTGGATCAACGGCAAGTATATTCGGACTTTGCCGCCGGCTCGGGTGCGTGAACTTGCTGAACCTTATTTATGTTCAGTCCCTGGGTATGATGAATATCGGCTGAACGCAAAATTTGTCGAAGACGCCTTGGTGCTGGAACAACCCCGGGTCAAGAAACTGTCTGATTTTCCGGAAGCGATAGGTTTCTTTTTCAGCCCCAAGCTTGAGTATGATTCGGCTAAGATAATTTGGCGCAAATCCGACCGAGAGAAAACCGTCGTGGCTCTGGAAAAAGCCCTGACCCGTTTGTCTTCGTTTCCGGCCGGTGATTTCGTCAAAGCCAAATTGGAACCGGCCATGCTGGCTTTTGCCAAAGAGCAGGGGATTGATAACGGAACCATGTTTTGGCCTATTCGATATTGCTTGTCCGGTAAGGATCACAGTCCTTCACCGTTTGAAATTATGGGTGTCTTGGGACAGCCCCGTTCACTGGAACGCATCAAGGCCGGTTTGGCAAAACTAAAACAGTCTATTTGATCCAAAATGAAATTATTTCGTGCTAAAATTTTGCCGGTCGTCATGATTCTGGTTTTGGGCGCAGCTGCTTTTTTCGTGAATCCGCCGGCGACCCGGGCTCGTATTACATATAGTTTTAGTTTTCCGCTGGATAATTATACCCAATACAGTTTTGAAAATTTTGGCGAAGTCCGGAGTGGCGGCAAATGGCATCTGGGGGTTGATATTTCTCGGCCGGCAGGGACCCCGGTTTATGCGACCGGCGATGGTATTGTGCGACACATCGGCGAGCATACCAGCTTTGGCACGGTTGTATTGATTGAGCATCAATTACCGGATTTGAGTTCGGTCGTGTCTTTATACGGCCATTTACGCCGGTATGACGTCAGTGTCCGCGAGGGCCAGGCGGTGTCTGCCGGTGAGACTCTTGGCTATCTGGGCAATCGCTCGGAAAATGGCGGCTGGGGCGAACATTTGCATTTCGGAATTCGCAAAGGAGCCTATGTTGACGTCAAAACCACTTGGGTATACTGGGGCTTGGGCGACCAAACATTACTTAACGACTGGTATAATCCGACTGACTTTATCATCACTCACAGTCAATTAGCCGATTCCGGCAAAAGAGTTTTGACCGGTCCCGGGCCGGTTGGTACTTCCCACCTTAGATCGTTTTACTTAAATGGAGAGGTGGCGGAAATTAACAGCCTGGTTCTAGATCCGAAAATCCGGGGCGGAGCCGATGTGGCGGCGGGTGACACCAATGGTGATGGGCATGAAGAATTGATTTTTGGCGCCGGTCCGGGAGCAAAACCGGAAGTCAGCGTGCGTAATCAGTCCAATCAAGAAATCTCGATATTCCTGGCTTATGATAAAAATTTCCGAGGCGGTATCCGGGTGGCGGCCGGCGATGTTGATGGCGACGGGAAAGACGAAATAATCACCGCGCCCCGCAAGGGCGGCGGCGGTCAAGTTCGGATTTTTGAAGCCGATGGTACCAAGCGTTCTTTGGAGTTTTGGCCCTACGGTCCGGCTTTCCGTGGCGGAGTTGATGTCGCGTCTGCCAATGTCGACTTGTCAACGCCGACCAAAGATGAAATTATCGTAGCGCCGGAGAGCGGTTATCAGCCATTGGTGAAAATCTACAAACCTCAAATGGAACATAATCTCTATAGTGATTTTCTGGCCTTTAATGCAAATTTCCGCGGCGGAGTGCGAGTATCGGCCGGTAATGTCGATAGTGACCCGGAAGCGGAAATTGTGGTCGGGGCGGCGTCCAAGGGCGGTCATGTGCGATTGCTGGAAGCCAAAGATGGCGCGCCGCGCGGGATTGATTTCTTCCCCTTTGGGGCCGATTTTCGAGAGGGGGTAGATGTCGGCACGATTGATTATGATTCAAATGGCAAATCAGAGATCATCATCGGCAGTAGCGGCCAAAGCACGGCCCGGGTAAAAGTTTACAAATACAATGTTCAGCGCGAGATACTGTCGGAGTTTTTACCATATACCGGAAATTTTCGTAATGGTACTAATGTCAGCGGCCTATCACTTTGATGGATTTGACAGTGATGTTGCGTCGTGATATAATTAGATAATATGAATCGATCAAAAATAGGAACAAAAATACTATTTGTCTCATTTTTAGTCGGGCTGGGTATGGCCGCCGGTTTTTTCGTTTGGGCGCAAGAAGATACCACTGGCAAAAAAGATGCTAAATCCGGCGATAATACCCAGGCGGTCATTGATGATAAAAAGAAAAAAATCGAGGAAGTTCAAGCTGAAATCAGGCGCTATACCGGCGATATGGCTCGTTTGGATCAGGAAGCCACTACTTTGGATTTGAAAATAAAAATCAGCGCCGATGAAATTGAAATTACCAATCTGGCTATCGAAAAAACAGGTGCGGAAATTGAGCAGACTAACGCTCAAATCCAATTAACCAAGCAGCAGGTCGAAGAAAAAGAAAAGGATCTGCAGTATCAGCGGGAAATACTTTCCGGCTTAATCCGGGATCTCCGGCATTTTGATGACAATCGTTCTTCGCTCAATATGATTTTGCGCAGTTCCACCTTTTCCGATTTCCTGAAGTTTCAGCAGCAAACATTGTCATATCAGTCAGATGTCAAGAATATGTACGACAAGGTCAAGGCCTTGAAAGATGATTTATTATCCAAAAAATACGAATTGGAAGACAAGCAACAGTCTCAAGTGGCTCTTAAAGGTCAATTAGACGAACAACACAGTGAATTGGAGCGCCAGCGGAAAGATAATGAGTCTTTGTTGGCGACTACGGAAAAACGTGAAGATAAATACCAGGAATTGATCGGGGAGTCGGCTGAAAAGCAAAAAAAACTCGCGTCTGAGATCCAAACGCTGGAACAGGAACTCATGAATAGTCGAGGTGGAACGACCCCGGCCGGTCCTCCGGCTATCGGAGCCGGTTTACTTCGTGAACCAATGAAGGGTGCCTTGTCCTCAATCAGTCAATCATACGGCCTGACTAGTTATGCCAAGAGCGGTGTTTATGGATATAGCAGTGATGGTTCACCCAGAATTCATGCCGGAATAGATTTTGCCCAGCCGTGCGGTACGGCGATTGTGGCGGCGGCTGACGGCCAGGTCTTCGGTGCCGGTAGTTTGACGTATGGTTTCGGTAATTGGATCGTTTTATTTCATCCCAAGCTGAATCTTTATACTTTGTACGGTCATATGAGCCGAACGGCCGTGGCGGCGGGCCAAGTTTTGAAGCAAGGCGATACGATAGGTTTTGAAGGAACGACTGGATTCTCGACCGGTTGTCATTTGCACTTTGCAGTCTATACCCAAATGGCGACGGTAAAAACGACTTACGGCGAATCGCCCTGGTACGCGCCGGAAAAAACTGTTTCGCCAATGGGGCTGTTCTAGTCATCAATTATATTTGGTGCTATAACTAATAAATCCGCCTGTGGGCGGTTTTTTCGTAATAAAAAACGGTATGATTGGTTATACCGGTCGTGGATGTCAGGCGCTATAAAGCTCGGCCGTCATGGTCGAAGAATATATGCCCGCGAATTATTATTACTATTATTATTTTAGTGGATGGGTTTGGACGAGTTCCGAATCCACAGAGAAGGGGCTGGGCGGTGAACAGCGAGAGGATGAAAATCGCGAATGGATAATGAGGCTATGTCCTGGCTTATCTAATTGGTCCTAATGGATATACGTGTCGCATAAGATTTATTGTGCGACACAATACCTCGCTTCGAGCGCTTGTATAGCTAGCTTCTTTTATGGCAATTATTAATTAATTATTTATTTCATTTTATGTAGTGCCTTGATCACCTCCCTTCACTATAGTATTTCGTAATCAGTTTGTTTTCATCCGGCGCGCACTTCTCTACTTGGTATTAATATTACTCATCAATCCGCCGTCTTTGTCAAGGTGATAAATAACTCCGATAATGCGGTCAGTGCTGGAAGCGATAACCGTTGCGGTCTGATCAAAACTTTTGAATTTTGGTATCGGTAATTCAATGATTCTGGTGGTCCAGGGAGATAACTCATCGGTAAATATAATTCGACTACCCTCCTCGGGCGTGGTGACCGTCACCTGCGCCTCGATTAATTTATTCGAAGGGTTAGTGATAGCCAATTGGTTTTGCGATGGCTCGTTGTCCGTGCTTGGGTAAACGGTATAATTCAAATCACTGGGTAATTCGCTAAACGGCGACAAAGATTCACTGGGAATTTTTTCTTCGGAATTGGCGGGGAATATTTCAGCGACGGCGGCCAGATTGCTGTTTGAGGAGATGATAACCAGTCCGGGGCTAAAATTAAGGGGCAGCTCGGCTAAGTTCGTTAGGCTGAATCGATTAATCGATCCCGGGTCAAGATTACTGACCGGGTAGGTTCGGCTTTCTCCGAGTCGATTAAGGAGTGAAACTTTGATATCACTGGCGCCAGCGGCGTCGGTGTTTTTTATTTGAATCAATGAGTATTGGTAGATGTTCATCGGCAGAGCCGGGAAGAACAAGACCGTTCGCTGATTTACCCAGGAGCGATTGTCGGCCGGGGTTGGTGACGGTAGCGCGGTGGAGTCTATCGATGCCGGCCGGGTATTCTCGGCGATCGGAGTCGTTTCCGCCGGTCGCGAAAATACTTGGCGAAGAGAACCGATCCCATTGATCAAAATCACTATCATGCTGAATATGATAGTGATGAGAATGATACCCCAGATAATTGGCGGGATCTTTTTCATTTTTCCTTAGCGGACTTTAATATAGAGTTTTTCTCCGCAGTTAGGGCAGAATTTTGAATGATAGATATTCTTTTTGAAACAGCGCGGGCAGAATTCCGACACCGTCACCTGCATTCCGGCTGATTGTTCCCGGCTGGCTTTGATTAGTTCATCGACACCCTTTTCCCCCACTCCGCTTATTGGCAGGGCGGCTGAAGCGATGCGCTGGCTGCCGGTTGAGACGGCAATCTGCTGGACGCGGGTCAACTCCTTACTGCGAAATTTCTGAAGCAGTATCAAAAAAATCAAAGCTACCAGTAGAATCGAATAGAATCCGATCCCGGCATACAACATAAAGTTGAAGGCTCCGTGAGCGATTATCGCTAAGATTAAACCGGTCCAGAGCAAGCGCCGCCGGTTGTATGTATCAAAACGAGCGCGGCCGAGGTAATATCCGCTGATCCCGGCATAAAGGGTGTGAGCCAGGGTAGAAATGAAAAAGCGGGTCAAAAGTGTCGACACGACGTTGTCAAAGTCGGCAATTTGCAGTGAGCCGATGAGATAGAGAGCGTTTTCCAAAGAAGCAAATCCCAGGGCAACCGCGACGCTGTATTTGATGCCGTCGATGATTTGATCGAAAGAGTTTGAGCGAAACGAGATCCACCGGGCGAACAAAAACTTGAATATTTCTTCGCTGGGGGCCACGATCAGAAACATGAATCCCAGCAAAAAAAGAGCGTTTCCGCCAAAATTGAGATTGCAGGAATTGTCCAAGCACAGCAAGAATTGAGACGGGATGAATTCTTGGGCTAATTTTTGCAATAAAGCAGCCGGAATTGTCGCGGCCATACCGCCCAAGAAGAGGTAGATCATCAACTTGTTCGGCTCGGGATTCTTTTTGTCACGCTGGCGATAAAACCATAACCAAAACAAACCCGGTGAAAATCCCAGGAAAACAGCCAAGAAAATAACAGAAAATGACGCCATCATAAGAACCTATTTTTCTGTTGGTTATTATAACATTTTTCAATCAGCGGCGCAAAACCCTATTTCTGTTTTTTGTTTTGGTATTGAATAATGGCTTTTTTCAAGGCCTCCTCGGCAATCAAACTGCAATGGAATTTTTGAGCCGGGATTTGATCCTTGCCGCCCAAAGCGTTGATAATGTCCATTTTGCTGATTTTGGCTGCCTCTTCCAGAGTTTTTCCTTTGGCCAGAGTGGTTAAGACTGAGGAGGTGGCGATGGCTACTCCGCAACCGAGAGTTTGAAATTTGATATCTGCAATAGTATTATCTTTCACCGTCAAATATATGTGCATCATGTCGCCGCACATTGGATTCCCCGCCTCCCCTTCTCCGTCGGGTCGATCGATTACGCCTTGATTTCGCGGATTTTTGAAATGGTCCATGATATATTGGTTGTACATTTTTTTGAATTTAATGATATTTCGAAGGAGCGATTGGTGACATTTTTCTCAGCCGAGTTACTATGGGCGGCAAAATTTTCAAAACGGCCAGAACATCGTCGGCGCTATTATCCTTTCCAAAAGTAAACCGTAAACTACCATGGCTGAATTCCTTGGGAACGCCCAGAGCCAGAATAACATGAGATGGCTCGAGCGAGCCGGAAGAGCAGGCGGATCCGGTTGATACCGCCAGGCCTTGCATATCCAGGCTTAGCAATAAGCTCTCGCCTTCCACGTATTTGATCGTAACATTAACGTTATTAGGCAAGCGATTTTGGCGATCGCCATTGATTATTATGTCCGGAATGGATTTTTCTAAATCGGTAATTAATTTGTCGCGCAAGTTTTGGGCATGCTTGGTACGCGCTGACTGTTCGTTTTTGGTCAGAGCGATCGCTTCGCCCAGTCCTACGATTCCGGGAACATTTAACGTTCCGGCGCGCAGATGATTTTCCTGAGCCCCACCGTGGATATATGGCGACAGCGGTGCTCCGGTACGGCGGTAAATCAGTCCGACACCTTTGGGTCCGTAAAATTTGTGGGCGGATAGCGTCAAATAATCCACTCCCAGGTAATCAACCCGGCAGTCCAGATAGTTTACGGCTTGCACGGCGTCGGTGTGGAATAGAACCTGGTTTTTCTTGGCCAGGGCGGCCAATTCCTTGATTGGTTGGATAGTCCCAACTTCGTTATTGGCATACATTATGGAGGCCAAAGAGGTTTTTGGGGTTAGGGCTTGTCGGAAAATTTCCGGATCGATAATCCCCGAATTGTCTACCGGTAAGTAGGTGACCTTAAAACCTTCTTTTTCCAGCGCCTGCATGCTTTCCAAAACACAGTGATGCTCGATGGAGGAAGTGATTAAATGATCGAGTCCTTTTTGCTGTCTCAATTGCCGAGCGACGGTTTTGATAATGGTGTTATTGCCTTCAGTCGCACCGCTGGTGAAAATTATCTCGGTGTTTTTTGCGCCCAGAAAGTCGGCGGCCTGTTCCCGTGCCTTTTCCACTGCCTGAGCCGCTTCTTGCCCGAAGCTGTGAACCGACGAAGCATTACCGAATTTGCCTTGGAAATACGGGAGCATTTTTTCCAAAACTCGGGAATCAACCGGAGTGGTGGCGGCATGGTCTAAGTAAATCTTTTTCATTTGTTTTTTGTTAGTTTAGCCAAAGCTTGGCCGATTACTTTTTGGCATAGATTGCAATTCTTCGGTGTTTGCCCGGTTAATTTGCAATATTCTTCAATTCCCAAAAGCACTGCGACCGGTTTCGAATAGCGCAAGACAATGTAACGATTTCCCCCGGCGGTATCGTTGATGATATCCTTAGTTTTGATTTTCAGCTCGTTTTGATTGGTATATTTTTCCAGTTGTTGCGGCATGATGATTAGTTTAATGTTATACTAGATGTAGTATATCTTTTTCAGGATGATTGTCAAGTGGTTTACAGATCAGGACATATCAGCTACACTGAGGTTAATTAAGGCCTCCTTTATGTATCGCTACGCCTTCATTTTGGGGCATCGTCCTCTACTCTCTTTGGCCGAATTGGCGGTTGCCCTCAATAAATTTCCCGGCTGGAAGCCGGTCCGTTTTGGCAACGGTGTTTTTATAATCGAGTTGACGGAACCGTTACTGGAACCTCAGAAATGGCTCAACCGGCTGGGCGGGACGATTAAGATCATTCTGTTGATTGGCGAGTTCTTTCCCTCCCTGTCTTCGATTCGCAAGGTTATTACCGAGGAAGTGACCGTTGAGAATCTCGTCAAATTGTATCTGGCGCAGTCAAAGCAAAAAGTCGATTTTGGTTTCAGTGTCTATCCGTTATTGGCCAAGTACAGCGCGAAGGATTTACAAGTATTTTTACGCACTTTCGGTATAGATTTAAAACAGGGTTTGCGGCAACACGAGATTTCCAGCCGGCTGGTGGTTAGCAATGAGGCGCAGTTGTCGTCGGTGGTGGTGACCAAGAATAGATTATTGACGCGCGGGGCGGAAATAGACGTGATCTATGATGACCACTATTTGGCGCTGGGAAAAACCATCGCTATCCAAGATTTTGAGAATTACGGATTACGTGATTACGGGCGTCCGGTGGCGGATCCAAAAAAAGGTATGTTGCCGCCAAAGCTGGCTCAGATCATGATAAATTTGGCCGAGTTGAAGCCCGGCAATGTTGTGTTTGACCCCTTTTGCGGGCTGGGGACGATTTTACAGGAATCATTATTACTGGGGTATAAAGTGATTGGTACCGATGCGTCATCGGACTCGGTAAAATTGGCCAAGAAAAATCTGGTATGGCTGATAGCTAAATATAAGCTGAACCCGTCCAGTATTTTGGCTATGCAGGAAGTTGATGTGCATTTTCTGGGACGTCATTTTCATCCCAATACGGCCGATGCCATAATTACCGAAGGTACGCTGGGTCCCCCGCTTTCTCGAGTGCCGAACGCCAATTTAAGGGCTAAGTATTTTGGGCAATTAAGTCGTCTCTATCTCAAAGCTTTTGAGCAGTATCGACGGTTATTGGCTCCCGGTGGCCGGGTGGTGGCAGTTCTCCCGTATTACATCTCTACCGATGGACAACGGGACTTCTTACCCGTTATTGACAATATCAAGCAGCTTGGGTATACTCAGGTCAGCTTATTTAGTGAGGAATTAGCTAAGATTATTAACTATAAACCTGAACCGAGAGGGACTCTCCTCTACGAACGGCCGCGTCAAATTGTCGGTCGTGAGGTAGCTGTTTTCGGGAAATAATCCGCGAATCAGCCAGGTTGGTAACGTACAAATATGGCACATGTAAAAGCGGGCGGTACCGCCCAAAACTTAAAAGATAGTCCCGGCCAGCGTTTAGGCGTGAAGCTTTTTGGCGGTGAAAAAGTCAAAAAAGGCAATATCATCATTCGGCAACACGGCACAAAATTTCACCCCGGCAAGAACGTCAAGCGCGGGAAAGATGATACCTTGTTCGCTATGGCTGACGGCGTAATTGAATTTAAAGTTCTCAAAAAGAGAAAGTTCAACGGTTTGCTCCGTTTGACTCGTTTTGTTAGCGTGAAAACTGCTTAATTATTCCGGCCAATACTAAAACTGCCCACCGACTCGGCGGGCAGTTTTTTTAATCTTTCATGCTGGCTTTAATGAATTCTCGAAAGAGATGATGCGGTACGGTGGGCCGAGAGAGAAATTCCGGATGAGCCTGGGTACTGACAAAGAAAGGATGCTGGCTTTTGGCGAGTTCGAAAAATTCCATTAACCGACGGTCCGGTGATTTGCCCGAAAAAATCGCGCCCTTCGCTTCCAGTTTCTTGATGTATTTAGGATTGACTTCATACCGGTGGCGGTGCCGTTCGGTTATAACCCGTTTACCATAAGCTTGGGACACTATTGTCTGGGGCTCGAGGACGGCCTTGTGGTCGCCGAGACGCATGGTGGCGCCATATTGCTTGTGAGCCAGTTTTTCTTTTTGCTCCGGCAAAATGTCGATAACCGGGTAGCTGGTTTTGGGGTCGACTTCGGTCGTATGCGCCCGTTTGAAGCCGCAGACATTTCTGGAAAACTCAATCACGGCCATTTGCAGGCCGTAGCACAAGCCCAGGTACGGAATTTTGTTCTCGCGCAGGTATTTTATTGCTTTAATCTTGCCTTCCACCCCGGATTTTCCGAAACCGCCGGGGATGATCACCCCGTCAAATTCCGAGAGTTCTTTGACGCGCCGGGGATCTTTTTCGTAATCTTTTGAATTTATCCACTGAATTTTTGGTTCGCGTTGAAAGTGCCAACAGGCGTGTTTGATGGCCTCAATAACGGAAACGTATGAATCCGCCAGGGCAAAATTACCGGTATCGAAATACTTGCCCACAATCGCGATCTTGACCGCCGGTTTGGGAGATTTTATCACCCGTAGAAGCTTTTCGAAATCCTTTAATCGGGGGTGCTTATTTTTCGGATAGCCGAATAATTCCAGAATACGCTCCCCTATCCGCTGTTGATTTAGCAGGATCGGTACTTCGTAAATTGATTTAACGTCCGGATTGGAAAAAATCGATTTGGTGATAATACCGGTGTTGCGCGATAAGGTATTTATCCGCGGTTTATCCAGCGGGCGTTCGGCGCGGCCGATGAAAATATCGGGAACGATGCCGGCGGAATACAAAGTCTTGACGGAATATTGAGCCGGCTTCGATTTCATTTCACCGATACTGGCCGGAATCGGCAGGTAAGCGATATGAATATTAATCACGTTGCCGTTTTCTTCCAGCTTGAGCATTCTGGCCGCTTCCAAAAACAGCACTTGCTGATATTCGCCGACAGTTCCGCCCAACTCCACGATCACAATGTCGGCTTTGTCTTTGCGGCCCGCCCTTTTGATCCGAGCGATTATTTCCAACGGGACATGGGGCACAACTTCGACGTCTTCGCCATCGTACTCCAAATTTCGCTCGCGTTGAATCACCGCCTGGTAAATTTGGCCGGTGGTAATAAAATTGTCTTTGCCCAGTGTTAAATCGGAGAAACGTTCGTAGGTTCCGAGATCTTGATCGGTTTCGGTGCCGTCGGCGCAGACAAAGACTTCGCCGTGTTCGGTCGGTCGGATAGTTCCCGCATCAACATTGACGTACATCTCGCACTTGATTTGAGTGACGCGCAGTCCATAGCTTTGCAAAATCTTGGCTATGGCTGACGAGGTCACCCCTTTGCCCAGGCCGGAAATTACTCCGCCGGAAATAAAAATAAACTTTTGTTTAGACTTTGGCATATATTTGCATTATACAAAACCCTGCACCGGAGGGTGCAGGGAGTCGATTACTTCTTTTCTGGTTCCGGAGTGATGGAGATACTGAGAGTTACGGCGGTGTCGGCATTGAGCTTGAGTTTGGCGGTGTGCTGGCCGGTAGTTTTGAGTTCTTCGCTGAGCTCAATCATTTTTTCCGGGATTTTCGTTTCCAACACTTGGCTGACGGCGGTGGCTAATTTTTCGGCGGTCACCGATCCGAAAAGCTTTCCTTTGGCGCCGGCCTTGGCGGAAATTTCGATTACGTGACCGTCTAATTTTTTTGCGAATTCCTTAGCTTTGGCGCCGATCATTATAGCGGCCTTTGATTCTTTGCCTTTCAGCATTTCCTGGTGGCGCATCGCGCCCGGAGTGGCCAGAACGGCCAACTTTTTGGGCAATAAGAAATTTCGTCCGTATCCGTCTTTGACATCAACTATTGTATTTTTTGAGCCTAAATGTTTAACAGTTTGCGCTAAGATGACTTTCATACGGTTGATACAACTTTAAAAATAACGCCGTAGTTAATGTATAACTCGACTGAATTGAGTATATCCGAAAGTCGAAAAAATGACAAGTTTTAAGGGTTCTTTTGCTCGATAATCTCTTTGGCCTTGTCCAGCTGAGGATCTCGGTCGTTGTTGTAATCGTCGTCGGACAGTTCGATTTTGATATCGGGCTCCAGTCCCTTTTCGTCTATTTCACCGCCATTGGGGGTGAGCCAGTGAGTCACGGTGATTCGCAAACTTGTTTCTTGAGGTAAATTTTCCAGATCCTGAACCGACCCCTTGCCGAAAGTTTTCGTGCCGATTAGCGGAACTTGGCGATGATCGCGCAGGGCGCCGGCCAAAATTTCGGAAGCGGACGCGCTCCCCTCATTAACCAATACCACCACCGGCAGGTCTTTGAGCCTGGCGGTTCCTTCCGATTTTAAATCAAGAGTGGCGCCATCGGCATCGCGTTCCTTCACGATGACTTTTTGTTCGACAAATTCTCCGCCGATTTTGATGGCATCATCCAGTAATCCCCCGGGATTATTACGCAAGTCAAGAATTAATCCTCGAGCATTTTGCGCCTGCAGATCTCGTATCGCCCGATCGAATTCGCGAACAGTGTCATCGCCGAATTGATTGAGCTCGATGTAGGCGATCTTATTATCCAGCATTTTAAATTTTACCGATTTGACCGTAATCCGATCGCGCGGAATTTCCAGTTCGGTCGGTTCGGCGGTACCGCCTCGGGAAATAGTCAGCTTGACCGATGTTCCTTTGGAGCCGCGAATTTTTTGGACGGCTGTGTCCAGTGTCATGTCAACGGTCGGTTCATCGCCGATTTTCAAAATCCAATCTCCAGCGCGCAGGCCGGCTTGATCGGCCGGTGTTCCCTCGATTGGAGCAATGACTGTCAGTTTTTGCTTCTTGATACCGATCTCGATGCCGATGCCCTCGAGAGTCCCGGCGAGTTCTTTATTGAATTCTTTGGTTTCCGCGGGATCGAGGAACGAGGAATAAGGGTCACCCAAGGATGAAACCAGGCCTTTGATCGCGCCGTAGAACATTTTTTCCTGATCAACCGGCTGTTTGTAGGCCTTGGCGGCGACGGTGTCCCACACTCGCCAGAACAGGCTGAAATCCAAACTTTTGGTATCCGGAGTGTCGCGATTAACAACATCGACGTAAGTAGTCTCTTTTTTGCCGGAGTACAAAACCTTACCGGTCCAGATGCCGATTCCGAAACTAACCAATAAGAAAATTATGAAAAAATATACGGCCAGGTGGCGCTTGGGCTGTTCTGAAGGCATGAATTTAGTAAGTCACTCGGAATTCGCGATCAATTAAAAGATCGGAATCGAACGAGACATTATTGGTTTCTATCTGGCTGTTGTCGACGGGCAACACTTCTTTCGGCGTGCGGTTGCTTTTGACATCAATATTTAATTTGAATTGTGGCGTCCCGGGCTGTTTTTGGAAAAGCAAGGCGTATGCATTTTTATCCAAGACATCTTTCGGCAGACGATAATTAATGGTGATCGTTTCTTGGGTTCCCGGTTCAATCGACTTGAAATATGACCAAACTTTTCGTCCGGAATTGGGGTCTATTTCTTCGAGCAATTCGCCTTTGGCGGTAGATTTGTCGGTGATCTCAGTACCCTCATAGGAAATCAAAGTGGCGCCCGCGGGTACGTAAACTTGAGCCCAGGTTCGATAACGAGTAGTTAGATTGGTAAATTTACCGTTATTGATATAGGTGATCTGTAATTTGGCCGTTGGTTCCTGGGGATTAGTTAAATCCACTTCATAATTTATCGCTCGATCCATAACGCGATCGGTCTTCAGGGCAGCCATGTTGTTGTCCGCGATTGTCACGAAATCTTGCGGATACTCATTGCGTAATTCTGAGGTCCAGCCTTGCTCTCGCAAGGTTGCCTGGGCTGCCGGATTCTTGGCGTAGATCATGGCGTGTTTTTCCTGGAAGGCCTGCTGAAGAACTTTGAAAAGATCTAGCCATTTTTCCTTGGGCAAAGTCATCACTTTTTGAAGTAAAACATTGCTCAAATCACTGACGATCGATTGACGATCAGCCATCGGGATGCCCATCTGGGCGTAATTGTATTCGACGTGCTGCTGGATCGTTTCGGTGACATTGGCCGATTCGAATTTATACGGGTAGCCCGGCACGGTGACCGGACCGGTGATTTTCAGTAAATCCTCGAGGAAGGTCGGGGTAATTGAAATCACACCGTCAAAATTTTCGTTGCCGGTCTCGATTTTGTAAAATTCCAGGACTTTTCTGGCCGCGACACCGAAATCAACGCAGCCGACGCAGGTGTTTGCATCTCGCAAAAACCAGGTCGAGGCGCTCAGGTATTCGCGGAGATAATCCGGCGGTTCTATCTTTACCGGTGCTTCGGCATCAAGATTATAAATACCTTTGGTATTGAATTCTTTTATCTCGGCTTCGTAAATTCTGATTGTGCCGATGTTTCCGATAAAACCACCGGAAGCGCGAAGTTCATTGTTGTTTTGGGAAACAAACAAATACTGTTGTTCTTGGGGATGGCCGCCGATTTTCGGTAGAATTTTGGCGCCCAGTGTTAATTCATTTATGAAACTTTCGGCAATCGGCAGTTTCTCAATAATCAAATTTTTGGCTGATTTGATTTGTTCCATGACTCCAAAATCAGACATGTCCGCCAGGGTTTTCCTGATTCTCGCCATGTCGGCGGAGATTTGATCAAACATCGGTTCGGAAGCACTCAGCTTATCGAGCGCGTCTTTCTTTTGAGCGGTAGTCAATTGATTAAAACTGGTTGTTTCCGATGATTGCAGCGGTTCTAAAATTTCCAGCCCGGCCGAAACCGCTCGAGACATATCCGACGTGAGTGCCACCGCGGCATCCAGAATGGTGCCGGCCGCGGAAATTTGGGTGCCGACATAAGGAATAATCACCGCCCAGCGAGCCGTATTAAATTTGGTCTGGGCGGCGGAAAATTTTTCTTCCGCCAATAGGATTTCCGCCTCGGCCTTTTTCAGGTCTTGTTGCATAGCCATATCTTGAACGGCTGAGAGATGATCCTTGCCTTCCATAATCAAGCCGTAGGCGGCTTTGACCTGATAGCCGCTGACTACTCCTAGGATAACAAAAATCAAAACAGCGACTCCGATGATGAGCCACATTTTCTTTCGAGATTTCTTCGGTTTACTTTTTTTGTCTAAAGGATAAGTGAGGCTGATTTCATTTTCTTCAGGCATGGTTTTTCAGTTTGGTTTTATTAAAAACTTCCCGCGGGGCTGTTTTATGTTTGCGGTACTTCATGAAATATTTTACACCACTTTTGATATGAATGCGAGTCATTTTTTTGGTGAGCGACCAAAATCCGGTTTTTTCCGCGCTCTCGCGGCTGTGGTAGTGGGTCATTTGAGCCTCCGGCAGGTAAATAACCCGCCAGCCGTTTTCCCAAAAACGTCGGCACCAATCTACATCTTCAAAGTAGAAGAAAAATCTTTCGTCCATCGGCCCGACTTTTTCAATGGCGGAACGCCTGATCATCATGGCGGCGCCGGTCACCCAATCAACTTCTTTGGTTGACATATGGTCATAATCGGCCATGGTAAAAGACGCGGTTGATTTTTTGGCAAAGGGCAATTTCCCGAACCAGGTGCGGCGATAAAGAATTACTCCCGGCGTATAGAAACGGCAGCAGCTGGGCTGGACGGATCCGTCGGTATAAATCAGTTTCGGCGCGCACAAAGCGGCATCGGCGTGAGCTTCCAGGTAGTTGTACATTTTCTGAACGGCGTCATCTCGCATGATAATGTCCTGGTTTAGTATCAGGATATATTTTGATTGAGAATTGTATATTCCCCAGTTGATCGCCTTAGCGAATCCGACATTTTGGCGCGATGGGATATAGCGCTCGTGTGGGAAAGTGGCTTTTATTTGCTTGGATGTCTTTTGGTTCGGAGAATTATCCACAATCACAAAATGGCCGCGCAAATCAGGATATTTGGCGGTAATTGATTTTATACATTGCTCCAGCAGATCCGGAGCTTTGTAGTGGACGATGACGAGAGAAAGATCCATAAAGAGTCTTTAGTTTTTAGTCTTTGGTCTGAGGCCGGCTAGATCGCAAATTTAATACCGTGAGACCTAGGACGAAAATGCGAAACTATTTAATAAACCATCGATATAGCGCCCGGGGCTTGATTGAGCGCCGTGACATGATGCGGCGGCGTTTTTTTAGCATCCGCGGGCCGAGTCGAAAAACTTTGAGCATATCGGGGATTACGAACGGCTCTCTGATCAAAGCATATCCCCACATTTTGATTTCATACCAGGAAAAGAATGGCCAGATCCGAAAATATATTGAACAAGGCAGATTTTTTAGGTAAACGAAATGATGATTGGAAAATGACCGCTGGCGGCTGAATTTCGATTTTTCCTGGCGCTGTTTGGCAATGGCTAAGTTTCCCTGCTCGACTGTCCCCTCTCCCCTGACTGAACGATTATGGTAGGCCACCGCGGACGGAACACAAGCGGCAATCCAACCGTGCCAACGCAAGCGAAAAGCCAGATCTATATCCTCTTTGTAAGCGAAGAAATCCGAGTCAAAATATTCTTTTTGGCCATTGGCATCAATTTGAGCGGTGTCTTCCAGTGCCTCTTTTCGGTACAGCGGCATAGTGCCCGACACTCCAAATACCTCAAACGGTGCGCTATATTGGCCGCGATCTTCTTCGATTTCACCCCAATCGGTAACTTGGCCGCTTCGGTGTAAAAGCAATCCCAGACTGTCGATTTTATTAGATTTATCCCCATTTGTCAACCTTTTCAGTTTGCCTTGAACCGCTCCGACTTTAGGGTTATTCGAAAGGTATTGGGCTAAATTAGCTAAATAATTAGGTTCCAGAATAGTATCCTGGTTTAGAGCCAAATAATATTTGCCCCGACTAAGCGAAATAGCTTGATTGTGTCCCCCGGTAAATCCGCGATTGGAAGTGTTTTTGACTAATTTTATTCCCGGGAAATTCTTAGTGATGTATTCTCGGCTGCCGTCATTCGAGGCGTTGTCGATGGCGATAATTTCAAAACTCACTTGTTTTTGGGCAAGTACGCTGGCCAGGCAGGCCGGGAGATATTTTAGGCCGTTCCAAACAACCAGTCCGATACTAATTTGGGGCGACGGTTGGTTCATGCGAGATACCGTTAGTATATCGAAAAGCGAGGGCCGCCGTAATCAAAATCAAACCGATCCCTAAGGGATGATTGAGGTAGGGACTGGTGATATGAGTGCATAGCAATCCCACGACTCCGATTATCAATCCGATAATGATGTATTTTTCATCGGCTTGCTCGGGTCGAGCCAGATTTTTTACCGCTTTTTTCGCCGTCCGGAAAATCGAAACCAGCAACCAGGTGAAAACACCAAGACCAAGCAACCCGTATTTTACCAGTTGATCAAGGTAGCCCCATTCATACATAAAAACTTTTATATATCCCTGCTTTTCCGGCACAACGCTTTCGTAGACAATCGGCGTTCCGAAACCGTGACCGCTGAGGGGTTTGTTTTTTATTTTGACCATAATCGGCTCCAGTAGATTCAGCCGATTTTGTCCGGCTAATTCTTGCGATGGATTAATAATACTAGAGAGCCGATCGCCAATTGTCTGAAAAGTGCCCGGATCAAACAAGAATACTCCGGCGGTGCCGAGCAGGATCAAGCCGATCAGTCCGGCCACCAGGATCAGAGTTTTCTTCCGAGGGAGCAAAAAGAGCATCACCAACAATCCTCCTCCGATTCCGATCCATAAGCTGCGCGAAAAACTCACCGCCAAAGCCAAGCCGCAGAGAACAAGGAATCCGATCATTGCTTTGGTTTCCGGGGCGCGCCATGGGCGTCGCAATAAAAGATATAGAGCCAACAAAAATCCGGCCAGTGTCCAGGTTTGCCCCGCGGAAGAAACACGGAAAAACCGGCCGCCGACGTAAGAGATCATTCCGAGCCCCAAGTCTTTTTGCCAGCGATATTCAACCGGCTTCCCCGATTCGTCGTAAAGACGATTGGTTATTCCGCTAAAAGCGTATTGGCCGGCGGCGGCTTCTTCAGCCGTAGCGCTCTCGGTGGCGATGGACGAGGTCAGATCCGGCCGAGCCCATTGCTTGGTAAAAAAGAAATCGCCGAAGAGCAGTAGCGACAACAAGCTCATGGCGATAATGCCACCGACAAAAACCGACAGTAGTTTTCTGGTAAAATCCGCCTTATTAATGACTTCAAAAAGAGGGAAAGCCAGGGCCAGATAGAGATATCCGTTCCAGTCAAAGAAACTGGCGCTCCAGTCGTGGCCATTGAGATAGCCGATAATGACACCGCCGACGATGATGGCGGCAAAGGCAATCAATGGTAAAAAATAAGGAGTTTTCGCCAGAGCCATTTGTTTTCGGCGAATGACACCGATCAGCCAAACAACCATGACAATCAGGAAAATAGCCAGTCGCAACGACAGTACGAAATTTCCGCCGATATCCAATGAAAAAAGATAGCCCTTATGTCCCAGGATTAATTCAAATAATATAATCAAAACGCCGTACTCGAGCTTTTTCAGTGTCAGATTCAAGACCGCGATTATGACCGCGAAAAACAAGATCAGGTTTATCAGTGGAAAGATATAACCGACAAACGACAGACCGTAAATGATCAATCCGGCCGCCGCCAGCCACCAAGTTAGCTTCGAAAATAAAGTCATACGAGTTTTTTAGGCTTTAGTCCCAGGAGCTGAATAATTCCGGCATCGAGAAATCCCAGCGGCCAAAGCAAAATTAAAAAAACAGACTGATAAGGCAAGAGATGTTTACGGCTGTAAATAAGCAGACTGCGGGAAAGCTGAAAAAACTTTTTCATTTTTAGAACCTGTACAAAACTTTTCCCCTGATGATGTATGATTTCCGCGGAACCGACGACGGCTATCTTGTGCCCGGCCTCGTGGAATCTCTGGCATAAATCGACTTCTTCAAACCAGATCCAAAATTCTTCACAAAATGATCCTAATTTTCCGAGTAAATCGCGCCTGGTCATCAGCGAAGCGCCCATTACCTGATCCACCTCGGTGTCGGCCGTAAATGTTTCACCCAGTAGGTAATAACGGCGCAGCCAGGGTTTTTTGAGCAAAAAAGAATGCCAGCCCAAAAGCATCGTGGCCAAGACTCTGAATGTCGGAAATTTCCGAGCTGTCCCCTGCTGTAAAGTCCCGTCGGCATTCAGCAGCCGGGCGCCGACAATTCCGACATCGCGCCGATGGTCCAAGAAATCCACCATTTTGTCCAGCGCGCCGTCTTTTATTTCGGTATCATCGTTGAGAAAAATTACATATTCGCCCCGGGCCAATTTGACCCCTTGATTATTGGCCTTGGCAAACCCTTTATTGCGCTGATTTCGAATCAAGTGCACGGCAGGAAAATACTTTTCGACCATATCGGCGCTGCCGTCATTCGAAGCATTATCGATTACAAAAATCTCGAAAGAAATTTTCGTTTGGTCATAAATGGAAGTCAGGCATTTTTTCAGCAGTTCTCTGACATTCCAGGAAACAATTATTATGGAAAGTTTAGTCATGGGGCAAGTGCTTAAACATTTCTTCAACTCTGTTTTCCCAGGTGTAGGACCGGACCGCGGCGCGTCGGCGGTTTTGTTCGGTCAACGATAACGGGTGATCCAGATAAAACTTTATCGCGTCTAAAAATTCGCCGTGGCTCTGCGCCTGTTTGACCAGGCCGGGAAACTGCTCGGTGCCCGCCACCGGCGTGGTTATCACCGGCAGGCCGCAAGCCAGGTACTCGTACATTTTCAACGGGTTCATCGATTTGGTGAAAGCGGTAATTCTATGAGGAATGATGGCAATATCAAAAGAATGGTAAAGCTCCGGCAAATCATGGTAAGCGATCGGACCCAATAGGTGCAGATTGGCATACTTTTTGAAGCGCCGAATCGCCGTTTTGTCCCAGACCGGCCCGGCCAGAACCAAAGAAGCCGAGGGGAAATGTTGCAGTATTTTTTCGAGCAGATCGAAATCAAGACGGCTTTCAATGATGCCCAGATAGCCGATGACGGGATGTTTGATTTTAGCCAGTCGAGTTTTCAGATTATGGCCGATTTTTTGGAAATGATTATAATCGATGCCGTTAGGTTGCCAGCTGACGTTTGGATTAGTACCAAATATTTTCTTGACCTGGGGTGAAACCGTGAAAATCGCCCCGGCCTTTTCATCGATCAGGCGGTAATTTTTGTCCAACATTGTTTTCCAGGCTCGGCAATAAGGATGTTCCCGCCAGTCGTCGACCGCGTCAAATACCTTCAGACCGGTTAATTCCTGGAAAGGTTTGGCGTACATAGGGAAATAGGACCAGAGCAATAAATTTTCAAATTGAGCGGTCTTGATAATGCTGGAAATTTCAGTCCAGACAGCCTCCGCTTCGCCGGCTTGAATTAAGTTACGTGAAGTGGAGTAAACATATCGCCCGGGAGCAATTTCGGTAACTTTGGAGCGGCCGCCGTGAACAAAATAATGCGGAGTGACATTTTTCCCGGGGACATCTCCTAAAATGCTTTCCCACCAGACCCGAAGAGTCCGCTTGGCGGTAAATGGAATCAGATCGACAATTAGCACCCGGCGGATGTCGGGTCGTTTCAGAAGCTGGTGCAAAATATGGTAATTACGATTGACTAATCCGGTTTGCTGGAAAATCAAAGGCCTTCGGGTTTGGCCGACGTATTGTTGCCATGTTTTCCAGTGGCTCATGTTGAAAATTATCAGATCGCGCATTATCATTAATCCTTTCCTTAACTTTTGCAGCTTAAATTAAAGATATGATTCCAGTCGTTTAGCTAAATTGTTCCAGTCAAAATCGGCGGAAACGCGTTTTTTGCCGTTGAGTCCCAAGCGGGAAGCCAGTTCGGGATCGTGCAAGACGTTTAGGATTGATCGGGCTGTTTCATGGATGTTGGTCGGATCCTGAACCAAAAGTCCGGTTTGATTGCCAATCACCGCGTCTTCTACCCCGCCGCTACGTCCCGCTACGACCGGTTTGCCGAGCGCATTGGCTTCCAAATAAACTATACCGAAACCCTCGATATCGGTTTTTTGCTCTACCCGACTGATCATGGCGAAAATATCACACAAATTATACCAGGCCGCTTTTTCCTCGTCTCTAAACTTCCCGGTAAAAGTAACGTGGTCGGACAGGTTTAATTGCCGCACCAATTTCTTGAGCCGGGATTCGAATTCGCCCCCGCCGGCAATCACGTAATGCGCCAGGGGTTCCTCTTTCAGAATAGCCGGCAGAGCTTGAATGACCGTATCCTGTCCTTTACGAGCGACCAGGCGCCCGATAGTCAGGATCACTTTTTTGCCCGCTAAATTATAGCGTTGGCGCAATTGTTCTGTTTGCTCGGCCAAACGGCTGGCTGGCGGCAAAAATTCCGCCAAGTCTAGTCCGGGAGTGATTTTGATGATTTTTTTCTCGGGAATATCTAATTCCCTGATTCGACGCTTCGTGTCTTCGCTGATCGTGAAAATCCTGGAAGCGTTGCCCAGAACCTTTTTCAGGGTATGGCGATGACGAGGATTTTGTTTCGGCAGTTCGATATCCAAGGCATAGGTATAAACGGAATAACTGATATCAAAGGTTTGGGCGGCAATCATGGCGGCGGTGCCGACTGGCAAGACCTGTCCCGCTAGGATATGCTCGATTTTTTCTTGCTTAACCAGCTGTTTGATCTTTTTCAGCAAGGGCAGCCACTGTGGCCAGATCCATTTGGAGGGATACAGAAATTCAGCCCGAATGGTTTGGTAATTTTGCTTTTTATCAAAATTGCCGGCATTTTCTTGCTCAGAGGCCAATACCAATAATTTCGCCGGATTGAGCCGCTTGGCGAAATTATAAAGATGTGTTTCCACCCCGCCAAAGGCGGGCGGAAATTGGCTGGTAACCAGCAAGGTCTTTCGCATAATACGATTAGTAGAATAACAGAAAAAGGCTGGATTTTCAAGCGGTTTGGAGGTATACTCAGAAAAGGAGAAAAGCTTAAAGTTGGAAGCATAAAAGAAATTTAAAGCTCAAAATTTAAAGCATTGTTAACAATATTTAAATTTTTGCCTTTAAATTTCTTTTAAATTTTTAGCTTTTGCTTTTAAATATTCATGTTCTCCCAATTTAAACGCCTCTTTAAGCATTCCGCTATTTATGCTATCGGCTCCGTCGCGCAAAGCGCCGTAGCTTTTTTATTGATCCCCCTTTATACCAATTACTTGGTGCCGGCCAGTTATGGCCGCCTGGAGATCGTCAATACTTTTGGCTCGATCATCCTGATGCTGATCACCTTTGGTTTCAGCTCGGCCTTGATGAAAACATATTTCCGGGATGCACATAACACGGAAGAACGAAAAAAACTGGTGGGCACGATGTTTATTTTTGTCATCCCGATTGCTTTTGCGATCCTCGCGGTCTTGCTCTTGATCGCGCCGCAATTGAGCCGCTGGTTGCTGGGTGATGCCCAATTCGCTTCTCTGTTTCAAATTTTGCTTTCCACCACGTTCTTCACCATTTTCATGAATATGGCTTTCGCCCTTCTCCGGGTGGAAGAACGTTCCAAAAAATATACCGTTCTTTTCTTGCTTCGTTTCGGTATCGTACTGGGCCTGAACTTTTATTTTATCATGGGGCTCAAGCTCGACGCCGCCGGGATTCTCTGGGCCAATTTAATTTCTTTTGCTTTAGTCGCTCTTTCGCTGATTCCGGACGTCATCAAGGCCGCCAGTTGGAGTTTTTCTCGCTTTTACTTGAGGAAACTGTGGGGCTTTGGCATGGCGATTATTCCGGCTTCCATTGCGGTTTGGGTAATGGATTTATCCGATCGATATTTCATCGAAATCTTTCGCGATCCGACCGAAGTGGGAATTTACGCCCTGGGCTACAAAATCGGTATGATCGTCGATGTTTTGATTGTGGCTCCTTTCCAGTTGGCTTGGCCGACTATGTATTTTGATGTATCCAAGCGCAATGACGCCCAGCAAATATATAGCAAAGTTTTAACTTATTTTGTCTTGATCGGAACTTTTGTCGCGTTGATTCTCGGGGTGCTGGCGCCGGAAGGCGTCAAGCTGATCGCCGATCCGGCTTATTGGGGCGCGGCGCAAGTGGTAATGTTGGTGGCGATTTCTTATGTCTTTTACGGCATGCATTTTGTCCTGGCGCCGGGAATTCATATCACCAATAATACAAAATACTATCCGTGGCTGATTGTCGTTCCGGCCATTGCTAATTTGGTGCTCAATTATTTTATCGTGCCTGTTTATGGCATGCTTGGTGCGGCCGTCACGACTTTCGCTTGCTATATTTTTGTCTGCGTCTTGACCTACCTGATGGCGCAGAAATTTTACCCAATCAAGTACGAGTGGAAAAAAATGTGGGCGATTTTCGGACTGGCAGCGTTGATTTACAGCTTGAGTTTATTTATCGGCGTGGGAAATATTTGGCTTTCCGTTTTGATTAAGTGTGGGTTATTGGCCTTATTCCTGGTCGTCCTTTATTCCTTGGGATTTCTAAAACGCAGTGAATGGTCAAAGTTTAAACTATTGTTTGTTCGGACGAAAAAACCCGATCGTGTTCAGTCTGGAAATTGACATATGGTTTGAGTGTTGTAACATACACCGTTCGCAATCATGCGAAATTTTCAAGGAGGTAAAAATGAATAATCAGCGGAAACCGGTTGGTGTCTATGTTTATTTTAAAGATCGCCGGAAGGGAAACACTATTTTTCGCCAAATCAACAACCAGAAATTGTGGCCCGATCAACTTTCCATTGCCCCCTGGGGTATCACCGATCTGGAAGAAGATGAGGATGTGGCGTTGACCGACAGTCTTGATGTCATTGCCTACTACCTGGGTCGCAATATTCCCGTAGTTTATGTCGGCGATTTGCCGGTTTCCGGAACCTTGATCGTACATGCTATGCATCTTGAAATTCAGCACCTTCTTTTTTGCCTGCAGAAAGCTTATTTGGTCGCCAAGGCCTTAAGGCAATTTATACCGGAAGGTGATTTGTCCGGATTGGTACGGTTCACGGTTTTGGTACGCCATTCCTAGCCAATACCCCGAGCTGGATTTATCTCAGCTCGGGGCGTTTATTTATTAAATCGGCTTGATTCTTTCTGTCTTTTCGGGTATGTTATAGCTGATCAAAAAAGTCGTTAGCCTTTGGTCTTTTGTCTTTAGCCCTCAATTTTACGGCTATAGACCAAAGACTATAGACTAAAGACCATCATATGAAGCTATTCGTCCAAATCCCCGCTTATAACGAGGAACAAAATATCGCCGACGTGATCCGTGAAATTCCCCGAAATATTCCCGGAATTACCGAGGTTAAAGTTCTGGTTATCAGCGATGGCTCAAAAGATCGCACGGTGGAACGCTCAAAAAATGCCGGCGCTGATTTTGTGATCGATCGCAAAATTAATCGCGGCCTGGCCCAGACTTTTAAACAAGGTATCGAGGAATGCTTGCGACTGGGCGCCGATATCGTTGTTAATACTGATGGCGATAACCATTACAATCAATCCAAAATCGGCGATCTGATCCGTCCCCTGCTTGATCAGATGGCGGATGTTGTTATCGGTAGCCGAGAAATCGAGAAGCTGGAAAAAATGCCATTTGCCAATAAATACGGCAATATGGTCGGCAGTTACGTAGTTTGTAAATTGGCTGATGTCCCGAAACTGGATGCGTCGACCGGTTTTCGCGCTTACACGCGTGAAGCGGCTATGCGGATCAATATTCTGTCACACCACACTTATACCCACGAAACTTTTTTCCAATTAGCCGATTTGCGCCTGCGAATAGTTGAAATTCCGATTAAGGCTCGGCCGGTAAAACGTAAATCGCGTCTCATCAAAAGTATTTCCAGTCATATTCGGCGTTCGCTGACCGTGATTTTCCGCATGACACTGCTTTACAAACCGCTCAAAGTCTTTCTTTCGATCGGCGTAATTATTTTTGCTGTCGGCGCCGCTTTGGGTATTCGTTTTCTGTATTTTTATTTTACCGGTGACGGATCCGGTCATATTCAGTCTCTGATTTTAGCCGCGGTCATGATGATCCTGGGATTTCAAATCGGCATCATGGGACTGATTGCTTCCGCTGTCGGTTGGAATCGAAAGATCATCGAAGAAGTCCTCTACTGGGTCAAGCGCGAATCCTTGGGCAAAAATAAAGAGAAAAATTAATGTTTTCCGATAAATCCCGCCTGCTGAAAATAATTGCATTGGGCGGGATTGTTTTTGGTTTATGTTGGTATGCTGCCTCCGCCGGGCCGAAAATCGATATTCCGCCAGCGGAAAAGTTGACCGGCCAAAGAGGTCTCCCCGCCCCGATTGACACTCAATATACCGAGATCATGAGTATAGATCCTGAATCCGCCACCATGGTTTTAAAAACCGAAGGACATGAATTTACCGCCAGCTTTAAAGAAATGCCGTCGGCTCGGATCGGGCAGAACCTTAGTTTGTCGGGTGTGGTCATCGAGTCGGATTTGGTGGAAGCTTCATCGTGGCACTTGCATCCCGCTCGGCCGTTAAAATATTATTTTTCCCTACCGGCAGTTTTCTTCGTGCTATATTTGTTGTTCAAAAAGTATCGATTTAATTGGCGGAAACTTGAGTTTTTTGAGAAGGACCCAAATAATGCAAAATGCAAAATTCAGAATGCCTAATTATTTGATTAATTCTGCATTTTTAATTTTGAATTTCTAATTATTATATGCCCGATCTTATTACCCATGTCGCTTTTGCTTCATTTTTTGCCGATAGAAAATATCGGTGGGTTTTCTTTTTATTTGCCGGCGCCGTTCTGCCGGATGTGACCCGACTGTTTTTCCTTTTTATCCCAAACAATCACAGCGCTTATTGGTTTTTTTCGGCATTGCATAGTCCGGCGGGTTTGGTATTATTGACCTTGTTGCTGGTGTTCTTTTTCGCGCCGGAAATCAGGAAATCCGCCTGGTTATGGATGCTCTACGGAATTGGCCTGCATTTGTTACTGGATGTCTTTCAGCGCCATCTCAGTCAATTCTCCTATCCCTGGCTCTTCCCGTTTTCTTTTTACGGAACCGGTTGGGGGCTGTTTTGGCCGGAGGATCCGTTGTACGTAGCGCCGTTTCTGGCGGTCGCGGCAATAATTTTTTATCTAGTCCGGCGGAGAAAAATTAAAAGAGCCGCCGTTTCCGGCGTCTCGTCCGCCGACAATCCAAGTCGACAATAAAACCTAAAACGCAAAATTAATAAAATCGACATGAAAGAACAAATCAAGAAAATATTTCTGGAAAGTGCGGCGGTCAAAGTTAAGGCGGCTGATGTTTTGAGTAAAAGCGTGGTTAAAGCTGTTGACATGATTGTCGTTGCCATGCACCAGGGTAAAAAAATAATGATCTTCGGCAATGGTGGCAGTGCGGCGGATGCCCAGCATTTTGCCGGCGAATTTGTGAACAAGTTCAAGATTGCTCGCACTCCCCTGCCGGCACTGGCTTTGCATGCAGACACTTCGGTCCTGACGGCGATCGCCAATGATGACGGCTATCATCTGACTTTTCAGAAATGGATTTCGGCCTTTGGGCAAGCGGGAGATATTGCCATTGCCATTACCACCAGTGATGTGGAGCTGAGCGAACACGGGCATTCCGCCAATATTGCTTATGCTCTTCAAGAAGCGCGACGTAAAAAGATGAAAATTATCGGTTTATTCAGCGATAAAAGCGTTGATGTAATAAAAATGGTGGATTTAGCTCTGAAGGCTCCGTCAAAAGATACTCCCAGAATCCAGGAGTGCCACGAGACGATTTTGCATATTATTTGCGAGTTGGCAGAGGAAAAAATCGCCAAAAAGCAAAAGGCTAAAGGCAAAAGGTAAAATATGTCCCACAAAAACACCAAACTACTAAAAAATATCGACAAGTTTAGAGGCAAGAAGATTTTGGTGGTGGGTGATGTTATGCTGGATAGCGCGGTTTGGGGTAAAGTCGAGCGTATTTCGCCTGAAGCGCCGGTCCCGGTAGTTCAAGTACAACGCGAAACGTATACCGCCGGCGGGGCGGCCAATGTTGCCAACAATATCAATGCTTTGGGCGGACAAGCCCTGCTGATGGGACTGATAGGCGCTGATCGTAACGGCGAAATTTTCAAAAAAGTTTTGAAGGATAAAAAGATAAAAGCCGGCTATTTATTACCCGATTCCAAACGCCCCACGATCAGGAAAAATCGTATCATGGCGATTCCTCAGCATCAGCTTTTGCGCATCGACGAAGAAGAAATAAAACCGATTGGCGATTTCCTGGAAAAAAAGATTCTGACGCAGATCAAAAAAAACATTCCGCAGGTCGGAGCGGTGATTATTTCCGATTATGCCAAGGGAATGATTTCCCTCAAGATCGCCCAGCAAATAATTTCACTGGCGGCACAGAGAAAAATCCCGGTGGTCGTCGATCCTAAGCCGTCTCATAAAGATTATTATCGCGGGGCGACGGTAATCAAGCCGAACAAAAAAGAAGCCAGGGAGATGTCGGGAGCCGAATCCGTCTTGGACGCCGGCCGGCAGCTTCAAGAAGAACTGGAAAGTAATATCGTCCTGACCCAGGGCGAAGACGGCGTCGCTATTTTTGAAATCGGCCGGAAGCCGGTAGTTATAAAGACAAAAGCTCGGGAGATTTTTGATGTCAGCGGTGCCGGCGATACCGTCGTATCAACTCTGGCGCTCTCCTTAGTTAGCGGCGCTTCCCTCCTCGACGCGGCCGAGATTGCGAATTATGCGGCGGGAGTGGTGGTGGGAAAAGTCGGTACGGCTACACTTGATACCAGCGAATTAAAACAAGTGATCAAGAACGATGGAAAATAACAAAGTGATAAAACGAGCGGCTTTTATTGACCGAGATGGTGTCATTAACCAAGACAAAAAATACTTATATCGCTGGGAAGACTGGGAATATATCCCCGGCTCATCCCAAGCCTTGAAAATCCTCTCCGAGACGCCGGATCTATTGGTAATTATCATCACGGGCCAATCCGGTATCGGCCGGGGAAAATATACCGAAGCCGATTTCTGGGAATTGATGAATCGCGTCAGAGCCGATTTAATCGGCAAAAGCGTTCGGCTGGATGGCATCTATTTTTGCCCCCATCCGGACCTGGAGGATCTCCATAAGGCGATACCGCCATATAATATTTCTTGCGACTGCCGCAAACCGCGAATCGGCATGATCAAACAAGCGATTGACCATTTTGCGAAGCAAGGGATCGCGATCGATCTAAAAAACAGCTGTTGCTTCGGCGACAAGACGGCGGAAGTTAAAATGGCAGAAAACGCCGGTTGCCTCGGCGTCCTGGTTCAGACAGGCTACGGCGGAAAGGAAGAAAGGGATCGCTACGAGGTCAAGCCTGATTATGTCGCGGCGGACTTGCTCGACGGAGTCAAATGGTGGCTAAAACCACGCTAATAAAAAAAGAAAACCGACAGAAATTTCTGTCGGTTTTGATTTGGACTGAATCTGCGGTTACCATGACAAAGTCAGTGGATCGCAATGCTCGACAATATGGTATTTTTTCAGCCGGTCAGCTGTGCCTGGCACCAGGAATAGACCAGGAACTTGGCAAAACGGTCCGGTCGGCGGATCAGATTTTAACTGGTATTGCTGGAAAACTTCAACTGCCAGCAGCGACCAATTGGTATCCGATACGACCAAACAGGCTTTGGCAACTCTTTCAGTCGCTCCTTCGGGCACCAGATTCGCCACTCGAGCAACAATGCCAAATCTTTTTATCCGGTCTCGGGACATGTCGCTGATCCGGATCTGGGCGAAATATTGTTCTAATTTACGTATATAGTTGATTTTCGCTTCAGACAGATCTGGCAGATCATGCATCTTCAAAACTTTAGTGGCCGCAATTTCTAACCTGGTCAGAAGATCCGGTTCGGTTTTGCTTTGTCGCCAGATACTACTGACAACATCAAAGATGGTCATTTTGGGCTGGTCGGCCACCGCTTCCATTTCGACAACCGTGTCCAACAGGACATCTTGCCGGACGGTCAGGATCAGAATCTGACCAGTACAATCAAGGGCGGCAATCCTTTTCCAGTTGTGTTCATGCTCGGTAATAATCCCAAGTTGTGCCAATGGAATTACCAGACTGCGTTGGCGCAATTTGGCTAAGAGTTCTTGACCTTGTCGGCCAAGCAGGTATTCGGCAATCGAAGACGCTGCCAGTTTGGCATTAGTGTGATTCATCTTTGTCCTCCTTTCGATGAATTCGATGTGACTTCATATTATCATCCGTTTCGCGCTTGCTGTCAATCAAAAAGGCTCTGTTTCACTAGAGCCTTTGGCGACGATGAGAATCATGGTGCATTTTGAAAAATGTCAAGGAGATTCTGCATCAGATGTCGGACAGCCGGCGGACGGTATAATAAGCGACACGGCTGGGGACGTCCCGGGCTTTCATTTTCTGCAGCCTGATCTTTTATTCTTTCCAAGTATTCTTCCGGAAAATCCGATAAGTGATGGTCGTTCGCAACCTGATGATAGTAACCGTCCTTGGGAATCAGTAACCCTCCGTTGTTATAGCCAAGCAAGATGGTGCAACGGAATCCTCCACGCGAATTCCTGATTGCCAAACTGATCATTTCCTGATTGGTGGCTCGACGGGCGTCGGTGATGACGATCAATTCGCAAGTGAAAATTTGAGAGGTATTGGAACCGGTGGCATCGCCCAGGGAAAAGACATAGCATTTGGAACCGATATCCACAACCCAGAGTTTCTGATGAAGAAAGCCATCTGCCGGAGTTTCCGGCAATGGACTTATGAATATTCCTTCTTTCAGTATCGGTTCGCCCAGGGTTACGCATTGCCCTTTTAACCTATGGATGATTGATCCCAATGTCGCCAGCAACAGATCATTTACTGACATTGAATTATTTTCCACATTTCCCTCCTTTCAGCCGAAGTTCCTATCACTCTACGGAATATCGGTGATCCCGTCAAGGGTTTGCCAAAATGGTAACTTTGGGCTAAAATAAGCGTTAGATTCTTGATTTTTATTCAGACCACTATTTGTGTATTTATGGCCAAATTTTTGATAATTTCCGCTTCCGGTATGGGGTGCACAATCATGTTCACTCCGACTTTGCGTGCTTTGCGTCAGAAATTTCCCGATGCTCGGATAACTTTCTTAGGGACCTCAAGCTCATTTGTCGCACCGGTCAAAGGAAGTGATTTGATCGACGAAACCAAGGTGTTTGATTTTGCGAAAACTTCACTTTTCAGCATAAAAAAACTCGGATCTCGTTTAAAGCTAATCAGGCAATTGCGCCGCCAGAAGTACGATTATTGCCTGACGGTTTTTCCTTCGAATAAATGGTTTTTCAATGTGTTTGCCTGGCTGGTCCACGCGAAAAAAAGGATTACCCATCAATATGCCACTCCCGCTATCAGAACTTTGTCCGGATTGCAAAATGTCAGAATCGCGGCCGATTCCCAATTACATGATGTCGATCAAAACCTTAATTTATTAAAGCCGCTGGGGATAGATCCCGGGACAGCCAATCGACGATTGTTTTTCCAGACTACCGCTGATAATGACCGCTGGGCGGAAAGTTTTTGCGCTAGTAATCTGGAATCGGGAAAAATAATCGTCGGCCTGCATATCGGCTCCAGCCAAGATTTTTCTTTTTCGTCCAAGCGCTGGCCGCTGGATCGTTTCGCCCAGCTGGCTGATAAAATTCAAAAAGAGCTGTATGCCAAAGTTTTGATTGTGGCGGGGCCGGATGAAAAATCCGACGTGGCCGAGATGATAAAAATGATGAAGACCAAGCCGGTAGTAGCTACCGACTCTCTCCCTAATGCTGCCGCGTTGATCAAAAAATGCCGATTATTTATTTCGAATGATTCCGGCTTGATGCACCTGGCGGTAGCGATGCAAACTCCCGTGGTGGCGATTTTCGGCCCAACGTCAATCAGCCGCACCCGTCCCTACACCGATCGAGCGGAAGTTATCACCGATCCTGATCACAATTCCCTGCTCCAGTACCCATTTACTACGACTTCCGCTAAATTAGATCCGCGCGCGGCGCAGGGTTGCTTCGACCGGATCACTGTCGACCAGGTTTTTGCCGCAGTTAAGCGACACGTGATTTGAGCCAAGCTAATTATTCTTTTAAGTATTTCCCGAATGGGATCTCCCATGCTTAAAAGAATAATTACCTTGGCGAGACAAATGATCTGATGAGTTGATCACCATGGCTACATATAAACTAAAAAATCGTCGCCAGCGGATACTGCTCGGCCTGATCAATGCCGCCGGATATTTGATTTGGGGCTGGTCCAAGATCGGTCGCCAGTGGCCAAAAAACTTCGATCCAAAAAATATCCTGGTTTTGCAATTGGATGAAATCGGCGATGTTTTACTTTCTACTCCGGCACTCCGGCTACTGAGACAAATTTACCCCAAGGCTAAAATTATCGTGGCAGTCCGCCGACCCGGCTATGAGATTTTGAGCGGGAATCCCGATATCGATCAATTGCATTTAGTTGATTTACCTCGGTTTAGTGCAACTACCGGCGGAATGAAGACGGATTTCAATCTAATCAGGCAAGCACTGCCTAAAATTAAAGCAGAGCTCCCGGCTTCGATTGATTTAGGCCTAGATTTGCGCGCCGATTTGCGGACAATTTATCTCTTGAAAAAGCTCGGCATTCCCCAACGGGTTTCACAGGCGATTCGTGGCGGCGGTTTCTGGTTGACCGGAGTGGCGCCCTATCATGGCCTACAGCACGAAGCGGAAAGGAAACTCGGCCTAGTCCGCTCGTTGCGCCCGACAGTAGCACTACCGAAAAATTTGAAACTAGAAATAGCCCTGGATTCTCACGCTAAAAACCGAGCCGCGGAAGCATTGAGTCAATGCGGGATTCACCCGGGCGATAATTACACGGTCATCCATCCTTTTGCCGGCTGGAAGCCGAAAGAATGGCCGGCAAATCGATTTGCCCAAATTGCGAAATCACTGGTGACGGATTACCGCCAAACGGTCATGGTCATCGGGACGGAGAAAGAAAAGAACGCAGCGCAAGAAATTGTTCGCGCCGCCGGCCGGCAAGCTTTCAATTTGGCCGGTTACTTGGATTTGAAAGCCACCGCGGCGGTAATTGCCGGAGCTAAATTATTCATCGGCAACGATTCCGGTCCCCTGCATATTGCTTGTGCCACCCAGACACCGGCTATCGCGCTATTTGGTCAAAATACGCCGAAACGTTACGGTCCATGGCAAAATAGAAATATTACGATCTACCATCCCGTCGAGTGCTCGCCTTGTCCGCAAACCAAATGTGAGCGCCGGCCGAGCTGTCTGGAACTAATTACAACCGATGAAGTTATCGCGGCGATATCAAAAATATTTAATAGCTAAATATGTTTCTCACTCTCGAAAAACTCGCTTTAAGGATCTTTCTGGCTTTTTTCAGTTGGCTTTTGGCCGCAATATTTTTGGCGATACCGGGCTGGCTGACATTTAGCGCCATGATAATCGTATCGGTTCTGACCGGAGCCTTGTTCGTAATTTCTTTTTTTGTCTGGCCGTGCACTTGGGCATTGACCAAAAAAGATCTGGCGGTGGTGATAATTATCGCCGCGCTGACCGCTTTTATCGGTTTGTATTTTCATGATTTGCCACTGGGACGAGATCCGGTCAGTTACTCCGTGGCTGGCATAAAAATCGCCGAAACCGGAAGTCTGGGATTTAACGATATATTGACTCGGCCTTACCATGGTTTTAACAGTCTCGGAAATGATAATTTTACCTCACAATTTTTACCTGGCTATAATGTGTATCTGGCCATTTGGTATGCCCTGGGCGGTTTACCGGGACTGCTAGCGGCCAATACTCTTCTGGTATTCTTGTCACTCTTGGCAATTTATTTGGTGGCTGCGCGATTATCGTCGCGACTTGGTGGTACAGCGGCGGTGATGTTTACGGCCACATTCTATGCTTGGCTGTGGTTCAGCCGCGAATGGGCCTCGGAAAATTTACTAGCCCTGTCGTTTTACGCCAGTGCGGCTTTTCTCGTTTTGGGTATAAGGGAGCGAAAAATTTCGTGGTTGCTGGCAGGAGCGCTACCGGCTTCCTTTTCTATCTTGGTGCGCGGCGAAGGACTTTTGTATTTTGGTTTTTACGTTTTAGCGGCGGTTATCGCTTTGGTCTGGTGGCGCCGACAGTTTAATTGGTCGGCTCGACGAGTTTGGTGGTTATTGATTTTGCCGGTCTTTCCTTTTATCGCCTTCCAGCTTTATAGCACCAAATACGGCAGCGGTTATGTTTTCGAACAAGGCGAAAGCATCGGGAATGCTCTGATATCCATGCTGGGCAAATTCTCGCCCTGGCTTTTGGTTATCGGACTCTTGTTTATTCTTTTGGTCGCGTTGGGCGGAAAAATGCTGCTGACCCGAAAATCACCGGTTTTTAGGCAGAGTCTCTGGCAAACAATCTGGATAGTGCTCGGGCTGGCGGTAATTACCGGCTTGGCTGCCTGGTGGTGGTACTCGCGCCAGATCCCTTTGATTAAATGGTCTAACTACCGTCCCCTTTTTGTCTTGGAAATATTTCATTGTTATTATCTGACTATTTTTTTCGCGGTAATTTATCTGGGAATCGTAAAAAGGATATTTCCGCGCCTGGCTTATTTGCTGGTTCTTTTGGCGGTGCCGGCAATCATCTTTATTCTTGATCCTTATATCGCGCTTGATCATCCCTGGTTTCTGCGCCGTTTCGTGGCGGTTTTTTTCCCGTTAATCTTTATTTTGGCGGCGATAGTCCTGGCCCGCTGGCCCTGGAAACGCTCGGCGTTGATCGGCGCGGTCTTTATCTTGGTAGCCGTGAATATTTCCGCCAGCTGGCCGATTTTAGCTTTTCGCGAATACCGGAGCAGTCAAAAGCAAGTCGAGGCCTTGGCACAAAATTTTACTGATCGGGATTTGATCCTGATGACGCCCGGTTGGGAATGGCAAAAATGGGCCTACTACTTGAAGTATTTGTATGGTCTAAACGTATTGCCGTCGTTGGAAGGCTTTGAAGACAATCAGGATTTCTTTGAACTGGTAAATAGCTATGAACGCGTTTTTGTGATCAGTGATCGCGCCGGCCAGTATTATCCGTATTATAGCGATGCCAAACTGAAACCGATCAAAGACTTGATACTGGAATACCCATCGATCGACAAACCTTTCTGGGGCATGAGTGCGATTATTGATAAAAGCAACGGCTGGATAGATGTTTACGATTGGCATCGCCAGCAAACTCAATTGCCGCCGGCGATAATCAATACCGAAACGGTGTCATTGAAAATTTTTCAATTAGAAAAGGAATAGTATGAAGATTTTAGTCATCTCTCATTCGGCTGTCATCGAGCGTTATCAGCAAAAATTTGATTTTTTGGCGAATAAGCTCGGTCACAAGGTTTGGCTGATCATTCCCAAAGCGTGGCTGGAAGGCGGACAGCAATTGGTCCGCGGGGCGAATCGCCAGAAAGGCAATCTGACAGTCCTGGCTTTGACTTGTTTACTGCGGCCGCGATTGCGTAGCCATTTTTATTTGGGGCTGTCGTCTGTCGCCAAGAAGATCAAGCCCGACTTAATTTATGCCGAAGAAGAACCTCAGGCGCAGGTTACCAATCAGGTCTGCCATATCGCGCACCGACAGGGAGCCAGATTTGTTTTTTTCACCTGGGAAAATATACGCCAAATTTATCAAGGCTGGAAAAAGGAAATTGAGACCCGGGTATACCGGCAATCCGACGGCGCTATCGTCGGCAATCAAGACGGCCGCGAAATTTTACAAAAAAACGGCTATAAAAAGCCGGTGGAAGTGATACCACAATACGGAATCGATCCCGATTTTTTCCAACCGCAAGACGCTACCTGCTTGAGAGAGAAGCTAAAACTCGAGGCCCGATTCATCATTGGTTATGTCGGTCGACTGTTGCCGGAGAAAAATATTGCTACCATAATGCAGGCCCTGGCACTTTTGCCGGAAAACACCACCCTACTTCTGATCGGGAACGGCCCGGAGCGGGCAGCACTGGAGGGTTTGAGCCAAAAATTACGATTGGACCGGCAAGTCAAGTTCATTCCCGCGATCAAGTACGAAGAAATGCCCCAATATTTCAATCTCTTCGACGCGCTGGTTTTACCGTCAATCGCCACCGCTAAATGGAAGGAACAATTCGGCCGAGTCTTGATCGAGGCCATGGCTTGCGGCGTGCCGGTTATCGGCAGCGCTTCGGGAGAGATTCCGAACGTGATTGACAGCGCGGGCTTGATTTTCCCCGAAGGCGACGTGAATAAGCTGGCCGCGCACTTAAAACAACTCCAGGCCGATCCAGGGCTGGCGGAAAAACTTGGACAAGCCGGTCTGGCCAGAGTCCGGAGCCTCTTTACCAATGAAAAGCTGGCGGAACGGACGGATAATTTTTTCAAAAAGTTATTAAAAAAATAAATGCGACCTGTTGTCGGCCTTGACTGCCAAAAAATTCTCTCTCCCACCGGCGGCGGTGCCGGAATCGAGCATTATACCTATCATCTGGTTTTAAATTTGGCGAAAATCAAAGATCCCTTTTGTGATTTTAAGCTATATTTTCACCCGGCGATCGAGAAAACCTCTTGGCTCAAAAATTTGAATCTGGGCTCGAAGACGGAGATAAGATTTTGGCCCCGAGAAACCATGCAGCGCTCCGGTTTGTGGCCGTATGGTAAATATCGTCGGCAGGCTAATTTTTTACTGGCGGAAAAACTGGATTTATTTCACGGTCCGGCTAATGTCACTCCCCTTTTCTACCGCCCGCCGACCGTGGTTACGATTCATGATTTGATAATCTATGAGCATCCGGAATGGTTCCCGGGAGGCTTGTCTGACTATTTTTGGCGCCACAGCTTGGTCCCAAATTCGATAAATCACGCCAGTAAAATAATCGCGGTCTCGCGGGCCACCAAGCGTCAGGTGGTCGAGCAATTTGATGTTTCTCCCGACAAAATTTCAGTGGTACCCGAAGGCGCGACCACGGCCCGGTCCGATGATACGACGGCCGGTTCGGAAATCGAGTCATTGAAGGGAAAAATCTGTTCGGGAAAATTCTTGCTGTACGTGGGGACAATCGAGCCTCGCAAAAATCTGACCCGTCTGATTGAAGCCTTCGCGCTGGCCACCGAGAAAGAGCATTCTCTGAAACTGGTCTTGGCCGGTAAATTCGGCTGGAAATATGAATCTATTTTGGCCGGCGCAAAAAATTTTAAAAGTAGAATTATTTTCACCGATTATATTTCCCCGGCCCAAAAAAGCTGGCTCTATTCCAACGCTCTGGGTTTTGTGTATCCATCTCTGGCCGAAGGCTTCGGCTTGCCCGTGCTGGATGCCATGAGCAACCGTCTGCCGGTTGTGACCAGCTCTATTTCATCTCTGCCGGAAATAGCCGGTACGGCCGCTGTCTACGTCGATCCGCTTAGTGTCGGGAGTATTGCCGCCGGACTGAAAAAAATAATTTATGATGAAAAATTAAGGCGGGAATTAATTACCCGAGGCATATCACAGGCGGAAAAATTCTCCTGGACCCGCTCCGCCGGTCTGACACTGGACACCTATAAAGAAATTATTTCGAATAAACATGATTGATCGGTATAAAAAAATTATAGTCATTCAGCCCGATCATATCGGCGATGTTTTGCTGGCTACGCCGATGATTCACGCACTGCGCCGACATTTCCCCGATGCGCAAATCGACGCGGTTGTCGGGAGCTGGGCCAAGCCGGTATTGGAATCTAATTCCGATATTAATCAGATCTACACATTAAATCTGCGCCAATTTAATCGCGGTAAGGCCAAATCCTGCCGGCCAATCAGTACTTTCCGGAAATTACGGTCGAATAAATATGACTTGGCGGTTTTGGGACGCAGTCGCAATCGTGTAATCAGGCTATTATCCTGGGCTTTGGGGGCAAAACAGAGAATCGGTTTCTTCGTGCCGGGAAAGGATCAACTACTGACCACAAAAGTCAGGCAAAGTAATCCCCAAGAGCATGTCGTCCTTCGAAATCTGCGTCTGGCGGAGCGACTGGGCGCCGATATTAGCCAGCCAAGACTGATTTGGACGATAACCGAAGCGGAACAAGCAAAAGCTCACAATTCTCTACGCGACCTACCTCGGCCGATAATCGGACTTAATCCCGGCGCCGGAACCGAAGCAAAGCGCTGGCCAATCGCTCGTTTTGCTGAAGTGGCGCGAAAATTGCAGGAAAAATACCAAGGCACGATTGTTATTACCGGCAGCAATTCCGATCTGGGATTGGCTCAAAAAATTTCATCTACATTGATTAAACCGGCGTTTATCGTTGCCGGACAAACCGATTTGCGTCAACTGGCTGCACTATTGGCCGAGCTTGATCTCTATATTTCGAACGACTCCGGCCCGATGCACATTGCCGCCGCGGTCGGCACGCCGGTCATTGATTTGCACAGTGGGACAGATTACCCGTCAATGTGGCATCCTTGGTGCGAGCATTATACTATTCTGACCCGCGCCCAGGATTGCCCCAAGTATCCTTGCTATAAAACTATTTGTGATACTTTCAATCATGGCTGTCTGGACAATATTTCGGTTCTCGATGTTCTTCGGACGGTTGAACAGTATATAAAATAACCCCAGGTCCTGATAGTTCAGAGATTCGCGGGGTTTTTTAATAGATTTCAAAGTGTGACAGACTACACTTTATTCGATCGGCTCATCCGGGCCGGTTTTGTTTGGGCGCCTAAGTATTACTCGGAGATATTCGCGGTCTTGCGGATTATAGAGGCGCAGAACAAAAATCAAGCCGATAAACAATCCCAAGCTGGCGACCGAACTAAGATAGATGTTTACTTTAGCCAAATAATAAGCCAATACGCCGGTCGCTACCACCATAACGGCAACTTTAAAACCCTTGAACCAGTTTTCTCGGGTAAAAACCCGGTAGAGCCGGCGGTCAATATATATAAAAGTAATCAAGCATAATATCGCTTCCGTAATTATCGTCGCTACTGCCGCTCCGGAAGCGCCATAGGCCGGGATCAGCCAGAGATTCAGACCGATATTCACCCCGGCGCAAACTCCCGAGGCAATTGTGGAAACAATTTGCTTATTCGAGGCATTGAGCAAAGTACCGCCGAGATAATTGAGAAATACAAAGACCAAAACCACCACCAACTGCTGAAACAGTATAATCGATGGTTCGTACTGAATCCCAAAAAATAATTTTATCAAAGGACCGCCCAGCAACATCAGAAAAACCACCAGAGCCATCGCCGTCAGTGAATAGTATTTGGTGAATCGCGCCACCAAAGCTTGGATTTTTCCGGGACTGTCTTTGAAGAACCGTGATAAGACCGGGTACACAGCGGCTGAAAATACAGTCGGCACAAACATAAAAGCGAAAACCAGTTCATAGGCGGTATTGTAGTACCCGACTTCCGTGACTGAGCGCATTTTTTCCAGCATGACGCTATCTATCTTGAAATAAATGGAAATAAAAATATTCGTCACTGCAAAAAGCAAGCTTTGCTTCAGCGCTTCTTTGATAAACACTTTATCAAAGGCCAGTTTGATTTTGACGAAGTATTTTCGACAAACGATCACGGTATAGACGGCCGTGACTATCCCGGCGATTAACAGAACCAGCATAATCGACAGCGTGCGCAAGCCCAGAACAATCACAGCGATTGTCCCAACGAGTATCAAAAACTTATTTAGAATCCGGGAAGTGGTTTCGAATTTCATGCGTTCAAAAGCCTGGAAAACTCCCCGAAATATTTCCGAAAAGCTATTGACCCCGATTTCGACCGCCGCCACCATGGTTAGGATAAATAAATTTAGCGGCGTACCGTAAATCCACAAGGCCAGCGCCACGGCGCCGAAAAGCAAAAAAGTCAGCCAGATTTTGAGAGTCAAAAAATTGGCCAGATATTTTTCCGCCAACTGGTTGTTTCGCGCCACTTCACGCACCAGCAGGGGCCGCATGCCAAAATCAGCCAAGACCAAAAACAATGTCACGAATGATATGGCAAAAGCATAACTGCCATAATCCTCCGGACCGAGATACCGGGCGATAATAATGGCAATGACAAAACCAAGTCCCTTGGCGCCGATTTCGGCGATTGTCAGCCAGAGTGTATTTTTCGCGACACGCTTGATGGTAGACAACGGAGTAAGATATTAAGAAAAACAAGAGTCGGAATACAATCAAGGTTCTAGGATTTTTTGAGCGGTGGTAATCACCTCTTCGACGGTGATATTTTCAATACAAGGTTTGTGGCCGGAACAGTCCATGGTGTAGCACGGTGAAAACGACGTTTTATGGAACAAATTGATACCCCGGGCCTTATATGGACCATCAACCACAGGGTTTGTGGGGCCATACAAGCCAATTATAGGCGTTTTGGTCGTGGAAGCAATATGGATAGTGCCAGAGTCATTTCCGATAAATAGCGCTGATCTGGCGATTAATTCGGCCGTTTGGTGGATATTTGTTAATCCGGCCGTATTAAGGATCTGGCGTTGTTTGATCGGCGTCAATTTCCGGGTAATTTCTTCGATCAATGATTTATCACTGGGACCGCCGACAAATACAATCCGGACGGAAGGCTGATCGGTTAATCGATCTATGGCTTGCGCGTAACAATCTGCCGGCCAGCGTTTCGCCAGTTGCTTCATCCCGGGATTCACTGCCCCGCCGGGAGCGATAGTAATGACTTTTTTACCGGCCAAATTATTTTTGGTCCAAAAATTTTCTGCAAAATGTCGGTCTTCGGCAGTCGCATACAGCTTATTTCCGTCGTTAGTGGTATCTCGGACGCCGGCCCGGATAAGCAAATCTAGATAGTATTCAGCCCGATTCCGCCTGAGGACTTTAAAAAGGTGATCGGTATAAACCGGCAATTCAATCAAACCAGTCAAGGAGGAAGAGGCTCCGTGCTTTTTGAATCCCAATCGATTTACCGCTCCTAAGGCTAGAGCGAAGTTTTCCCAAAAGCGAAACGGCGCCGGTCCTTGGAGAATAAACACTGTATCAAAATTTTGCGACTGCAATCGTTTGCCCAATTTAGCCCGGGCCAGGAATTTTTTAATCGGGTTCTGCCAAGTTTTAGAATCAACCACAACCAATTCATCGATACTGGGATTGTTTTTCAGGACAGCTTGCGACCATGATCCAACCAGGTAAGTAATATGGGCTGCGGGAAAATTACGACGCAGAACTTCTAAAAACGGGGTGACGGAAATAACGTCGCCCAAAGCGTCGCGCTTGATAACTAAAATTCTATTCGCGGTGATCATGATTTTTCCGTTTGCGCCATAGAATTAAGGAAAAAATCGCACCCAGGAAGATTGATATTAAACTCGCCCAAATTCCGTATCGATACCATTTTTGCGGGACGTAGGTAATCTCGACCGACCCCGGGCATCCCTCACCAATCAAAAACCCATTCATAAATCCATAGTTCATGACATGGTCGAACGATTGATCCGTACCGCAGCCGGCATGCCACAAATCGTCATAGCTTTCGGTGACAGTCAAAAGCAAACTGGTTTTTTCGGGCAAATCAACCGAATAATTTATGCCGCTGTTCTTGTCAAAAGTTATCGGGTATTGCTTATTGGAAAACTCAAAATCTGGCGGCATGATAACCATTGACGATGTTTTCTCAGTGACCCCGTCATCCACTTTGGCCAGGGCAAAATCGGTCAATGCCCATCGACTGTCTTTCAATTTATTTTGCTCCGCAGAAAACTCAAATACGACATAGTTTACGTCGGGGCGAGTTATAATATCGTCGATTATTACAACCGCTTGATTATCCTCGGTCAGTTTCGTTGAAATTTTATCACTTCGTTTCGGACTATTTTTGCCAATATCATCAATTTTGTCATACTGCAAAACTCTGACCGACAAATCTTTGATATTTTCCAACTGAAATTCCAGATCACAAGCATAGGTACTGTCAGGCTTGACGGCAATAGGCTCGGATAAGACTCTGAAATGCTTACTTTTTGCCTGGGAAGATATTTCGAACCATTTTTTCCCATCCTGAATATTCAGCTTAATGCCGGCGGGATCATGAATTTTCAAAGTTATCCCGGAAACTGATTCCGTTTCATTGAATTCCAGCCTCAGTTTATCAAAGGAACCGCCCGGGAAGTATCGCAAAAGATCAAATTTATCTTTTTTAACGTACTCAGATGCCGCCATTATTTTTTCGTCATTATCGGAAACCAGGTTATAGTTTTGACATTCTGAAGTCGGACACGAGAGGTTAAACTCCGATCCGGATTTGATCGGTAATTCAGTCTCAATGCCGGCCAAGAGCCGGGCGACATTTAACTCCTGGGTATAGATAATCTTTTTTTGAGCCAAATAGTCATCGACTTTTTCCAGGGCTCGGTCATAGGCCGCTTTCGGAACAAAAGCCATCAAATTGACGGCATAAAATCCATCGGTGTTCTCCAGAGTTATTTTGTGCTGGCCGGCTGTTAACGAGACAGTCTCGACTTTTTGCCATTGCCATTGCCCGATCGGTGAATAGCTGCTTATTTTTTTACGATCAGAGTTGTCGATTCGATAAGACATCTGCTCGCCGCGATTGTTGACAAACTGCCTGATCAATAAATAATAATCGCCCGGTTCCCGGACTTGGAAATCCAGATTCATTACTGTCGGGAAAAAAGATTCTCCTTCTCCCGATCTCATCGAATAAACCAGCCCCTGACCGTAATCAAAGTCCCAATCTTGCAATTGAAGACTCTCGCGCAATGTTTTGTGCCATTCGCCATGCAAAGGCTCATAAACGCTGGCCTTGTTCCAAGAGGTCTGATTTTCCAGCGAATTGAGGTAATTATACGGGCGGATGAAAAAATCAGGATCAATAAAACTGGGGATCAGATCATCGCGACGGGTACCGTTCTTTATCACCAGAGCATCGGAAAAATCAGCCAACCTTTCGATTTGGCCAGGATTCAGATACTGATGAGCAAACAATAAATTGGTTTTAGCCGGATCAAAATTTTGGGCCGCTCGGAGGCTTTGTATAGTATCTAGACCGCCCCAAACCAATAAAGTCTGTTCATTGGCATAAACAATTTCATTGGGCGAAGCATTGGTGAATTCCGTGATGAATCCTCGGCGTTCGCCACTGGTCAAGCCATCGTCCCTCAATAATACCTCTCGCAATTTCATCTTGTCCGGTTCGGACAATTCATTATTTTTCAAATCAGTTCGAAATACAATTCGACTGACCCCGGCTAGATTGAAATAAGGACTGAGTCTCTGCCCTTGTTGCCATTTTTCTTGCAAAAAAAGTAAAAAATTTCTGGCATAGCTATTTTGAGAGGAGAAAGAAGGTTTGTTTGAAAGAAAAGCCGGAAAATCATAGACTTTTTTTTCATTACTCCATTCAAATTGCTTAGCATTGAAGACAACCGGCAAATTAAGATACCGACCAGTTCCGCTGTCCGATAACTGTAGCTGGCTCTCGTGTTCAAATTCTGCCGGTAAAACTTTCGGGGAGAAATCCGGTACCCAAAAATTAAGATAGACAGGCGCGGCCCAAATCAATAATAGCGTCGCGATTGCACCGACGAGAAACATAAAAAGCTGTATGGCTGTTGGTTTATTTAGCATAATTATCTTTAACTGACATTTTTTTGGACCAGTGATCCGTCAGGCGAAGGATAAACAGACCAATCAGCAGTCCGTACCCGAGGCAAGCCAAGCCAAGCGTTCGGCTGGGATCATGCAGAATCCATGAAAAAGGCAGTCGATATATCAGATCGGAATAGACTCCAGGTAAAAACAAAAATACCAATGGAATAACCCAGGCGGCCAGAAGTAAAATCAACAGAGTTAAGGCCCAGCGACGCTTATAATTCAGAACAAAACCGGTCAGGGCCAGGGCCGGCAGGCTAAAGGCCGCCAAACGCCAGAGCCATTGGCTGTCGGTATTTTTCAGATCCGGCGTGCTTAATTGAAATACGGCTTCCACTGACAAATTAGAATTGGCGGCCACGATATCATCCACTCGCAATACGTAATCAGGTGCTAATTTTTCACCGGTATCAAGTTGCACGCTAACGAGCGGCCAAAGCCAAAAAGATGAAAAAATAATGGCCAGTAATAAAAGCATAATACTGATTACAAATCGCTTTCCGGCCAGCGCCCAGCGTCGACGCCAGATATCGGCCACGAGATAGATCAAAAATACTATCAGTAAAACGATCGCCGTATAAACCATGTAATGAGGGGTCACGGTCGTGATTGCAAAAAACAAAGCGGCCAGAAAAATCCAAAGAAATCGTTGTTTTTCCCAGGCCAGCACGGCAAACATCAGCGTTAACGGCAAAAATGAATACCCGACCAGCAAAAAATAATGGGGCTGATGATCGAGGACCCAGGGATTAAATTGATAAATGACAGCCGCGACCAGCGCCGCCGGGACTATATATTTGTTTAATCCGGGATAGATTGACCGAAAAATCATTCGAGCCAGAAAAAACATACCCAGCCCGGAAACGATAAAAGGAATAACAATTAAAATTTTTAATAGCAGCGCCATTCCTCCTCCACTGGCCAGTGCCAGCCCAATCCCGGGACTGAGATAAAACAGATGCCCCAAGTCTCCAAAGACGCTAGCACTGTGAGAAACACTCCAGGTATTGATTCGGTTTTGCCAGTAATTCTCCAAAGAGAAAGGAAAAGAAAAATCACCGGAAAATGAATACCCCGGTTGGCTCAAGACCGGTTGAACAATGAAAAAAGCAATGAAAATCAAAATTATTACCGCCAGCCAAGCTGTTTGGCGACCGGAAAAATCAATCACCCAGCGGGGCCGCTTGATAAGCGATTCGCGCATAATTATCAAAACCGATATTGCTAACAAAAAGAAGGCTATGATTAGGGAATAATTTCCAACGACCGAATCCAAGCCGACAATAAAAAAACTAACTAAACTGGCGGCACCAAAGGCGGCACACGCCAATAAAATGTATTTCTGAGAAATTTTATAGACGAGAGCGAAATACAAAAGAAAGCCGGCCGCCGCACCCAAAAGATCAAAGTTAAACACCCACATGGCCAGTAACCAAATAAGCAAACCGCCCCAGAATAAAAACAAGCGCTGATTCGATAAAAATTGTCTGAAATTACTTGGCATAGTCGATTTGCTTAGGCTTCTTCGCAAAATACGGCAGAGATAAAGTTAACATCAGCAAGGCCAGAGCCCCCAAGCCGGACAACCACAGGCCGAGATAAAACAACTCTTGGGTCCGATACACTATTTCACCCTGCCAATCTTGTTGATTGTCTATACGCCAAGAATTGGCATAGCCATTAACAACGAAATGTTTATCCGCAGAAATTTCTTGTCCATTTATCCGTAATTTCCAGTTGGAATTATATGTTTCCAAGAAATTAAGGTAGTACGGGGCGTTGGCGCCGGAGACACTAACCCGGTAGGTCGTCGGACTGGTTTGCGAAAATTGCACAGCGGGCAGAGCGCCTTGTTCCGACTCTATAAAAGAATTTTCTATTTTCACCAGATAAAACATGTCCAGGCTCTGCTTGTATTTTTCGAGCCTTTTATCCAGAGCGGGTAGACTGGCAAAGCTAAACTGATGATCGCCGGCAGCCAGGTCCACATCTCCAACTTTTACCGATTGGTAGTAATATGAACTTTTGCCTTCAGCCGAATAAGGACTTTTGTAATAGACATCGAGCGGTTGGCCTATTTTTTCCCCATCGATCGTCGCTTGCAGCAGACCTTCGTCGGTGTCATGTCTTATTTTAACATATAACTCGTATTGCCCGGATTCCTTAATCGGTATTTTATAAACCAGCTCGTTGAATTCCGACCCGCTGGCCGGATAAATTATATCTCTGGTGGTACTGCCTTTGTCACTCGACCATATACCGGAAGCCTCTAGAAACTGGGTATCTTCGACCTCAAAACTCTGCCGAAGGTAATTAGTGGAAATCTGGTCTGGCCGAGGAGAAGGTTTCAGATCAGTAAAAAAAATATTAGTGGATAACTGCAGATCATCATGTTTAATAACGTCATTTAGCGTATCGACCGGACCATCAATCATGAGGTTACGATTTGCGGCATAAATTCTCGGAAAATAATCGGACAACTGGTAAAGCTTGATGTAATCTTCACTAAAAACAGATTTTAAGCCCGGATCGGATCGCAAATAATCATCAATTAAATCAGGAAACCAACGTTTACTGCAGAGACTGCCGGGGTTGGGTTCGAGATCTTGCCGCTGCATTATATATTTGATATTTAGCAAGGACAGCAACTGATTGTTTTCGGACGGCGAAAGGTTTTCCTCGCAAATATTCTTTTCAAAAACCTGCATCATTTTCTTGGGATGCCCCTGTGGCGCGAAATCTGCCACAACAGCCGGAATAGCAAACGTGGACAGTGTAGGATCGCCGCCCTGGGCATAGGCTTGATATTCAGTCGGCAGATAAACAGGAGAAAATGCGGCCGGCAAAGGCAAAAATCTGACAGTTTCTTTTTCCTCGTTGATTAATTGGTGCGCCTTGATATAGCCGGGCGACAATTGGAAACTATCAATATAGCTCATCTCTCGTTCAGCCAGCTTGGCACTGCCAATATCGCCGCTGATGATAAAAGGGGCGATCCAGACCGCCGTGCCCAAAACTAGCACGGCTATCACCGCTTGGCCGATAAATTTATTAGCCGGTTTCAGGCGGATCAAGATAAAATTAACACCAAAAGCCAATACAACCGAAAAGGTAAAGACGCTGACTGGAATGAAATGCTGAATTGATCTAAAACCTCGAATTACTGAAACATTTTGGAATAACCAAACCACTTGCTCCCCGAGCGGCGCCACACCGGCCGTGACGAAAACCAGTGCCCCGAGAAATAACAATAACCAAAAATTTGCGTACTTGTTTTTTGATTTTAAAACCGAACCGATAAGCACCGCACAGAAACCGCCGACACCCAAGATCCACCAAGGCAGCCAGGCAACCGACATGATGTTTTCAAAAAAGAGTCGGGCATAACCGATCTGAAACCAAGCTCGGGCAATATTCGGGGCCGCCTTAATGACATTGATCAGCGACAAAAATGATTCAGATTCAAAAAAGGTCTGAGCAAAAAATAATTCTGAAACAAACGGAATCATCCAGTATAAATTCATCAGGATATAAAACGCAGCCAATCCGATCAAGCTCCAGAAGTATCGGCGGCGATTCTCGGAAACGACAATCAAGAGAACCGTTAAAACAACCGCGATGATCAAATTATGGGTCGAAATCGTGAGTATCGATAAAACCAAGGCTGTAGCGAATATCAAAAACCAACGAAATTTGGCAGAATTTTGCGACAAGGCGAAAAAAAACAAAGCGAAAGGAATGACGGCATAAGAAATGAACTGCGACACCGCCCCGCCAATAAATTCACTAAAGATGAATGGAGAGAATCCGAAAAAGACGGCACCCAGAAAAACCGGTAAAACACCGAGCCAAGTGGGTTTGGCCGATCTCAAAAAGAACAGCCCCAGGTAGAGATACATCCCGATACTGCCAATAATCAAGGTGCTGAATACTACAGCTTTAGAGACAAGTTCTCCGGAGATACCGATCGTTCCAAAGGAGAAAAAAACCGCCAGCAACAGATTGACCGGAATGCTTAAAATTGCGGGCGATCCCAGACTGGTGTATGACCAGCTGGAAAACATCTTCGGCATAGCTGTGGCTAATTGCGATGCGAGAGCGGGAAATGACCAGTCCCAATTATGACCCAAGGTGCCGGGATTGACGAACGTCTGGCGCAAAGCAAAATAACCCAACGCGATTACGATGCCGATAAATATCAGGAAAAACAATTTTCGACTAGGGGTTGGCATGTTTGTCAATTAGGCCAATCAATCCTGAATATTTTGATCATGTCATTTGAATAAACTTCCGAAAAAATATCGGGCTGCTGGCCGATCCACTGCATTTCCGGCCGCTCATTTCCAGTCGAGCTATAAGTGGAAACCACAAATCTAATGTCATTCTCTTTTAAATTGCGGAGCCAGATTTCTTTATTGGGATTTTCGTAAATGTGCCCAAATTCATTGGTATTGAAATAGGCTTTAATATATCCACTTCGGCCGGTATCATTATCACCTGCCGGCGAATCGACTCGCAGAAGGTAATCACGATCAAGCGTAGCATAATAGACTGAATCGGAATTTTGCCATTCCCCGCCTACCTCCCAGGTGTTAGGTAAAATTGCTAAATCTTCGGGAAAATTGGGTGATTTAGACGAACGATCGGTCAGCACCAACTCATCAATTTTCAATTCATCCGAATCGCCCAAACCGGTCATTTGCCATTCCATAATAACGACCCGGTCGCGCGCCGATAACTCGGCTAAATCCAGACTGAAATCATTGGTACCGACAGTGATTTCCCCAGACAAAGAACCAAGCTGGACATAGTTATTTTTGTCGTCGGTAGAATAAAAATTAAGCTTTAAATGCAGAGGCGAATCATCATTCGGCCCACTTCGAGTCAGTCGAACATTTAATTGCCCGTAATCTCGCCAATCTTCTTTAAACGGTCGTCGGTACTCATGATAAAGAAGATCTCGATCGGAATTCGAGTTTAATTGATAAATCTTGTTCTTGAAATTACGGCCGTAAAAAGGATATGGACGATCTATACCGATCAGGTTAATTCCCTCTCCGTCGGCATTCTGATCGATCCAATTTGCCGCTTGTCCAACTTGATAGTAATTCGATTGATACCACGAATATTTATTGATCTGATAATCATTGGTAAAACCCACAATGAAGCCCAGGCTACCAATCAAAATCGCAATCAGTAATATATTTTTTCCCCAGCGATTGGCCATTATTTTATTAAGGATTGGCCAAAAAAGGAACAACAGCCAGGCAACAACCAACAGAATAACCAATAATTTTGTACCGGAAAAAGGAAAGTTGATAGTATTATTCTTATCAAACAACGCTAGCGGCCAGAAGGAACTAATCAAAAGGCCTAGGACGGAAAGACCGGCCAGCCAGGTAAAAACCTTGTGCCAACCGGCAATAAAACCCAAAACGGCCGCTGTCAGGGGAACAAAAACAAAAACATAACGCATCGACTGATTGATAATAGAGCTAAAAGGAATGGTCGTGAATATGAAGATAGAATAAATAGGCAACAAAATCAAAAACAGCCGCAGTATTTTTTCCGACCAAGTGTTTTTGACTATAAAATTACCAACCAAACCGCCTATCAGAATAATCATCATCGCCCACAGAAAAGGAGCTCCAAAGGCAGTCAGAATCGCTTCGCGATGCGCCGTCCAATTAATATCGCCGAAGTTTGGGAAAATAGTCATGCTCGACAAAAAATTCGCATAAGACGTGCTGACTCCGCTATCAAAAAGAGTAAAACCTCCAGGCGCTAAAGCGGAAGGATAGATAGGATTGCCGGTTATAATCCAATTCCTGATATACCAATATCCTCCGAAGATTAGAACCGCGCCGATAAAAATTAATAACAATTTAATGAAATGAAACAGGCGCGATGAAGCCTTTTGACGAACAAAACGAATCATCGCAACCAAATACAAAATCAAGATTGGTAGTAAAAAATGCCAAGCCGTGTAGCGCATGCCTATGGCCAAACCGACAGTTATGGCTCCGAGAAGCAGGCTGGCTCGATCCAATCGGCGCCAAAACTGAATACCATAGTTTAGCGCCAGCATCACCAGCGCCATAAAAATTAAATCGATATAAGCCCGCTGAGTTTCCTTGATGAAAACAGGAATGCAAAAAACCAACAGCGCTCCAATCATGGCGCCAACTCGCCTAACGCCGAGGTTCCTGACAATTTGATATACCGCCAAAGCCGTTATAATAAGAAATGGCAATTGAATAAGACTGGTCAATAAGTCACTTCGAAAAGCCATGATTATGTACGACATCAGCAATTCCGCACCCCCGGGCATATAACTGAGAAAACTAGATAAACTGATAGGGAAAACTTGACCCGATTCAGACCATTCTACCGCCATCGGTAAATGATAAGCCAAGGCGTCATAACCAAAAGGTGCGGCGTTCAAAGCTTGAATCAGAGTAATTAGGAGTAAGCCAGCAACCATGGTGACCCCCAGAAACACAAACAAATTTTTTCTAGCTTTCTGTAGTAAACCTTGCACCGGCAACAGAGCGCGCGACCAGCTAAATCGATACCGATATCTGATTATCAAGAAAACGAGACAAGCCAAATTGAGACCCAAGACCGGGCCGGCAAACATGAGATGAAACAAGGATAGAGCCAGCATGGTCAGAGTCAGTTGAGCCAAACCCAACAGCAAAGCCGCCAATACAGCCGGTAAAAATTCAGACTGATGAAAAAGCCGACGCGCCATAATCCAACCGCTAAGAAAGCAGACTAGAATGCCGCTTAATCCCAAAATCGTATTTAGCAGCACGGGGATATTTAAGGCGCGAGAAAAATAATAGGCAAAACTGATTAAACCTACTTTTATCATTGCCCCGGCGGTAACAAATTTATTGGCGATTTGCGGGACAACAGAAAACCAGCTCGGAGAATTATCGGAGCTAAACTGTAGCGACCGAATATCTATCTCGGCCGGGTCGGTAAAAGCACTGCGGTAAAAAATAAATCTTATGACACTGATTTCACCGTTGAACTGCTGAGGCAAGTCAACTGGGATTGAATCCATGCCGGAACTGATTCGATAATTATTCTTGCTGATCAACTTCCAATTCGGACCGAAAACTTCGATATTGACCAGATCGTCCTTAATTATATTTTCAGCAACCAGGTATTTCATATCTATTCGATCGATATTTTCAATCAAAAGCCGTGACTTTGCCGTGAATTCCACATTACAGTCATCGGCCCGAGAATAAGAAATTCCGACATTGCCCCGCGAATCAAATTGCGATTGGCAGCTGTTATTTGAGGCTGAGACATCAAAATCGGCCAACCTATTGCCGGCCGGCCGATCAAAAGCGATGACTACAAAAACAATAGCCAGACCAACCGTGATCACGATTGGCAACAAAATTTTTATTAGCTGGCGCATTGATCTTCCTTTTTTGTCCAATCGGTGAAAGCCCGAACCATCCGGAATAATTCCAAGAAGTCGTGTAAATTCCGAACTCGCCCCAGTGTCTTTAGCGCGATCCGCGGGCGAACATAAAATTCTTTATAAGCCTGTTTCCGCAGTTGCATTACACGTTCGGATGAAAGTCCGGGCATATCAATGATAGAAAAATTCTGCTCGAAACGTTCCCAGTTGTCCGTATTGACCCAACCGCTATCAATCGCCTGTTGATATAATTCCGATCCCGGGAAAGGAACCGAACAATAATACTGCGCAAAATCCACAGGCAACTTCTTGGTCAGTCGAATCGTTTCCTTGATAGTTTCTTCGGTTTCGCCGGGGAAACCGAGAACGCAATGAGCCGTAACATCCAGGCCGGCTTTTTTAGAAAGTTTTACCGCCCGAATAGTCTGCTCAACCTTAATCCCCTTCTTGACCGAGTCGAGAATTTTTTGATTGGCCGACTCTAAGCCATAGCCGATCATCCAACAACCGGCCCGTTTGATTTTACGAAGCAATTCCTCATCAACATTATCCACGCGACTATTGCAAACCCAGTGGATTTTCAGCTTCCGGCGGTAAATTTCATCAGCCACATCTTTGGCAAATTGCCGATTGATCGTGAATGACTCGGACCAAAAAAGAAAATCAATCACCCCGTGTTTTTTGCCGGCCCATTCCAGTTCATCAACGATATTTTTTGGCGTGCGGAGCCTCAATTTTTTACCGTAGTAGGCGCAATCGGCGCAAAAAGTGCATTTATAAGGACAACCCCGGCCGGTGGCAATAAGAAAAAACGGTCGGTTCAAAAAAGGCATCTTGTATTTGGTTTTATCGATCAGGTGCCAAGCCGGAAAAGGAAGTTCATCCAGATTATCGATATAGGGGCGAGGCGGATTTACAATCATCTTGCCCTGCCGAGACAAAATAATTCCTTTGATATCATCGGGAGAAGCCTTTGTTTTCAGTCTCCGGGCCAACTCCAAAATGGTATACTCCGGCTCACCGCTCACGATATAATCAAGCCCGCTGGAAATTTTTAATGAATCCTCCGGCATTGCGGTAACATGGATGCCGATGGCCGCGACCTTGACCGAGGGACAAACTTTTTTCAAATAAGATCCGACTTTCAAATCTCCGTTAATAGACGGAGTTGCCGTGTTAAGAACCACCAAATCAGGCTTGAACTCAGAAACCAATGATTGCAATTTTGCCAAATCAATTTCCTCGACAATGCAATCAGTTAATTTACACTCCATCCCATACTTTTCCAGCACCGCTCCGCACAATGCCAACGAAATTGGAGTCCAGACTGCCGTCCAAGCCCCTTCGCGTTGCATACAACGGCCTTCGCGTACCATACGCACGCCCTTAACCGCGGGCGGATTGATAAGATAAACTTTCATCAAAATAGTTCCTTAAGTAATCGATATAAGAATTTCCAGGCTTTGGAGGTAGGCAGTTTTGAACTGCCCCAACTGCGTGAAGATTCATGGCTGCCGATTTCGACAATACGGTAGCCATTCTTCAGGGTTTTCATAACCATTTCCTGCTCAATATCAAAATCGTTGGCATTGAGATTTATTTTTAATCCCACCGTTTTTTTGATGGCGCGGAAACCATTCTGGACATCGGTCAAATCAACTTTCCAGCGATAATTAATAGTCAGCGCCGCAAACTCACTGCCCCATTGCCTGATCAAATGGCCAAATTTCATGTGATACTCATCACTTCCGCCTTTCGCTCGAGACGCAACCACTAAATCAGCCTTGTTTTCCTTGATCGGAGCTATTAATTGTGGAATATCCTTCGGGTCATGCGAACCATCCGCATCAATAAAAACCACGATATCTCCACCGGCTTCCCGCAAACCCAAACGCAAACCAGCGCCTTTACCGCGGCAATTATCCAATAAAACTCTCGCTCCGCACTCTCGGGCCAAATCACGGGTTTGATCACTAGAATGACCATCGACGACTAGAATTTCGTCGACATACGGCTGAACTCCGGCGATAACCTGTTTTATCCCCTTTGCTTCATTTTTTGTTGGTATACAGGCAGTAGTTTTCATGGCTATTTGTTACCAGGACTAACTGATACATTATCGTAAAAAAGCGGCTCGATGTCAACTGGCCTTGTTAACAATTTCCCGGAAAATATCATCAATTTTCTGAGCATAACCGGTGTAACTCAAATATCGCTGGGTATATTTTTTTCCTCTCTGCACCAATTCCGCCATCTTTTCTTTATCGGAATAAGCTTTAAAAATCATCGCGGCAAAACTTTCCGGCCGCGGTTCCGACAATAAGCCGATTTTTTCTTTTTCGATAACGACTCTGGCCCCGCAATCATTGGCCACGACCGGCAAAGCCCCAGCCGACAAAGCTTCAAATATAACCAATCCCCAAGTCTGATGTCGCGCGGGTAAAATCAGAACATTGCTAGCCGCTAAACAGTCAGCTGTTTGAATATCAGTCTGTGGACCAACGAAAATTGTCCGATCGGCCAGCCCTTGCCGATTGGCGTAATCAAGCAAGGGTTGATGATCCGGTCCGCCGCCAACCAACAAAATTTTAAGATTGGAAATTTTGTTCAATAACAATTTAGCGGTATCGATCGTACAACGCTGATTTTTTACCGGCTTTAAGTGGGCAACCTGAGTGACGACAAAATCGGACGATTTAATATTCAGACGGCGGCGTGCCCGCTCCGGATCGGCCGTCGCCAACAGCTCGGTATCGACAGGCAAATAAGCCACCCGGGCGGATAATCCATATAGAATCTTGATATCACGCTGAACCATTTCTGAAATGGCGATTATATTCCTGACATGCCGTCGCACATATCGACGGTCGAAATTTTCAAAGATATATCGGGCAAGTCGGCCAAAGACCGTCAACTTCTTGGCGCCGATTATGAAATAAGGCTTGTTTGAAGGCCACAAAGATATCGGCTCATAACACGTCCAAACAACCGGAACCGATAAGCCGCCGCAGAGCCAGTGCATGGGCGTTTGCTGAGGATTGACAATGTCAATTTGATGCTGTCGAACAAATTTCTTAATCGCTTTCTTCAGCCGGAAAAAATTCCTAAGCAAAACCAATTTATTTTCTAATGGCAAATACTGGTTATCCCGATAAAAAACCAGCGGGATATCCGCGACGGTGATATTTAATCGATTCAGAATATCCGGCCGCTCCCGGCGATCAATCCTGGTCGTTAATATAAAAACCTGGTGCCCCAATTCTTGCAAACCAAGAGCTTGGCGGATCAGGGCTTTTTGAGCGCCTCCGCCCATCCAGATATTAGGATTTAAGATCAGTATTTTCATGCGGTTTTTTACCCTGGACAATAATCAATCCTCCCAGTTTACGCCAAAAAGAATGGCCCAGGATCTTATCTTCCCAAGAATTAAGAAATCGAAAGCGATCATGCAAAAAACGGGGAAACAATGACATATAGGTAATTTTGACATCGCGAAATCCAATCTTGGTAAACAAGTTAAACAAGTTTCGGGAAGTACAACGGACTAATCCTTTTTCATATTTCCAATCAAACGGCGGCCAAACCGCCCCCGCGATGCGCCAAATCGGATTAGCGCCATTTGGTTCGTAGGCTACAAATTTCGCTCCGGGTTTCAAGGCGTTAAAAATTCGTTCCAGCCCCAATTCAATACTGCTGAGATGATGGAGTACGTCCACGCAAAAACCGCCGTCAAAATTGTTCGACCAATCGAATTGCTCTGTCGGTCGACAAACAGTTGCGACTAACCTTCGATCAACCCCCAGCTCTTGAGCGTCATGTCGCAATTGTTTTAATGCCGACATGGAAATATCACTGGCCGTGACGCGATAATCTCGTTGAAGAGCCGGTATAGTATACTTGCCCGTGCCCCCACCAACCTCAAGCAAATGACTCTTGGGCGGAAAATCGGCAATTCTAAAAAAATTATCTAGCTTACGTTTCTGGGCGGGAGATTGTGAAAAAACATCACGATCGTGATGATACGTACCCTGCCGAACCAATTCGTCGGTATGCTCCTGTTGGATGTTTTGCCATTTATTCATATCTCTCAGCTTATTCAAATGTAATGATTTAACTTCGCCAGCCGAAACCGGTCGGATCAGTCACTGGCGCGAGAATTCGCGGAAAGCATCTGATAGATTTTATTACCAAATTTGCTTTCTAGGGCAAATTGCCTCGCCCATTTACCGATCGGACCGAGCCGAGTCAGACCGTACATTATCCGACCACCGGCTTTGCCCAGGCGAAATTCCAGTATTTTCTTTTCGTACAAATTGAAGCCTTTCTTTATCACTTTCATGCGTTCTCGGCGCGAAAATTCCGGAGTTTCAAAGACGGGCTTATTATCGCGATAAGATATGCTTTCCAGGTAAGTCTTCTTTGGCACCAAAAACCGTGCATTTTTATCCACCCATTCAAATAATTCCGTGCCGGGATAAGGCACCAGATTATAGAAATTGACGAAATTGGTCGGCAGAGAATCGGCAAAACGGATCGACTCCATCGCTGTTTCGATAGTCTCGCCCGGATGGCCGATAATAAAGTTAACGGAATTTTTGATACCAACCTTGTTGGTCAATTGAACCGCCTGGCGCACCTGGGGCAATTTTATCTTTTTGCCGATTCGGTCGAGAATTTTTTGGCTGCCGGATTCACAGCCATAAGAAATGAAAATACAGCCGGAGGCTTTCATCTTTCGTAATAATTCCTCGTCAATCCGATCGACCCGAATCCCGTTGTACAACTCATATTTTATCTTCAGCTTTTTACCGATGATTAAATCGCAAATTTTTTTCGCTCGATCCATGTCGACATTGAAACAATCATCATTAAATTCAAAATTACACCACCCGCGCTTGTACCAATGCTCAATTTCCCCCACTACGTTTTCCGGACTGCGGGGGCGGAAATTACGCCCCATCGAAAGACGCACCGAACAATAATTACAGCCATAAGGACAGCCGCGCGAGGTAATAATCGGCATCTTGTGTTGCTTGGTGTATAAATAGCGATCCAACTTAAAAGCTTCATAGGCCGGAATCGGCAAACTGTCCAAATCGCGCAAAAAAGGACGGTCTCTGTTTTCGATTATTTCGCCATCTTGGCGCCAAATCAACCCGTCAACTTTTGAAAAATCCGAGACGGGCTTTTGTAATTCCCGGATTAATTCCAAAAAGGTGACTTCCCCCTCGCCCTTGATCGCCAGGGAGGCGCGATTATCCTTAAAACAGAGTTTTTTGGTAGCGGAAACATGTGGGCCTCCCAGCACTACCGGACAATCGGCTTGATCAGTGACCAGATCGATAATAGCTTTGACATAGCCGTAACTATAGCTGAAACCGGTGATGCCAATCAAATTCGGCTGATAATCTTTCATCAGTTGAAGCAATTTTCGGTCGTCATTCTCGACCAACGTATCAAAAACCTTCGCCTCAATGTTATTTTGGCGCAATACGGCAATCAAATAGGCAATCCCAACATGGGGATGTCCGCCAAATACAATTTCACCTTGTTTGGTCTTCACCTCGTCGCCAAACAAATTTTTACTCCTGGGAATGACAAATAGTACTTTAAACATTTTTTTGTTTTAAAGCGGCTCGCGTACCCCGCCAGATATTCTTCCACATATCCGGCTGATGAGAGCAAACGCTCTTTAACCAATAAATCGCCAGACTAAGCGGCAGAAAAACCAAACGGAAAACAAAATAATTAAACTTAGGAGCATATCTTCGCATGTATGTAACTCGATTGCGCGAAGTGGTATAAGCGACTTTCGGCGTGCGAAAGCTGATATAGAACAAGAATTCCCGGGCTCGGCTGTCCTTAAATTCCGGGACGGGAATTTTGTGCCAAACCTTTACCGCCGGAGCAAAAATCAATCGTCCTCCCTGCCGTTCAATCCTTTTGGCCAAATCCGGCTCTTCAAACCCCATATAAAAGTCTTCTCTTTCCTCGAATAAACCGGCGCGAAACAAGACTTCGCGCTTAATCGCCGAGGCCGTCGGCGCGTGGCCGTTCGGTATTTCGCCTTCGCGATATTGACCCCGATCAATTTCATTGATCCCGCGGTAGTGAGCTCGACTGGTCCACTGGTCGATAAAAGCTCCGGCATACCAAATTCTTTTCGGATCGCAAAAATAATAAATTATCGGCGCAACCAAGCCGGCATCGGGATAGCGAGCAAAGATCTCGGCCGTTTTTGACAATGTGTCGGGAGCAATGGCGGTATCGGAGTCCAGGAAGAATAAAATTTGCCCACTGGCCACACGAGCCCCGGCATTTCGAGAAAAAGCCGCACCGTGATTTTCCTTATTGGCCAAAAGCTTAACCGCGGGGAAATTCCGCGACAAGTAAGCAACGGTACCGTCCCGAGAACAATCATCGACAACAACGACCTCGTAATTATCATAATCACTGGAAAAAACGGTCCGTAGACATTCGGCAACTTCCTCCCGTCGATTATAAACCGGGATAATAACCGATATCTTTAAGTTATTCATCTTTTTGCGATAATATATACAAATCGCCGTAGCCCACCCGGCGTAATTCCTTTTCAATCCGTCGATCAAACCAATTTTGCCAACGGGCGGGCATCGGCCGGCGCAAAATATGCTTCCAGAAATAAAAAACATCGACGGAAAAACAATACCAAAACCTTCCCTGAATCCTAATTTGCTTGGCTTCCAATCCGGCAGATTTCAGCATTTGAGTGACATGCCGCGCCTGGTAGTGGCGATGACCTTTCAGCCAAAATGCCGGATCGAGGATATTATTAAACCAATGCCAATGCGGGACACTCAAAATGAAGTGTCCTCGGGATTTTAGTACTCGACGAATCTCCTTGAAAGCTCGAATCTCGGAGTCGATCGGCAGATGCTCCATTACCCACCACAAGGTAACAACATCGAAAGTACTGTCCGGATATGGAATGGAAAAAACAGTGCCCCGTTGGAACTTCACTTTTGGATAGCGCTTCTGGGCAATCTTTAGAGCGGCCGGCTCCAATTCGATCGCATAAGCCTGATCCGTCGCCGTTTGTAAATAGTGTTCAAAGCCGCCGGTCCAGCACCCGACATCCAAGACTTTTTTCCCCCGAAAGTAAGAAACATAATTGTCAAAAGACGACCGTTGCACCAAAGTCGGAGCGCCGGTATCAATGGATGATACATAGTTTAATTTACCGCTGGCCATAAAGTACTATTTGCTTTCTTTTATCTTGAGATAAAGCAGTTGGCGACGATCATGAATCTGCTTCGACCTTTTCCGATTCCAACCGAAGGCCTGAAAATAATATTTCAACAACTGACGCCTGGTCGATCGATAGCGAACCGGCGTCATGTGGAAACCGTGGAAATGATGAGTTGTCAGAGATATAAGCAAATAAGTTATCATATTCCCGGCAATATAAAATATGAAAGGAATATGATACTCAACCAAACCGTGCAGTTTCAGGTAAAAATATATTATATGCCGCCACCGGTAATAATACGATATCCCGGACAATGAAACAGGCTTCGGATGATATATTTTAACTTCTGGAATGTATTGTATTTTTAAGCCGAGGGTATAGGCCCGCAAGAAAAAATCAGCATCGTCGGTATACACCATTATGGCATCGTCGAAAAACATATCCATTCGGCTCAGGGCTTTCTTTTTAATCAAAAACATTATCGAATTCATACAGCGCCGTTCGTCAAAAGCAGACAAGGGATTCAACCGACTACCGTCCTGATATAAAGCTTGCGGAAAACAAATATCATAATCGCCTGTCGACATTTTGGTCAGCAGGAACTCAATAACGGCTGGGGTGAAAATTACATCGGAATCAATGAAAATCAAAATCTCTCCGCGCGATTCACTAGCTCCGCGATTGCGCGAGTAAGACGCACCGCGATTCTTGTCGTTGTAAAGTATCCTTAGGTCAAAGGGCAATACTTGAACCTGAAGCTTTTTATATATTTCCCGGGAATTATCAGTCGAGCCGTCATCGATAACGATAATTTCCATGATCGGGGATGTGATTTCGCGACAAATACCAATCAGCTTTTCCACGTCCGGCCCTCGATTGTACGATGTCACGATAATAGAAGTGCTCATAAATGTATACAACTGATTTACTACTACCCATTCGGGAAATTATCCGCCGAAGGCCTCATAGATAATTATTTTCTGATACAATAACTGGCAAAGGGCTGGAAAATTCCGCCGTATTATTTTAAATATTATCAAAATACGGACCAGTATGCCGTATAAAGCAGAAAAAAGAGCGGTCTTTTAAACTGGCTTGAATCCGCCAATTCGGTCAATCGAAAAGTTTCCGATGAATCATTTTAGCTGCTCGGAAACAATCCTTGGCCGCAATAAAATAGCACAATTGGGGATCTGCCATGACCGCCACACTAATAGCATTAAACCGTAGAATAAACGTTTTGTCAATTTGGGAAACTCTGGCATAAACAGCCGATCCGGTTCATCAGGGGTAGCGAGATTTTATTTCCAGTTGATCGAGCATAACCTGGCCACAGCCAAGATAGTTGAGCCGGGCCTCGATCTGCCCCGGCGTATCCTGAGAAAAATCCAGTGTTTTTTCGGCCAAAAGCTCGGCACTAGAACCGGTAATTGTTTGACTGGCAAGTGTTTGTCCCCCTCCGCCCGTAACCACATCGAGATTGGCACAATCCTGATTATCGGGAATATCATAAATCAAGGAAAAAACTGCTTGGTAGTCACCCGGCGGCAACTCTAAATAAGGCCCCCCGGTTGGCTTATTTTTTATCACAAAACCGTTCGTCGCTCGCGAATCCGTCACGGTCGAAATGTTAGTAAAATTGGCAATCTGTTGGGCAGAAAAAGTTCCCGACCGATTAGTATTAACAAGCTCGTCTTGCCGACGAGTGAAATCTTCCTCATCGATTGGAGCCTCGATGATTTTCACTTGTTCCAACCAAATCTTGGTCCCTGGCAGATCCTGATCATTCACCGTAAATTCAACCAATGTAGCTCGGGTCAACTTCAATGGCAGAGTGACGTGAAAAGTCTGACCTGTCAAATGGTCAGGTTCACTGCCAACCGTCGAGGAAATAATAGAAGAATTGAGACCAAAATCGCGTAGGCTGACGGTAGCAATGGTCTCAGATTTAGCCGGACTTTCCGCAGCCAGTGCGAATTCAACCTGATAAGTACCGGCCGGCATAGCCTCCCTTCCACCAGCAATTCCATCAGCGACATCAGGATCAAGAACCAGACGTCTCCGATCCCCGACTTCCGAAAACTTAGCGCTTGAAATATCGGCCATGCTTTCAGCCGAGTAAATTTTTTCAAAAGGAGGCAATTCAAGATCGGGAACATCAGGAATAGTAAATAAATACATCGGCGGCTGATGGTAATTATTTACAGTTGAACCGTGTTCCAAATTCGTTGGTGAAAATAAACCATTATCAAAAAGCTGGTAACTAAAAATCTTTTCAGGAACGGAGCGACTTGATATCAATTCCAATGTTTTATAAGCTAAACGATATCGATCTGTAGCTCGGTAATTATAAGCAATATCATACTGGCTTTTATCTAGAATCATCTTCTCGCCATGAAACCTGAAAATATTCTTTTGGCCATCGATCCAGCCGTCGATTTCCTGCAAACTAAACCCCGGGTAATCACGGATAAGCATCTGCGCGGTGGCGGACGAACCATAGGAAAAAACAACGTGTCCGGGATCAGTATTATTGCCGACATATTCCGATACTTCTTCGCGAGTTGCCGGTTGGCTGATAATATAGTCAAAAAGTGACACGCGTATGCCCGGCCAAGCAAATAAAACCAAAAATAAACCGATCCCCATGCAGTACCTAAATATCACTCCTAAGGTTTTTGTTTTCTGCAGGTACCAATAAGCAAAAAATCCGGCCGCCACCGCTAGAAAGGGAGTCAAAACAGAAGCCCAACGATCGAAGCGAACCGTTTGCAAGCACAAGACCACGACATAAACCGCCGGAAAGCTAAGCAACCAAATAACCTTAAAAGATATCCTACGCAACAACAGAATAATTCCGGCTATCGCACTTATAAACAAAGGATAATAGACACCTACCATGGCTAAATACTGCGGCCACCACAAGTAATTGGGAATACCGTCGGCATCACTCGCCAGCACCATATCGACATCGCGAAACGGATTAAGCAAACGATCAACGAGACGCCCAAAGTATTTCGACTCAAATACCTCCACCTCAGGAGCATTGGTTGAAGACCGCTGTGTATAAATACCTAAAAATATCGCCAAAACAACGATGATAACAAGCAGCCAGGCAAGCGAACGCCAAAGCGCTGACCAATCACGATCTTTTTTAGCCCGCCAGCCTACGGCCATTATTACCAGCAATAACGGCAACAAAAATAAAAATCCGTATAACTTCGTCGTTCCCGCTAAAACGATTGTCCCCAAAGCCAGCCAGAGATATAGCCATTTCTTTTTTTCATAGAGCAGCCAAGTAAAAAATAGCGCCAGCACTCCGAAAAACTCGACATAAACGTCATGCTTAACATAATGGGAAATCTGGACGTCTAAAAATGTTACCGCCAGTGCTAAAGCCGACAACAAGCCAACCGTGCGATTAAACAATCGCCGGGCTAATAGATAAATCAAACCGACCGTCGATACGGAAAAAAACGCCGAGACAACCCGTCCGACAAAAATATAGTCACTGAATGCCGGCGAGGTGGAAGCAAACCAGGAACTTATCCATCGAACAGTACCAAATAACACAAACAATAAACCAAAAAACAATGACGGGAAATCCGAACGTGCTGACAGTTCAGCGGAATCCCCTTCCAGCCAACTCAGTACGCCGCGAATATATAATGACCCATCGGTATGATACGCATACCCGGGCAATCCATATCCGGTCCCCCAGAGGCGCAGAATGGCGGCCAATAAAATCACCATGGCCAGCCAAAAATAAGGACGCGAAAGCAATTTTTTTATTTTAGACATAATTAAGCAATCAAACTGCGAAATATTTGTACGTAAACTTCGGCGTTGTCGGTCAGATCGTATTTTTTTATGTCACGCAAATTATTGGCTGACATTTTTTCTCGTAAAGCCGGATTTTCCGCCAATGCCTTGACTGCCAGGGCAATTTCCCTGGAGCTACCAGGACTAACCAGCAAACCATTTATCTGATCTTTTATCAAATCTGTCTGGCCGCCAATATTGGTAGAAATTACCGGCAGTCCCGCCGCCATTGCCTCTTGAATCACAATCCCCATACCCTCGTGCAGCGAAGATAGTATAAAAATATCGGCACAGGCTAAGTAGCGGTTGATATCTGACACATGATAACCCAAAAAGATGACTCGTTGGCTCACGCCCTCATGCTTAGCTATTTCCATTAAATCATTCATCTCGGGCCCATCACCGATAATCAGTAGGCTAATCATTTCCGGCAGATACTTCAACGCCGTAATGGCGTAGGGAAATCCCTTACGCCCCACCAAGCGACCAACGGCTATCAGATAAAATTTAGATTCGTCAAGTTTTAACCGCTGCCGATCACGCTTTGCTCTTCCAACTAACCGAAAACCAATATTAACCGCCTTGATCGGCCGGGTAATTTTATAATATTCTCGGGCCCTGTTCTTAATATCATTTGAAATAGCGATGACCGAATCAGCCGCATTGATAATATAACGATTAACTCGCTGATAAAAAAAATTCCGATGCGGGGATCTCTTCAGAGACGGATCATAAATGTCCCCACCAATTATAGTAAGAACATTGGGAACTTTCAAAATTATTTTTGCCAGGACTCCCAATGGGCCAGTCGGCAAGGCAAAATGAGTATTAATAATATCGAATTGGCGATAATATTTTCTCTTCCGCCAGACCAACCTCCCCCCCGAAACGATGTAACCAAGCATAGCGCGGAAACTGGCGGTCGCACGATAAGATCGTTGGGGCACTTCCAATCTGATAACCTTGACTCCATTCTTCGTGTCTTGCGCGGGCAATCCGGAGAAATTACTGGTGATAACTTCCACCTGATGCCCTTTTCGAGCCCATTCTTCAGCATAATTTTTGGTCGCGACTCCTCCGCCGCCGCCGACGGGCGGATACTCAAAGTTTAATAATAAAATTTTCATTTCAAGATCTGTCTGATTTTATAGATTTTTTTATCCTGTGATTCATGATACGTGCGGATATTTATCTCCGCCAATAACCCCATGACTACGAATTGGATACCGACTAATATAAACAATATCCCCAGAATCAAAAGCGGATTTCCAGACATGTCAAAATTTATTGCCAACTTTAGAACAATAACAGCAATCAAAGAAATCAATCCCAGGATAAAAGAAACTATTCCAATCCGTCCGAAAATTTGGATTGGCCGCGTCGAAAACCCAATCAAGAATTTTACGGTAAATAAATCTAAAATTACTCTACCGGTTCGACTCAAATTGTATTTTGAATGGCCAAATTTCCTCGGCCGATCATTGACCGCCACTTCGGTCACCCGGGCACCATTCCAGGCGCACAAAGCCGGAATGAAGCGATGCATCTCGCCATATAGTCTGATCTCTTTCACAAAATTAGCCCGATAAGCCTTTAGGGAGCAACCGTAATCATGAAGATACAGGCCGGTCAAGCGACTGATTAATTTATTGGCCAAACTCGAGGGCCAACGCCGCGTTAGAGCCGGCTCCTGCCGATGCGCACGCCAACCACTAATGACATCGAATCCAGCGTGAATTTTTTGCAATAACTTCGATATATCGGCTGGGTCGTTCTGGCCGTCACCATCAAGTGTAATTACTATTTTCCCGCGCGCCAAATCAAACCCCGCCATCAGGGATGCCGTCTGGCCGAAATTTCTACGAAAATCTATAACTATGACACGGGAATCGTTCTGGTGGATCCTTTGCAATTTTTCCAGTGATCCATCGGTACTGCCGTCATTTATGAAAATTATTTCAGCGGAAATGAATATTTTAGCCAGAACACTATCCAGCTCGCGATAAAGCGGCTCGATATTTTTCTCTTCGTTATAAACCGGTACGATAATTGTTATGTCAGGATTCATAAATCCAATTAAGTGGTCTGCTTCCACTCGGCCCGGTCAGCGATCTTCCGGCCCGTCAAGAAGCTGGTTAGCGCGCCCCAGCCGTATACCCACAGGGTAATCCAACAGGCAACCGGATGAAACCACCAAATCCAATCAGGTTTACGCGTATAGCCAATGAGCAACTGGATCAGCAACGGAATTACCGTCAGACAGGCCAACGCAAACAAAACCACTCGAGCTAAATATCTTTTCATCCAGGGATAGCCAGTGTCCTTTTTCTGCTCACCGAAATGAAGAAAATCCTTGACGCGCCGCTTCTGTTTTGTGATAAAAGTGCGGACCGTTCCAGAATAGAGATGAACGATTCCGGTTTTGACCTTAGCCGCAATCACCTGGCCGCCTCGGAGCTTGATAAGCTCATGGAGCAAGTCGATATCAAAGACATACTTATCGACGGTACATTTTAGAAGTTCCGCTCTACGAATAATAAAACCATTAGCGCCGATCGTCGGCAGAGTATCTTCCCGGAGATAAGCCTTCAAATAGTTGCCCTTGTCCTCTGTTTTGACGGGCAAGCCAGTCCAACGCCCGGTAATAAAATTGCGGCGATCGTAATTCCCAAGAAACAACACCAGCGGATCATTCATTCCGATCATGGCAAAATACCTGGTCAAAGCCGGATCATTTTTGCGATAGGTGTATTCCCATGGTTCACTGGCAACGATAGAGGCATCTCGAAACGGTTCAACCATACGCTGTAGCCAATTCGGATCCGGCATAATATTATCGGAATCGATAATGGCCACCAGTTCGCCCGTGGCAAGTTTGAGAGCCGCCGCCTTACCGGCTTCAGCGGTTTTCAGAGGATTTTCGGCAATTTTGGCGCCAAATCTACGAGCAATCTGGCGGGTATCATCAACCGAACCTCCATCACCAACGATCAACTCGATTTTATCGCGCGGGTAAACCTGCGCCTCAATCGCCTCATAGCACAAACGTAAAACTTTCGCCGCATTAAGCGTCGCGGTTATGATAGAAATTTTCGGGTAATAATTCATAGCATCAATGATTTCAAATCGAATCGGTGATAAAGACGGCTGGCCAAAAAGTATGTGTGCCAATAGACATCATTGGAAACGACATCGTACGCCAAATGCCCCATCAAGCCCAAGGTAACCGCCCAGGCAACATCAAACCGGCGATAATACCAGGCCACCAACCAAGTCGGGATGAGAATTTCTGGTGTATGAAAGATCAGAAACAAACGATTGGATTCCTGAAAATAATCAGCCTTGAAAAATAGAGCCAAATCCGCGCTCCAGCCGATATCGATCCAAAAATCAATCAGATGATCAATGTCAATCAAGAACCCGGTGGCATACACGATGATTACCAAAGACCATTTCCGATAACGCCAGTAGATATAACCGGCCAGGCCAGTCGCAATGAGCAGGTGGATTATCTCATCCCAAAACAATGATACATCAATCAACATCTTATTGCTTTAGCCGAGCAATATCGCTTCGCACCATAATTTCGGCCAATTTCACGGCATCAACTTTCGGACTCCAGCCTAAAACTTTTCTGACTTTGCTCGGATCACCTAATAAAACCTCGACTTCCGCCGGGCGATAAAATTTTGGATTTACCCGGACCAGCAATTTACCGGTCTGCGCATCATAGCCGCGTTCTTTTTTGCCCCGACCTTCCCAGCGAACCCGCACGCCAATAACTCGATAAGCGCGTGTTACAAAATCACGCACGGTATAATTTTTGCCGGTCGCCAGCAAAAAAGTATCCGGTTTTGGGGCTTGCATCATTCGATACATTCCCTCTACGTATTCTTTGGCGTAACCCCAATCACGCTTAGCTCCCAAATTACCCAATTCCAATACTTTGGCGTCACCGAGCGAATAACGCGCCACGTGTTGAGAAATTTTTCTGGTCACGAATTCCGGTCCGCGCAATTCACTTTCGTGATTGAATAGAATTCCGGAAACAGCAAAAATATTATAGCTCTCCCGATAATTGACCGTCAGCCAATGCGCATACAGCTTCGCCGCCCCGTAAGGGCTGCGTGGATGAAAGGGCGTGTTTTCGGTTTGGGGATTTTCTTGAATCAAACCGAACATTTCACTGGTTGAGGCCTGATAAAACTTTGTTTTCGGACTGATGGTTTTGATAACATCAAGTAAATACGCCACACTAATCGCATTCGTCATGGCGGTTACAATCGGTTGCTCAAAACTGACCTTAACAAAACTTTGCGCCGCCAGATTATAAAACTCGGCCGGCTTTAGTTTTTTGATGACATTGAAAACATTGCTGTATTCCAGCAGATCAAAATCTATCAATTCCACCCGATCCGCAATTCCCAAGAATTCCAAATTATCGATTTGGCGCCGGCTGGTACGCCGGATCCCGCCATAAACTTTATAGCCTTTTTCCAGCAACAACTGACATAGCCAGGCTCCGTCCTGTCCAGTAACTCCGGTCACAAAGGCTGTTTTTTTCTTCATAAATTTATTTTGATTTATCGAAATCTTTGAATTTGCCTTTAAACATTTGCCGAGCCGCTTGAAACATATATTTCAAATCGTAAATATCCTTGATACTCGCCAGTTGGTGGTAAATAAACCGCGGATTAAGCGAAACCTGCGCATACATATCATGGGTTAGGGCATTTATTTCTTCCGAACTAAGAGCCGTCTTCATTACTGATTCCCGCATATCGTATCGATCCCAATCCTCTGTCTTGAGCCAGCCATTTTTTCGGCATTCGTTGAAAAGCGGTGTCCCGGGATACGGTACGACCACCGTCGCTTGTAAAGAATCGGCCAAGCCACTAACCATCATTTTTTTAACGAAAGCGAAAGTGCGCAAGGCGTCATTTTTTGTCTCCCAGGGATAACCCATCATCACGGTCAAATGGGGCTTCAATCCCGCTTTTTTGGCCATCTTGCAATCATTAACAATATCATAGGGATTGCTTCGCCCCTTATTGATTCGATCCAACGTTTTCCGATTAACAGACTCCAAGCCGTAAAGCAATAATTTAAATCCCGCCTTGCCCATCAAATCGTAATCGGCTTGAGACCTGATCGCCCCGGCCCGGAGATTGCAATTCATCTTCACCTTGCGGTTATAGCCGCGATCAATCATTCCTTGGCAAAATTCACGCAACCAATCGCCCACCGGAATTGTCCCCGCATCATCCATGATTTCCTTGACCTGATAACGCTCAATCAATTGACCGATTTCATCCAAAACATTCTTTGGCGATCGCCGGCGATACTTGGGATACAAAGTAGTCCAAGCGCAAAAAGTGCATTTTCCCCACCAGCAATCGCGCGCCGACATGATGTAAGTACCCGGTTTGCGCCGAAACCAGTGCTGCTGATAGAGCTGCCATTGGGTCAGATCTCGATCAATAAAAGGGGCGTCATCCAGATTGAAATTGAGAACCTTTTTTCCGGAGACAATATCTCCCCGCTCATTTTTATACTTGACCATCGTTGACAACCGATTGGGATCAGGCTGCCCGGTTTTCAAAGCTTCGGCTAAATTTTTCAGCACAAAATCATAATCACCGCCGCTAACGACAAAATCAGCCAGACTATTGCGCAAAGACTCTTCCGGCATGGCGGTAATATGATCCCCCATCAAAACAATTTTAGTCTTGGGGCAAACCCTTTTTAATTCTGCGATTATTTTCCAAGCCTGTTTAACGACGGGAGTTTTCACCTCCGTGACAAAAATGTCCGGCGCCGCCGCTCTAAAATTTTCCAGGAATTGCTGATAAGTCAGCTTCGATGCAATCGCATCATCCCAAACAACCTTGTGCCCAGCTTGTTGTAACATTGTCGCCGCCGTCATCGGCACCACCGGCGGAATGTAAGAAGGATTGTTAAACCACTGAAATTGCCGATTCTGAGTCAAGCAAGCAACCCCTTTAGTCGACTGGTAAGGAGGATAAGAAATAAATATTTTCATAAGATTTAATAAGCGATTAAAATTGTCTCATTAATTAACGAAAATGGGTTTATTTTTCTGATAGAAAATCGGTAGTCCGGTCGGATTTCGGCGAGACATGGCTTGATCTTAAAAAAATCTTGACCGGTATGATACAAGGAAATAAGCAATACCGGCTTAAATCTCTTTATCGATTCGCGCGCTCCGCAAACCGCACTATATTCCGCTCCTTCGATATCCATCTTGATCAAGCCCAAAGGGTATTTTTCTTTTTTCATCAGACGATCAATTGTCTCTAGCCTGATTTGATTAAGACCAAAATCTTCAACTCGAGAAGCGGAACCAGCCTGAGAAAGAAAGGTCGCCCCGGGCTCGGCGGACAATCCGGCCGCTATCGGAACAACATTACCAAGTCGAAATTTATGCTTAATCGTTTTCAACTTCTCGAAATTATCGACATCCGGCTCCAGCGCCAGAATCCGCTGAAAATCATATTGATGTGAAAATACCAAAACGGAATCTCCTTGATAGGCGCCGGCATCTATCGCCAAAGAACCTTTAAGCCGCGCGACTGACTCTGGCGGAACGAATTTCAAGCCGCTATGATAATAAAAAGTTTCTGGTGGATACGTATCCAAACCTGGATACTTTCTGATGTACGGCCTCAAATTTATCTTCCTTTGGGCTTTCTTTTCTTCCCTCGTAAACAAATGCTCGTCTAGAATTTCATTGGCGACGATATATCGACACCGCTCAAGCACCGTATCAACCAGATGCCGGCTCAAATCATCCAAATCCATTAACAAGCGATTAACTGCCAGGCGAGAAAATTCTTGTAAAACAGAAGCGGCAACTTTCTTTTCAAAAGGGCGGCGCCAATGAGCCCCCCAACCATACCGCAAAAACAACCATCGATTATCGGCTAAATTTGCCATCCATAAAACCAAACGTTCAGAGCCCACCGCCCGACGAACCAGATTGCCACACCGGTGAAAGACAGATTCTTTCTTCAGTTTAGCCATATTCTTGATTTAGCGGTGCAATTCACGGACGCCCAGGCCCAGTAAAAATCCGACGCCATAAACAACGTGGGTCAAAAATATCCCGGGAATAACGAGCAAGCCAACCAAGGGCGAGGCTTGACGCCAACCGCTAACCGCTCCGGAAATCACAGCCAGCAAACCGTACAGTGCTAAGATAGAAACGACTAGCCAATTCAGCCAACTCACTTCGGAATACAGTCCCCAAACCAACCCGACTCCAACCAGAAAAATCAGAAAAAATGACGGTATAAAATATTGCCAGCGCAATGAGGTCTCAGGAAATCGTTTGGCAAAAAACCCGCGATGCATGGCGTATCGAAAATTTTGCTGGAAATGTTTCAGGAGCGAATTTCGTCGATGATGCCAGACAAAAACATCCGGATCATAAACAATTTTCTTATGCTGGCGCCCGACAATATCCAGGCAAAGCTTGGTGTCTTCGCCGGGCCAATACTTGGTATTGAAACCGCCGGCCGTGTCAAAAACATCCTTGCGCACCAAAAGATTAACGGTGGGGGCGTCGTCAACCGTGAAAATGCTCTGGCGCGCCGGGCAGCCGACAAAACGACGGCACCGGCGGCAATCCAAATTATTCGATTCTCGAAAAAACTTACCGGCCGGCAAATATCGATAAACATATTTCCAGGAAGTCATCGGAGATGCCAATATTTCACCCGAAACCTTGGCCTGAAACCCGTCACTGTGCGGCGTCACTCCGGGACCATAAACCGCCCCGACTTCGGAATGTTCAAAATGCCTCAAGCCATTCTTCAGCCAATCGCGGCGCGGGTAAGCGTCATCATCCAGAAAGGCAATTATATCTCCCTGAGCCGCCGCCACCGCCTGATCGCGTTTTACCGGCGGAGTTTCATTTTTTCGAGCCCCGACTAAAATTTTGGTTTTCGGCCAATGCTCAACCGTCGGACTGTCAACATGAATGAGTATTTCAAAATCGTCATAATCCAGAGCCAATATCTTAGGCACCGACTCACGAATGTAGTCGTTGATCTCTTTGGCCGGGATAATTATTGAAACCTTGGGCATTATAGTTTAGCGCCGATACTTCGCGAGCATTTGTTCTCGTTCAGCCGGCGATTTATCGTAATATTTTAACAAGCGCAGACGATAGAACACCGCCAGCGTATCAACCCCGGCCCGCCAAATCGCTTTCAAATTAACCGAAGTGGCGGTGGCATTGAATTGCATTTTCACCGGCGCTTCCACGATCTTATAATGATAACGCTGAGCCATACTCAGTAATTCAATATCGAAAGCATAGCGGCGAACAAGGGCGCGAGACATTAAGTCTTGCAAGGCCGGCCGACGCCAAACCTTCATTCCCACCTGGGTATCGCGCACATTCAAATTAAATAAAGTCCGGGTGACCAATTGCCCGCAAGAACTTATAATTCTCCGTTTCATCGGATAGACCACTTGTGATTTCGGGTGTCGTTTAGACCCGATAACCACATCGGCCTGTTCTTCTTCTAATTGTTTCCAGAAATTTATAATATGTTCCGGCTGGAAATCCAAACCCGCATCAAAAAACGCAATCACATCACCGCTGGACTGGAAAAAAGCCGCCCGAACGGCATAACCTTTGCCCATATTTGTCTCATAACGCACAACTTTAACATGCTGCAAGCCGAGATTCCGAGCCAGAGCAGCTGTTTGATCACGGCTGCCATCGTCAACAACCACAATTTCATAATCAAAACCCTGATCGGCCAGGAATTCACCCAAAACCCTGAGGGTTTTTTCAATATTGCCCGATTCGTTATAAGCCGGCACCAGAACCGACAGCTTACCCGTTGGTTTTAATTTTTTCACTTCGGTAGGCATAATAAACAAATAAACTGGCAGCGATAGAAGCTAAACAACAATCAATTATCAGAATAACTTGATACAGAGTCTGATGAAACAGGACTATCAACAACACCTGGGCGATACAGCCGACGACCAGCGGCAATAACGCTCCATAGTCCTTGATCGATAAGAAAAATTGAACCAAAACATTAATGACCGAATATAGCGCCATGAAAACAGCGACGTAGCCAAGCAAACCGGCACCAGGCAAGTATTCAGCCCCATACAACAAGCCGATGACGAAATTCGGCGCCAGAAAGTAAATCAACACCGCCAGACCGGATAATCCTACAACCAAACCAACCGCCTTCCAGAAAATAGGACGAAAATTTTCCCGTTTGGCAAATTTGGCCGCCACCATCGGAAACATGACGCCGGCAATCGCCGATGTACCAAAAACAATAATCTTTCCCAACTGACTCAGAGCGGTATAATGGCCCGCATCGGCAGCAGAAAAATAATGTTTTACCAAAATGACATCGATACTATACAGTAGCGTCGTTGCCAGCATCACAACGGCCACGGGCAGACAATATGTCCAGATTCCTTTCCAGTCACCGAAAGCACTACCGGACTGTTTCCTGGTATCGCGGGAGAACCACCAAGCAGACAAAAGGCCCAAAAGCGTACCGACCACAATACCGGTAATACCGCCCACGACCGACCAGCCCAGCCATACCAGAAGCAAACCCACGATCAATTTAGTAGCGGAATCAATTATTAAGGACCATGACAACTTTCCGAAACGTTGCAGACCTTGTAATACGCCGCGATATACCGGCGCAACAAAAATAAACAAAAAAGAAAAACTGAGTACGACGACCGGCCAGACCGTATCGATATTCAGAAAACGACTAATAGGCAGACTCAAAGCCAGGCAAACCCCGGTAATAATTATGCCGCCTATAAACAACCAACGACTCAGTCGTTTCTGCATGGTCACTATGACGGCAGATTTATTTTGCGCATAGTATTGGGCCGTGTATTTCATCACTACCGTCAAAATTGTCCCCGTGGCTACCGAAACAATCAAAAACATGGACAACAGTGAACCTATTACACCATACTGCTCCGGCAATAGCAATCGACCAAGAAACAAATGATACAAATAACCGCAAACATTAGCCACAAATGACCCGAGAAAAAAGATAATACTGTTACGGTAAAGCGGGTCACTTTTTATTTTTTGAACGAATGATGTCATATAACAACAAACAAGCCAGATAATCTCTGGTTGACAAATAACGCTAAAATAATAACGGATTAATAACGGATTGTCAAAGTCAAAAAATGATGTTAAATTAGCGGTGAAACCAATCTATATGAATAGTTCCCGTAAAATCTTGTTCGCCATCTACCTGGTCATACCGGCCGTATTTTTACTATATCTGTTACTGCAAAATATCCCTGTTAGCGGGCAGCTGATTCAAACGCTTAAATTCAGCAATTACAACGCCGGCCTGGTTTCATACTTATATCCCGGCAATCGTCTCAGCGAAATAAAAAAAATCGGAAATGATTATTTTTTGCCGATGAAAAGCACCATTGCTTATTTTGATCTCCGAAAACCGGCCCTCGCTTTTGAGCACATCAATCTCAGCCTTTCTTACGCCGTTTCGGAAGATACTCCGGAAGTGCGCCTGGGAATACCGGCCGGGAAAGATCAATTTCAGGAAATATTGCTTTACCAGAAATACTTGGACCAACTGGACTGGCCGGAAACTGTCTCCGACAATGATCTGCATCTTTGGCGAAAAAACGGTATTGAACCGATCGACATTTCTGATTTTTTACAGAATCCGCCCGTCGATGGGAAAATAGCCGTCCACCAGACGGCTCCGATGCCGCAATTGAAAATGGCAAACTACAAACCGACGAAGCAGACAATCGATTGGCCCTACACCTTGCAAGGTCGGCATACTTTTATTACCTACCTGGAAAATGAGCCACTGACTCTATCTTTTGAGAAGAAAAACATTTCTCCCGGCACCAAAGAATCCTTAAAAATGTTTGATTTCCTCAATCGGGAAATCTATTCGGCCGATATCAGTCAGCCCGATAAGTATCAATTCAAGACCGACAACTTGCCGGCGGGACGGTACAAAATTGATTTTAATTTGGCCGAAAATTCCCAACTGGCCGAGATACAAACCACCGGCACTTATCTGACCATCAAAGACCGGATACTGATCGCTGATTATCCCGATACCTCGAAACCGGCTGAAACTAAAATCTCTTTTTCTGGCCCCAGATTAGTGGCTCGACCGCTAAGCCCTGCCGATTATCAAACACTGAAGATTGATCAACAAAACATCACGGTTCAGGCAGACAGCCTCGATCTCAGCCTGGAATTACCCCCAAACTCTTTCGACCAATCACTGACTCTGACACTCTCGCGCCCCAATCTCCTACTGGAATCCCCGGGAGGATATTTTGCCCTAGACAATTTCACCAAGATTTTTAATCCCGCGCCGGCCAATGCCATCGGTCTCACCTACCAAACTGATCCGGAAGAATTTGCCCAGGCGGATTACATCCTGGCCCGATACCTGCCCCCGGAAAAAGATGGGGATCTGCGGACCAATGATTACTCTACCGGCTTGGCTTCACTCTATTTCGACACCGAAACCCATAGCTGGCCTTTTGCCATTTACGCTCCGGGCATTGAAAAAAACTGTAGTACGCTGGATCTAAAGGAAATCCGGGCCGCCTTTCAACGTCCGCCGCTATCGTGGAATGAGATCAAAAGATTGGTCGGAAAAATAATCAAGAAATAGCATGAATAACATCACTCCGGAAAAATCAAAAACTCCCAACTGGGCTCTTCACCTGGCCGGGAGTTTGGCACTGACCGCAATATTAATTATGGTTATCGAAATCCTGGTACCCTATTCCGTCGCCCCATTTATCAATTACCGCCTTCTGCTTTGGATCGCCGGAATTTCAGTTCTGATCGCGCTGATTCTTCCCTGGATTAGAAAACCGGCCTCCCCGAGCAAAGGACTTAGCGACCCATCGAAAAGTAGCGGAAACCGGCTCGCTTAACCATAGCCGGATCAAGTAAATTTCGCCCGTCAAATATTACCGGCCGCTTCACGAGGGAGCGGATTTTTTTTAGCGGTATTTTTTTGAACTCTTCCCATTCGGTCGCCACTACCACCGCCTCGGCTCCAATTACCGCCGCCAGAGCCGACAACGATGTTCGCAAGCCCGGAAGATTTTTTCGAGCATTGGCCATGGCCTGGGGATCAAAACCGACCACCTCCGCGCCGGCTTTTTTCAATCGGGTAATCAAATCCAGCGCCGGTGATTCGCGGACGTCATCAGTGTTGCCTTTAAAAGCCAGACCCAGGACGGCAATCCGTCGACCGCGCAATTTATTTTGGAAATACTTATTGATTTTCTCAAAAAACAGTTCTTTTTGGCGTTGATTTACCGCCAGCAGAGCTTTGACCAATTTAAAATCGTACTTTTTCCGATCGGCCAGATATTTCAGGGCGCTGACATCTTTCGGGAAACAACTACCCCCAAATCCAAAACCAGCCTGTAAGAATTTCGGGCCGATCCGCGAATCCAAACCGATCCCCCGCGCCACACTGGCGACATCGGCGCCGACAATCTCACTCAAATTGGCAATTTCATTGATAAAAGAAAGTTTCATGGCCAAAAAAGAGTTGGCGGCGTATTTGATCAGCTCCGCCGTCGGAATTTCGGTAAAAAGTTTCGGCGCGTTAATCGGCTGATACACTCTTTCCATCACCCGACGAGCCCGAAGGCTATTCACTCCCACGACGATTCGATCCGGCTTCAAAAAATCAGTAATCGCGCTGCCCTCACGCAAAAATTCAGGATTTGAAGCCACGTCAAAACGCCCGCGATAATTTCGTCTTATTATTTTACGGACAATTTCCGCCGTCCCGACCGGCACCGTACTCTTATCAACTATCACCGCATAACCTTTGAGATTCTTGGCGATATTGAGCGCCGCCTCTTTTACGTAAGACAAATCAGCCGAGCCGTCATGCGCTTGGGGAGTACCTACCGCGATAAAAATCGCCTGCACCCCGCGCAACTGACCCTTTACCCCGACGGCAAAATCCAGACGTTTCGCTTTGACATTGCGCTTTACCAGCCGTGATAATCCGGGCTCGAAAAAAACGTCCTGCCCGCGACGCAATTTCGCAATTCGGTCAGCATCAATATCAACACAAGTTACCCGATGTCCGAGTTCCGCCAAACATGCGCCGGTAACCAAACCGACATAACCGGTACCTAAAAATACGAGTTTCATGAGATTAGCGAGCAATTAACAAGCAACAGATAACAGGTAACAAATTGGAATAAAATTTTTCCTATTTGTTACTTGATACCTGTTACCTGTTACTTGTTACTTAATAATTATTAATCGTGGTTCCGTTCGGGTGCAAATCCAAAATAGATTGACGCACCTTGATAACATTTGACATCTTGTAGCCCAGTCCGTCAAACACGGCTCGCGAAGAAATGCCGCACTTCTTTCCGTCGGCAATCACATAGACTCCGCCCGTCGGACCTTGTAACAACGCTCCATCCCGAAATTTAACGGCCGGACCGGTCGGATAACGATTCATCTCCGCCGAAGAAATCTCAACGGCTTTGTAATTACCGTTATAATTGAAATTCAAAACTTGCTTATCCCAGAAAGGACGTTTTTTGCCTTTATCCAGCAAGTAAACGGCCGGATTCTCCGCCGTTTTTATGAAAACACCGTCCGGCCGAGTCAGATTATCTTTATCAAATAACGGTCCCTTTGGTAGCAAGTCCGATTCTGTTTGATTGACGGAAACGGCATCACCGGTATTGTAACCCAGGCGCTTTAGTGTCTCGCGATCGGGAATACCCCACTTTTTATCCCCTTGCGAGATAAAAATTGCCCCGTTAGGCGCTTTGAAAAGCACGCCGTCTCGCAATTTTATCGGATCACCGTTACCAAGCCCGACGGTCTCACTTTCATCGACACTGATAATTTGACGGGGTTGATAGGTCAGATTGAACGCGGACGAACCCCAGAAACCGTGCTTCAGACCGTCATTCCCGATAAGATAAACTCCACTTTGACCCTTTTGCTGAATCAATGATCCGACCGGAAAAGTAGTGCCGAAATAGCGATTCCACCACAAAGTCCAGAAAAGATAATTACCGTTATGGCTCTCACTGCCGGCCACCGGATTATAAATAAACAAATTGGCGGTCGCCCGATTGGCGGGCGTGACGGAAACATTGTCCTGAGTCAGAGTAGTCCGCCCCACGTCGTAATTATAACTGCTCTTTTTGGCATCGTAGCCGACGCCGAGACTCCAGGCCGCGCTATCGACCTGGGTTTCAAAACCAAGATATTTAGTCGCGCAACTGCCGTAACCGGTCGCGCAGCGCAAGGCGGTCTCGGTCGGATGAGCAGCTTCAATCAGACTCTGCTCTTTTTGCAGCATGACCAGCATCACCTTGGGATTTAACCCGTAAGAACGGCAAGCTTCGTAAATGATCTGCGCGGCCGAGCGCTGGCTGACGTAATAATTGGCCAAGTAGCTGTCATATCCTTCGAGAAATTTTTGGATATCCGATTGCGACATGGCGCCGGAATTATAATACAGCCGATCGGAAATAATATCATTCGGATTGTAATCCGCCCCGGCCAGCGCCGGGCTAACCGCCAAGCTCAATCCTAAAATAAGCAACCAAGCAATAATTTTTGACATATTATTTTCCCTGTTTACTTTTATTGGCCATGAAATTGGAAGCGCGGAGCAAAGAGTCGAAAGTCCCGGCATCGATCCACTCGCCCCGGATAATTTCCGTACTTAATTCTCCGCGTTGCAAGTAGACCTTGTGCAAATCGGTGATCTCCAATTCGCCGCGCGCCGAGGGCTTGATCGTCCGGATATGATCAAACACCGATTTATCATAGACATACAAGCCGGTTTGCGCGTAATGACTCTTGGGAATTTTCGGCTTTTCTTCCAACGAAATCACTTTTTGGTCCCGATCGAATTCCACCACTCCGAAGCGTTCAGGATCGGGCACTTCTTTCACGAAAATTTTCGCGCCGCGTCCGCTAAAACTTTTTATTCCTTCATAAACCTTATCCTCGAAAATATTATCGCCCAAAATAAAAGCACACGGCTCTTTGTCGGCAAAAGATTCCGCCAGCGAAAGACCATGGGCCAATCCCAAGGGCTCGTCCTGAATTTCGTAGGTAAATTTGGCGTTGAACTTCTTACCGGAACCCAAGAGATGCAGATATTGCCCGGCGTGCTCCGGCGAAGAGATGATAAAAATTTCCTTGATGCCGGCATCGAGCAATGTCTGGAGCGGATAATAAATCATGGGACGATCATAAACCGGCAATAATTGCTTACTGGTGACATAAGTCAGGGGGCGTAAACGAGTCCCCTTGCCGCCGGATAAAATAATACCCTTCATAAATAAGTAAAAAGTCAAAAGGCAAAAGTCAAAAGTTAACTAAAGCCTTTTGTACGATAAATATTATTTAAAAATAATACCGATAAAGGACTGTCAGTTTGTCGCCGGTTATCATTTTTTGATTTGGGCATATTTTCTGATTGCGTCCTCGACAGCTCTTGTAGCCGGGCGCATTTTGATACGGTATAGCTTCAAACGCGTGGACTGTAAAATATTATTCGAACGTTTCTTTTTGGTTAGTCCTAGCCCGACTAGATCGCTTTCTTTTATCCAGGTGTTTTTGTGCTCGGGATCGACATATTTTTCATACAGCCGAATAATCTCGCGCTGGGTAGTGAACCCGGGATTGGTAACGTGAAATACTCCTTCCGCTTTCTTTTCCATTAATTGGCGAAACACTTTTATCATATCCGGCACCACCGTCAGGCTGTTTTTCATGTTTATCAGCTTGGGATAAGCCGCTATTTTATCGATATAATTTCCTCGAGACGGCCGGTCATCCAGCGGCATGCGAATCCGGGCAATCCCAACCTTCGGCATAGTCGACAGCGCTAAATCAGCGGCGTATTTGCATCGAGTATAAACTGCCGAGGGATTCGCGAAATCGTCTTCCGTCCAGCCTTTTTTATCCCGAGTGTAGCCGTAATAAATACAGCCGGTTCCCATGTGTAATAAATAAACGCCGTGTTTCCGACAAGCCTCGGCGATCAACAGGGGCAAGACCGTATTGCCTTTTACGGTTTCAAGCTGGTGTGTTTCGCACCAGTCAACATTGGGCCGACCCACGATCCCCGCCGCGTTCAGTACCGCGTCAGGCTTATATTTTTTCAATAAGGCTTCGGCGTCGGCCACGGACTCAATCCACTGCCCGGTAATTTTGGCGTCCGGCCACTCTTCCGCGCAACGGGATCCCAGCCAGCCCCGGCCGATGATTAAAATTTTTGTTCTATTTTTTGCCATATTGCCTTTTATAATATTTCAAATACTCCCCGGTTTTGATTTTTTTCCACCACTCGGGATTATTCCGATACCAATCCACCGTCAATTTTATCCCCTGTTCAAACTTAACTTTCGGACGCCAGCCAAGCTTTTTGAGTTTATCGCAATTAATGGCATAGCGGACATCGTGGCCGGGCCGGTCTTTCACATATTCCATCATGAAGTGATCAAATCCGAGCAATTTTAGAATAGTTTTCGTCAATTGCAAATTGGTTATATCCCGCCGGCAGTCGGAACCGATATTGTAAATCTGTCCCGGAATACCTTTTAGCAAAACGGTTTCAATCGCTCGGGCATGGTCTTCCACAAACAGCCAATCACGAACCTGATTGCCTTTTCCGTAAACCGGAACTTTTTTACCCTCAAGTAAATTAGTGACAAACAACGGAATAATCTTTTCGGGATACTGGTGCGGACCATAATTATTCGACGATCGCGTCACCAAGCCGGGCACTTGATAAGTTCGGCCATAACCCAGGACCAGCATATCGCCTCCGGCCTTGCTGGCGGAATAAGGGGAAGAAGGTTTCAGCATATCCGTTTCCGAAAATCTTCCCCGGAGAATATCGCCGTAAACCTCATCGGTGGAAATCTGGACGAATTTTTTTATTTTATGTTTCCGCGCCGCTTCCAGCAAAGTATATGTGCCGTAGACATCGGTCCGGATAAAGGCATCCGGATCCAGAATAGAGCGATCGACGTGTGTTTCGGCGGCATAATTGATAATCGCGTCGCAACCGGCCACCGCGCGATTTACCGTTTTGGCCTCGGCAATATCCCCCTTAATGAATCGATAGCGCTTATTTTTTGCCACCGACTGTAAATTATCAAAATTAGCCGCGTAAGTGACCTTATCGAGGTTGATAATCTGCCAATCGGGGTGTTTGTTTAACATCAGGCGGATAAACGCCGAGCCCATGAAGCCCAGCCCGCCGGTAATCAGTATTTTCATAGTTTAGGAGCTAAACGTATCAATCTTCCCTATCTTACAAAAAAAATCCCGGCCTGTATAGCCGGTGCGCAATCAAAGGGGCGGCCTTAAGGCCACCCCTTTACAATATGGTTATTTTTTAGCGAAGGCAACCTCTGATTTAGCCTCGTCTTTTAGCAGATTCTGATATAGTTGTTCAATCTGCTCAATCAGATTATCCCAGTGGAAATATCGCATTACGCGTTTTTTCGCCTGCAGGCCTTTCAAGGCCACCAGTTTGGGATCGTCAACGACTCGCTGTAATTGTTCCGTCAAATCCGCTTGATCATTTTTATGGAAATAGAAAGCCGCCGGACCCGCTCCTTCCAAGTGTTCCGGAATGTCACTGGCGACGATACCCAAACTGTAACTCATCGCTTCCAGCACGGCAATCGGCAAACCCTCGGATTCGGAAGGCTGGGTGAAAGCGTAGGCGTTACTGAAAAATTCCGCCATAATCTGGCCGCTCTGTTCGCCGGCTAAAATGACCCGGGGATCAGCCGCGGCTAATTTTTTCAATTCAACGACATAGTTATCGGTAAACGAACTGCCGCCAACAATGACCAGCTTTTTATCGGTCTCCACTTCACGCCAGGCTTTAATCAAGGTGTGAATTTGTTTGTGCGGCACCAGGCGGGAAACAGCCAAGAGATAAGTATCTTTTTTCAAATTATATTGTTGGGCGATCAAACGCGGAGGACATTCTTTCGGTTCCGGCACGCCATAAGGAATATAATCGACTTCTTTTCCGTATTGAACGGCGCAATATTCTTGAAGCAGTCGAGAAATGGCAATTGTCTTATGCGGAGCGTGCACACTCATCCAAGCTCCTGCTTTCAGGCTGGCTTGGGCGAATTTATTCCATTTTTTATGGGTCCAATCCTGGCAGTGAAAAGTCGCGACCACTTTGGTGCGCCACAGCAACCACCGCGGAATGAAAGACAACAGCGATGGGCCGATCGCATGATAATGAATTATATCGTAGCCCTGAAACAGCGCGTGCATGGTCGATGTAAAAGTATGGACAATCGCATCCAGGTGCTTAGTCTTGATCGTCGGTGTATAAATAAGTTTTACGCCCTGAAAAGAGCGCGGATTACCCTCAATATAGTGCTTGCGGGAATACACAAAAACCTCATGTCCCCGAGCCGCCATCTTGGTGGCTAGGTCTTCAACATGCTTTTCGACGCCGCCCGAGCGGCAAGGAATTCCCTTCTGGCCGATATAAGCAATCTTCATGGAGGGTTTGATTACTGACAAATCCCCACACTGTAGCACATACCGGAGTATCTGTCAATCCTTTTTCAAAGAACCGAAGAATAGATCTTTTGGATTGCTTCCAAGTAGGTTCGCGACCCGAGTTTGGATCGGATATGAATCTGACCCGCTTCACCTAAACTGCGAGCTAAATTTTTATCATTCCAAAGCTCCAGAATTCGCGCTTGTAAAGCCGCCGGATCCCCCATGGTAAAAAGCAGACCCCGTTCGTTGTGCCCGGCCAGTTCCGAGTTTCCACCGACATTGGAAGCAATGAATGGTTTCCCGTAAGCCATGGCTTCGATCAAGGCATATGAATTATTTTCATACCACTCCGAAGGCGCCACCACGGCATAAGCATTTTTTAAATAGTCCGTCGCGGTAGAAGTTTTGGGATCGCCTAAAAATTCTACGTTTATCATCCGTTGCTCAATAACGAATTTTTCCAAGCTGGGACGCAAGGCGCCTTCTCCCCAGATTTTAAAGGGAATGGCCGGCAAGTTTTTTGCCGCCGCCAGCAAGGTCCAGAGACCCTTTTCCGCCGACAAGCGAGCCAGTCCGTAGAGAATATATCGGCCACCCTCAACCCGCGCCGGCAATTCGGAAGCAAAAAAGTTGGGCAAATATTCCACTCGCTTGGTTTTGATTTTCCATTCAGTTAGCTTTTCCAGGAGAAATCTAGATGGCGAGATAAAGACATCGATATTTTTTTCATATACTCCCAGCAGCTTGTGCCAAGCGACTTCCCAGCCGGCCATGGCTCCGGCAATCCGAGAGTTTTTGACGCACTTCCGAAAAAACGGCTGATAATAGCGGCGGTATTTGCATTTTTCACAAATCTTATCGCCCGCTTTCATCAGATAATTCGGGCACATAATTTTGTAGTCATGGAGAGTCTGTACGATGGGGATTTTTGCTTTTTTAATAACCGGTAAAACAGAAGGAGAAATCTGATGATAGATATTGTGAATATGGACCAAATCAGGCTTGGTGTCCGCGATCAACTGACGCATCTTTTCGGCCGCTTCCCGCGACCAAAGCATGCGCCCGAAATTCTTGAAAAATAACGGCAAACTGAATTTTACCGTCGAAAAATCAACCGGGGAGACAAAATATTTTTCATAAACCGACGGCTGATTGCGCGGATCCGAAACCGAAAACGGAATCACTTCATGCCCGGCCGATTCCAGCAGCTTCGTCAATTCAAAAACATGGCGGCTGGCGCCGCTTCGGATCGAGTATTCTTTGTGGGCCATTACTATTCTCATCGTGATATTTCACTGACTTACAAGACTGATTGACGACAATCAATGGTGGAAGTTTCGCCCAGTATCAATCTTTCGCCCGACAGTCGGAAACAGGAAGTCGAAAGATTGATTTATTCGCCACTTTATGATATGATATAATGTTTCTAAGAAATAGTCTAGTAACGCTATGTGGGCTCTCTGGCAGGACAAAAAAATACGCCTTTGGTTCATTCTGCTGGCCATTTTCGGCACGGCAGCGATTATTACGATGGTGATAAATATTCAAAGGAATAAACAAACAGCCTCAACCGATATTGCCTTTCCGGTGATCAATGAACGCATAGTCGATCAATATACCGGAAAAACATCGTCGGTAAAAACGGAAGAACCAGGGCCGACACCGTCACCTCAAATGGCAACCACGCCGCTTCCACCGGCCAATGTCTCTGCATCTCCCACTCCGACCAGCACACCATTCTCACCGACACCGACGTCAACTCCGACTCCCCCCCCGATCCCCACACCGACCACCAAAAAACCGGCAATCGCCTGGCCGGAACATAAATTTCCCCGAACGGCGAATTATTATCTCGTTCCCAAAATACAGATGTCCGATGCTCTGGCCTTGTCTAAATATGACATTTTGATTACCGGTGCGGAAAACCAATACAACAATAAAGAAGTACTCCTGAAAATCCGGGAGCTCAATCCGAGTATTTTAATTTTTGCCTATGTTAATCTGATCGAATTTACCGTCCGCGACATCGATATCAATGAGCCCGCCGGCGGGCCGTACCACCAGATGTTAGACGGAATAGATGACAGCTGGTGGCTCCGCGATACCCGGGGAAATTACATTGATTTCTGGCCCGGCTCCCGAATGATAAATCTCACGAGCTTCTGCCCCGAAGTCAATAATCAAAAATGGCAAACTTATTTGCCGGATTTTTCTTTGCAAAAAATAATTTCCACCGGGCTTTGGGACGGAATTTTCTTTGACGAAGCGATGGAAAACCTCTGGTGGTTAAACGACGGCAATATCGATCTCAACGGCGATCATAAAAAAGAAAGCGCTCCAGAAATCGACCGGGCGTGGCAGGACGGTACCCGAGCCATTTTGAAAAGATTCCAGGAAAAGAAAAGCAAGCAAGTTCTGCAAATGACCAATGGAGGCGATATGTACTATCCTTACATCGACGGTAATTTATTTGAAGGCTTTCCCAAAACGGAAGACAGCAATTGGGATAAAACACGAGAAGCTTACTTGAATGATATAAAAACTCCGGGATCGAAAGGCTTGGTAGTATTACACACCGAAGGTCATGACGAAAATGATTTTCAGACGATGCGCTACGGATTGGCCACGACACTCCTGGGTAACGGCTATTTCGCTATGAGTACCGGACCGAGCGGTTGGCATGACAAGATCTGGTGGTACGACGAATTTGAAATGGATTTGGGCTGGCCGGTCAGTGAAGCCCAGAGGCTGAATAATGGCGTCTGGCAACGCAGTTATGAGCGCGGGCTGATATTGGTCAATCCTACCGGCGCCGAGCAAGGCGTGGCCTTAAATCGCACCATGCGCACATCCGCCGGAGATCCGGTGGACGAAGTCCACATTTGGGCCAAGGATGGGGTGATCCTTAAGAAATAGCTTCAAATTAAACCATTGACAGATTATCGATTTTAAGCTAAATTATAGCGTCTTACCGGTACGTTAATAACAACCGCTTCAACCGAGGAGGTAAAAATGAAGCAAATAGTTATTTTTCTTTCTTTCGTGTTTTGCTGTGGATGCTTTCCTAAGCATGTTACCGAAGCCGAACTGTCGGCCGGCGACACCGCCATCACGGTTAATGATTATCCTCGACTGGCATCCTACGCCCTGCTACCGCAAATATCCGAAACTCAGGCCCGCACCTTGGGAGCCTACTACCAGCTGGTGATAATCGGCGTTGAGAATCAGATAAACAATCCGCGTTTACTTGATCTCCTGCGCCAAATTCGGCCCGATATTATTCTGGTTCCCTATTTGTCGCTCGGAACTTTTCCGGAAGGACAAATGGATCAAAATGAGCCGCCCGACGGCCCGGTGCATCAGCTCTACAAACGAATCACACCGGAAATGTGGCTCTGGACAATTCCTCCGCCGCAACGACTATCTACCTGGCCGGGTTCATGGGTTATGAATTTAACCAATGACCCCTGGCGCAATCTGGTGATTGATGCTGTCAAAAACAGGACATTCGCCACCCATTCCGCCTGGACAGAAAAGAGCGTTTTTTTCGACGAAATCTGGTGGACAATTTCCTGGCTTTCGTCCCAAATCGATGTCGATCAGGACGGTGAAGTTGATCAAGCGGGTTGGCTCGATAATCGCTGGTTCGACGGACTGGCATCAACTTTCTACCAGATGCGCCGACAAATACCGGATGGAGTTGTCATCGCGCAAAACGGCATGCAATTTCCCAGCAACCGAATGGAACTGATAAACGGGATCGTGTTCGAGGATGCTTTCTATGTCCAAAACGATTTAGCCAAGTTGGTTTCAAAGCTGGAAGACGCCTCCCAATTCTGCAAACAACCACGATACAACGTCGTCAACGTCTGCGGCGAGCAAAGCGACAAAGCGCTGATGCGTTCTGGGCTGGCCCTGTCCTGTATCTTCGATGCCTATTTTTTCTACGATCGAAGCATTCAGGCTCATGACCAAGTCTGGACATTCCCCGACTACCGTCTCGACCTGGGAACACCAATCGATGCCGCGATGAAAGTCGCGCCCAGAATTTGGACAAGAGACTTTACCAAAGGGTTAGTCGCCTTCAACGCTTCCGATCAGGCAATCCAGATACCGCTGAAGCAAAAACTCTGGAACGCCGACGGCAAAATTTATGCCAAACAAATCATCCTACCCGCGCGACAAGGAGTTGTCCTGTACAACTACCGACCGTAACAACCGGCAAGACAAAGCCCTCGCTACATCGTAGTGAGGGCTTATTTATTTGCTCAAAAAAGGGCGGCCGTGGCCGCCCCTAAATCGATGAAACGATCATTCAGAGAATATTCCCCGCCACAAGCCGTAAATCCTGCCCCCGCGATTGACTGCCGGATCTGTTAATTTGTTCAAACACTCTATCACCAGCCAACCAAACAAATACCAACCGAATTTAGTTTTAGTTTCGAAACTTTGAGGTATCAGTTTTTTGAAAATATAACGGTGATTGCGCGTAATCATATATCCCAGTTTTTTTTGCTGTAGCCGGCCGACCGGAGAAAAATAATGTTTGAGCGTCGCCCGAGGCGTAATCACCAGCATATACCCCTTCGTCTTTAAACGATATGTGAACTCCAGGTCTTCCCCCAGACCGTATTCGGTAAAAAAAGTATCGAAACTTTCTTTGGCGAAAATTTCTCGGCGAAAATTCATATTACACCCGGGCAGCCAATCGACCGACAAGTCATTGATCGGCCGACCTTCGACGAAGGTATTGGCCGTCGTCGGCAGGACCGATCCCTCGGGCCCGCGCTGTAGAAAAAAACGCTCCAACGCTTGTTTGGCCCGGCGAAGTTTTTGATTATCATCAAGCACGACAAATCCTCCCACCGCCTTGATTTTTCCAGCAGTGTCCTGAACAAAAGTTTTTTCAATTTCGGAGAAATAACGAAAATCCAATTTTACGTCATCGTCCAAGAACGAAATTATTTCACCCGTCGCCAATTCCAACCCTTTTAAACGCGACCTGACCAGTCCCGGCTCGCTTTTGCGAAAATACTTATAGACAATCTTATTAGCTAATATCTTGCCCAGAAAAGCCTGATCAAGTTTCCCGTCATCAATAATAATTAACTCGTCCGGAAGGCGAGTTTGCGACAGAATCGAGTAGAGCGTCCGCTCCAGCTCTTTAGGGCGATCTTTAGTCGGAATAATTACGCTTATTTTCATCAATTACTTGCCTTGCTTAGCCGTAATTTATTTTCTCACCTGGGAACCCCTTCGGGAACGGTTCGAAAATAAATTACGGCTAAGCCATTATCGAGAAACGGTATCAAGTCCTATGCTGGATATGATATAATGTTTTTGTCAATTCGTCTAAGCAAATATGACAGTCAGTATCAAAAAACCTCTATCCTGGATCATTCTTATCGGGCTCGGCGCCATCATCGGCCTAATTGCCGCGCTCAACCTGGAGCTTTCGGTCTATATCGCTCTGGGGTTTTTATGTATCCTATTGCCGATCATGTTCCTCCGCCCCATCTGGGGCTTGATCATCTTGCTGATCATTCGCCCCTCGCTCGATATATTAGGACAAAACCTGGCCATCACGATCAGCCGCGACCTGACTATCAACCTGGCTGCTATTTTGGCGATACTGGTTATTGCTTGGAGTGTTTATTATTTACTGAAAAACAAAACATCGTTCGGTAAAATTCCCTTGCTCTGGCCTTGGTTGATTTTTCTGGGGGTGACTGCTGTCTCCATCATTGTTTCAGACGACCGCTTCGCATCACTGACCGAGTGGATCCGACTGCTTTCGATTTTTGCGATCTTCCTTGTGGCCTTTGACCTGACAAGCAAGACTAAAAACGGCCGGATTATTTTCACGGCCATTTTAGTTTCCGCCGTCATCCCCCTCGCAGTCGGCTTTAGCCAGATCATGAACGGCCAAGGCGTCTATGAAATTTCCACCGATCTGAATCGGATCCCGGGGACATTTGCCCATCCCAATTCCTTGGCTTTTTATTTGGTGCTCGTTCTCGCTTTGGTATTTATTTTGGCTTGGCCCAAAAGCCAAGCAGTAAAGGCCCCGATTCCTTCCGCGCGAGTTTACACCCCGAATTCCATCAAATTTCCCGAGACGCGGAAACCTGGCAATTTTTTAGATCTTGCCGGGTTGAAAGTCAGTAAACTTTGGTTGATTTGCTTGGTCGTACCGGCTCTGACCTTGCTCTATTTTACTTACACGCGCGGCGCCTGGCTGGCACTGGGTGTAGTTGTGCTGGTACTAGGAATCATGAAATGGAAACGTAAATTTGTTATTTTTTTAGTAATTGTCGCGCTGGTCCTGGGACTGTTCATCCTGTTTAGCAGTCAGACCACGCGCATTTCGGAATTCAATATTACCCGGACGGAACTTTACCAGCGATTTATCTCTGTGTTTGATTCCGGCAATGGCCAAGTCACATCGGTATCCTGGCGGATCCAGATGTGGAGCGATTTATTGATTCAAGCATTCCCCGCCAAGCCCCTGCTCGGACACGGCCTCGGCATGTATGTGCCCACCAGCCTGGTCGTCCATGGATATTTGGAGCAACCGCTGGAAGCTCACAATGATTATGTGATGTTGCTGATCGAAACCGGCCTCTCCGGTTTGGCCGCTTATCTATTCTTGATCATCAGCACCGTCACCCGAGTGATCCGGACAGCCCGCGATAGCGCTAATGAAAATAAAAAAGCGGCCATAATCCTAGCCGCGACCCTGATTGCTATTTTTGCCATGAGTTTTGGGGATAATATTTTGCGCATGACCGCCCTGCAGTGGGCGATGTGGAGTGCGGTGGCGGTGGTGTTGGCACAATCCGTTGCGCCAAAACAAACAATGCGCCATAATGGCGAGAGTATTAATGACCCTGCAAAAAAGAGATAACTATTAATTTTTACTACCGTTAAAACCCTCCACGAAGGAGGTTTTTTTATGCCACGGTCATTTAGTCAAATTTACTATCATATTTTCTGGACCACAAAGTATCGCAAACCAGTCATTAGTTACTCGGCCGAAAACACAATCAGAGAAATAATCAGCAAATTAGCCGGTGAATTAAAGGGAAAACTGATTTGTTTAAATTCTGCCTGGGATCATATCCATATTTTAGTTAGGCTTCGACCCATAACTAGCGTGGCCAGCTTTATGCATTTAGCCAAAGGGAGATCAGCGCGAAAACTAGCTAGTGCTGGCCATGGTATTAATACCATGGCCAGCCGGAATTATTGGCAAGAGAGTTATACAGTAATTAGTGTATCGCCTGACCAAGTGGGACGCGTGATGCAGTATATAAAAATACAAAAAATCCATCATCGCAATTGGCGAGGGCATTAATGCCCTCGCCAATTGAATCATAGATTTAGAGTAAAAAAAGAGACCGGACTCAATCTTGACTTGCGTCTTGATTAAGTCCGGTCGTTGCGCCGATGTTCTCTAGCGGAGCTTGAAGGCGGCGAACTTCGAAGCTCGGTTGAAAGGTTTCCCTTTCTGGTCGACCACAGTGAAGTCCACTTTGCCGTCTTTGACGACAGCTTTGGGAAACATCACGTAGTCACTCGTCTCGGGCCAACCGTAGATCCCCGCCAGATACATTTCCGTGCCTTCCGGAAACTCACCTCCGGAAACCTGGAGTAAAACATGAGGGACTCCGGCTTCCTGGTAGACGACTACCGGTTCACCCCAGGATGCAACAGCGGTCTTCTCCGGCAAATTTGCGAAGTCGGCTCGATAAGCCATACTTGGCAAATCTTTTTCAACTGTGAGAGCAGCCTCCCGATCAACCGGCATATAAAGGTAGCCGATCGGAGTAGTGTTCTCGAAGTTGCTCGGCGCCGGAACTTCAGCATCGGCCGAAAACGCGAAGGGGGCCACCAGAGCCAGAACCATTAAAATTGCAAAGTGTTTCATCGCACACCCTCCCTTTCTAAGAGGTTACCACGAGTACGTCAGTCCAGCCTGGACTCGGATCTCGTGTTTTTCGTTTTTCGGTTCGTCCGGAGGTCCGTCCTTCCGGTCGTTGAAATATATGGCATGAACTTTTGCCCGCCAATGACCTTTTGGGTCAAAGCGGCTTTCAATATACAGCCCGGGGCCGGACCAGTCAATTTCCCAAACATCGGAGCTGTATTTCCATGTTTGGTACGTGGCGGCGATGATGAACGGCCGTTTCACTGCTACCTTGTACCCCGCCTTCGCGTGGTATTCGGTAAACGTACCTTCTTGACGGTAAACAATCCCGTCATCATCGAGCTCGGAATAGTCGGACACACTCCCGCCGATCTCGCCATAAAACCTTTTCGGTTCGGTCGAGAGATTTCCGGAAATAGAGCTTTCTTTTCCGGCATTTCGATACTCGAATTCGTAATAGGTCTCGTTCTTACTCTTTCCGAGCAATCTGGCGTATCCGCCTCCGGAAATTTCCGTGGGGTCGCCTTCGAGATAGCTCGGACCATTGTCCCACCGGAACATAGAATAATGTTCCGAATGAAACCATCCCAGCGCGCCAACCTCGATGTCGAGGCCGGCTGGGGCTTTGTCGATCAAGCGAAAACGCAGGCCGGTTCTCAGTGAAGAAGTTTGGGCCATTGTTTCCGGACCTTCTTCTGGAAAATTCCAGCCAGGTCCGACTTCGCCTCTAACAGTCCACTGAAGACTGTTACTCAACTTTCGACGCCATTCGAGGCCGCCGTAAAAATTGAACTGATCAAGGGATTCAGCTGAAACATACTCCGGCACGAGCCAGAGCACGCCTTGACCCCACAGGGGGTTTACAGACGGCTCGTCAGCTTTGATTGGAGCCTTGGTCGGTTCTGGTTGAGGTGTATCGGTCGGTTCAGGAGTCGGTATGGCCATTTCCGCTTCAGGTGTGGCCAGCGATTTTGGGATATCAGGCAGAGCAAAGATATTGAAACATCCTTGCGCATAACCGATCCCAGTTCCTTCCCAGATATAGACCGGAATCTCAGCAATCATCTTGCCGGTCGCGGGGTTTTGGAACAGACACACCACATCTTCGACGAAAAATGGCTTACGGCCTTTTTGAAAAGCCATCCACAGGAGATGATCGCCCCATTTTAGGGTCGATTTTTTCGGTTCCACCTTTTTCTCGATCAAGGTTTGTACCGTTGTTCGAATTTCTTTTGGCAACCCTTTCAACTGTTGCTCCAGGCCGACTTTCGCCTGATCACCCATATGGTAATACCAAGCGAAGTATGGGCCGATGCCCAAGTCGTGGTTGGCGATCCATTCACCCGAGCGAAGCCCTGATTTCCGGTTGACCGGAGCCAGGTCTTTGACTTGCGCTTCACTCATTTTCATGAGATTGGCCAAGTCTGTCCAGTGAATGTCGCGACCGATCGGGTTTCGGAAGAAATCTTTCTGCTCAAAAGCAGACGACATACTGGTGAACACCGCCAGTAGCGTTACAAGCAACAACATCCGTTTCATTTCCACACCTCCTGCCTTTCGGCATCTCTAGTTCTCGTTTCAGTTGTTAAAAAACAAACTGTCTTCCCAGGAGCACCCGCCCCGGGAGCTTACATATATGCAAACTCCGGAGAGACGGACTCCCGAGAGATTGGCTACAGAAAAGCTTTTTTCGGCAGTCAATCACGAAATTGTTAAAACATAATCGACAGGCAACACTAGCACATCTCATTTCATTTGTCAAGTCAGGAATAATGCGCTAACATGGCTTATATAAGATATGAATGACAACCGCACAATTGAACAGAAACGACGCCATTTTGAAGTGGAAAAAGAACTGGCGGAACGACTCCGCCAAGCCCCGGCGGATCAGCGACCCACTCTTTATGGTCAGCTATACGATGAGCTTTTTAAACGTGTCCCCGATCATCCTCAGCTTGATCAAAAAAATGATCCGGAATTTTCCGCCAAACGGGTAAACCAGAAGCTAAAACTACTGCGCCGATATTTGAACCGGGAAATGACTTTCCTGGAAATCGGTGCCGGTGATTGCCGATTATCTTCGGCGGTCGCCCCGCTAGTGAAAAAAGTAATCGCTCAAGAAGTTTCGAGTCAGATCATCCCCTCCGGCCAACTGCCCGAAAATTTGGAGGTAAAAATCACCAACGGAATCAATCTGGACCTGCCCGATAATTCCATCGAACTGGCTTATAGCAATCAAGTCATGGAACATCTTCATCCCGATGACGCTAAAAAACAGCTGGGGAATATTTTCCGGGCGTTAAAGACCGGCGGGCGGTATCTCATAATTACTCCCAATCGCCTCTCCGGACCGCATGATATTTCAAAATATTTCAGTGCTACCGCCAAAGGATTTCATCTGCACGAATATACTTATCGCGAACTGACCGATCTGCTCAGGCAAGTAGGATTTACTCCCTGCTCCACCTACTGGGGCGGTCGAGGCTGGTACTGGCGGAAGTCCTTAGAGTCGACCTTGGCCCACGAAGAGAAACTAAGTCACGTCACCAAAGAAAAACGCCATACTTTCTTGAGCCGGGCAATTTTAGGCATTAATTTAGTGGCCCAAAAATAATATGGGTGAACGCGGACCATCCCCCCTCGAACAACCAATGAGCCGGCGTGAATTCCTGATAAAATCGAGTAAACTCGCCACGGTCGGAACCGGTTTGGTAATGGGCCTACGCGGAGATCGGTCAGCCACCGAGACAAAAAAAGAAATCACGCCCCAGCCAGAAACTCCAGAGCGCGAACCGGCGGAACTATTCCAACGACTGTTCGCCGAGATCCCCGAACCAAAAGATCTTTTCATTAAAGATCTGATTAAATTAGAAAAAGCTAAACTAAAAACAGATTTCAAAGAACGGCTGAAAGCCGCGGCCCCGTATCTTCCCCACGCCATGGAAATTTTCCGACAGGAAGGCGTGCCTGCCCAATTAGCCCTGCTGGCTCTGCCCGAAAGCGGATTTGAATTCAAAGCAAAATCACACCGCCAAGCTCACGGCCCCTTCCAATTCACCGAAGCGACCGCCAAATCTTTCGGACTGACTGTTTCCCCAAAAATCGACGAACGACGCGATCCTTTTTTAGCCAGTCGAGCCGCCGCCAGACTGCTGAAAAACTTGCGCGATAACGGCCAGAGAATTGATTCTTGGGAAAAAGCCATCCAAGCTTATCATTCCGGCATGGCCTCGCGCTTTGAGGACGATTGGAAAGAATATATCAAACATGTTATGCAAGAGCGTAATTCAATAGATGCTTTCACCCAGAGTTCCGCCAAAGAAAGGCTGAATTATCTTCCCCGCTTTTTTGCCACCAGACAACTTTTCCAAGAGCACCTGACCGACGCCGGTCGGCTGGAAGCCCCGGTAATCGCCACGCAATATCAATTTCACTTATCCGAGACTCGCCCCAGTCAGACCTATACCGTCAAAAAGGGCGAGAAACTGTTCCGAATCGCCCGCTATCTCGGAGTGACTGAAGAAAACCTGAGGCGCTGGAACAAAATCGATAATCCTCGCCATCTGCAAGCGGGACAAACACTGCAGTATCACCTCGGAGAAACTCACCATCCGCGCCCCAGTGAATTAGCCGCCCAAGCCGGGATGACTCCGGAGCAACTCGCTCAAGCCAATCCCAGTTGGGCCGATCGTTTGATAATCAAAGACGAACAACTGCCTCCCGATTTTCCCTTGACCTTACCGGGCGAAAAGTCCCCGCGTTCCGGCACCAGACTCCATGAAATAGCCGAAGGCGCGAAAAAAACCCATTACCGCTTACCTTCAACCGATTTTCGAGAAAATGTGAAAAAAATACTCGAAACCGGCCCCAAAAAATAGATCAAAAGAAAAAGGGCGGATCACGCAAGCGCGATCACGTCCTTTGTAGCCCGCCTTCGGCGGGCTACTTTCATTTTTCGTCGGCCCAGGTCCACACCGGCCAATCATTGATTTCGCCGGTATTCCAGAGCTCGGCTCCAACGATTCGGATCCGGACGGAAGCCTCGATTCTCCGAGCCAACAAGCTTTCGTTCACCAACCAGTTCAACCGCCTGTCGGCTGAACCATCGGCAAAGTAATCTTCAGCGTCGCCCCTGATCTGGCCAGTCTCAGAATCGATTAATGAGTCAATTATTCGCCCCCGATACATTTCATCAACCAATGTTGCAATCGTCGCGGGATTGACCTCGGAACGATAGCAAAACCAGTCGATCCGGAACAATGTCGTCAGCTGCTGGCTTTCGATATCATACTGATAAGCCAACAACCCGGGAACGAGACCAGCCTCCATCGGCAACGGCCGATATTCCATGCCGGAATCATCCGACGAGACACCCATCAAGCAGAATTGTTCTACAATCGATGGGCCCTGACGATTCAGACACCCCGAGAAAACGACCAGTACAAACAGGGGAAGAAACCTCTTCATCACAACCTCCTCTCGTTTTAGAAAAAACAGACACTATGAATCAAATATAGCTAAGCCAATTCACCGGTTTTCAACCAATGATCGGACTTTTCTTCATGCGACAATTCAATCGGCTCATTTTCCGCCACGGCGATTTTAGACGACTCTGTAGCCGCCGTTTCGGCTACCGGCAAATCAGCCGGGATGGCCGCAGGTTGTTCTTCCGCCACCGGCACAGTCGAGGCTTCCAGTTCGCCAGCCTCGTTAGGATTGGCTGAAAAAACTTGTTCAGGAGTAATTTCATTATTTTTCCGGCGTAATTTAGCAATTGCATCAAAAAAATTGGATTGTCGCTCCAAAGGAAAAACAAAAGCCAAGCCGACACCGGCCAAGATACCGAGAATCAAACCCAATAAAACATTTTGGGCGACTTTCGGTTTGGCTACTTGATCATAAGTGATCGGATTATCTATCACCTTGACCGTAACACTGTCTTCCTGACCCAAATATTGATTAGCCTGCTTTTCCAGTGTATTGGTAATGGCATAAGCCAAAAGCGATGACTGTTGCTTGTCCGGCGCATACGCATCAATTTGCAAAAATCCGGTATTGCTGACAACCTTAGTCTCGATCGCCTTGGCCCAATTTTCTTTGCGGTCCAGCGAAGAAATTCCGAAATTATCAGACAAGCCGGCACTATTACCCAAAGCCGACGCCATAAATGAATTGGTATAGACGACTTCGGAAAAGGTCAGCGCTAAATGCTCCGCCGCTTTGGCCGAAGTATATATATCGTTGGTGCCGAAATTTTTTGGCACAATTAAAAGCTCCGCCGAAGTCCGATACATCGGTTTTTGCATAACGGAAAGCACCAAGCTCAATACGACCGCGACAATAACCACCGAAACAATCAGTTTCCACTGGTGCTTAATCACTTGTAAATAAGTGCCTTTCATAGGCTAAAATTAAGTAAAAATTACTAACTTCAAATCCTATCACAATACCACTCTTTTGTCAAGGATATTGGGGTAAAAAATACTGCTCCCGGAGCAGTCTCGAACCGCATTCTCTTTTGTCCACAGACCAAAGACATAGACTAAAGACCCCTTTCTCTACCTGCTTTCCCCTACCACCACTACGGCTTTTAGTTCCTGGCCATTTCGCCAATAAGTCACTTCTACTTCCGTGCCGGGATTAAACTCTTGCAACTCAGTCATTAATCCGACTCGGAAATCGATATCTTCCCCATTAAGCTTGGTGATAATATCTCCCTGCTTAAGACCGGCTCGATATGCCGGACCGCCAATCGTTACCGCTAATGTCCCGCTGGCTCCCTGCAGACGAGCCCCGTGCTCGACCTCCAATTTTTCCAGGTGGGCGATATCGGGCGTTATCGTCTGATAATGCAAGCCGAGTGTCGATCGAACCAGTGATTGCTTATCCGTATATTTATCTATCACGTCGCGCAAAATCTCAACCGGAATAGCATAGCTTAATTGACCGCCGCCAACCAAATCTGTCGCCAAACCAATTACCTGGCCATTATAATTCAAGACCGGACCACCGGTATTTTCTTTGTTTACCAGAGCCTCAATTTCCAGCACGCCTTCTAAACGACTGACCATCTCAACCGATCCCAGACTGGCAATCCCCCGGTTCGTAGCCGAGAGCGATCCGGTAGTCACGAAACCGGCATTGTGGCCGAGCCCGGAGCCGGGAACTATCAATCGCTGGCCCGGCTGAACAGAATCAGCCGAGGCTAAATTCGCTACGGGGAAATTATCACCCTCGACCTTCAGCAAAGCCAAATCGCTTAAGGGATCGCGAATTACCAGAACAGCGCGATGTACATTATTTTTGCGATCGATCACCGAAAGTTCGGCTCCGCCCTCTCCGATCAAATGTTTATTGGTCGCAACCAAGCCATCCGCCGAAACGAAAAAACCGGTCCCGGACAAACGTGAAGCATCAACCGGCACGGACGACTGCGATACGACCGAAACCATCGCCGGTTTACTTAATTCCAAGGCCTCGAAAATCGCTTCGTCTTCGGTGATGACTTCTTTTTCTTTTTCAATCAATTTCACTATCGTATGACCTTCTTGATCCAATTGCAGATACTCCTGAAAAGCCGGAATCTCTGCCAATTTCGGGAAAAGCCAGAAGTTAGTGAAAACACCGCCGATAATACCGGCGATCAACGCAATGATAACCAAGAGAAAAACCCAAAGGGCGCGCATTGATTACATAGTTAATAGCCAAGGAGATGTCAGTAAGGCTAGAGCGATTATCAATCCCGACATTAAACCATACTGCCAAATTTTACGGGCGTCAAGACTGCCGACCAAGGCCCGACTGGCGATACTAAGGAAAAAATAAGCCGCCGCGACTATGACCAAACTGTTTGTCATTAGCGTCGTCGGCCAAAATTCCAGGCACCACCACAACTGGACCAATCCCAGGCTGATCACCAAGGAATAGAGCCAAACTTTGGAAGAAGCTTCTCCCAATACCGCCAGAGCCGGTCCGGCGACCATCAGAATCAGACAAAAGAGCCCGGCAATCAATTGCCATTGGACTAAACTGAAAAAATTACCGATGGTATCCAATCCATAGGTAATAAAAAACAAGGCAATCAAACCCAGACCGCGGTTAAGTCCGCCGTTGATTGTTTCCCGTCCGAGATTCCAACACCATAAACCAGCCATCAACCCGGCTACCGCTATCATAATCCAACGCAAAGGCGTCCCGGCCAAGAGCAAGACAAAAGAAAAATTACCCGTCACAATCACCGCGCCCAAAAAAATACTTGTCCAGCGCTGTCGTCGTTTTTCTCCCAGGGCAAAAACAGCCAAAATCAAAATTGCCGCCAAGCCGCCAAAAAATTCCGCCAGCAAGTAACTGGGATAGAAAACCAAGGACACCAAACTGGCGCCGGTAAACAAACCGCCGCCGGCACCTAAAATTATAGCCAGTATTTTTCGGTTCATAAATTCCAGCGATAAGCGCTAAAAACCCAGTCAGACACTCTCTGCGTATCACTAAAAGTATCCGCGTAGTGCGGATCCCCCAAAACGACATTAACAATTTCCCCGCTCCGGCCGGATTCTTTCTTTTGCCAAGTCATCAGGCAATATCCCGCCTCGTAAGTAAAACCGGTTTTGCCGCCGATCAGCGGTCGCGACCCGCGCACCAGCTTGTTGGTATTGTTTACCGCCAAAGCCCGACGAGTGTTTTTGGTGGAAAAACCATACATCGGCAGTGAAGAAAACCAGCGAATTTCACTCTTCTGCAGAACCTTTTGGCTCAGCCGGGCGTAATCCAGCGCCGAAGTCATATTGCCGGCGCTCAGCCCGGTGGTTTCTTCGAAATGAGTTTTTTCCAAACCAAGCTTGGCGGCCTTTTCATTCATCGCAACAACAAAATCCTTTTCCGACAGCCCGGAAGCGCGCACCAAAGCTTTGACGGCATTATTTCTCGACCCAACTAGCATGACCGCGAACAGATCTCGAACCGTGACAACATCGCCCGCATTCAAATTGACGGTAGCTCCCCCGACATTATCAGCCGCCACCATGGTAACTTGTTTTTGCCAGCCGGGATTGTGATCCAGAAAAACCAGCGCCGTCATCATTTTGGTCAGACTGGCCATCGAGTGCTGTCGGGTGGCGTTTTTCTGATACAAGATCTCACCGGTCTGAGCATCAATACTGACAGCGGCTCGAGCGATCAAGCCCGGCTGTCCGGTTGAACTTAATTGCTCTCGATACGGCCGTTGATTTTCAAAAACAGCAATATTCAAGAACGGAAAAGGAACTTCCGTCACCGCCTCCTTTTTATCCCAATCGATGCCGGTCGGCAGAGGCAGCCACTTGGCCTTGGCTCGATCCCAGGCATAGATTTGCTTGCTGTTGTTTTTGGCGGAATCAAATTTTATTTTGGCGATCAATCGCTGTTCCAAAATACGAGGATGTGCCAAGCGAACATCATACTGATAAATATCACTGATTCGGTTATAGCCGCTAATTGCCGGATAATCATCTCCCAGATCCTTAAACGCCAAGGTCGCTTTTTCCGATAAAACATGTGGTTTGATTTGTAATTCAAAACCGGCTTGGCTGAAAATATAGCCCGCCGTCACTTCCTCCGCGGAGAGATCAACATATGCCGATTGTGCGGAAACTTCAGAGCCAATCCCCAGGGCTCCGAACAACAGGCTTAAAATGAATAAAAGACGGAGATATTTTTTCATAAAATTACTGAGCTTTAATTAATTTACCACTGGTATCCAGCTCGACAAAATGATGAGTCTCCCCGTTACGATAAGCCGAACACTGGTTAGCGGAAAGGTCATCAATTGCTATACGCGGAGAGTGCACAACATCACAAGACCAATCAGTCGTAATAACATCCGCCAGGCAAGGACCGCTGGACAAATCTTCACCCAGAGCGAATCTCTGTTGCCACAATGCCTGACACTGAGCGACCGCCAAGTCTTTCGTGGCCTGTTGCCCGGTTTCGACTTTATCTATGCCCGTAAGAGTGTCAACCGTCTTTTGGGTTGCCTCATTAGCTTGTTCGCCACAGCCTATAAAAACCATGGCTCCGGCAAGCATAAATAATACCAATAAAAAAGTTCTGGTCATTTTTTTTTATCGGTCAAGACTGCTATAATTTTATCAGGATGATCGGAAGAAAAAGCAAACGGTCGATTTTGGCTCTGGCTATCCACCCGAACCACCGGGCCAAAACGAACATTCCAAACATCCAGCCCCTCACCGGTACGGCGAAAACCCAAACCGCCGGTTTCCCGAAATCCGATCGAAAGAACATGCAACCCGGTTATCTTCCGGCGCTCAATGCGATGGTGAAACAAACCAAAGGATACTTCTAAAAATTCGGCGGTAATCACAATCTTGAGGCGAGTAAAATTCAGAAACAAAAATACTATCATGGCCACCATGAGTATCGGAATAATCCACCAAGCGGCCAGAACATTCCCCCAGCGCTGAAATTCCCAGGCGATATATCCCGCCAAAGCTATATACGCCCAGCCGATACCCCATATCCACCAAGGTCCTTTCTGGGTTTCTCGAAAAATTATGTTAGTTTGTGTCATATTTTTCTATCCAGCTATGTTTATTCTACCAGATTATTAGTATTTTGAAAAGAATTGGAGATTCTCGCCAAAAGTGCTAAAATGGACGCATGAAATTAGATTATTCCCCCACTGTTATCGACCATTTTGAGCATCCCCGCAACTACGGCGAACTCCCAAACGCCAATGGACAAGCAATGATCGGCAATCCAAGTTGCGGCGATACTATTAAGATTTCTTTGCAGGTCAAAAATGGTATAATAGAACAAGTTAAGTTCCAAACTCTGGGATGCGTGGCCGCTGTCGCCGCCAGTTCGGTTTTGACAACCCTAGTCAAAGGAAAGACAATCACAGACGCCGAAAAAATCACCAACCAAAATGTAGCTGACGCTTTGGGCGGCCTACCAAAACAGAAACTTTCCTGTTCCAATTTTTCGGCTGACGCCTTGCGTGCCGCCATCAATAATTATAAAAATCATTAAATAAACCAAAATGAAGCGATCACTATGGATCACGGGGTTGCTGGTTGCCGCCTCGATCCTCACCCTCCTACCCGTTGCTTCTCATGCAGCGGTCGGAGACACCTCGCGCTATCTTGGACAGCGCAACATCTATGACGGGCGGAAAGCGATTGATGCCTATCTCGATGCCCCGCAAGGGTTTGTCATCGACAAATCAGGCAATATTTTTATCGCCGATACCAAGAACAACACCATTCGTCAAATTGACGGTAAAACCACCAAAATCAGCAGTTACGCCAATGTCAGCGGAGAATACGGCAAGAAAGACGGTTTCCGCCCGATGGGCACTACCGCCGAACCGGAAGCGGTCGCCCTGGATCGCATCAACCGACTATATATCGCTGATACACTCAATAGCGTTATTCGCCGAGTTGAGGGTACCAGTATTATCACTTTGCCGGTTCCCGGCCTGAATCGACCGCGCGGTTTAACTATCCGCGGGAACGAAATCTACATTTCCGACACTGGCAATAATCGCATTGTTAAAGTCGGCCTCGATGGAGGCATCCCGAAAGTGGTAGCCGCTCCGATGTCGCGCCCCACCAAACTGGATTGGGTCGGCCGAAAACTCTATGCCGTGAATGAAGGAAACGGCAGTATCGTAGAAGTCGATCTGACCAAAGTGAACAGTCAGCGCCGTCTCGCCGGCGGATTCCAGGATCTGGGCGGAATTGCGGCCTACCAGGGAAAATATCTCTACGTGACCGGCGGCAAACAGGGCGTCAATAATGAAATTTATAAAATTGAAATTGCCAGCGGGAAAAAGACATTACTCTCCTCCCGCCGGGAAACCGAATGGCTCAATTGGGCTTCGGATACCAAGATCTATAATGATCGGCTCTATGTCTTGTTTGGCGGCGGATCTTCGATTTTTTCATTCGATATGGACGGACAGGACGAAAAACAAGTGGCCGGTATCCACCGGTTTGGCGACCAATACGGCACCTTGACCCAAACGATCCTCGGCCGACCTCATGCCATCGCTTGGTCTTCCGACGGACAGAAAATGTATTTCGTGCAAAACAACAAACTGATTCAATTCAATATCGTCGACAAAAAAACCACCTATCTGGCCGGACACGTGATGGATAATTACGTCGAAGGCACCGGCGAAAAAGTACGCTTTAGCGATCCGACCCAGATCGTGCTCTCTCCGGACAACAAAACCATTTACCTGGCCGACCGAAATAATCACCGGATCCGCAAATTCGATATCGCCACCCGAACTTCCAGTTACTTAACCGGCGCCGGTAAAACGAATTTCTACGGGACTTACTCCGCCTACAAAGAAGGCGGACCCTGCGCCGATGAATTCAACTTGGGCAAATCCGGCTGCGCTTACTTTAACCGCCCCACCGGATTGGCGATAAACAAAGCCGGCACCAAGCTTTACGTCGCTGATTCCGGTAACAACCGCATTCGCGAAGTGGATATCAGAAGCGGTCGCACCCGGCTGCTGGCCGGCAACGGTAATGCCGGTTATAAGGACGGCTTTGGCCCATTGGCAGAACTGAATGGTCCTTACAACTTGGCCCTGGATAAAAACGGGATAAGCCTCTACATCACCGACAAACAAAATCACGTCATCCGCAGTCTTGACGTCAATACGCTCAATATCAGTACCGTCACCGGCGCCGGCCGGGCTGGTTATCGCGAAGGATCCGGCCGCAAAGCGGTTCTCAATTATCCGGAAGGTATTATCGTCGGCACGGATCAAAATCTATACTTCACCGATGCCGGCAATCAACGCGTGCGCATGTACGACTTTGAAGCCGGCGGCACCAGAACCATTTCCGGGAATGGCGAGCGCGGACTATATACCGGCGCCGGCAGTGCCACCCGCTGGAATAATCCCAAAGGCATCGCCCAGCGCGGTACCGACGGTTCCGCTCTCTACGTCTGCGATTACTATAACGACGTGATAGATAAAGTCATGCTGCGCTAATGACACGAACGGTCAGGTGTGGCCTTAAGGCCGCACCTGACTCGCCGACGGCACCACCGCCAATCAAAAACTCGTCCGCCGATTCGGCCGGACGAGTTTTTTTGATGCGAGCGACTATTTCTGTTCTTTTTTCTGGCAACCACATTGGCAATCAGGCTTGCAGGAACAACAATGAAAGCACACGCCGGGTTCGCAGGAACACTTAGTGTTCTCGTCGATCGGCATGCCGCATTTGGTGCATTTATCCATAGGGGTTTGTGTTAACGAATAAATCTATTTTTTACTAATTGCTAAAACTTACTCAACCACCGCCAGCCGTTTTTCATGATCGCTTAAAATCCTGGAATGGCTTCTGAATTGTGAACTCAAATCGTCAAAACCCGTTTTGATCATCGCCACCAGCTCGGATTGGCGGTCATCGATTTTTTGGTCGAGTTGACTAAAACGACACTCGATGCCCTTAACCGCTTGATTAAATTCTTTTTTGGTTACCCATGTTGCTTTCATATGACTTCTCCGGAGGATTTGCAAATAAGGTATTTTCAGCATAGCACTTTGCCCCTGGCCGGTCAAAAAACTAGGATTGCCATAACCCATGCAAATTGCAGTAAGCCCGCGCCGTGACCTTATCGGCGGTTAAATTGAAGTCGGCTTCGGGTTTATCCCCGGGCTTTAAATATTTGCGATCAACTTTTCCGTCGGCCATAATCTCAATCCATTCGATAAAGTGCTCCGCGGTCATCGGGTGCGGCACCGAACCGATTTTGATTTTCACACCACTGGATGTCCGCTCGATCACGGGAACATGTTTTTCCTGGGCGGCGTCAACCGTATTGGGATCCTGTCGATCCATAGGCTGGCCGCAGCAAACCAATTGGCCAACTCCGGTATGCACAACCTCGACAATGTTGCCGCAAACCGAACATTTGTAAACCTCGTTCAATTTTGTCATGTTTTTTATTTCTGACAGACCGGGCAATAATGAGTTCCGCGGCTGCCAATTTTAATTTTTTTGATAATACTTTTTTTACACGTCAGGCATTTCTCCCCTTCGCGATTGTATACTTTTAGATATTGCAGGTAATTCCCGGTTCGACCATCCGCATCGACATAATCACTGAAAGTTGTGCCTCGCTTCGCCACCGCTCGGCGTAAAATTCGTTGACTGGCTGAAAAAATCCGTTTCAGCTCCGAGATTGTCAGAGTGGAAACTTTTCTGGTCGGCCGCACCGAGGCGGCATGGCAAATTTCATCCGCGTAGATGTTGCCTATGCCGGCTATCAGGGCCTGATTGAGCAAAACGGTCTTCAGAACAGTCTGCTTGCCCCGAAAAACAGAATGAAACTTGGGCCAAGTAAACTCGCTCGTCAACGGCTCCAGACCATAGTTGGCGACAATTTTATCTTTGGCGTTTTTATCAACCAGCTGTAAATACCCGAATTGCCGCAAATCATTGAAAAACAAACGAGAACCGTCGCTAAATGTGAAAATAACGTGGGAATACTTTGATGGTAACCGCCGATCGATCGGCGGCCAACTATGCCCGCCAGCAACGACATCGCGGCGAGATTCATAAATAAGCTGACCGGTCATTTTCAGGTGAATTAACAAGAAACACTGCTGCCCGGCCACCTCAAAAATCAATAACTTAGCTCGGCGGTCAACTCGACTGAAACTGTGCCCCAGCAACCGGCGCCGAAAATCTCGGGCCGACCCGCGAATCATTTTCAGCTTGCGCACCTCTATTTGTCGGATCGTTTTATGGCTGATCCGGCTATTCAAATCGCGCCTAATTGTCTCAACTTCAGGCAGTTCAGGCATAAACTAAAACCACCACATAGCCACTAGCACAATATGCACAATGACTAATATTACCGCCAAAATCACCCAAGTTTTATGCTTTTTGATTGCCTGGGCATCGCCGCCTTTTAGAGCCTTTTTCCCCATCACCAGGGCAATGAAAAAAACCACTACCGCGATAATTCCCGCCGCCGCCACGAAAGGAAGCAATTGGGTAAAAGAACTGGTAACAACGTTCATATGATTCTTTTTATTTTCCGCAAAAACGGAAAATTTTTAGTTATTCTGCAATCTAAGGTACCTCTGATATTCATTATAACACAAAACCCCCCGATTTAGTCCAGTCGAGGGGTTTTGACCGTCAAACTTCAATTTTCACAAATATCGCTAAACCAATAATGCCGTCGCAAAAGTAAGCCCGGCGATCAAAATCACGATAAAGATGGCAATCAATTGCATGAACCAAATCAAGAAAGCTTTGCCCCAAGTCGTTTCGAAAATCAGCTTAAAGACCCAAATCACTACAACCAAACCAACAACTGCGCCAATAATAGACCAGAACGGTCCGGTGATGAAAGAAAAAAGCCAGGCGACCAAACTACTGGCCAATGAAGCGGCAATCGCAGCCATAATAGATCGGCCAAAGGTTCCCTTTTCCACATGGGCCATCTTGGCGCCGAGCCAGACAAAAAAGGCGCCGATGATAATGGACAAGAGAAGAACGCCAAGGGCGACGACAATTCCCAGTTCCCAAATGACGAAATTCATAGGTTTGTTTTTTATTTTTATTAAAACTATACCTGGGTATCATAGCATATTTACCGAAAAATAAAAGGTGTCGGAACTAGAAGTTCCAACACCATTTTTTTCATACCCCATCGCTCTTGATTTCACGCTTAAGCGTCGGCCAGTATTGCCACATATAGACGCCGACCGAGCAGATCGTTAATCCAATATTGATGATCTCCAGTGCATAGACGAACCAGCCAGGAAAACCGGACAAACAGGAAGAGGACGGTGCCGCCAGAAAACTGAAGACGATGCAGATCATCGGAAAACTGAAGGCTGAACGCAATTTCCCCACCCAGTGAGCTCTCGCATCCGTTGCGTGTAGAGCACCGATTGATCGCAAGGTCGCCGTCAGATGGTCCCGCTGTAAATTAACAATTGTCAGCAGTGTCAGAAGAACCGAATGGCCATACTGTTGAGACAAAGCCGCCATCAGCACCAGAAGCGACAAGGTGCAAGAAGTATAAACTTTGTCCATAAACGGATCGCCATATGATCCCAGACGAGATGTCACGCCAAATCTTCGCGCCAATAAGCCGTCAAACATATCAGACAAGGCGGCGGCGATCATGATCCACAAAGTGACCCAAAACCAGCCGGCGGGCAAAGTCTGCCAAATCCACAGGCAAAAAAGAATAATCATCGCCCAGAGATTCATCAACGGCAGTCGACCATAAGTCAGTACTTGAACTAAAATGAACTTATTTCTCCTAGTCATAAAAAGGCCTCCTTTCCCGACTAGAATATTTTTCACCGCAATCGGGTTATTTTAGCAGTTGAAAGGTCAATGTCAAGCTAAGCAATTCGAAAACTGCCCTGATATCAAAGCAGTTTCGCCATTAATCATCAACTGATTCATTCTAATTTTTTCCGTGCCAATTATCGATAACCGCCACACTTGCCCCATTGCGCAAAGTCTTATCGCCGAAGGCAAAGAAATTAGGAAAAGTTCTGGTCCGGCCGTCAGGCTCAAAAGACACTACTTGCGGACCATTTGATCCGATCGGAGAGATCAGGATTTCGTCTTTGCTATCCAGATCGATATCGCCAGCCACATTCAGAAAATTACCCTTAACATTCTGAGCATACGCCCACCAGAAATTTTTGCGATTACCGTTCCTGTCAAAAACCATAACATGGGAAGTCCCGCTGTTTGGCGTGGTATAGATGCGATCATTTATCCCCGAAACGGACAAGCCATTGGTCACCCCGGCACCGTAAGCGGTGAACTCAGACTTTTTCGTCCCTCCCACGGTATAGATATAAACTTTCGGAAGAGCCGGCCCATGGTTTGGCGCCACCAATATTTCATCCGCTTTGTCATCATACTGAAAAGTCCCGACATTACACCCGACCGCGCCAAACGGAGCTTTGAATTCGCCGATTTTTTGCCAATTATCCATGCCCTTCGTGTTTTTATACACCCGAACGATGGGCGCGCGGTTACCGGTCAAGCAAGCCGCCAAATCATTGTCAAATCCGTCATTGTCAAAATCCCCAACCGTCACGCTCAAGCCGTCACGGATGGATTTATCAAACAAAAACATCTGACCACGCAACACCGTACCGCCGTCTTCATTGATCCCAATCACCCGCGCTTGGGGACCAGCCGAGCTCTGGGCAAAAACAACCAATTGTTGTCTCACGCCCACCCGATCGGAATCGATCGCCGCCACTCCCGCTCCGCCAAGGTAGTTATCGGGAAACAAATTTTTGATTTGTGTCGTAACCGGATAGCCCTGACGGCTATAGACTTGCAATCTAGATATTTGCCCCGGGCCGGATGAAGCAATTATTTTGGGATTAATCTCCAAACCGGCCGGATTGGTCGTCCCGCCGCCGTCATCTCCCCCGCCGGGCGGAGTAATTTTTAAATTTACCGCCGCCAGCCAGTTTTCCGCCATTACCGCATACCCATCGATATTGGGGTGAGCATCGTCTTTCATCAATTCCGTCCGCGCCTGCCCAGTCCCGGAATTATAAAAATCCGTCCAGTTATCCGTCGTCCAGAGATCCAGTTTGGAAATCGAGGCGGCCAAAGTGTTGTTATAGAGATTGACGTAAGCGCTGCCGCCGGTACCGTACAGTAAATTTGGAATAAATGCCGAAAGTATGACTTGGGGAGTTGAGCCATCGGCATTTTTATGTGCCTTGATATAATCAACTATCTGCTGAACTTCACTCACGGTAGAACTGATCGATTGACCCTGCGCCAGGTCGTTACCGCCGATCATCAACAAAACCGCATCGGGATTATCAGCACTCAGCCAGCCGTCACTTTGGAGATGGCTCAGGACTTCATCCGCCCGATACCCATCCGCACCGCGATTAATCACCTCATATTTATCGACCCCGTATTGACTATCCAAACTGGTCTGCAATTTTGCCGGGTAAGTATCGAGCGAATCGGCATATGGATATCCGTGAGTTACGCTGTCCCCGAGACAGGTAATGACTTTCCGACTTTCCTCCGCCCGGACCAAACCGATTCCCAGGCAAAAAAACAGCCCAAAAGCTGTTGCCGCCATGAAAATTACGGAAATTTTGTTTTTGCTCATTTTTTTGATATATGACTTATTGGCGTATTTAATAAAACCAAGTCTCAATCGAGTTCCTCAGACGGCCGGTTACATCAACAGCTCGAAATATATTTATTGGAAATTCCAGCCGCCTTGATCAATCAGCTTGACTCCATTTTCTAGACCAGAGAAATCTTCTTGATTGGTAAATTTTTCCACGGTTAAGCCATGGCGCGGGAGCACAAAATCAATATGAACATCAGACGAGGTGTGCCCTTCGCTTCCGACGTCCCCGTGTTTGGAACTGCCGAAAGCTATATGCATTGTCCCTAGACGTTTTTCGGTTTCAACGGTCGGATGCCCGATATCATTCCAAGCGCCTTCGGGATTAGAAACAATCGTGCGCGCTTTTGAGTTTGCGCCAAAAGCAATCTCCGAACACTGGATAACACTTTCCGGATCGTCTTCCTCTTCTGAATTCTCCTCCAGATACTTGCGCAATTTTTCGGCCGAAAGGCCTCCGTCTATTTTAGCTATTTTCCCCTGCCTGATAGTCAGATGCACAAACTCATCCACCCCTTGGTCGGGCGCCACTTCATCCTGCAAAACAGGCAAAACCAATACGCCATCAACCTTTTCCTCATCCGGTGTCGTAAAAATCTCTCCGCCGGGCAGATTGTCCCATAATCCCTTATTAATAACCCCGGAGTCAGGCACCCATCGGCGCTCTGAATCACTTCGAAGTTTTACTCTCAAATCGGTACCGTAGCTGGTGGTAATATGGAAACCAACCGCATCCCGAAGATGTTCACCCATTCGGTTTAATCTGGTTTCCATCATTTCTTTGTCTTCCGTCAGAGCTCCGCCATCATCAAGCGAGTCGGCTTTCAATCCCGGACACCAGGCCATGCGCTTATCGGTTTCCTTCAAATAATCGGCCAGTTCCTCGAAATCAATGTCTTCCGCTGTATCTTCCATGGCCCAGGAATCCCAGACCAAATCACATTTACCCACCGCCGATAAAAGATCTTCTTGACTGGTCTGATCATCCGCTACCAATTCGGAAAACTCTATTTGCTTGCCGGACAAATCTTTCTTGATAATTTCCAACAGAGCTCGATCGGTATTAGCAGGGTCGGTATCAGTCAAAAACAAAACCTTTTCTCCGGGCCGAAGCAATAAAAAATCATCCACGATTTTACCAACGTTTTTTTCTCTTATTTCAGACCTTGCTTCTTCCGGCTGTTCTCTGAATTGTTCTGGCATAAAATTTCAATATTTCTAGAATAAAACGATAGTCGGCTTGTTTATTATACGACATTCTATACCACAGCGTCAAAAACGGCATAGCTCGCCCGAGAAGGTAATTTTTACACAGTATCTACTAAATCCCGGCCGGTTTCTTCAAATAGGCTAACCAAAAATTTCTTTTATAGCTTTGCCCCTTGAATCTGGTGTAGTTGGTTTTTTTCGTCAATTCCACAATCGTGAAGTATTTGGAATACAAATCAATAAAATCCTGCCGGGAAAAAACTCTTTCCGCCAGATTCATCTCGGCATTAACATACGTATCAGGCTCCGAACCGGGATTTTTCTTGAGTAAGGCCTTGGCGTTTTGATCACCGTCCTTGCACAAAGCTTTCACAAAAAAATGGCCGCCGCTCTTCAAGACTCTATTGACTTCCGACAAATATATCTTTCTCTCCGGCATATTCAGCGAGTTAGAGGAAATTACATCCAGCACCAAATCAAACATTTGGCTCTCTAAGGGATAAGTGGATCCGATGTCATGCAGGCGATAATCAACACTCACGCCCAGACTCTTGGCCCGATCGGACGCTAATTTTATCGCCGTAGCAGAAATCTCAAAACCGGTAACCAGATTGCCCAGTTCGGCCAAATAATTGGCATTCCGCCCGGTACCCGATCCCAGATCCAAAATACGCTGATTTTCCAACTCGCTTCCCGTATCTTTTTTCAGATATTTTAAAAACCGCAACACATCTTTTTGCGGCTTATCATCTCCGGTTATCAATTGCGGATGCCGATACTCTTTTTCCCAAGCAACTTGCTGTGGCATAAAAATTTATAATATATTTTCCGGCGCAACGACCGCTGAACCTTACTTATCTTCTCTCTTTTCAAACCAAAAGTCAAAAACCACGCCGATTCGCCCTATACATAAAAAAATATCCCCGACTTCGTCGGAGTTATTTTTTGGCTGGGGAGGAAGGATTCGAACCTTCGAATGGCGGCTTCAAAGGCCGCTGCCTTACCACTTGGCTACTCCCCAATATAGTCGTTAGTCATTTGTCTTTAGCCGTAGGAAACATATCCGAACCCCTCTGACGGCTTCAAAGGCTTGCCGGGTCGAATGATCCGGCCGCTGCCTTCTTGTCCGGCCGAATGGCCGGAACCACTTGCCTGCCCTCCGAAGCCCTGAGCCCACCCCGCAGAATCCGCGGATGGCGGGGCGAAGGGCGAAGGAGGGGCTACTCCCCAATAAAACAAGTAACAGCTAACAAGTAGCAGGTAACAAATGGGAATGAAAATTTTTCCTATTTGTTACTTGTTCCCTGTTCCTTGTTACTTTACACTAATTTTCCGCCAAAAATGCTCTTGGCCAGCTCCGTCACATCTTGAGACGCGCTGGCGACATTACGGACTTCTTCCTTGGCTACCGGATCCGATTCGCGCACTAGCGTATCATCAACAACACATTTAATCAAGACCTTTTGCTGATGCACTTTGGCCAAAACCTTCTCGACAATTATCCGATATTTATGATCGGCAATACGTTCCTTGTGAAAGCGGAATTTGAAAGCCAAAGTCAGATATTCCCCGTCAAAATCTTTTATGACTGCGATGCGTAAAAAAGCCGCCAAGGATGAATTAATCGGGATCACCTCCTGGACTACCTCCGTCCAGCGAGATTTGAAATGATCCAACTTTAAATCAGAATTGACCGGTCCGCGAAAATGTTCCGCCTTCTCTACCGGCTTAACCGGCGCGGCTACGACCAAAGGCTTTTTCGGCTCAACCGCTTTCTCTACCGGCTCAGTCTCCACCGGCTGAATTTTAGGCATCAGCTTAACGGCAGGCGCAGACGCGCTGACCGGCGCGGCTGTTTTTGTTTCCGTCGAATCGCCAAACAATTCCATCAAGGCCAATTCCAAAGGCAACTGGGGATAAATCGATTCACCCAAATGCTGCTGGGCATCCAAGAATGCTTTGATAAAATGAACAATCGGGGCGAGAGACAACTGTCCGGCCTGGGCCTGCAATTTGCCCAATTGCTCCGAAGAAAGATTGGCTAAAACGATATCACGAGCGTCCGCACCAATTTTAACCACCATCATCTTGCGTAGATACTCAATCAGGTTTTTGGTGAATTGCTCGAGATCATAGCCGTTCTCCAGTATTTTTTGCAGCTGATCCACGCATCGCGCCGGAGACCGAGCAATCAAATGATCGATAAACTCCGCGATCGCGGCCTGGTCAACCACTCCCAAAACTTCTTTGACTAATTTCTGGTCGATTTTTCCTTTAGAAAAAGCGTTGACCTGGGTAAACAAACTGACGGCGTCACGGGCGCAACCGTCGGCCTGGCCGGAAATTAATTCCAGCGCTTCTTGAGAAGCTTCAATCCCCTCGCTTTTGGCGATCCTTTTCAGATAGCCGATCAGCTCCGGGATCGTCAGCTTCTTTAAATCAAAACGCTGACAGCGAGAGAGAATCGTGGCCGGAACTTTATGCACTTCAGTGGTGGCCAGTAAAAAAATCGCGTGTTCCGGCGGCTCTTCCAAGGTTTTCAACAAAGCGTTGAACGCCTCGTTGGTCAACATGTGGACTTCGTCGATGATGAACACCTTGTATTTCAGTTTAGCCGGAGTAAATTTCACCTTTTCCCGCAAAGCCCGAATTTCCTCAATCCCGCGATTAGAGGCCGCGTCAACTTCCAGCAAATCCATCGCTTTATTGCCATCGATCGCCAAACAAGCCTCGCATCGATTGCATGGTTCGGAATCGGACTTATCCAAGCAATTTATCGCCTTAGCAAAAAGACGCGCCAGGGTGGTTTTCCCGATACCGCGCGCGCCGACTAAAATATAGGCGTGTCCGATTTTGTTGATCGAGATGGAGTTGAGCAGGGTCGTTTTGACGTGATCCTGCGAAACCACTTCGGCAAAAGTTTTCGGACGATATTTTCGATATAAAGCCAGGGACATAATAGCGACTTAATTATGCTTATCGTATCATAACCAACACGGTCGATCAAGGGCAATCTGGCGAGAAACGATAATTAAAAACGTAAAACATAAAACGTAAAATTATGGCATTCGCCCGTTTTTACGTTTTTCGTTTTACGTTTTACTTTTCTTTATGAACACCAAGAATTTGTAACCGACGAAATTCCAGATCAGTCCCGCCGCCGAACCAAACAATCCGCCCACTGTCGCCCAGGCGTCAGTGGTGATTCTTCCGAGTAGAGCTACTCCCCAATCAAATAATTGCTTAATCCCGGGAATCGCCTGGAAAAAAGATGTGAGCGGAGCTTGGAAATTCGCCACCAGCGATGCCGCGCCGACATTAACAAACGCCCCGATAATACTGACAATGATAAATTTAGAAAACTCGATAGCGACTTTCTTGCCTTCCAACCCCCTGAAAACCCACCGACGATTAAAATAATAACTGTTAACCACGGCAATCGTGAAAGACATCGCTTTAAATACCGAGTACCAAATACCGGTACGCCCGGTTCCGGAAATCCAAATCAACAGATTCAGCACCGCCAAATCGATGAACATGTTCATGAAGCCGATAACCACAAAACGCCAGATCTGACCCAGCGTTTTTCTCGGTCGCTCGACTGGAGTTGAATTCACCGATGAATATGCTTCCATTAGATTTTGGATAAGCCGTCTAACTCGTCTAAGTTATCAAAACGATCCGACAAACTTTCATTAGCCGAATGTTCCAATTCTTTTAATTCCTTTTCTTTATTCTTGTGCTTCTTTTCCTCGTGCCCGGAAGCGACTCCAGCCTTAATAACATTCTCCACTGCTCCCCAAACCGATTTGGAATTTTTAGGAATTATCAAGGTTATATCATCTCCTTCCGTCGCCTGGAAATAAGTCACGCTGGCCAGCAATACTCGAAATTTGCCTTCCGGTGCCACCACCTGAAAAGCCCCACCGGGAATTTTTTCTAGCTTGCCGATGACCTTGCGCCGCTCCGCCGGACCGATCTGTTTGTAAATAAACGATCCATCGCCGGCAATGGTAAGCTTCAAAATATCACCTTCGATTAATTTTGATTTACTGGCATAGTTGGCCGGAACGGGATAGCGATTTTTGTCCGGTCCCATCATGCTTTCGCCGTCAAAAACGCCCTCAATCACCCGAGATTCTTTATCAATGGTCAAGCCTTCCGCCATTTTTTCAACGCTAAAATCCTTGTCGACACCGACGCCGTTCATCAGATCTTCTAAGAGTTTTCGAGCTGAGGCAACACTTTTTTCAGCACTTTCCAAGCGCTGTTTAACTAAAGACAGCTTATCATTTTCCATGTTTTTGTTTTGGTATGAAGTTATCTGGGTATCAATACCCTATCATAAACGAAAATATTTGGCAAGAAGGGGGGAAAGAATATCAAATATCCAATAAAATTCAAGCTCCAATTCGGAAAACAGTATTCCTAAATTGGGATTTGAATTTTATTTGATATTTGTTATTTATTATTTGACATTACTTCGTCAGTCCGCCACAGCCCTTTACCTAAAACTGCCCATCGCCAAATCAGGCCTGCGAGCCGGCTCTCCCAATTTCATCCGTCGACCGATATCCTTTTCCACCAGAGACCGCTCTTTGCCGTATTTCAGGCGAGAAATTTGCTTTATCAGTTCCGCCGCCCGCGGGTTACGATTGGTCGGCGGAGGATATAATCTGACGTTAAAAGGCTTGGTCGCCTTATTATCGATCAGCATTTTGACGTAGGCATTGAATTTATCGACATTTTGCAAATCGTATCGATCAAAAGTCGGGACAAATTCACTTTCTAAAAACTCCGCATCCGGCGCGCCAACACGCATCGCCAGAATCGTGCCGACATTTCCAAAAACGGCATCGCGAACCGCTTCGCTTTTTTCCGCCAGCTGAGCCACATACTGGTGCGCCATGGTCAATGACAAGCGATATTTGCGCGCTTCGGACAAAATAGTCGCGATACTTTCCGTCACGAAGTTCTGAAATTCATCAATCAGTAAAAAGAAATCATTCCGCTCGCCGGAAGTCGTATCCGCTCGACTCAGCGCGGCCATTTGCATTTTGGAAACCAAGATCAAGCCCAAGAGAGAACTGTTTATTTCTCCGGTTTTGCCCTTGGAAAGATTTACCAGTAATATTTTTTTCTGATCCATCACTTCTCGAATATCAAAAGATGAATGGGTCTGGCCGATTATATTCCGCATCATGCTATTTTCCACGAAACGCCCAACCTTGCTGACCAGATAGCCCAGCATTTCCGATTTATGGAAATCGGAAGTTTTCGCCATTTCTTTTTCCCAGAAAGAGCGAACCAGCGGATCTTTGACAAAACGAAGCTTGTAGCGCTGATATGCTTCATCGGTAAACATCCGCGGGATATCAACAATCGTTCCGGGATTTTCTTCGTCTTCGAGTAAGGTCAGCATGACATTGCGCATGTTGTGTTCAAACATCGGTCCGATCATCTCCGGCGGGAAAAGTTTTTCGAAAATCCTGATCATTTCCCCGACTACAAAATCTTTTTGCTCCGGATGATTGCGATCATAATCAAGCATATTTAGTCCCACCGGACGATCGGTATCGCTTGGATCAAAAATTATCACGTCATCGGCGCGCTCGCGTGGCATCGTCGCCAATGTATCTTCGATCAAATCTCCGTGGGGATCAATAATACATACCCCGCGCCCTTTCTTGATGTGATAGGCGGCCAAATTGACAATCAGGGCGGTTTTACCCATACCGGTCTTACCTACGATATAGAGATGCCTCATGGCATCTTCGTCTTTGAGATGGGCGTCTTTCTTGACGCCGCGGTAAATATTCAAGCCCAAGGGCATACCCTCCTGCGGGGTATTGGCCGGCGCCGGCGCCTGCTTGGCCTCCAGACGCTTGATCGTTGGCGTCTCGGTGGTCCGAATCGGGAAATGAAACAGCGAGGTCATTTCTTCGGTATTCAGGTAGTAATGAGTCGGCCAGCCGAAATTACGAAAAATATAATCATTTACCACTCGGCGCTGATTGATAAATTTTTTGTCTTTGAAACCATTACCTTCGGGAACATCAAATTGGGAAAAGGAATTTATCAAGCTGTTCAGATTATTTTGCGCAGCCTCGAGAGTTGGAGCCGATGCCACCAGGCGAATCCGTACTTCAAAAGCAGTTTTGTTCGCTTTTTCTTCTATGCCCTTTACCTTTTCCTCTTCTCCGGGAGTGAGCCGAGGCATGTTCTCATATGGATTATTCATCCTATTGGGATCATCCGTCCCGGACAATTTGCCCCACTCCTTTCCAAAAGATTGTCCGAATTCCGAAGCTGATTCTCCGAATCGTTGGGGACTTTTACCTTCAACCATTTTTTTCGCCAATTTCAAGCCCTTATTGCGCCAACCGCGAGGCGCCCGCCGAAAAACGATTTGCAGCGCCGCCCCCTCATTAGTACCCAATTTACTGAAAGCCGTCGTCATCATGCTCAGCGGATCAGATTCAAGCTTTTGATAAGTTTTTATAGGCAACATGGAATGATCGCGCAATTTCATCTCCGTCGCGGCCGCTACTCCATGCGAAGAAAAAATATTGTAATCAGACACCTCTTCGATGACCGCCTTCGCATATTGGGCATGAATCGTACGCTCGACATATTCTTTATACCGGCGCGGAGTATTGACGTAAAAAAAGATTTGCTTGTCGTAGGCGGCAATCTCCAAAGAAAAATGCACCGAAGGCGACATAAAAGGCTGCCGCTTGGAAATAAGCGAACCAAGCGAGGCGTAAAACTGCTCCCCGACAGAGATCAACTCTTTTTCTTGTTTTTTCGCCTCTTCCTCTTTTTCGGAAAATTCTTTCGGCAAAGTCACCTCCAGCAAAACCGTATCCAGTAAATCATGAAGAGTGACTCGATGGCGATACAGATACAACAAAACCACGCCGGCCGCCAACAGAATAAAACCAATAAAGGCCAGCCACCCCATGGCGGCGGGATCGGTATCGATATTCTGAAGCCACAAAAAATTCATGTTTATTTTTCGTTTACTCGGGGGCCTTTTAGTTTTTGAAACAATTCCGTGACCAAAGTATCATGCAGTAAATCGAGCAAATACGGGTCGTTTAAATTTTTCACCGTCGTGATGGCTCGATCCAATCCTTTTTGATAAACAATCTCGGTCAAATATTTCACCTGCTCGGCCCGGGGCAAGCTCTCTAAATTTTTCAGATCGGCCGCGCTGACATAACCGCCGACCTTGGGTGTTTTAACCGGAGCCGGAACAGGCCCGGCTGACGCCGACAGACTTTCTGCGACCGGTTCGGCTTTTATCTCCTCTTTTTTGGATGCAATAGCGGCATCAGCCGACGCCTCGACGGTCTCTGGCGTAACTTCTGGAGTCTCGGTCGTTTCGGCGGCAACGTCCCGCGGTGTTTTTTCGGACGTATCCAATGAAGAAGTTTCGGAAAAAACTTCACGTTGCGGCGGCCGGCTGGGGATAAGAGGCGTAGCCATATTATTAAACATTCCAAACGCTGTTTGGATTAAGATTTAAACTGTGTTTAGTATAACACAAATCGAGTTGTTTGCGAAACCCCAATTGTCGTGATAACATAGAATCAATCAACCGCATAAATAAGCCCTAACATGGCCCTAAAACTATACAACACCTTAACGAAAAAAATTGAGCCGTTCACACCTTTGGAAAAAGGCAAGGTGAAAATTTACACCTGCGGACCAACCGTTTATCTTTTTGCGCATATCGGCAATTTTGCAACTTTCCTGAGAGAGGATTTTTTGAGACGCTTTCTGGAATATAGCGGCTATGAAGTGCGTCATATCATGAACATTACTGATGTGGGACATCTCACCGATGATGCCGATAGCGGTGAAGAAAAAATGATCAAATCCGCCAAAGCTGAGCGAAAAACCCCGGCTCAAATTGCCGAGTTTTACACGCAAAGTTTTATGGCCGATATCGATAAACTCCAGATTGAACACGCCCATAAATATCCCCAGGCCACCAAACACATACCGGAAATGATCAAACTGATCAAATCACTGGTCGACCAAGGATTTGCCTACGAAATAAAAGGGAATGTTTTTTTCGATATTGCCAAGTTCAAAGAGTACGGAAAACTTTCCGGACAGACACCGGATAAAATAACAACCGGACTGCGCCTCGAAGCCCACCCCGACAAAAAGCACCCGGGCGATTTTGCTTTGTGGCTGCACGCCCCAAAAGATCATCTGATGCAATGGGATTCTCCCTGGGGCAAAGGATACCCGGGTTGGCATATAGAGTGTTCCGCCATGAGCATGAAATACCTTGATACCACCATGGATATCCATGCCGGCGGTGAAGACCATATTTTTCCCCACCATGAAAATGAGATCGCTCAAAGCGAGGCAGCCACCGGGCAACCATTCGCCCGTTACTGGGTCCATTCTTATTTCGTGCTGATCAATCAGGACAAAATGTCCAAATCCAAAGGGAATATTTATACTTTAGCCGACTTGGAAGAAAAAGGTTACGATCCCCTGGTTTATCGTTTCTTTATCTTCAGCGGCCACTATCGCTCACGGCTTAATTTCACCTGGGAAGCACTGGACGATGCCCGCACCAAACTGAACCGGCTGGTGGAATTTAAAGAACGGCTGACGAAAATCACCGACACCGGCAACTCCAGCCCGGAAGTTGACGAACTGATAGCGCAAACGGAAGAATCATTCCGCGAATCACTGGATAACGACCTAAACACCCCCAAAGCTCTGGATGCGATTTTTGAACTGGCCAAAAACGGCAACCGCCTGGCCGATGCCGACCAGCTGACCAAGACCGACGCCGTAAATATTCTGAACTTGCTCCGTCGGCTCGATAAAGTCCTGGCTTTCCTGAACTATTATCCGCGCATCGCAAAAATTTCCGAAATGGAAATCGAAAAATTGATCGCTTCCCGCCAAGCGGCCCGCGCCAAAAAAGATTTCGCGACCGCTGATTCTATCCGGCAAAAACTCCTGGATAAAGGCGTAACCATTAAGGACAACGCCCAAGGGACGGACTGGAAGATCAAGTAACAAGTAACAGGTAACAAATTGGAATTATCCTTTTTGGTTACTTGTTAGCTGTTACTTGTTACTTGTCTTATGCCTTGGCTCCAACTCCCCCCTGACGCCGTCGGCCTCGCCCCCTTGGCGGGTATTTCCGACTCCCCCTTTCGAGAGCTCTGTAAAAAATATGGAGCTGATTTTGTTTTCAGTGAAATGATCAGCGCCACCGGCATCTGCCGAAACGAAAGCCAAGAAATGTGGGATTTGGAAAACCCAAAAACGATAACCGGTTCCAAAAGCCTGGAGTACGGCCGATTCAAACAAAATGAGCGCCCGATCATCCTCCAATTATTCGGCCATGATCCGGCCGAGATGGCGCAAGCCGCGAAAATACTCGTCGAAAAATTCCAGCCCGACGGAATCGATATAAATATGGGCTGTCCGGTACGAAAAGTGGTTAACAGCGGCAGCGGCGTCGCCCTGATGGATAAACCCGATTTAGCGGTAAAAATCATTCGAGCCGTGAAGTCGGCAATAAAACAGACTCCTCTCTCGGCCAAAACCAGGCTCGGTAATGGAGAGCCGACCATTCTGACTTTAGCTCCCAAGCTCGAACAGGCCGGGATCGACGCGCTTATTATCCACCCGAGGCTGAGAAAACAATTTTTCACCGGCCCCCTAGACTATTCAGCCGTCGCTGAAGTATCAAAACATGTCTCTATCCCGATCATTGTCAGCGGCGGTCTGCGAACCGCAATCGACATCAATCAAGTTCGAGAAACGACCGGCGCCAAATACGTCCTGATCGGCCAGGCGGCACTGGGCAATCCCTTTATTTTCAAAAAACTGAAAGAACCGAAATTCCAACCGGCCTTGAATGAGATTCTCGCCACCATGCTCCAGCATACGGAACTGCAAATCGCTTATCGCCACAATGAAGCCGGCGCCATTACGGAAATGCGCAAGCACTACGCCTGGTATATCAAAGGATTTAAAAATGCCGCCCGGTGGCGGCAAAAATTAGTTCGAGTAGACACTCTGGAACAGATCAAAGCAATCTTGAATGAAATCAGGCAAACAACCGACCGACTTTGATCCGAGCCAATGTCGGGAAATCCGGTTAAGAAAAACGATAAAAAATTATTTGAGATTGACCGGCGATACCTGCGCCAGCCAGCCGAAAAAATTACGGAGGCCGTGCTTCAAGAATTCCAAAGATTCAACCGCCCAAGCACATTCATCGGCAAAAGCCACCACCCATTGCTCACGAGTGCGCGGAGCTTTATTCAGCACCATGTGCGAAGCAATCGCGTCTTGTACCGCCTGGCTTTCACCGATTTTTTTCGCAAAATCGACCGCGGGCTGAACTTGATATCCCTGGGTCCAGACATCATGCAAAACAGCCGCCCGAACGCAGGTCCAAACATTCGCCCCGATTTTTTGAGCAAAGTAATAAGCAAACTTGCTCGATAGCAACATATGATCAAATCGCGAATGGTAGCGATGATGCATCACTCGCTTGGTATACTTCACCGCCGGCAACTGAACCAAATCAGCCACCAATTCCTGGTGGCTGGCAATCTCACGATTAAGCACATTTTTCGCCGGTTGGGCGATAAAACGATGCTCAACCGCATGAAAAAAATTCAGAATGTAGCGGGCAATCCGATAAGGCATGTTATTCTAATTACTCTTCTCCAAAAACCAAAAAGCCTTTAGTTGTCCTTATTATACAGGTTTTTCGTACTTTGTCAATGTGCACAAGAAAGTGGGCAAGGTGGGCAAAAACCCGCCTACCGCCGACCCTTGTCGCGCTCAAATCCTGTGATATACTAAAAAGAAGTTTATGGAATCAAACAACGCCAATCGATTACCGCCGCAAAATATCGAGGCCGAAGAATCGCTCCTCGGCTCTATTATGTTGGACAAAGACGCCATCGTAAAGATCGCCGACCAGATCGAACCGAGTGATTTTTACAAAGACGCCCATCGCCTGGTTTATGAAGCTATGCTGGACCTGTATGAACACCGCGACCCGATCGATGTTTTGAGTTTGTCCAACAAGCTCAAGGAAAAAAAGCAGCTGGAAACCGTGGGCGGCTCAACCAGTATAACCCGGCTGGTCAATGTCGTCCCGACCGCCAGCAATATCACCCATTACGCTAAAATTGTCAGCGATAAATCGACTCTTCGGCGACTTATTGGCGCCGCCAACCATATTGGGACCCTGGGATTTCGCGAAGACGAGGAAATCGCCAAAACGCTCGATCAAGCCGAACAAAAACTATTTTCCGTTTCCCAAAAATATTTAAAAGAACGTTTTATACCGCTAAAAGACATCTTAGTCGAAGCTTTTGATCGGATAGATGATCTCCATAAATCCAGCGGGAAATTACGCGGTTTACCGACCGGCTTCAAGGATCTCGACAATATCCTGTCCGGACTCCAAAAATCCGACCTGATTATATTGGCCGCCCGCCCCTCGGTCGGAAAAACCGCCCTGGCGCTTGATTTCGTCCGCCATATCGCGGTCAACGAAAAAGTTCCGGTCGGCATCTTCAGCTTGGAAATGTCCAAAGAGCAGCTGGTCGATCGTCTACTGTGCTCCGAAGCCAAAGTCGACAGCTGGAAAATGCGCACCGGGAAACTCGGCAACTCCGGAGTGGATGATGATTTCGCCCGGATCGGCGATGCCATGGGACGCTTGTCCGACGCACCTATCTATATTGACGATAGCGCCAGCAGTAATGTCATGGAAATCAGGACCAAAGCCCGGCGGCTCCAGCTTGAGCAAAACCTGGGTTTCATCGTCATTGACTACTTGCAACTGATGGAAGGCAGCAACCCGGACAATCGTGTCCAAGAAGTTTCTGAAATATCCCGCGCCCTCAAAGGCTTGGCGCGCGAACTGAATGTTCCGGTTTTAGCCCTCTCCCAGCTCAGCCGTGCTGTCGAATCCCGCTCGCCCCAAATTCCCAAACTATCCGATTTGCGCGAAAGCGGATCGATCGAGCAGGATGCCGACGTCGTGTTATTTATTTATCGCGAAGAGCGCGAAAATCCCGACACCGACCGCAAACATATCGCCGATGTGATAGTTTCCAAACATCGCAATGGCCCGACCGGACAAGTTGAAATGTATTTTCGCGATAACAGCATCCGCTTCGAAAATCTCGCCAAAAACCAAAAGTAATATCTATTAATCTCTTAACGTCTTAATTTTCTTAATATCTTAATATTCTTAATATCTTATTTAAGATGTTTGACCAACTAAAAAACCTCAACAACCTCCGCGCTCAAGCCAACACCATCAAAAAATCACTCGCCGCCGAGACTATTACCGGCGAAGCGGTTCGCGGCTTGGTCCGGATCACTATGGACGGCAACCAAGAGATACAAGAAGTTTTTATTGACAGCTCGCTGCTCACTCCGGAAAACCAAGAGCAGCTGCAAAACGCGGTCAAAGAATCTTTCGAGCAGTGCAGTAAGGAACTGAAAAATCTGATGATCCGCAAAATGCAAAGCGGCGAAATTCAGATGTAGATACCTTAAGCATGCCTAGCCCATGAACATCCTCCCTGTTTCGATCCAAAATTTAATCGCTTCTCTCTCTTCTCTACCCGGCATTGGGCCCAAAAGCGCCGAGCGACTGACTTTTTATTTACTGAAACAAGATCAGGCCACCTTGGCTAATTTCGGCCAATCTTTTACCGACCTGAAAAAGTCGATCAAAACCTGCACCCAATGCCACAATTTTACCGAAGCCGAACCCTGCGTAATCTGTCGCGATAAAAGCCGGGACGCGCGTAAAATTTGCGTTGTCAGTGAACCATTGGATGTCGTGGCAATCGAAAAAACCAATGAATTTCGCGGGCTTTACCATGTCCTCCAGGGCACGATCTCACCCATTGACGGGATCGGGCCGGAAGAGCTGACGATCGATCAACTGGTGCAACGCGTAAAAGACGAAAAAATCGAAGAAGTAATTCTGGCGACTAATCCCACCACCGAAGGCGAAGCGACTTCGCTATATATTTCCAAATTGCTAAAACCGACCGGTGCAAAACTGACTCGTATCGCCCGCGGGCTCCCGATCGGCGGAGATTTGGAATACGCCGATGAAGCGACCCTATCGCGAGCGCTGGAAGGAAGAAAAGAATACTAAAAATGCAGATACCAAAAACAGGTGCGGCCTTAAGACCGCACCTGTTTTTTCACAATCGAAATCTAAATTTTAGTTATCTCAATGACAGTATAATTCTGCCGATGGCCCATGGCTCTTTGATAACGTTTCTTGGCTTTCTTTTTCACAATGCGCAACTTGTCGCCGCGAACTTCACCCACAACCTTCGCCTCAACCGCTTGGCCGGACAATTGCGGTTTGCCGATTTGGGCCGTTTTGCCGTCCCAGTGAAATAACGGCTTAAAAGTGAGCTTGGCGCCATCTTTTTCGTGCAGCAATTCCACCCAAAGCTTATCACCTTTGGAGACTTTATATTGCTTGGAGCCGGTTTCAATAATCGAGAATTCCATAGAATTATGATTAGATATCAAATGACTTCGCTAGTCTATCAGGTCTTTGGCGCTTCGTCAAGACGGCGCCGATCTCGACGAGACAGAATCGCCCCGAGGGTCACGACGAATGCAGTCATCCCGATAAAGACGAAAACCAGGGCAAACATTTTCTGCTCTCCCTGCAAAATCAAGCCTAAAACACCGAAAAGCAAAGAGGGCAAACCAATCGCCAAGACGACCTGCCAGGGTTTCAAACCCAGCCGCAACAACAAATGATGGATGTGAGTATTGTCTCCCTGAAAAGGCGAACGTTTTCGAATTACCCGTCCGATAATTACTCGCGCCGTATCGATGATCGGTATACCCATCACCAACAAGGCCGTAGCGATTTTTCCGCCACTAAGAATCGCCAGCAACCCCAGCATGAATCCCATGAACCAAACTCCCCCCTCGCCGATCTGGATCAGTCCGCGCGGGAACTGATAAATCCATACCCCCAGAATCGCTCCCGCCATAACAATGGATAAAAAAGCGGTTTCTGGCTGATTGACGTCGGTCATCAAGCTTAAGAAAAAAATTATTAAAAATCCGACAAAATTTATCGTGGCCGAAAGCCCGTCTACTCCATCGATGAACTTTACGGCATAAATCATTCCCAACATCCAAACCAGCGCGAAAAGGTCGGCGCCCCAGACTATCCGATAAGGCAAACCCCCTATTTGAAAAAGCGTCGTGGACCAGTGATCCAGTCTGATCTCATCCCCCAGGGGATTACTGATAAAATCGAGGCCGACACCGCTGGCAATAATTATAATAATAGCTGCGACTGGAGCCACCCACTGCCATTTGGCCGGAAGCTCATATTTATCATCGATGAATCCACCGATAAAAAGAATGACCCCGCCGGCCAATATACCCCAGAGATATTTGGGCAATAAAAAACCGCTTAAGAGCAGATCGGTAAACAAAGAGTAATAAGCCAACAAGGCGAAAAAAGAAATGAAAATGGCCGTCCCGCCCAAAAGAGCCACCGGCTGGCGTTGCGTATGGATATCTTGGGGGTGATTCGGCCGATGCCCCCGAACAACCCCAATTTTAATCGCCCAGCGCCTGACCAGCGGCACCATGAAAAAACTGATCGCCAGCGCGACCATAAAAGGCAACAAATATAGTACAAACCATCGAGCCATATTATTTATTTATCGAGCTAACCGCTTCGGCGGCAGTCGAAGCTTTGCCGTTCTTGTCTCGACGGGCTTTAGGCGTGAGAAAAAATCCCATATATTTGCCCAACATCAAGCGAGTCTGGGCATCTAAGGCCACAAAAGAACCGAAGAAAACAGTGGCGATCGGAAGTAGCGCCCACTGCAATACCATGACAAAGTGCCGCCAGAAAGTATATTTTTTCGGCCGCGGAGGCAACATCAGCAAGGTAACAAACATCGAAGTAAACATACCTACCATGGCAATAGTCATCAGGACTTGGGCGACCTGAGGCAGTGATTGGGCGAAAACGGTATTAGCATAGTTTTCTCCGCCAACCAGGAGCGGCAACCAACCAATCACGGCGATAATAATAGCGCTGGTCGCCCAAGAAACGGCGCCATCAAATAAAATCCAGCTGAAAAACAAACGAGTTTTTCCTGGAATCTGTTTCCGCTTAAGATGGAAATTATAAATCGTGTAAGGCAAATTTTCCGTCCCCCATGCCCAGCGTCGTTGTTGCTTATACTGATTAACCATACTCTGCCAGTAAGTATCGGCCAGACAGGCATCCATGGATACCGGGAAATAAAGAGGAACCGTTTCATAAGCGCCGTTATAATGAAGCAAGCACTGCCAGAAAATCCGAGAATCTTCCGAAACATGGTCTGTAGCCCAAAAGCCCACATCAACCAGCGCCTTAAAGCTCATACTATGGCTCGAGAAAGTAACCAGTCTTTCCGGCCGCCCCTGTTCCATCAATTCCCAAAAAGTCGTAGAGGAAGCGACCACTCGCACCAACGCCGGGGCGTCCCAGATATTATTGTTAAAAACAGGGATCGGCTGATAACTCGCTCGCTCCGGTCTGGGGTGGGTCAGGTAGACATAAGCCAGACGGCCGAAGTATTCCGGATGTATTTGAGTATCGATATCAAAAACCGAGACGATTATTTTTTCATAAGGTATTTTTTGCTCATCGATATACCTATGGATTTTTTTCGCGCCCCAGACTTCATTTGACCCCTTGCCCGTTAATTCGCCGGGCAGTCCGGGCGGATGTCGAGTAATCTCAAAATGCTTGAAACGAACGCTATATTTTTTCGCAATAATGTCGGCAACAGGGCCGGTCTCCGACCAGTATTTATCCTCACACGCCAATACCACGATAAATTTATCCAGAGGATAATTGGCTCGCACCAAAGCTTCGAAAGTGGATTCCATTACCGCCACTTCCCGAGCCACCGGGAAAATGATCAGATGATAGTATTCAGCCCAATTTCGCCCTTTAATCAGTTTGATGCGCTCCAGCCAATTGGTCTTGATATTCTGACGCATCTGCCGGTAGCCTTCAATCAAATGGTACGATAAATACGTAACTCGCATCAGCCAGTAAAGATCAAAACAAACCACAAAAATAGCTATCCACAAAGGCACAACAAAAGAAAGGACCACGCACAAAATCAGTGTGCCCCAACTTAACACCGCCGGAATAATTTCTAAAATTCGATAATAGACCGGACGATGAGCCGGATTCCAATTAAACATATCAAATATTTATATTCACCATCAGCATCGCCGCAACGACTAAAATAACCTGCCCGACCACAGCCAATCCGCTTAGTACCTGGGCAACCAAACGATTAGTCTTGATACTAAATGCCGCCAGCAGGAAATTTATCCCAATAATGACCAAGCCGATCAAAGGGAGAACATAGAAATGGTTCCCCGGACCGATCAAATCAACGCCCTGGATGGCGTCATAGTGCAAAACCACTTCTTCCCCCAAGACCGGAACTTTGATAGCCAAGTAAACCCACAGAAAAATATTGAGCAACACGCTTAATCCCAGGCAAAATAAGACAAAATAGCGCTTAAAATTGAAGGTCATGGTAAGGATTATTAGCTTTTTACAAATAGCCTTACTCGTTTTGAGCAAGGCTATTGTAATATAAACCAGTTAAAATTTCAAGTTTTTTGGTTCATGTCTTTTGAGACTAAAGATTCTTCCTTCTTCTTCGTCCAGCGTTGGAAATATACCCGTCGAACCACTCCCAGATTCATAAATATGCGCCAGGTAAACACGACAACGACTGCGATATAGATATCCAAACCCAGACGATCACCCAGATAGGTGAAAGCGGCAGCCAGCGCGGTGTTAAAAACCAGTCCGGAAATAAAAATCAACGGATTATATTGATCCCGTTTTTCCTTAAAACCAGGTCCCTTGTATGAGTAATCTGTCTTGTACTGGTAACGCGTCACCAATTCCGCGCGCCAGGCGCCGAAAATGGAGTCCAGCATAGCCAAAACAGCCACCGCCGTATAGCGCGCATATTCCGGAGGAATCGAGAAATGGGACAAAACTCCCACGGCGATTCCAACAATGATTCCGATAAAAGCCCAGAACATATTAGCCTTTAGTCTTTAGTCGTTAGTCTTTCGCCAGCGGTATTCCATGGCTAAAGACCAAAGACTAATGACTACTTATAGAATATCTTGTCTTTGATCCTTAAGTCAATATACTCCAAATTTTCCTTTTGCCCCTTTTTCAGCTCTTTGTTCAAGATCAGCAATAGTTTTTGATACTGGCTCTCCAGAGTTCGTTCGGAAGTGAAATAAATATACCATCCCAGTTTCGTGCGTACCCTGATTTCACGCGATATAGGCGCCGGTGTGCTAAGCTCTTCGTATTCCAAACCGGTTTCGGATTGGAAAGTCTTCGCCAAATCGACCGAAAATTCCACAAAGTTTTTGGAAACGAGTTTTTCCTTCGTTTGCACCTCGCGCTTGGACTCATCGCGCATTTTCGGCAAATTAAATTCCGGATCGCCGTGTATTTCCTTACTGATGACACCTTCCAGATCAAGATAATACTCGTCTTCCCCGGTTTGCCAAACAAGGGCCGGCTCCCGCTCCTCCAAGTAAACCTTGAGCACGTCCGGCATTTGCCGCTTAACTTCAACCTGCCGAATCTGAACAATTTCTTCCATCAGGCGCGCGGTCGCACGGCGAGTGTTAAAGAAAAAGATATTACTGCTCGGAAAAATTCCCCAGACCGTCCCCTCTTTTTCCAGATTGATCTGTTCTTCCACTCGTTCATCCGACACGCTGTCATTGCCGACAACGATTATCCGCTGAACTTGGAATTTCCCGGAAAACATAAATATACCCATCACTATCAGCGCCAGCGCAACAGCTAAAATCAGAAAGAGATATCGACGCGCTTTGGTTATTCGGGCCGGGCGCACTCCGGGAGGGGTGCGCTGAACAATATTAGCCCGCTGGCGGCGAACTTCTTTTTGGATTACGCTTTGATCGGAAAGATTTTGTTTCCGCAAACGAACCATATCATTAACTCAGGCAAATAAACGAGCGCTAAATCGAACCGGCAGCCAGCACTCGCTGAATCGCCAGCAGATATGAAGCCAAGCGCAAATCAGACGAATACTGCCGCTGGGTTTTTATAATCGCCGCCGTGGCCGTCTCGAGCTTTGACGTTAACTGCTTGAATACTTCAGCCTCGCTCCAAGCCACCCGCTGACGATTCTGAACCCATTCGAAATAACTGACGGTCACGCCGCCGGAATTAGCCAAAACGTCCGGGATAACAATCTTACCGCGCTTGAACAATTTTTCATCAGCTTCCGGCGCGACCGGACCATTGGCCAGTTCCAAAATAATTTTAGCCTTGATCCGTCCGGCATTCTGCGCCGTAATCTGATTTTCCAAAGCCGCCGGAACCAAAACATCAACCGGCAATTCCAGAATCTGTTTATTGGTAATCGACTTGGTCGCTCCCGGGAATCCAACCACCGAACCGGTTTGTTTTTTATGAGCCACCAGTTTTGCAATATCCAAACCCTTTCGGGCATAAACACCGCCCCGCGAATCGGAAACAGCCAGAATCAAATATCCTTGTTGGGCCAATAAACGCGCCGCATTAGCACCGGCATTGCCAAAACCTTGAATTGCGACCGTCCGCCAGGGCAATTCCAATTCCAATTGTCGAATGACTTCGGCCAAGACTATCGTCCCCCCCTTGGCTGTCGCCGTGCCGCGTCCCGCTGATCCGCCGGCAGCCATCGGCTTTCCGGTCACGCAGGACGGTTCCTGATGTCCGGCCAATTTACTGAATTCATCATAAAACCAGGCCATGACCCGCGGATCGGTATTAACATCCGGGGCAGGGATATCAACCTCTGGTCCGATATCGGAATAAATACGATCAACATAAAGCCGAGTCAGGCGCTCCAATTCACCCACCGAAAGTTTCTTGGGATCAACGATCACGCCGCCCTTACCGCCGCCAAAAGGAATGTCAGCCACGGCACATTTCCAGGTCATCCACATGGAAAGCGCTTTGACTTCATTTAGCGATACATCAGGATGAAAACGGATGCCGCCCTTATAGGGCCCGCGCGCGCGATTATGTTGGGCGCGCCAACCTCGAAAAACCTTGGTTGTACCATTATCCATTTTTAGAGGCAACGACACTTCAATAATCTTGTCATGAGACTTTAGACGATCAAAAAATGACTCTTGTCGCAAAAGGACTAGAGCTTTGTTCAACTGATTACTCGCGTTGAGATAAGGATTCTGAGCCATGATTTTTTAGGCTGTCTTAGCACCAGATCTAAGACTATTAACTTTATCAATGATAAAATCGACTACCGCGCCGGGACTTAGATTCGTGGAATCGATATAAACCGCGTCCGGAGCGATTCGTAAGGCTCCCCGCGGCTTGGAACGATCAAGGTGATCGCGCTGTTCTATCCCCGCCTTGATTCCAGCCAGTGTAACATTATCGTCCTTATTTTTCAACTCTAAATAACGCCGGCGCGCGCGTTCGTCCAGAGCCGCATCGAGATAAAATTTCAATTCAGCCTCCGGAAAAACTTCGGTCGTCATATCACGCCCCTCAACCACCACATCGTGCCGAGCCGCCAAAGCGCGCACCGAACGATTGACCCACTGCCGAACTTCCGGAATTCGGCTGACAACCGGGACAATTTTCGATACCAAGTCGTAGCGAATTTCGTCGGTCAGATCGCGGCCGCGCGAAATCACCTTCTGCCCTCGCGGCGTCTCACGAAATTCCACTTGCAAACGAGGAAGAAGCGCAATAATTGGGACGCTCTTATTCTGATCAAGTTGATTATCAAAAACATAAAAAGCCGCCACCCGATAGAAACTTCCGCTGTCCAGATGGGTAAATCCTAGTTTCTTTGATAACAATTTAGCCACGGTCCCCTTGCCGGAGCCGGCCGGGCCATCGATAGCAATAATCATACTTACTTTTTCGGCTTGATAATTTCAGCTCCGAGGTAGGGCTGTAAAACCCTGGGAATCTTGACGCTGCCGTCAGCCTGCTGATGATTTTCCAATAGCGGAATCAAAATTCGAGGCGAGGCAATGCCGGTATTGTTCAGGGTATGAGCAAAATTTATTTTACCCGAGGAATCTTTGTACTTAATATTCAGACGGCGAGCCTGCCAATCGCACAACAGCGAATCGGAATGGGTTTCGCCGTAATTTTTACGGCCGGGCATCCAAGTTTCGATATCATACATTTTATATTTTCCCGCCCCCATGTCGCCGGAACAATTCTGCACCACCCGATAAGGCAAACCGAAATCTTGTAAAATGCTTTCGCTGATCGAACGTAATTCTTCCAGCCAACGCAGCGATTCATTCAAATTATTTCGGCCGATCACCACCTGTTCTACTTTCCAAAACTCATGAATTCGATAAACCCCGGAAGTATCCTTGCCGTAGCTCCCGATCTCCGACCGGTAACAAGGTGAAAACCCGCACAATTTTAGCGGCAACTCTTTTTCCGTCAATGTCTTTTTGGCATAGAGAGCCAATAAGGCCGGCTCTGAGGTCCCGACCAAATAGAGCGGCTCGCCCTTGGTCGACTCCCGATCGCCTTGTTCCGAGACCCGATAGACATTTTCCCGATCAAAAGGAAAGTGACCGCTGCCAAATAAAGCAAATTCTTTCACCAGTGTCGGAGGAATAATCAGCATAAAGCCTTTTTGGCGCAATTTCAGAAGCGCGTGCCATAGCACCGCCAAATGAAGCAAGACCCCTTCGTTTTTCAGGACATAACCGCGATAACCGGAAATGCCGACCCCGGCTTCCAAGTCCAAAATATTCAGCCGCCGACCAAGTTCCACGTGATTGGCGGGGGCAAACGAAAATTCCGGAATTTTTCCGTGGCGCGAGATTTCCTTGTTGCCCCGATCATCCGTTCCGACAGGCGTATCGGGATCGGCCGGTAAAGGCACTCGGCTCAACAAATCACGATACTCCGGTTCGATTTTTTTCAGCTCCGGCTCGATGCCGGCCAGTTTTTCTTTTATCTTTTTCCCGCCCGCAATAAGCTCGGCTCGCTCCGCCGGAGGCGCCTGTTTGATCAAATCATCTTGGTCGTTTTTTTCCTGGCGCGCGCGCTCTATTTTCTGAAGCAAATCCAAACGTTGGCGATCAAGTTCCAGCAGACGATCCAAATCCAATTTGATGCCCTTTATTTTGGCCGCCGCCCGATAGCTCTCGGGGTCGGCTCGCAACAATTTTATGTCGATCATGACGGCTTATGAATTAGGCGGAGTAGGTAAATTCTTATTCCAGGCTCGTTTTTTGAAACCGAGCGGGCGTAAAACCATAATCAGCGCGCCGGCGGAAAACACGATACCCAAGGCAATCAGCAGGCCTCCCAGAATCGGAATAAACATCATCAAGCTGTAAATCAACGAACCAATCAAAGCGGCCCAGACCAGGTGCGAACGCCGTGTGAAATCAGTTTGTTTGTGCATCAGACGTAAAATACCAGAGCCGATGAAAAAAGCCAAAACGGCGGGCAAGAGAAACAGCGAAAGAAGATACCCGATCAAAATTACCGCCCCGATCAGAAAAGTGAACGGTATAATCAAGAAAATAAATCCGACAATCGGCGTGGCAATCAAATAGGCCAGGCCAAAGCCCAAACTTTTCCAAGGATGCTTGACGAAATTCTGGGCGGTATCCTGTGTTTTGAGCGGAGCACAGAAAACCACCAGTAGTGTCAATAAGAACAAAGCCACAAATCCCAGAACAAAAACCATCGGAGCCGCTAATCCCGCCAATCCCGCGAAACCGATAAATGAACCGATTCCGTGTTGCTGCCAATTGCTCTGCCGAGCCTCTATCTGGTGGAAAATTGTATTGCCGCCTACTTTGGCTCCGCCCGCAATCTGCCCGGCCGTCTCGGAGCTATATTCAAAGTCGCCTTTGATATCCGCACCCTCTTCCAGAATTACTTCACCGCCGCTGGCCACGACCTTGCCTTCAACCACGCCCCCCAGTGAAACAGTTCCGCCGGCCGCATAGATATCACCCTTGACCGGTCCCGTCACAAACACCGTCCCGCCCATGATGAAAAGATCGTCGCCAATCTGGCTATTTAGAGTCACCATTCCACCGGCTACGCGAGCATCATCGGCAACTTGACCATCGAGCCAGAGTTGGCCGCCGGCGATATTGAGATCGCCGGAAATCATCACGCCGGGATTAACGGTCACGGTACTGCCGGCCACCGTCAGATCGCCGGTCACTGATTTGAGAATACTGACATTGGCTCCAGCCGCATAGAGGTCCTCAGTTTCTTCATTCACGACGAGATTTTCCTCGCTTTTGAATGTCGCGGCCAGCGTCATGACCGGTACCAGCAAAACCACCATAACACTGAGACAAACAATTGTTTTGAAAATTTTTGGGAACATACTTTTTATATTTAAGTGACTATAAACCCAAATCATCGGAAATAGACTGCATGGCCTTTAGCCCATTGTCGAATAAATCATCCAAGCTCAAGCCCAAGGAAGTAATCTCTTGCATGGCTTCTCGCCTGGCGCCTCTGGCGAATGATTTTTCCCGAAATCGACGACGCACCGAATCGACCGTCAGCGACTTCAATTTTTTGTCCGGTAAAACCAAGGCCGAAGCCACAATCAAACCGGTCAAAGGATCGGTGGCATAAATAGCTTGTTTGATCCGGCTATTTCGCGGTTCGCCGGTCGCTTCATTGTGCGCCCGAATAGCGCCGCAGATATCAGGATCAATGCCGCGCGCCTCAAGTTCTTTGGCTATCTTGATCCCTTGTAAGCTCAAATCATTTTGACACTCCGGATCGGCAATATCAGCGTCATGTAAAAGCCCGGCCAAACCCCATTGAATTTCATCTTCGCCCAGTTTCCGCGCCAGCGACTTCATGATAGCTTCGGTCGCCAGCATGTGGCGCACCAAATTGCGATTTTTTACCCGATCTCGGACCAAAGCCAGAGCCTCGTCCCTGGTAATGCCATGTTTCATGATTTTTTATTCTTATTTCCCTTCACGCTCGGGGCCGAATTTTCCGGTTTCAACAAAGGAAACAAGACTGTCTCCCGAATCGGCTTATCACATAGAAAAGCAAACAATCGCTCGGACACGCCGAAGCCCGATACCGGCGGCATTCCGTATTCCATCGCTTCAACGAAATCGACATCATTCATTTGCGCTTCTTTATCACCGGCGGCGCGCAATTTGGCCTGAGCCTCAAAACGTTGGCGCTGATCGAGCGGGTCGTTCAACTCGCTATAACCATTGCCATTCTCGCTCCCGCCCAACAGAACCCAAAAGCGCTGGACCAATTCCGGCTGGCCGGAAACTTTTTTGGCCAGGGGAGACAAAGCCACCGGCGGATGAATGACAAAAGCCGGACCGCCGATTTTTTTGCGGCAGTGTTTCCAGAGCTGATCAACCAGGCGCCATTTATCAAGTTTTTTCTCGTATTCCTCGTGTAATTCGTCTAATTTTTTCATAATCTCTTCTCGGCTGGCCGCCATAATATCCAGGCCCATCTGTTTTTTTATTTCCGCGACGTATTCAATCCGCGGCCATGCCTGGGCCAAATCAATCGTGAAACCATGAATCTCAAACGCCGTTTTGCCGAAAGTCTTTTGAGCCGCCTCGCGGTATAATTCTTCGATCATTTTCATCATGTCTTCATAATCGGCATAAGCCCAGTAGCATTCCATCTGGGTATAATCTTGCAAATGTTCCGGACTGATACCCTCATTGCGAAATTGCCGACCGATCTCAAAGGTTTTTTCGAAACCGCCGATCATCAGCCTTTTCTGCCACAATTCGCCCATGGAAATACGCAGGTAAGCCTCCATATCCAGCGCGTCATGGTGGGTAACAAAAGGATTGGCATCGGCCCCGCCGACAGTCGTCTCCAGCACCGGCGTTTCGACCTCTAAAAATCCGCGTTGCGACAAAAATGCACGAATCGTATTCCAAAAAATAGCCTTGCGCCGAAACAGATCACGTAATTCGGGATTGAGCAGTAAATCCAAATAGCGCTGGCGATAACGCTTTTCTTCATCTTGCAGGCCGTGCCATTTATCCGGCAGAGGCCGGATTGATTTTGATAAAAGCGTAAAATCCCCGACCTCGATCGATTTTTCTCCGCGTTGGGTCTGGAAAACTTTTCCCGTCGCCTGCAAAAAATCACCGACATCAAGTTTTTTGACGGCCGAATATTTGGCTTCGCCCAATGTATCAAATTTCAATAGCAGTTGAATCGAGCCGGAACCATCCTGCAAAGTAAAAAATGCCAATTTCCCATGACCACGTTTTGCCATCAGTCGCCCCACCAATGTCACTTTCTGCCCAACCAGTTTGTCAAAATCAGCCAACACGGCCTGCGCCGTGTGTGTCCGGGTACAGCGCGCGGGATACGGATCAATCTTGGCCGCCACCAATTCCGCCAATTTCTTTTTGCGCTCAGTTATGATGTAATTTTCTTCATTCATACAATAAATTTGAGCAAATTTTATCTCTGCTGTCTTGATTATTATATCAAGACAGGCGAAGAAATGCAAAGGCAACCAAAATTAAAAGGGCTGATCTGCAAGATCAGCCCGAGTAAGTCACAGGCAAAATAAAACTACGAGCAAAAAAATCACCAACATCACGAACCCAACCAGATCAGGATGTCTTGCGTAAAACACCTCTCCCGGACTACCGGACAGTACAGGGGTCGGTGTCGGGGTCAGGCTAGGCGTCGGCAACCGCTTTGGCTTCTTAACGACCGACTCTACTGGCCGACTTTTCTGAGCAGGAGACAGAACCTTCTTCGTGATAATTACTCCGAAAGATTGATCGGCATTTCCGAAATCGCTCAAAGGCAAAACGCATTCCTGCCCATTCTTCCCCAGAAAACACACCAGCACCTGATTGTTGTCATCGAGGCCAAAACTGGTAATCTGAGCAACATCGCCCTTACGGTATCTGATCCCTTCAATTTCCGCTTTGCATGGTTTCCCGTTTTTCAGAGGATTAAAATGTATCTGCCCCAGATCCTCCTTTTCTTGCCCGAACGCACCAGGAACCAACCAGCACCAAACAATCATAAATATCAACACCTGACAACGCTTCATTTTCCCTCCCTCCTTTCATGGCATGTGAAATATCTCCGAAAGATATCAATAAATCATTTTCATGTCAATCAAAAAAACCAGTTCAAACTGGTTTTTCTGGACAACTATTCGACTGAAATGATTTTATATTTGACCTTTGCATCTGGTAATACGACCTCAACTTCCTCGCCAATCTTTTTTCCGAGCATAGCCGCGCCAATCGGAGATTCATTAGAAATAAAACCTCGAGCCGGATCGGATTCATTGGCGCCAACAATCGTGAAAATATGTTCACGATCGCCGCTTTTCACGCAAAATTTTGAGCCGACCGATACGACGCCGGCCTTTTTCGCAGCCGGGTCAATGATATCCACGCCCTTGATCATTTGGGAAATCTCGGCGATCCGCCCGTTGACAATCGCCTGCTCTTCCTTGGCCGCGTGATATTCGGCGTTTTCACTAAGATCACCTAGCTCTTTGGCTTGCTTAATTTTTTCGGCAATTTCGGGAATGCGAACCTTTTTTAGATTGGCCAGTTCGTCCTGAATTTTTTTGTACCCCTGCGGAGTTAGCACTTTAGGCATAGACTTTTTTTGTTAAAAAAATGCGCTTTCCCCCGCCCTGGCGGAGAAAAAATCGCGTTTAGAAAAAATTACGACCCGCTCTTACAGGCGGGTTCAACTGACTGATTCATAGGTTACCCCAAATAACGCTTTATGTCAAAAGTTATCCACAGGGGTTTTCAAAATACTGCACAAAAAAGAGGCACCGCTGGGCGATGCCTCAAAAGTATTCGAACCGATCATTCTCTCATAACTTCGACAAAAACTCGCGACTCATGGCGCAGATGAAATTCGTAGGAAAATATTTCCTGCCATTTTTTTTGATTTTCGACATCATCGAAAATGGCCGCCAATATTTTACGCCACGCACAGACATCCTCTTCACTGGCCGTATGTTCGGGAATTGATCTCAATTCCTGATGCCTGATAACATCCCCGATCGATTGGAAATTACGGCGCACAACAGAGACGACTCTCTCCGGCAGCATCCGGCTTTCCTCCGTCGCCTTATATCGCTGAATGACTTCAGGAATGGTACCGCAAAATTCTTCGTCGATAGCCTGATGTACCAAGACAGCCGCCAATTGCACAATCCGGTAAGCCGATTCGTGCGTTAAGCCGAATTTTTCTCCCCGGTTTTTCAGGAAGTCCTTGGCCTGTCCCGAAGCATAGCAACCGCCGCTGGCGAAGATTTCTCGGATCATATTGGCCGGATAGACCTGTAAGCCAGCAAGTGTCCGAGTGAGGTTTGCCAGGATCCGGACAACCACGTGAAATAAATCCGGCCAGGCTACTCGCTCGACACATGACTGTTCGATCGCCCGTTCTTCCCAGGTGACAATCCCTTGCTTCAGCGCCAAGTTATAATTCACCGCCAGACGCGCCAGACCTTCCACCTGTTCGGTGGTGATCGGGTTTTTCTTGTGCGGCATAGCCGATGATCCTTTTTGGCTTTTAGAAAATGGCTCCTGGAAAATTGGGAAAGGCGAACGAGCTCCCAGGCGAATATCCTGCGCGATTTTCTGTCCCCACAAAGCCAGATTCGTCAAAGTATCGGCTAAGGGCTGATAAATCAGGCGCGGCATGATCTGAGTCGACCCGTAAAAAGGCTTCAGATCAAGAATCTCCAGTGCGACTTTCTCGACTTCCGGACTGATTCCTCCGTAGTTTCCGATGGCGCCTGACAATTTGGAAAATTTCAGCAACCCGAAGGACGACCGCAATTGCGTCGACGATAAATTCAGGCCCGCCAGCCAGGAAAGACAGCGCCGCCCGAATGACTGCAACTCGGCTTCTTGTCCATGAGTGCGTGCCAGCATTGGAGTGGTCCGGTGTTTTTGGGCTAGCGTGATCAGAACTCGCTTGAGTCCATCGACCGCAGTCTCAACCCGTAAGAGCATTTCCTTGAGAATCAAGGATTGAGCCGGTTCCTCGATGTCGTAAGACGTTAGGCCGGCATGCCAGTAAGGCTGGAGTTCTGGGGGAAACCAGCGCAGACGTTCATCCAGATAAGCATTCAAATCATGCTTGATCTCAGCATCTCGATTCAGCCACCACTGATGATCAACCGGATGCTCTTTCAATATTGACTCAATCCGATTGACTATAGCCGAGGGAATTTCACCCCGAGACGCCCGAGCTTTCAGCACCGCGACCTCGACTCGATCCCAGTGCTCCAGCTTGGTCCGATCCAAAGCTAACCGCGAGACACTATTGTCTTCATAACGTGGAATCATTTTGCACCTCCTGGTTAGAGATTCCGTTGTCAAATTTCACTACTATAAACGCTTAAAGTCTGAATATAAAAATAGCCAGACCATTCATAATATCAACAATTGTGAATTTAGCAAGACCGCCGAAGATAAAAAAAACAGGCCCAGCGCGCCGGTCTAAATTATCCTAACCGATATTCCACGCTAGTCTAATCGCCGCGGCTACTTTTTCCATCAGAGGTTTGTCCGCTCGCAGATATTCAATGTCATCCAACTCAGAATCCGGCTTATCAAATCCCGGGGTTATTGTCATTCGTCCTAAAGGATAGCCCACCCTAAATTTTTCCGAAGGATGAGCCGAAAAACGCTTAGGACTATCGTAATTGATTTCAATTAAATCTTTTTCACTCCTGGCCAAACAAATAGCAAAATGAAAACGACCGGTTCTCTTCTCGGCTGGCGCGGCTTCGACTAAATCTCTGACCCGGGACAACAACACCTCATCACTCAATTCCTCGCCGCCCCCGAAGCGACGAACATGAACGCCAGGTTGACGATCCGCCGGCAAAAAATCGACATATAACGCCTCGTCGACGGCCAGCACCGGTTTACCGCACTGCCTGAAATATTCCAGCGCCTTATGGCGAGCATTTTCCTCCGCGGTATCAAAAGGCTCCTCAACTTTTTCCAGAGACTCGTCTCGAAGAGAAGATATCTTTACATCAAAATGCTCGGTCAAGCCGCGTCGATAACGTTCAAGTTTAGCGGGATTCCCCGTCGCGACAACCAACTCGCCGATATGTGGCTTTTCTCTCTGCTCAAACTTACTCTCTTTCATAATTTTTGACTTTTTAACTTTGACTTTTGACTCATCTTGAAAAATACCAGCTCAAGGTATCCCGCGCCACGATCGCCGCCGCTTCGGCCCCGCTGCCGCCCTGTTCAACCAATACCGCCATAGCGATAGTCGGATTATCGTAGGGCGCGAATGCGATAAACCAAGAATGTTCCAGCAACGTCCCCTGAAACTGAGCCGTCCCGGTCTTGGCCGCGACCGCCACAGGCAAGCCCTGGAACGAACGAGCGGTCCCGCGCTCATTGACCACGGTTTCGCGCATCGCCCGCCGAATAATATTGAAATTCTCCGCCGAGGCAAACCCGCTATTCAAAACTTCCGGTTCCACTTCTTCCCGCGAGTTATCGGCTTCGTCAATAAAGGCTTTGGCCAAATGCGGACGATAAACCGTTCCCCCGTTGGCTACGGTCGCCACCTCATTCGCCATTTGCAGCGGGGTCGTCAAGAAATCTCCCTGGCCAATCGCTAAATTATAAGTATTACCTAGGCTCCATGGTTCGCCAATGGTTTTTTCTTTCCATTCCGGGGTCGGCACCAATCCCTTGGCTTCCCCGGGCAAATCGATCTTAAGCGGCGCACCAAAACCAAATTCGGTCATGTATTCCGCAATTTTTTCCGGCCCCAGTCCTTCAAATCCTTGGTAACCGCCGCCGATTTGATAGAAATAAGGATTGGAAGAAAAAGCAATCGCCGTGTAAATATTTACCGGCCCCAGTCCGCTTCGATTCCAGCCATAGAAACGATATTTAATATTGGGATCATATTTATTCTCAACTTCGATAAAGCCGTTATCAACGACCGTCGTATTCACATTGATAATCCCGGCCTGCAATGCCGCCAGGCCAATCACCGGCTTTATGACGGAGCCGCAAGCATAAGTCCCGCCAATCGAACGATTAAATAACGGCTGGCTGGGATCGTTGGCCAAGGCGCTATATTCATCGGTCGAAATCCCTTGGGCAAAAAGATTGTTATCATATCCCGGCATATTCACCATGGCTAAAACCTCGCCGTTGCGCGGATCCAGCGCCACTACGCTCCCTTTGGTCAAATTGGCGCCTTTGATAATATGATTCAAGTTCTCAGCCGTTTTCGCTTGGAGATCGTAATCCAGAGATAATTCCAAATTCTTTCCGGCCACCGGCGGCCTGATCGCCAGTAAATTTTCTTCCCGGCCGGTGGCATCAACTTCTATTTGCTTACTTCCCGGCAGACCGCGCAACTCCCGGTCATAAACCGCTTCTAGACCGTTTTTCCCGACAATATCAATTCCGGCATAAGCCTCATCGCCGCGATGTTCGATCAAATCAGACTCGGCGGGCGAACCGGTATAGCCCAGCAAATGAGAAAAAATTGGATCGAAATAATTACGGCGAGCGACACTGACCACCTGAAACCCGGCCAGTTCTTCTTTTTTTGTTTCCAGGATCAAAGCTTTATCCCGCTCGGTATTTTCTTGAATAATTTTCGGCTCGTATGAATTTTTACCGCTCTGGCCGATAATCTCGCGCAAGTCCGATTCCTCGACTCCGGCCAAGTCGACCAAATTACGGATCGATTCTTCGCGCTGTTCCGGCTCCAAACGCCACAAATCGGCCGGGATCAACACAATTTCAAAACTGGGAACATTTTCCATCAATTTTCGTCCGGTGCGGTCGAACATTACTCCGCGCGGCGCCGACAAAGGAAACTTGCGCACCCGATTGATTTCCGAGGCTTGCTGATAAGTTTCACCTTCAACGATTTGTAAATTGAAAATCTGAACTACCAGCATAACTAAAATGGCCAGACCAACAAAAATCAACCAGGTCAGTCGGGAACGTTCCGGAACGTCCTCCAAACGAGCTTCATCATCGGGACTGGCCGCCGCGCCGCTAATCAGACTTTCCTGCCATTCTAGATCTTTTCGATAACGTCCAGAAACCCACCGCGCTCCGCGCCGGGTAGAAGTTTTTACTTTTAATGAAAAAGGATCCACTAGAGTATGACTCTTTTACGCCATCTAAATCCCCGGAAAGTTTCTTGCCACCAGCGCTGACCAAAAACAACCGCATTATAAAACGCGAAGATCAAAATCAAGTTGTATATAATCTGCCAAATGGTGCTGACCAATTCGACCGACCATAATTGGTCCTGATTCAAATTCCGCATCAAAAAAACCAGATGGGTTCCGCCCAAGCTGACCAGGCCGAAAACTACTGTCGCCACCACCGCCTGGATCAAAACAGAGCCCGGAGTCGCCGCGGTAAAAATATGATCCGCAAAAAATCCGCTCACCGCGATCGCCGCCAGCAAAGCCAGCGCTTGCCCCCCCAACGGAAAGGGCGAGATAAAAATCATCGCCAAGCCGGCAATAAAAGCCCCAATCAACCCGGCTTTCTGACCAGAGAGCAAAGTTACCACAACCAAGATGACTAAAATCAAATTAGGATAAATGCCGGCCACGCCCCAATGACTGCTCCAGGCAAACTGGATCAAAACGACGCCAATCATCAGCGGAATCATGGTTGATATTCTCATTAGCGCGTTCCCGTAAGGACGAAAACTATTTCCAATCTATCGAAATTTACCGCCGGTAACAGCCGCACTTCTTTGAACAATTCATTACTTGACTCTTGAACTTCTTTGATTTCTCCGATCAACAGGCCGGACGGAAAACCGCCGCCCAGTCCCGAAGTGATGATCGACTGCCCGGCAGAAATTTCTTCATTTTGCGGAATGGAATCCATCAATAATTCCAGCCCGTGCTTGCCCCGAACAATGCCGCTGGCTCGAGTATCCTGGACCACGGCATTAACAACGCTCTGGCGATCATTCAACATTAAGACGGTAGCCGTATTGAAACCTACCTCCGTCACTCGTCCCACCAGCAAACCTTCACCCATGATCACCGGCATATCTCTGGCAATCCCACGATTCTCCCCTACGTTGATCACCGCCGTTTGCAAGCCGGGATCGGTACTGCGTCCGATAACAGCGCCGGGAACAGTGTCGTATTTATGCTCGTATTGAAAGCCAATTTCCTGGCGCAGAAGCTCGTTCTCGCGCAACATTTCCTTTAGCTTGGTGTTATCGGACAGCAAGGTATCGACTTTAGTCTGCAATTCCTTATTTTTTTCATCCATTTCACCGATCGATCCCAAGAAGTAAAACCAGTTTCCGACTCGGTTTCCCACCCAGCTAAATCCGCTCAAAACCGGCTGAAAAATCGCCTGGCCGGCATTGAATACGGGCTGGATCGCCCCCACGCCGTACAAAATAAAAAACGTCACCACTATAATCAGGAGAATTAAAAACAGCTGGAATGGGGAACGTTTTTTAAGCATTGCAAGTCAAAGGTCAAAAATCAAAAGTCAAAAGTTCGCTTATCGAAACTTTTTACGTTTAATTTTTGACTTACATGGGCGCCTGATGAGACGGGGTAGCTATCAGAACTTCTTTTAGTGTTTCGATATCTTCCAGCACCACCCCCGTGCCTCGGACCACGCAAGTCAGCGGATCATCGGCTACGTGAACCGGAATTTCCGTTTGTTGTTCGATTAATTTGTCCAAACCCCGCAAAAGAGCCCCGCCGCCGGCCAATACGATTCCCTTGTCCATAATATCAGCCAATAATTCCGGCGGAGTTTCTTCGATCGTACCTCTAATGTTATTGACCAGTGTACGCACGGAATGAGCCATGGCGTGGCGAATTTGTTCATCGGTCACCATCACTTTTTTGGGCAAGCCGGTGACCAAATCGCGGCCGCGCATCTCCGCTTCCAGCGGATTTTCGATCTCCAGCGCCGACCCCACGGAAATTTTTATTTCCTCGGCCGTACGTTCCCCCAACAATAAATTAAATTCGTCGCGCGCATATTGGATAATATTTTCGTTCAAAACATCGCCGGCAATTCGCAGTGATTTACTGACTACAATTCCGCCGAGAGAAATAACCGCTACTTCCGTCGTCCCGCCGCCGATATCCACGACCATGCTGCCCGCCGCATCCTGAATGGGCAATTTGGCTCCAATGGCGGCCGCCATCGGTTCTTCAATGAGAAAAGCTTTGCGCGCGCCGGCATTCAAGGCCGCGTCTTCCACCGCCCTTTTCTCCACCTCGGTCACCCCGCAGGGGATACCGATCACCACGATCGGCCGGGGAATCAAAGTAAAATTTTCGGCGTGAACTTTTTCGATGAAATAACGCAGCATTTGTTCGGTCACCTCAAAATCAGAAATAACGCCCTGAACCAATGGGCGCTGAGCCACGATATGCGAGGGAGTTTTCCCGACCATTTTTTTGGCATCATTGCCGATCGCTAAAATCTGGCCGGTTTTGTTATTGATCGCGACCACCGAAGGTTCATTAATAACAATTCCCTTCCCTTGAACATAAACCAGGGTATTGGCCGTCCCGAGGTCAATACCCATATTTTTTGAAAATTTTCCGAATAATCGATCAAACATTAGCGTTGATAATATTTTTTAACTAACGGTATTAATTCGCCGGTTTTTATCATTTTGATCTCTGACTGCGACCGCTCTTTCCATTCATAGCTTTGCTTATCCAGTGTTTTTGGACTGATCACCAAACGGAGCGGAATCCCGATCAAATCAGCGTCAGCAAACTTGCATCCCGGCGAAACATCGCGATCATCCCAGAGCACTTCCCAGCCGTTTTGGATCAAAGTATCATAAACCATCTGGCTTTCCTTGGCAACCCTGGGGTCATGCCCGACCGTTACCAAGTGGATCTGATAAGGAGCCACCTCTTTGGGCCAGATAATACCCTTGGCGTCATGATGAGTTTCGATAATCGTCGCAATGGTGCGCCCCAAACCTATGCCGTAAGCGCCCATCCAGAGTTCTTTCTCCGTCCCGTCTTCGTCAACGAAAACCCCTTGCATCGGCTTGGTATAAAAAGTGTCATACTTGAAAATATTGCCCCACTCGACCGTCGACAAAGCCGTGAGCTTGCCGGTCTGACAGCGAGCGCAGATACTGCCCGCAGGCGCGTTGGCGACATCGCCCTCAAGGTCAACCTGAAAATCGCGCGGGAAATTAACATTGACGGTATCTCGGTGCAATTTATCGGCTCCGGTCGAAAAATTACGGACGGTGCGAAGAGACAGATCGCCGATTTTTTTGATCTTCAATTTCAACGGCGAAATAAATCCGACCACACTGCCCAATTGGGCGATTTCGGCTTCGGTCGCCGGGCGCAAATTATTCGCCCGCACCAATCGTTTCAATTTGACCTCGTTTATCTCCAAGTCGCCGCGCAAAGCCACCGCCAAAAACTCACCCCGCTCCGTGGCGTAGACCACTGTTTTGATTTGATGCCAGGCCGGCTGGCCGTATAATTTCACGCCGTCAGCGATAGTCGGACCGCGCTGAGCCGCTTGCACTTTCATTTCCTTCATCTCCTCGGATAAATTTTTCTCATCCCGCCGGAACTCGGCTCGCTCCAGATTGGCCGCGTAACCGCATGAGCATTTCAAAACGGTATCTTCGCCGACTTCGGAAGCAACCATGAATTCATGGGCGTAATCCCCGCCCAGCTCTCCGTTATCCGATTCCACCACGATCACCGGCAAATCAAAACGTTTGGCGATATCCAGATATGATTGCCAGAAAATCTTGTACGTTTTCAGGAAATCTTTCTCGGTCCGATCAAAAGAATAAGCGTCTTTCATGGTGAATTCCCGCACCCGCAACAGACCGCCGCGCGCTCTCGTTTCATCGCGGAATTTATCACTGAACTGGTAAAGATAAATCGGCAAATCTTTGTAAGACGGTTTGAATTTACGCACCAGATCGACGAAAATACCTTCCCCGGTGGCACCCAAGGCGAATTCGGCGCCCCGCCGGTCTTTGACGCGCATCAACGCCGCGCCATAGGCCTGATCGCGATTGGTTTCTTTCCAAATTTCGATCGGATGCAGAGTCGGCGTCAGCACGCGCTGGGCCTCGATTTTTTTCATCTCTTCGTCTATGATCCGCAAAACTTTTTCCCAGACTTTGAATCCCAACGGCAAAAATTCATATCGCCCCGCCACCAATTCGCGGATAAATCCGCCCTGATACAAAAACTTATGGCTGGCCACCTGGATATCAGTGGGAGCTTTTTTGACGGTCTTGCCGAAAAGACGAGAAACTTTCATAAATTTATGGAAAGATTATAAATCAACTATCCGAAAATTTTACCCCAAAACTTGCCGAGATCTCGATAAGTCACCAGGGCGATCAATAAAAGCAAAAACGCGAATCCGACCAGATGAATGATATTTTCCACCTTGGCCTGTTTCATTGTCTTCCCGCCGCGGATTTTTTCGATCAATAAGAAGAGTAGGTGTCCGCCATCCAGCGCCGGAAAAGGCAAGATATTGATGATCGCCAAATTGATACTCAGCAAAGCCGTGAATTGCAAGACATAGACAAAACCGAGCTTGGTCACCTGGCCGGTGAGAACGGCGATCCCAATCGGTCCCGCCACGTCGCCGGAAACTTGGCCGGTAGTGAAGAGCGAGCCGATCAATTTTCCGAAAGCGACTACAATTTGCACGGTCAGATCGCCGGTCGCCTTGATTCCCTGCCAAATCGCCTGATACCAAGGGAAAGACACCCGCGCGGTTTCCGCCAGGGTGATTCCCAGCGGGCCTTCGCCCTCGGGCGCATCCCCGCGCGGCGTAACTTCTTTATCGATAATTTCCGTCCCGCGTTCAATTTTTACCGTCACCGGCCGATCGATGCTCTGCTGGACATATTCCTGAACTGCGACCACGCTCTCCGGCGCCACCTCGTCTAGACTCAAGATGGTGTCGCCCGAACGAAATTCCGCCGCTTCCGCCGGCGAACCGGAGGTCGCCGCCAGTATTTGGATCCGCTGATCGCTGACCCGGGCGCCGGCCGGCAGATTATCGCCGACGGCCGAGGGTAAACCGACCATGAATCCGATCGACAGCAAAACCGCCGCCAACAAGAAATTCATGCCCACCCCGGCGCACAAAATAATGACGCGCCGCCACGGTTTTTTTGAGACAAAACTTCGCGGATCAGCCTTGGCTTTGCCGTGATCGTTCACTTCAAAATCGCTCTGACCGGTCATTTTCACAAAACCGCCGATGGGAATCCAGTTGATCGTGTATTCCGTTTCGCCCCTCTTTATACCGAAAATTCGGGGCGGAAAACCGAATCCGAATTCCTCCACCCGCACGCCCATTTTTTTGGCCGCAATAAAATGCCCCAATTCATGGACAAAAATCAAAATCCCGAGAATGACGACAAAAACAATGATGGTAACAATAATCATAAATAAAAAGTAAAAAGTCAAAACTCAAAAGTCAAAAGTTAAACTTCCTCCCCTAAATTTATACTTTTGCCTTTTGACTTTTGACCTGCCGGCAGGCAGGCTCAGATTGTCATTATCTCCTTCTCTTTTCCGTCGCCCAGACTGTCAATCTTTTCGTTATGCTCATCGACTTGTTTCTGAATTTTTTCCTTGGTGCTTTCGATCTGGTCTTCCGAAACACCAGACTGGCCTTCCACTTCTTCAATCGCTTCTTCCCGCAGACTCCGAACGGCGATTTTGGCCGCCTCTTTTTTTTCTTTGACCATTTTGGCCATATCGCGCCGCGTCTCTTCCGTCAACGGCGGCAAAGCAATCCTGATTTTGTCGCCTTCATTCGAAGGGTTCAGGCCGAGATTGGCTTTTTGAATCGCCTTCTCGATACCGGCGGCGGCGTTTCTGTCCCAGGGCTGAATCAAAATCATCCTGGGCTCCGGCGTCGAGACCGAAGCAATCTGCTTCAACGGGGTCGGAGTCCCGTAATAATCTACCGGCAAATCCTCCACCAAAGACGGATTGGCCCGCCCGGTGCGAATTTTCCCCAGTTCGGCTTCAAAATGCTCCAGCGCTTTTTGGCATTGTTGTTTGAAATTTTTCTCGCTGTCCATATGAATTTATTTTTTTACTTTGATAGTCCCGGCATAAATCACTTCCGACGATTTAGGATCCAGCACCAGAGTGCTGACCTGACGAGCGGTCGGCAACAGCCAATCAGCCCAGGTGGCACCGCCGTTCACTGTTTTATGAATAGAAGACGCCGCGGAAAAGAAGATAATATTGGAATCGACCGGATCAACCGTCATGGCGGTAATCGGAACTTTTTCCGGCGCAATCAAAGTGCGGACTTGTTCCCAATTGTTTCCGCCATTGATTGATTTCAGCAGTCCGTAATCGGTCGCGATATAAACCAGCTCATTGCTCAAAACCACTAAATCATGGATCTTTTGCGCGCCGGGAAATTTCGACAAAGACTCTTTGATTTCAGTCCAGGTCTCTCCGCCGTCAATACTTTTTAGCAGTCCGTTGCCGGTCGAACTGACATAAACCACGCGGCTATCGGACGGGCTCAGGCGCACCCGATTAAGCTTGTCCTTGGCCCAATACTTGGCCGCCCAAGTGCTGCCGAAATCGGTACTTTTGTAAATGCCGCCCTGTTCCGAAATGGTATAAATCCGGCTCGAATCATATGAATCAATCACGATATCCATCAAAGCTTGACCGCTCCGGGGATCAACCAGGATTTCTTCGATCGTTTCCTCGAAAGCATTGGGCGATTTGTAGATTTTACCGATGGTCGCCTCCAGCGACGCGGCATAAACCAAATTACTGTCTTTGGCGTCAACCGCGATAGCGTGAATATCGCTATCGATCGGCACGACCCGCCGCCAACTATCGCCGGCATCGATAGTTTTGTATAAACCCTTGCCTTTCACGCCGGAATAAATCACCGCCGAATTATTCGGATCAATTTTCAACGATAAAATCTCGGCTTGATTCAAGTTTTCCTTTTCGCCGATGGTGTTTTTTTGCTGCCAAGTATAGCCGTTATCAGTTGATTTGAACACGCCGCCGTCAGAAGTGCGATCACAGGTGGGTATCCAACTGGTTCCCATTAACAAAAGGGCCAGAGCCATAATCGGAAGTAAAAAAGAAAAACGCCATTTCATAAATTTGTTTTACTTATTTTGATTAATTTTACTAGGAAAAGATTTGAGCATGAGCCGTTCCAACGACAGCTTTTTATTCACGTTTCGATCCCGGAGATAGCGCCAGTGCCTGATTTCGTGTAAACCCAGGGCGATTTGTTCAGAGCTAACCTGAGAGGACAGCGCCGCTATTTCGGATTGCAGGCCAAGATTGACCAGGCCGAGACGGTTTCCCTTTTGCCACAGCCAGAGATCCCGCCAGACACCCTCGGCCGTATCCAAAAAGGTATCAATCCGCCCGGACTCTAAAATACTATAAACCAGTTTGAAACGCTGGTGCGGGAGTAAGGAAAAAAGATTGATAATTTCGCGGGGGCGTTCTTCGGCCTGAGGCAAATTTTCTCCCTGACAGAGCAACCGGGCTTTCCCCGGGCAGCCCAATGATAATTGAGCGGCTTTATGCGCCGCCGGAGCCGGAATTCCCCGGCTTTGCAAAGCGGCACTGATAACTTTGGTCGGAACCGGCGTGAATCTGATTATTTGCACTCGAGAAATAATTGTGGGCAATAGACCCTGAATTGTCTCGGCTGTCAGGATAAAAACCACGGCCGTTTTCGGCTCTTCCAAAATTTTCAGAAAAGCGTTTTGGGCTTCCGGAGTCATCTCTTCCGCCCGTCGCAAAACAGCCACCCGAAATCCGCCAAAAGGATTAGTGAGGCTGAGGCCACTGCGTAATTTCCTGATGTCGGATATTTTTATGCCTTTTTCCGGATCCAGCCAGATCAAGTTTTGGCCCGCCGGCGCCTGACCGGAAATACGGGAGGAAAACCATCGCGCCACCGTCCCCTTGCCAACCAGTGATTGGCCTAAAAATAAATACGCATGGCTCTCTTTATGCTTTTCCAGAGCATTTTCTAAAAACCGGCAGATATGCTGATGTCCGATAATCGCCGTGTTATCCATGGTCATAATTTAACACGAGCCGGGGTTTTGCGCAAATTATTATTTTGCCCGGTTTATGCCGGTATGCTATACTAAAAACAATTATTAATCTAATCAAAAACACACATGAGCAAGAAACTCTTCCTCCTGCCGGTGATCATTGCCGGCGTGCTGGTTTTAGCCGGTTTCGGCTGCAGCACGACACAGACGACTCAAACTCCCGCCGCTACTACGACCCCGGCTGCGACTGTGACCGCTACCCCCACCACCACCGCCAGTGTCACCGAAGCTGACAGCGCTATTCTCGTCGACAAAAACGGCGAATGGGCCATCAGCGCCGTAGCTTCCTCAACTTACGGCAATGCTACCGGTATGGCCTCCTGGTCCCCGACTCATGCCACCGGACAACCAAACATTGATGTTTACGGCGATCACGGCAATGCCTGGGCCCCGGCCGAAAAGAACGGCGGGCACGAATATCTCGAATTAAGCTACAATACCGCCGTCACGCCGACTGCCGTCCGCATTCGCGAAAGCTACGGTAGCGGTTGCGTTACCAAAGTGGAACTCAAAGATACCACCGGCACCTGGCACGAAGTATGGTCCGGCGTCGACACTACCCGCGGATTGAATTACTTGCAGATCCCGGTTACCGGCGCGACTTACAAGACCAAAACCGTAAAAGTCACCTTCGACACGACCAAAGCTCCGAATGAATGGGCCGAAATCGATGCGGTCCAATTGGTTGGGACAAAATAATAACCGTGAACTAAAGACGCGGCCTTAAGCCGCGTTTTTAGTTGAATAAAAAAAGCTGGCCCTTTCGCACGAATGCAAAAGGGCCAAAAATTTTGGGATTACTCCCGTGGGATAACCTCCCATTTACCTAGATGTCCCGCCTATTTAGGACGAAGATGTAAGCACCAGCGGCCTACAGTCGCTTTCGGGATTCCGAGCCTCGACTCGGGAAAAACTTCTTTAATGATTGGAGAAAAATTAAGGGCCCCGCTAAAAATCCAAATTTGGTCAGTGGCGCAATGCCGAATGCCGTGTTGGTTAGCGTTGGGGCCCTTCTCTTTTTTTTGGCCGGAATAGAGGTTGTTTTCAGGTATTTAGCCTTACTTGCATCACCTACCGGCCGCAACCATATAGGTTGCTCTCCAATTTCCGCTCATCAGACGAGCGGCACCGTTGAATGTTTAAGCATTATGACGGGTTAAACAACCGTTGCTTCGCATTCATGACGACATCTTAGCAGATAGTAAAATTTCTGTCAAGAGCCTCTGACAAAATAAAGACATAGCCCCAAAGCTACGTCTTTTTGCCTGCCAAATCTGCCTTAGCGACATTCCGTTGTCGGCATCGAGGCACTGGGGTTTCCGTGCTTGACCCACTGCCCGTTTTGGCAAATCCAGTCATCTTCCGGCGTCCACAAACGGATTAGCAATATAGCCGCTAATACAGCCAGCACAATAATCAGAACCAAAACAATTTTATTCATAAGTTTATTGATTAGACGACAACAAGCTAACGCTCCCGGACGGGCAAAATTTCATCCGGCGCAGTCAAGACTCGTTTCACCCCCGAAGCACTGATCTCCCAGCTGAATTTAGCTAATTGTCGGCGGCGCTGATCACGTCTTTTTTCCCTCGGCTCGCTCACCACAATTCTTAACCCCTTTGCAATATCGAGAACATTTCTGGGATCAACGTAAACGACCGCCTCACCCCCAACTTCCGGCAAAGAAGAAACTCGCGCACACATTACCGGAGTATCGACGGCAAATGCTTCCAAAACCGGCAAACCGAAACCTTCGTAGAGCGACGGATAAACCAAGGCGCCGGCCCGCTGAACCAAAGTGGCCAGCTCTTGCTTTGGCAAATATCCCAAAAAAATAATATCTTTGCCAAAAGGCGAACTCTTGGCCGCCGCCGTTATTTCCTCCCCGCCCAATCCCGGTTTCCCCGACAAAACCAGCTTGCCGGCCCAGCCGGAATTAAGCCGGAAGCTATTATAAGCTTCAATCAAACGTTTTATATTTTTTCGGTATTCCAGTCGACCGGCAAAAATCAAATACCGGTTCACCGACAAATCGTGTTTTTTCAGCAAATCGCCGGCATCGGACATCGGCTGATAACGGCTGTAACCGTTCGGCACGACGGTAATCCGAGCGGGATCGGCCCGGTATAGTTTGATCAAATCCTGTTTGGTATTATTCGATACCGCCATAATTCTAACGGCTCGACGGACGGCATAACGCGTCGACCAGCGCAGGTAAAGACGCTCCCGGAAACTGTACGCTTCTGGGAAATATTCGAATTCCAAACCATGGATGGTGACGACCGACCTCCCCCGATAACCGATCGGCATGGCGCTAGCCGGAAACCAGGCGATATCGGGTTTATCCCGCCGCAACTCCAGCGGCAGACGATATTGGGTCCAAAAACGAAAAAAGGGTATAATTTTTACCCGAAAGTTAGAAGATAGATTTTCTTTCAGCTCCGCAGGCAAAGGGCGATCGGTGTAAAGAATATACCGGGTCTCCCGATCAATGGCCGACAAATGCCGAATCAATTGGTAGGTATATTCCTCTACCCCCGTCCGTTCTATTTTCGCCGCCCGAGAAGCGTCGATGGCAATTAGCATGAGGGGAGGGTTTTAGTCTTTGGTCTTTGGTCGTTGGTCGTTGCCTTTGGCTAAAGACAAAAGACCAAAGACGTAAAACTATTTCGCCGATAAAATACTGCGTTTATATGAATCCAAATTATCCAACGCCACGCCGGTACCGCGCGCCACGTTCAAGAGAGGATCTTCGGACACATAGCACGGCACGCCGGTAATTTTCGCCACCAGTTTATCGAGATTTTTTAGTAAAGCTCCACCGCCGGACAGGACCATACCCTTATCCATGACATCCGCCGATAACTCGGGAGGGGTTTCCTGCAAGACATTTTTGATCGCCAAAATAATTTCCCGCAGCTCGTCTTGGATCGCTTCGGTGACTTCGGTTGAGGTGACATTTATATTTTTCGGCAATCCCGCGACCATATCGCGCCCGCGGATTTCCATAGTCTCAATCGTCTCGTCGCTGTCTTCCGCCGGCAACATCGCGTTGCCGATTCTGACCTTAATATCTTCAGCCGTACGCTCGCCGATCGCCAGGCCGTGTTTTTTTCGAATATATTCCGAAATCGCCAAGTCTAATTTGTTTCCCGCCACTCGTACCGAGTCCGAGGCAACGATACCGCCCAACGAAATAATGGCAACTTCGGTCGTGCCGCCGCCGATATCAATTATCATATTACCCGAGGCATCGGCAATGGGAATACCGGCGCCAATCGCCGCCGCCACCGGTTCTTTGATGATATAAGTCGCTTTGGAGCCCGCCTGCTTGGCCGCGTCTTCAACCGCCCGCCGTTCAGTCGAAGAAATACCGGCCGGCACGGCGATCATGACTTCGGGGCGGAAGAAACGGACGCCGCCAAGCGCCTTGGAAATGAAATAGCGCAACATGGCTTCCGTCACACGATAATCGGCGATCACGCCGTCTTTCATCGGCCGGGAAGCCACAATCATCTCCGGAGTTCGCCCGAGCATATCTTTCGCATCGGAGCCCACCGCGACGACTTTATTGTCCTCCACCGTCACCGCCACCACCGTCGGCTCATTCAAAACAATCCCCTTTTTAGGGACGTGGACGAGGGTATTGGAAGTACCCAAATCAATACCAATTTTGCGCGAAAAAATATTCATCTAATTAGAATGGCAGGATTATTTATATTTGTCAACTTTAATTAAGTCAAAGATCAAAAGTCAAAAATAAAAAGTAAGATGATCAAACTTTTGACTTTTGAGCTTTGACTTTTGACTTAAGGCACTATCTTATGCTGCTCCGGATACCAGGCCGGTGTACAAGGCACGAAAATTTTAGCTCGCCCTTCCCAATAGTATTTTTCGCCGGCATCAATAAGTAATAAATCATCGGCAGAAAATTCGACTTCTCCCTCAACAGTTATTAGCCTACCGGCGCCGCTAACAACATAAGCCATTTCTTTGCATTTTTCGTTAATCGCAAATTCTTTCTCGGGATAACGCCCGTTAAGCTCAATCACGGCACCGTTAATATCCTTGTCACCTAAAGGATACTCCCAGGCAGTGCAGACCGGGCTATTGGTAAATTTTTTGGTACCGGTTTTCTTAACGATTTTCATAATCAGGGATAATTTACTACTCTTGGCCAATAACTTGACATCGGAAATAATCCTGGTTAATATAGCTTAAAGCTAATGTACGCCAGCGTCGAAACGGATTTCCCTCCGGGGTAACCGCCAACTGCGGAATGAATCCGAGCTGCAGCCAGGAAAAGTCCTTCAGACCTGAGGATCTGGCAAGTGGGGAGTAAGTATGAAAGCTAGTGAAGTATTGGATGAAACAGCAGGCGCCCTGCTCACCCGAGAAATAGGCTGGCTAGCCTGGTCGTCTCCAGGCGAATTGAATTCTCTCCGTAGACGACTTGTCTACTGCGCGTACATCGGCCCGGCCGAGCACCCTCAATCGCTAAAAGCGTTGAGAGATTGCTCGGCTTTTTCTATTCCTGTCGCTTTATTTTCGCTCCCAGGGCTTGCAAGCGTTCCACAATTTTTTCATATCCGCGATCAATCTGCTCGGCATTATCGATTTCCGTTTTCCCGTCGGCCATTAAGGCGGCGATAATCAAAGCCGCTCCGGCCCGCAGATCGATACTGGTTGTCCGCCCGCCGTAAAGCGACGTCGGCCCGGTCACCATCGCACGGTGCGGATCGGCAATCACGGCGTTGGCGCCCAATTTTACCAGCTCGGGAATATAGTTGCGAATACGTCCCTCATACATCGTATCAAATACCAGTGTCGTCCCCTCGGCTTGGGTCAGAAGCGAAGCGGTCGGAGCCAGAAGATCGGCCGCGAACCCGGGAGATGGCCGACATTCCACTTTGCGGATCGCGGTCAATTTCCCCGGACGAACCAAGCAAGCATTATCTTTCAATTCAAAATTGACACCAAGCTTTTTGAAAATTACCAACTCCAAACGAAGATCTTGGGGCCGGAAATTCCTGATAGTAATTTCACCGCGCGTCGCCGCCGCCAAGCAGATAAAAGTGCCCATTTCGATATAATCCGGAATGACCTCAAAATCAGCCGGTTTCAACCGGTCAACCCCGATGATAGTCAGATCGTGCGTGCCAACGCCGGAAATTTTAGCGCCCATTTTGTTTAAATACTCGCACAGTGTCACGATATGGGGCTCGGAAGCCGCGGTATGAATAATAGTCGTTCCCGACGCCGTCACTGCCGCCAACAGGGCATTTTCAGTCGCGGTGACACTAAATTCATCGAGGGTCATCTCCACGCCACGCAAACGTTTTTTCTTGGTCACCTGGTAATTTCCGTCCGATTTGGTAATCGCGGCGCCCAGCGCTTCAAAAGCATCCAGATGAGTTCCGACCGGCCGCGCTCCGATTTTACAGCCGCCGGGTTTGGGAATTTGCACCCGATCAAATCGGGAGATCAGCGCTCCCAGCATCAGGATAGACATCCTCATCTTTCCCACTAACTTCATGTCTATTTTAGCTGGATCAAGATCGGTGGTATCAATCATTACTTCATGATCTCGCTTCTCGACTTTTGCTCCCATACTGGCCAGAATTTGAATCAAACCCTGAACATCGGTCACTTGAGGAACATTTTTCAGAACACAGGGTCCGGCCGCTAAAATAGTCGCCGGAATTAATCCCGCCGACGCATTTTTCGAACCGGCTACCGCGATCTCCCCGCTTAATTTTTCTCCGGCCTTGACGCCTTCGATGATAAGTTTAGACATAGAATTTAAGTCAAAAGTCAAAGGTCAAAAGTAAAAAGTTGGCAAACCACTTTTGACTTTTGATTTTTGACTTAGCTCAGGTGCTCAACCGCATCCCATTTTTTGATCGCAACTTCGAGCGGAGCCAGACTTTTTACTTCAAATTCCGAGATTCCGCCCAAAGAAGCCCGATAGTCATCGTCTCCTTTGGTAGTATCAAAACGGCTGAAGTATCGCTGCATTACCCGGATAGGCCCTTCATGCGAAACCAGGAGGAGCACTTTTCCTTCGTTTTGCTTCAAACATTCTTCCAGAAAACCGACAACGCGCCTTTCAAAATGATAATCGCTTTCCCCGCCTTCCGGTTTGCTCTCCATTTCTTGGCGTAAATGCTTCAGCTCTTTGACCAGCTCTTTGCGTTTTTTCCCTTCCAAATCTCCAAATCCTCGTTCATTCAGCTCGGGATCAGCCATAACTCGAAGCCGATGATACTTGGCAACCGCTTTGGCCGTGTCTATCGCCCGCCCCAGATTAGATGAAAAAATTGCGTCGATTTTTTCCGAGCTCAATAACTGAGCTGTTTTTTCCGCCCGCACCAAACCGGAGAGCGACAATTCAGCGTTCTTTTGCCCGACCAGTTGATCCTGATCGTGCCACATGGTACCACCCTGGCGTAATAAGATTACACGGGTCAATTTCATAAAATTTTACTTTAGTTTTCTATAGTATAGTGTTTTTTGGCTTCCCTGGCAAATGATTGACGTCAACGGTCTAAAGCGCTAAAATACAAATACTTTCCGCTTAAATTAGCGCATATGGCGCTTTCCAAAACAACCCGCCTGGCAATCGTAACCACGATGGTGGTGGTTTTTTGTGTTTTAGCTCCGTTGTTGATTCTTTACGCCCGCGGCTACCGCTACGATTTTAAGGCCAAGGAAGTCCACCAAGTTGGTATGATCATGATCGCCCATGATCCGATCTCCGCCAACAGCACGCTGAATGGCAATCCGCCTCCTTTTGATATCACCGCGTTCGGCTACGAACGCTTCACTGACCTGGTGGGCGGAACATATCACGCCAAAGTCGAACGCGAGGGATATCATCCCTGGGAAAAAGACCTGGAAGTCATACCGGAAGTCGTAACTTGGGCGCGCTATGTCACTCTGTTTCGACAAGATCCGGAATTGACCGATGTGATCAGCCTGGACAAGATTGAGCTGGTCGATTTTTCTCCGAATCGCGAATGGCTGGTCGCCATCGGCGAAATTGACGGGCAACCAGAGGCGCTGTTTTATTCCCTGAAAAACAAGAAAATTACCAAAGAAATACCCCTGAAAAGCTTATGGTCCAAATACACCGGTCAACTTCGGGCGGAAAAAATAGTCTTTGGCCCGGATTCGACCCAGGCACTGCTCACCCTGCAAAATGAAGCCGGCGACCAGCACCACACCATCATTTCCCGCGCCACGGAAACGGAAGCGATCACCCTGGAAGATATCCAACCCGAATTGCAAAAGGTAGATTGGCACCCGGATACGCCGTCCGTGCTCTATGGGACCGATCGCGAACAAAACTTCTATCGCTTATCGATAAATGCCGGCAAAGTAACTCCCCGTAAGATCGCCGGTCAAGTATTGGCTTTCCAACCGGCCTCATCCGGACTGTATTTGATTCGTCCGCGCCACGAACAAATCCGACCTGAGCCACAGAGCACCCTCAGCCGACTGGAACTGGACGGATCAAATCCCGAAATTATTTCCGGAGATATTGAAATGGCTGATAGTTACGATTTAGCCATCTCGGCCAACAAAAAAATCGCCATTCGAACCATTGACGGCGCTCTCTATACCGTGACTCCTGAACAGACCGAACGCGTCGCTATCAACGCCGAGAAAATGTCCTGGAGCCGAGACAACGATCAAGAAGATTCCACCGACGAATTATTGCTCTATTACAATGATCATGAAATCTACATTTACGACCCGAGTATAAGTAATTCGGAAGCGATCACGCGCTACACCGAAAAAATCGATAATGCCATTTGGTATAACGGCAATTACAAGTACCTGTTTTTTACCGTCGGCGGCAAAGTAAAAATCATCGAGTTGGACGAACGCGACCGTCGCAATGTTGTCGATTTCTGGCAAGCCAGTCCCGATGAAACAATCAGCCCGCAGTCTTTATTTATCGACAATGACTCCGAGCATATTTTTCTCACAACCGCCTGGCAAGGAAAAATGGCCATCAAAGATCTCACGATCAGAAAATAATGATTGAGTTAGAACGAACATTTTTAGTAAAAGCTTTGCCGCCAGGTTGGCGACGTTTACCCCACGAGCAAATTATTGATCGCTATTTTCCGTACAATTGTGCCCATCCCGGCATTAGATTGAGACAAAAGGGAGCCCAAGCTACTCTGACCAAAAAACGGCCGCTGTGTTCAAATGATTCCTCGCGGCAAGAGGAACAGACCATCATCTTGTCGCCCGCAGAATTCCGAGCTTTCCAAAAAATACCCGCCAAAATCGTCAGCAAAACGCGATATTATCAGCACTGGCATCGGGCTAAAATCGAATTCGATGTTTTCCGCGGTCCGCTGAAAGGATTGGTCTTAGCAGATATTGAATTTACCTCAACCCGGCAGCTGCGCAGTTTTCAACCACCAGATTTTCTGCTAGCCGACGTCACCCAAGAAGAAATGATTGCCGGCGGCAAGCTGGCCGGAAAGAGATATTCAAACTTACGGACTTTTTTGAAACGTTATAAATATCACCCGCTCGGGCTTTAACTCTACTCATGATAAAAACAAAAATAACCAAATTAATTTTCGGCGGCCAAGGGTTAGGCCGGATTGATGGCCGCGCCGCCATGATTTGGAACGCCCTCCCCGGCGAGGAAGTGGCCGTTAAAATCACTAAAGATAAGCGGAGTTACTGCGAAGGAATCGCCACCCAGATCCTCACTCCCGCGGCCGATCGGATTGCTCCGCGCGATCATCATTTCGCCGCCTGCAGCCCCTGGCAAATTATGAAGCCGGCAACGGAAAATCACTGGAAACTGGAGATCGGCCGCGAGATTTACCAGCGCTTCGGAGGAATCGAATCTTGGTCCGAACTGCAAATCATTTCGGCCGAAGATTTTTTTTATAATTATCGCCACAAGATGGAATTCGTCTTCGCGGAGGACGACCACGGACAACTTTCATTCGCCCATTCGCAGCGCGACAGCCATCAGGCCGAGCCCCTGACAGAGTGTTCACTCCTTTCTCCGGCCGCCGGCAAAACATCCCAAGCGGTAATGGATTGGATCCGACAACAACAAATCCCTCGGCGCGAACTGAAAAGCCTGCTGGTCCGATCCAACCAAAAAGGAGAAACAATCGCGGCTCTTTTCCTGAAAAAACCGCGGGAATTTATCTCCTTTCCGGCTCTGAATGATCACTGGCTCGGGTTTCACATTTTTTACTCTTCTCCGCTCAGTCCGGCCAGTCACATCTCCCGCGAAATCGGGCATTCCGGCCAAGATTATTTGGAAGAAAGTATCGGTCCGAAAAAATTCCGCTACGGGTTGTCCTGTTTTTTTCAAATCAATCCGCCGCTTTTCCAATCGGCCGTCTCCGACGCGGCTCGCTTCATCCCGGCCCAGGGCAAGCTGATCGATTTTTACGCCGGAGTCGGGGCAATTGGCCTCTCCTTGCAGACGGCGAACCAGCCCCTCGATTTAATCGAAAGTTTTCCGGAAGCCGTCGCTTATGCCAAACAAAATATCGCGCTCAATCACAGTGCCAATATCCGGACTATCATCGGCGCCGCAGAAAACGCCCTGGATTACATCACCCCTGATTCCACGGTGATTTTCGATCCGCCCCGCGCCGGCTTGCACCCCAAAATAATACCAAAAATCTTGGCCGTAAGTCCGTCCAAGATTATCTATCTTTCCTGTAATCTAGCGACGCAAGCCCGCGATCTAAAGCTGCTGCTCACCCGCTATCACCTGGATTTTCTGCGTCTTTATAATTTTTTTCCGCGCACCCCGCACATTGAAGGACTGGCGATATTGACCAGAAACAACTGATTGTCAGCAATTGATCACACTTTTTAGCGCGACCATTGATTAATCGCCTGCTCTCTTCCACTCACCAAATCAAAAATTATCCGTATACATTTACTCAAAAACAAAAGGCTCCGGCACAAGCCGGAGCCTTAAAAAATGACGACTAATACATCAAGCATTTATCGTCAATGTTTTTGAATTTAAATATTTCCGGAGTGCAAGTGCCGGAGGTAATAACTTCCAAAGTGCAGTCGTAAGTCTGATTTTGCCTTATTTTGAATTCATCAAGACAAGCCTGGGAACCGACTTTGTCGCCCGCGCCGTTTAACGCCAGTGTTTTTTGGTAAATTTTACCCGGGGTCAGTTCAAAGCCCGCTTGAGTGATAGTTTCACCTTTATTTAGAGTAAAGGTGAATTTTATGCTGGCGCCGCTGTTGCTTCCCGCCGGCTGATCGCTGGCTTCTTCCAAAGCCGTAACCTTACAGACCCCCGGGTATTGCGCATATCCACAGGGACCGCCGACCATCTGGGAACCGTTATTATTGATCGCGGTATTGGCCGGAGAGACCGCCGGCTTGGAATATCCCTGATACCAAACGAGGAATCCGGCCACGCCGGCAATTATCACAATCAAAACGGCCAACCAGATCCAACTGGTTTTGTGCTTGGGTTTTGAGCCCATAGATGCTGATTCCATTTTGTTTTAGATTTAATAATATAGCGATGGAATTGATCCCTCGCTATAAAGGTTTTAACGTTTAGAGAATTGAGGCGCCCGGCGAGCGCGTTTGAGGCCGTATTTCTTGCGTTCCTTCTCGCGCGGATCTCGGCGCAGAAAACCGGCCGACTTGAGAGCGATGCGATGCTCCCGGTCAAACAGAATAATCGCCCGGGCGATGCCCAAACGGGCCGCCTCGGCCTGAGCTTGCATTCCGCCGCCTTTGGTTTTGATCGCTAAATCAACCCGATCAACCAAACTAGCGGTTTCCAAGGGTTGAAGCAAAACTCGGCGCTGAGCCACCGAAGTGAAATATTTTTGCGGATCTTTGCCGTTGACAATGATCTTTCCCTGCCCGAGTTCCATCTTAACGCGCGCGGCCGCACTCTTTCGGCGACCAATCGCAACATAAGTCGAACCCTTGGGCGCTTTTTTAGGAGCCGCTTCTTTTACTATCTCGGGTTTTTTCGTCTTTTTAACAACCATAAAACTATAATTAAACAAAATTACTTAGTCGGAGCTTGCGATTTATAAATCTTCAAATGATGCAAACGATCCTTGCGTAATTTATTCGGCGGCAACATCCCGTACACCGCCCGCTCAACCAGCTGGCCCGGATCTTTTTCCATCAAATCCTTCGCGTAAATTGTTTTCAGATGGCCGGGATAACCGGTGTAATGATGATAGACCTTCTGTTCCATTTTGCGGCCGGTCAGAACAATTTTAGCCACGTTAATGACCGTCACGGTATCCACGCAGACTTGGTGCGGCACGTAATCGGCTCGATGCTTACCGAGAAGATAAGCAGCGCATTGCGCCGCCACGCGTCCCAACGATTGGCCGGCGGCATCAATCGTGTAATCCTTACCGGCCTTATTTGTAGTTAATGTCTTTTTCATACCAATTCAATTTTAACTAAAGGAGCATTATCGCCCAAACGGCGTTTCAATTTCAAAATCCGAGTGTATCCGCCGGCTCGATCTTTATAACGCTCTTTATAAGTAGTAAGTAAAAGCTTTACCGCATCTGCGCTATACAGCTTGGAAGTCAGCTGGCGCTTGGCGGCCAATCCGGTTTTCCGTTTGGCAAGCGTGATCAGTTTTTCGACAAAAGGCCGCAAAGATTTCCCTTTGGCTTCGGTCGTGGTCAAGGATCCTTTTATCAGAAAAGACGCGGCTAAGTTCTTCAGCAGAGCTAAGCGCAATTCTTTTACTCGACCCAATTTTCGGCCCACTCGCAAATGTTGCATATGATTAACTAAAGCTATTATTTATCGGAAACGGCAGGATCGTCGCGTAAAGCCAAGCCTCGTTTTTTGAGCAATTTCCAAATTTCCTTCAAAGCCGTTTCGCCGAAACCTGAAAGAGACAGTAATTCGCTTTCCCGGCGGGAAACTACATCGCTCAATTTTTTGAGACCGGCACCATAAAGAGCATTGGTAGTTCGGGTCGACAGTTTCAAATCTTCGATAGCCGCGTCATTGTCGCCCAAACTCATCTTGGCCGACTGTCCCGGCAAAGCAACCGTCGCCGCGCCTTTGAGCGGCTTGGCTTCTTTTTTGGCCTGGACATCGGTAAACAAACTGAAATGATCGACTAAAATTTTGGCCGCCTGATCAACCGCTTCTTTCGGCGGCACAGTGCCGTCGGTGCGGATCATCATGGTGATCTTATCATAATCGGTCATCTGGCCGACCCGAATATTTTCCACCTGGAAACTAACCGAGCGAATCGGAGAAAAAATGGCGTCAACCGCGATCGTACCGATATCCATTTTCTCTTTATCGCGCTGTTCCACCGGGACGTAACCTCGTCCGGCCTGAACGGTTATTTCCATTTCTAATTTGGCTTGTTTGGAAGTCAGCGTGGCGATCGGTAGATCTTTGTTGGCAATTTCGACTTCGCTGGGAGCTTCAATCGATTCGGCCAAAACTTCACCTTCGCCCGATTTTTTCAAAGTCAATTTTACCGCTTGGTCGGAATGAACTCGGAGACGCAGTTTTTTCAGATTCAAAATCAATTCGACCACATCTTCTTTTACCCCAGGAACGGTGGAAAATTCATGATCAACGCCTTTGATTTTGACGGCCGTCACCGCGGCTCCGGACAATGAAGACAATAAAACCCGACGCAAAGCATTGCCGATAGTGGTTCCGTAACCGGGAAATAAAGGCTCAACCACTAAAGTTGCTTCACGATCGGTTAGTTTAGAAAACTCGATTTTAGACGGTAAATCTATGGTTTGCACACGATTGTTTAACGGTGTCGAAGTTGCATAATCTTCGATCACTCATTAATTGAATCTCCCGGGCCAAGGGCCGCGGTTCCCCCACAAAGGGAGGTGTAATCCGACACCGTCCGCCACCGGCGGACAAAAGCGAATTAACGTGAATATAACTCGACGATAAGTTGGGTATCAACCGATAAATCAACATCGGCCCGTGTCGGCCACTGGTTGATTTTTACCTTCATATTTTTAATATCCAGCGTCAACCAGGCGGGAATACTCTTGGGGGCCAGTCTTTTGCTGAGAGCGGTAAAATATTTATTCTTCAACTTGGTGGCATTAATGGTAATTTCATCGCCCGGATTAACCCAGTAGTTTGGGCGAGTAACCTTGCCATTATTCACCTTTATGGCGCCGTGTCCCACCAATTGGCGCGCTAAATTACGCGAAGCAGCAATACCTGAACGATAAATAACATTATCCAATCGACATTCCAGTAAACGGAGTAACATATCGCCCGTCACGCCTTTTTGGCGAGCCGCGGTTTCGTAATAACGTCGAAATTGTTTTTCGAGCAAACCGTAAATACGCTTCACTTTCTGTTTGGCGCGCAATTGCTGGCCGAACTCACTCAAACGTCCACCCTTTTCTCCATGTGATCCAGGAGCATATGAACGTCGCACCATCGCACATTTGGGAGTAGCACAACGATCGCCCTTAAGAAAGAGTTTCTCGCCTTCACGGCGGCAAAGACGACATTGTTTTCCGGTAAGTCTAGCCATAAGATTAATCTATATTCTAGGGTCAATGGTCTTGCGACCATGGACTGATTTATTAAACTCGACGCGGTTTTTTGGAACGGCAACCGTTATGCGGAATCGGCGTCATATCTTTGATTGACATAACCTGTAAGCCGTTGGTTTGCAGAGCACGAACGGCCGCTTCACGGCCGGAACCAATGCCCTTCAGATAAACATCGACTTCCCGCATACCGTAAGGACTGACTTTTTCCGCCACATTGGCGACCACCAACGACGCCGCGTACGGGGTAGCTTTCTTGGCGCCTTTGAATCCCAAGTGTCCGGCACTCGCCCAGCTCAAAACATTACCGCTCAGATCAGTCAGTGAAATAATCGTATTATTGTAAGTGGACTGAATGTGCGCTTGTCCCCGGAGAAGTTTTTTGACTTCTTTGACAGGTTTCTTGCCTTTGGCGGTAGACGCCGTTTCTTTCGAAGCGGATTTTTTATCGGCAGTCTTGGCAGTTTTAAGAGGAGCCTTGTCTTTTACCGGCTGGGCGACGGGAGCTTTTTGTGCTTTCTCTTCAGACATTAGAGTAAAATTACTTAACTAGAACGATTAAGTCTTTTCCGAAGCGGGACGTCGGCCGCTGCCGACCGATCGATCACGTCGATTACCGCGCAAAGTCCGGGTATTCCGGCGGGTACGCTGTCCGCGGCACGGCAAACCTTTGGCATGCCGGCTACCGCGATATGAACCGATTTCTTTCAAACGTTTGATATTCATGGCAACCGAACGGCGCAAATCGCCTTCGACTTTCTGATTTTTTTCAATCAACTCGCGCAGGTTGTTTTCATCTTTGGCGGCCAAAACATCTGTTTTGCTATTCGGATCAATCCCGACAGTTTTGAGTATTTTCTTACTCAAAGGCCGACCGATACCATAGATATAGGTCAGGGCAACTTCCATTCGTTTATGAGGGGGCAGGTTTACCCCGGCGATTCTAATCATAAGGGTCTTTAGTCGTTAGTCTTTGGTCTTTAGTCTTTGGTCTCCTGCCTGTAAGGGGCGAAAGACTAAAGATCAAAGACCAATTATCCTTGCCGCTGCTTGTGACGCGGATTAGTACAAATAACCCGGACGACGCCTCGGCGACGAATAATTTTGCATTGCTCGCAGCGTTTTTTAACGGAAGTTTGTACTTTCATAAATTATTTATGTCGGAAAATTATCCGGCCTTTAGTTAAATCGTAAGGTGTCATTTCCACAATGACTTTATCCCCAGGCAAGAGACGGATAAAATTCATTCTCATTCGTCCGGAAATGTGCCCCAGGATCTCGTGCCCGTTCTCTAAACGCACCTTAAAATTAGCGTTGGGAAGGTTTTCCAACACCGTACCCGTAATTTCTATCACGCCTTTTTTCGGCTTATGAACCGGCCGGGTATCGGTTTTGGGCTTGAATTTGCGAAATTTTGAAGGCATAGACACTACACAAAAACCCACACTACCGCACTGGGTGTGATTTGTCAAATGAAGCGGAATATCCGCGATATTTGAACGTATCCAGCTTAATACGGCGCAAATCTGCTAATTCCCAGGTCAGGAGATGTAGATATCTAGCTAAAATTCAGTACTCATAGTTTACCAAAGGATATAATTTTTGGCAAGGGTTATTTGAGAATTATGTCAACGGTGATCCTATTGACGTCATTCGGCAGTCGGCGGACCCAAAAAGGCCAGAAATCCACCGTCACTTCCAGGACATTTTCTTTTCCCCCGAGCTTGGATTTCGCCTCCTCGGCGGTCAGACCGGCCACGTCTTCTTTTATTTTTTCCTTGGCGATCAGCGGAGTAAAACGTTTGTTTTCATGGTAATAAATCACCATCGATCCTTCGGCGATACGATCTTCCGAAAGTTCGTAAGAAATATCGCCGGCCTCATCGCCGACCACAAACTTGTCTGACGGCAATACGTTTTTGAGATCATCCGCCGCCACGCTTTTCAGGTCAGCTTCTTTGAACGCCAAGAAAGTCAATTTGGCTTTTATCTTCAAAGAAAATTCCGTCGCTTTTTCATCTTTGGCCGGTTTCGGCTCGTAGGCGACTATTTCGACATTGGATCCGGCCGGCACCAAAGTATAATCCCCGTCCCGGAAAGAAGACACCGCCTTATCCTTTATTCGGCTCAACAAAGTTTCTTCGGCTTTTTTGAGATCGTCCTCCGAAACGACTTTGGCCATCTCGGAAGTCCCGCCCACCATCGCCGTCGAACTTTTGCCGTAGATTTCCTTTTTTAAGCCGGGATCGAGCGCCGGCAGAACAAAGGTTGTCGGTCCGATATTGTACGACTCCCCCGGTTCTTCCGCTTCCACCGCCAAAGTGACGGTGCCCGGGGTTTTGTTTCCCCCGCCGGTATCGGTATAGCCCGGCAAAGTCACCGCTTCGTTCGAGCGAAAAACCTTACCGTCGGCCGCCTGGAAACGCGACGGCACAATCGTGCGCGGCGTTGTCTGGTAAGTGTTATAGAGAGTGATTGTTCCCTGGGCTTTGCGTCCCACGTCTTTTTCGCCGGTGGCCGGAGCTTTGAGCGAATCTTCCAATTCGACTTCGTACTTCTTGCCGGGAATTTGGTTGGTACCAGAATCAGGTCCGCTCACCGATTCCGAAACCGTTATTTTCGCATCATTGGTGATTGATTCCGTTTTCAGCGTCAGATTCAATTTAGCGGTCGGCAGGTAAAAATATACATACGCCGCCGCTCCCAAAAGAACGGCCAGAACAATGATCAAAACCAGGGCTATTTTCCGCCGAGAAATCAGGCTGACAGTTTTGGGTTTTTTCGGCTCGCCCCGTACCGGCACCCGACCCAATTCCACATTGGATTTTTTCTTGGCGGCGGGACGCTGGATTTCGCGGTAACTGCGGACGCGCAAGGATTCTTTATCCCCTTTCGGTTTGAGATTTATCTCTTCGTTTTCACCAAGCTCGGTCGGAGCATCCACTCGGGGGCGAGCCGGCAAACCGGCGCGCTGGGCCAAATTCAGCCCGACCGGATCAGCCGTCACAATCGTGACTTCTTTGCCGAGCATACCGGCATGTTTTTTAAGTAATTTCAGATTAACCATACTTTGCACCAGATTGGCCTTTTTGGGAACAACAATAAATATCTCCGTCGTAGGAGTGCGACGCAGTTTATCGATCACCGAGGTGATCTCTTCTTCCAATTCCAGATAAACCAGTTTCATTTAGGTTTCCAAAATGCTGACTACTTTGTGCAAAACTTTTCCCATCACCGTTTCTGTCCCGGCCAGCTCAATCGCCACATTGGCCAGAGACATCGGGGTGATATCGGAAGTATCTTTCAATGTTTTGGTCTGATCGACAATATCCTTAACATCTTTCGGTTTCAGGTGCACCACCTTGGGCGGACGGGCAAACGGCAAATTTTCGATCCATTTCTGAGACAGTAGAGACTCTTTGATACCAGAAAGCATCGATCCGCCGCCGCACAGGAAAATCCGGGACGGCAATAAATCAATGCCTTTGAATTCGCTTAGAGCCAGCTCGACGCCCGAGAGCCAGACCCTCAAGTCATTGGTTAGGATATCTTTTATCTTGACCATGCCTTCCGGTCCGAGCCTCGAGGCGGAATAACGCAATTTAATCTGTTCGGCTTCATCAAAACCTTTGCCTAATTCGTCACCCAATCTTTTGGTGAAAGCCCGGCCCCCAATCGCCAGCATTTTCGTTCCTTCCACCCCGCCCTTGTGCACCACCGCGATATCCGTCGTTCCCCCGCCGATATCAATGAAAATTCCGCCGAAATCATCGCTATCCTCGCTGACGGCGCGCGCAACGGCATACGGTTCGGCGGTGATACTGAGCAAATCCAGCCCCAAATCAGCGGCAATCGACTGCAGCGCGCCTAAATGGATCAAGGGAGCGTAAGCATTGAAAATACCGATACTGACATCCTTGCCCTGAAAGCCCAGCGGATTAGACACTCGATAACCGTCGATATGAACGTCAACGACCGCCGCATTGATTAACTTCACGTCGATTTCATTGTGCCCGGTTTCCCAAGCCAATTGCTTGCGCACTTTTTCAAAAGCGCGTTGCTGAACTTGTCCGACAATTTCTTTCAATTCATTGGCATCAATTTTGCTGTCCGGTTTCAGCCTTTCGTAATGAACCGTGGTCTTGGCACCTTTCACCTGTTCGCCCGCGATTCCCAAAACAACTTGATCCGGCTCGACTTTCGCCATTTGAGTCGCCCGCGCGATAGCACGTTGAGACGTAGCCACCACTCCTTCAATATTGCTGACAGCGCCGGAGTGCATATCACCCAGCCGCTGCGGCTCTTTACCCACGCCAATAATCGTCCCGCGGGACTCGCGAAAATCTATCTGAACCACCAGTGCTTTGACTACGGCCGTACCGATATCAAGCGCCAGGGCGTATTGGTGTAATTTGGTTTTTGGTTTGCTAAATAAACCCATAACAAAACGTTAGGCGAAAGCCTTTTTATTATATGATTATAACATAGATAGGATGGAGTGCCAAAGATCTTCGGAAATATGCCAAAAACTCGATTTTTCTCTTTTTTGAGCCTTTTCGCATTGTTTGCCTTAAATCGGTCAGTAAATTACAATGGTATTATTACGTTTCACTCCACAAACAATCACATATACCTAAAAATTACCGGAATGGATTGAGCTTATTTTTTGAGTTTAAAAAATCCTGCAGAGAAGTAATTTATGCTATGAATCAAAAACCGCCCTACAAACCAATCACACAATTGCCCTATCATTGTGTTCCGGCATGCCTAAAGATGGTTTTAGACCGGCGAAAAATTAAACATGGCACCCAAGATGAAATTGGCCACGAATTAGGATTGATCGTTCCCAATGAAATAGCACATAAGTTTAAAAAAGTTAAGACCGGCAGCAAACCAATCGCAGGTTATGGCACCCAGGTCGCCAAAAAACGATTCTCAATAAATCATTTTTTTCGGAAATACAAAATCGACCTAAAAGAATCATATTTTCCTCTCGAAAAAGTAAAAAATCATTCGAAGTTTATTAGCGACAATATCAGCAAAGCTAATGATGTAATTGTTTGTTTTAACAGTAAACGGCTTTTCGGCTCCGGCGACTGGGGACATGCCTGCGTAATTCAAAGCATCAATAGAAATATTGTCACATTAATTGATCCGGGCAGAAGCGTGCCGAAAAAGCGAAGAGCTGAACTACCCAACCTAATTGATGCAATAAAAAGGCATGGCAAAAAAAGACGAGGCGGTTTCTGGGTTATTTCCGAATAGCGGATTTAGTGAAATATTCTAACACACATTTTCAGTTCAGTTTTACTCCGCCGATTCGACTACTACTATACTAAATCAAGGTTTAATCTATTCCAACCCTCCAATGATTCAAGAAATAGCTAAAATTGTCGAAGATACCTGCAAAAAAGAAACCAACTATTTCGGATATGGCGCCTGGACACATCACATCTTGCCGGTTGTAAAATATGCCAAATTAATGGCCGAGAAACTCGAGGCTGATCAAGAAATCGTTGAAATAGCAGCCTTGCTTCATGATTATGCCAGTGTTAAAGACCGTAAATTATACGAAGAGCATCATATACATGGAGCGAAATTAGCCGAGGAAATTTTAAAAAAGTTTAATTATCCCTCGGATAAAATCGAGCAGGTTAAACATTGCATCTTGAGCCATCGCGGAAGCAAGACCGTTCAAAAATTGACCAAAGAAGCTTTATGCGTTGCTGACGCAGATTCCATGGCACATTTTGATTCAATTTCTTCATTATTTTATATGGCGTTTTTCAGCCATAAAATGAGTATCGATGAAGCGAATACTTGGTTAAAGCAAAAACTTGAAAGAAGTTGGAATAAACTAAGCCCGCCAGCCAAAGAGATTATTAAAGATAAACATGAAGCAAGTCGATTATTGCTTTAGTAAAAATTAAAAACAAGGAAAAAATGAAAACCATTACGCGATTATTAAGTGTTTTTTTCGTTCTGACCAGCTTAAGTGTTTTTACCTCATGCGGTACGTCGGATCAGGCCGATACCGAGACAAACCCATTCAGCAATGGCGGTAATGAAAGGAATATGATAGTTGTTCTCAGTGATATGCATCTCGGCGCCGACCTGAGTTATGCCGAGTGCAACAAAAACCTGGCGGCTCTGGAAAATTTGCTGAAACAGATTAAAGCCGCTCCCAATGTGAAAGAACTGGTTATCGGCGGAGACCTGTTCGATGAATGGTTTGTCCCGGCAACAATAGATACTTATCAGGGAAAAGACCAGGCTGACTTCGTCCGGCGGATTGCGACAGCCAACCAAGGCGTATTTGATGCCATAAACAGTATCATTAAAGAAAAAAATATTCTGGTCACCTATTTACCCGGAAATCATGATTTAACAGTTACGGCCGCCAATATTGAAAATGTCCTTCCGGGGATAAATCAGGCACGGGATGAAGAGCTGGGCTTAGGTACTTACTCCCCGATTGATTATCCCCAAATAGCGATTGAGCATGGCCACCGCTACAATTTCTTTTGTGCGCCCGATCCAATTTCAAATCAAAAAATCGCTCCGGGCACGATCTTGCCTCCCGGATACTTTTTTACCAGAATAGCGGCACTTTATGTGGCCCAAGGCAAACCAACACCCGGGGATACCCTCCCGGTTGTCACCCAAAACACTTCAGGAGGTGAGAGTCAGGATTTATTATTTAGATACTGGAAACAATGGGCGGGAACAATTCAAACATTCCCGATAACAAACAAATTTGACGAGAAGATCATTCAAACAAATGTAAATGGATTCAAGGGTAATTATTCCGTGAACGATATAGTCCCTTATCAATCAACTGCCGGTGGATTAATAAAGGTGGATCTCTATAATGGAATTCAAGATACCTGGGAGGCCCGGCAAACACTCAACAAAGTACCGGTTCATATCAACACGGCGGAAGCGATCGATTTAGTAAGTTCAAATACCGAGACCGACAATCAGGCCAAGGTGCAATACTTCATGAATTCCGCCTCCGATAAAAGAATCGTGGTCTTTGGCCATACGCACGAACCTAAAATTATCGCGTCCGAAAATCTCGACAACGAAAAAACAATCTACGCCAATTCCGGAACATGGATAGACAACAATCCCAACAAAACCACGGAAAATTTCGTCGTTATCACACCGCAGAGCGCTGAGGCTTCTTCTCAAACTCAAGTAAAACTTTACAACTTTGAAAACGAAACTGTAACAAAAATGGCGGAAGACTCATTGCGCTATTAGCGGTAATTGCGGGGTCTTCTGCCCCGCTCGGACTTCGGGAAGATTTACCGATCGAGAAACATAATCCATTATGGTGCGATACTCAAACTCATACCCGATTATTTGAATACTTGTTTTTATCTAAATAATGATGGATGAAAAAATAGAAAAAATTAAAGAAATCGTAAAAAAAGAACTTGCTTTTTGTTCTGCTCATAATTTTGACCATGTTATGCGAGTTTACAACTTGGCGCTACATCTGGCTGAAAATGAAAAAGTCGATTTGGACGTCATAAAAGCGGCCGCGCTACTCCACGACATTGGAGGTAAAAAAGAAGCCGATGATCCAACCGGCAAAACCGATCATGCCATTGAGAGCTCTAAAATGGCCGAGCCTATTCTAGATAGCTTGGGATACTCCAAAAGTAAAATTAAGCATATTCAAGATTGCATCATTTCTCACCGCTATCGGACCGAAAACAAGCCCCAAACCAAAGAAGCTGAAATCGTTTTTGACGCCGATAAATTAGAAACCGTCGGCGCGATTGGCCTGGCCAGGGCGTTTGTTTGGGTCGGTAGAAATAATGCGAACATCTACAAGAAAACCGATATCAATAAGTATGCTGAAGAAAACCTGGGCGGCAAAATCAATGGAAGGATCCAAGACAAAACGAAACATAGCCCTCAAATCAATTGGGAAACAAAAGACAAACATATCCTAAATTATCTATACACTGAAAAAGCAAAGCGAGTGGCCAAAGACAGGATGCTCTTTTCCCAGAATTTTTTCAAAAGATTGGAAAGAGAAATTCACGGGGAAATTTAGCGAAAGGAAAATGCACTCAAGGTTACATTCCATCTCCCCCGCCTAACAACGTATATGCGTAAAAAAAATTTCACCTCCTCGAATACGTTTGATGTAGTTTTCGCGAGCGAATTAAAAGTTCTATCAAAGTGTAAATTTAATCATGACAATGACTACAAACCACACAAAGTTCAGGACATAAAATAGCAAATAATAGTTCGCCTCCTGATTTTCAATCACACAATTATCCCAGGAAAGATATAAGCAATTATTTTTTTCAAAAAAAATAAGCCCCGGGGATATAAATCCTCAAGGGCTTTTTCGATCCGGTCACTTCACCGTTTTGTGCCTCTCCTTTCGAAGTTTCGCGCACAAATGAATGACGCAAGTCCACTGACAATTCAGCAGCTAGAATCGAAAAGCATCCCGGAATGCACGAAAAGGCGCGCTCACTGTACGCACAGAACAATTGACCTTGCGCAAGGCTTTCAGACCTAACCCGCCAGTATTTCTGCAACTCGAGCATTCCTCCACATACGAAACGTACTTTCTTGGATCGAAAATTGTTTCCCCGCGTATATGTTCTCCTTTTTCCTTTCCACACCGGAGACATATCGTCACTGATTTTGCCATGGTAACCTCCTTTTTTGGCAAAGAAATAACTGATCTCAAATGAACTGAACGAAACTCTATCATATTTTCGATATTTTGTCCAGGGCGTACGTGAATTTGGCCCAAATTACACAAACAGAGGCTTACGAATTTTTTGAGGCAATTCTCAAACCTTGTCTTCCATTCATCGATGAAGTAAAATATAATCGGGTGGGCAGAGTCGAGATAATTTCAATCAAACCCAAATGCGCCACCCTTTCTAATATTAGTATTGAAGTCAAACGACCAGACAAATTTTCGTCAGACCGCCACCGAAATTTAAAAGTAAGATAATAAATTTATGAAACCAAACGTCAACACCGGAACCGCCGGCGCCGTTTACGGACTTGGCTTTATCGGCGCCGTCGTTTACTACATCAGCACCGCCCCGACTTTTTGGATCGGCGTACTGGGTTTTCTCAAAGCCATCGTCTGGCCGGCTTTCTTGGTCTATGACGCTTTGCGATTTCTGGCCGGATAGAAATTACCGGACGCCGAAAGCAACATGCCCGGAAAACAAAAACAGTCTAGATGTAAGATCGAGGCTGTTTTGTTTTGGCACCATTATTCGGCCGCGAGTTTTTTGGCCAGCTCCGCTTCCAATTCGGCTCCGTGCGGTGCCTTGAAAAGCTTGGTGCGTATATAGTAATTGTAAATAATCTGAAAAGTCGCATAGAGATATCCCGGCTTCATGATCAGCCGGGCTTTTTTTATTTTGGCGAGGAAATCCTGCGGACCATCAAACTGATCCATCTCCACGCATGCGCCGACAAATTCATAGGGAACATGCGCGTCGGTGGATACCGCTTTGGCCGCCCGAGAACCGGTCAATAATTCATGGACTTTTTTGAATGAAGTCAATGCAATGGCGGAAGCATTATAAACTTCAACAATATCAATCAATCCTTCCCGGACATATTGCCAGACCAGAGGACTTTTCAATTTCGAATTGAGCAGCCAACAAAAAGGATGAGGCAAATAGACCAAACCACCCTGCTCTTTTATGCGTCGAATGGTTTCGCGCGGATCTAGTCCGCCGGGGATTTTTTCTTTTAAAAACAGACCGATTATTTCCCCGTCCGCTGTCCGTATTTCCTCACCGACAATCACTTTGAACGGCGCGATTTTTTGCATCTTAAAAGCACCGGCCACCTCGTTGTGGTCCGTCACCGCGACACAATCGATTCCACTTTGCTGTATCGCCGCAATGGTCTTTTCCATCGGCGTGAAAGTGTCGTAGGAATAGCAGGTATGGGTGTGGAGATCTACCTTCATATTACAAGTATCAGTTAACAGGTAACAAGTAACAAATACTATTCTAAAATTGCTTTGATGCGGCGGATACCGGCGCTGCTGGCTTCTTCTTTTTTGATCCGGAAATGGCCCAGCTCTCCGGTATTGGTCACGTGCGGACCGCCGCAAATTTCCTTCGAAAAATCGCCGGCGCTATACACGAACACTTTATCGCCATACTTATTCTCAAACAATCCCATCGCTCCCCCCGCTTTGGCTTCAGCCACCGTCATGATATCTTTCGTGACCGGCAGAGACGCTTTTATCTGCTCATTCACCAAATCTTCGACCGCTTTCTTTTGCTCTTCCGTCAGTTTAGCGGAATAAGAAAAATCAAAACGCAGACGCTCAGCCGTAATATTGCTCCCCCGCTGCTCAACTTGAGGACCTAAGATTTTCCTCAAAGCCGCGTGTAACAGATGAGTCGCGGTGTGCAAACGCGTCGTTTCGACCGTTTTTTCGCCTAAACCACCGGCAAATTTCTTTTCCGCGCCGCGTCGGGATATATTCTGATGCATTTTGAACTCTTTGTCAAATTCGGCCTGGTTGATATCCACACCATGCTCCCGGGCTAATTCTCTGGTCATTTCGATGGGAAAGCCATAAGTCTGGAACAAATCAAAGGCTTCTTTTCCGCTAATACCTTTGTCTTTCAGCTTCTGGAACTCGCGCAAGCCCTTGGCCAATGTTTTTTCGAATTTGCTTTCCTCCCGCTCCAGTTCCGTGATAATCCGATCAGCCCTTTTTTCCAATTCGGGATAAGCGGCCGAATATTGCTTTATCACCACATTCGCCAGCTCGCGACACAAGTGCTGATCGGTATTCAGGCCCAGTTTTTTACCAAAACGGACAGCGCGACGAATCAGCCGGCGCAAAACATAGCCGTGCTCAACATTGGAAGGCGTCACTCCATGTTCATCGCCAATAATAAAAGTGGCGGCGCGCAAATGATCGGCGATGACTCGAAACGAAAAAGTATCTCGTTCATTTTCCCCATATCTTTTGCCACTCAATCCTTGCAGAGCTTCGATCAACGGCCAAAAAAGTTCGGTGCGATAATCGTCATCCAAACCGTTCAAAACAGCCAGCGTGCGCTCCAATCCCATGCCCGTATCGACATTTTTTTGTTTCAAGGGACGGAATTCGTACAAAGAATAACTCTCTTGGGACAATGTCGACGAGTGAAGACCGATCGCATCTTCCAAGGCCAGAGATTTCTGCACCGCCAGCGACATATCAAGTAAGTCGCCGTGGGAAACAACCACAACTTTTTTACCACGGTAATTTTCGACCATTTTCTTGAATAGTTTTTCCACTCTCTGCCGCGCCTGTTCCAAACTTTCACCGCCAGGCGGATTGACGCAATAATTGATGCCCTGCTTTTTTATATATTCGGCTCCGGGGCAGGCAGCCAAAATTTCCGCCTGATTCATACCTTCCAGACGGCCGGGATCGCGCTCCAGCGCCAGCGGTTCCGCCACCACCGGCACGCCGGACGGAGCGATAATTTTGGCGGTTTGGGCCGCCCGCTCCAAGGGCGAGGTTAAGATAACGTCAGGTTTAAATTCCGCGACCATGGCCCGGTGTGCTTCGGCTTGTTTTACGCCGACGTCATTGAGAGGCAAATCAATACTGCCCAGCATGCGCAACTGCTTATTGCCATCCGTTTCCCCATGGCGCAAAAACAACACTTCCGTTCCCGTATCAACTTTCTCGTATTCCATAAAAACATTGTTCCAAATTTCGATAAATTTTCCGCAGTGACAGCCGGGACCGCAAGTAGGCGAACATTTGGGCTGAGCCGGCAAAATATCATAAAAGATTTCGGTATCAGGCCCGCAGGGACCGATTTTTCCGGCCGGTCCCCACCAATTGTCTTTTTTCGACAAGAAAAAAATGCGGTCGACTGGAATTCCGGCTTTTTGCCAAGCTTCCGCCGCCGCCCGGTCTTTTGGGGCATCAGCATCGCCGGCAAAACAAGTAACATAGAGACGTACCGGATCCAGGCCGAGATATTTTTTATCGGTCAGAAATTCATAGCTCCAGGCGACAGACTCGGACTTAAAATAATCACCCAACGACCAATTTCCCAGCATTTCAAAAAAAGTATGGTGCGAAGCATCCCCGACCTCGTCAATATCATCAACCCGCACGCATTTCTGGACATCGACCAAACGTTTACCGGCCGGATGATTTTCGCCCAGCAGGAACGGCACCAACGGATGCATTCCCGCCGTGGTAAACAAAACCGAAGGATCATTTTCCGGAATCAAAGAAGCCGAGGGAATAATTTTGTGTCCTCGATCGGAGAAAAATTTCAGAAAAAGTTGGCGTAATTGCTGGGCGGTCATAAATTAGTACTCGGAGTAATTATCGGCGGCGGCTGAGATAAATCATCGTTCCGCGCCTGATCGGCTTTTAATTCTTTGAGCTTGGCCATATCCTGCGGCGTCGCCGGATGAGCTTTCATTTCCCGTTCCAATTTGGACATTTCCTTAGCAATGATCGCTTCATTCCAACGTCTTTTTTGCTCCTCGGCCGGATCAAGCCGATCGCCTTTTTTGTTACGCAATGCCTCGGCCGCCAACTTCAGTCTCAGGGACAAAACCCGCTCGTTGATGACGCGAAAACGAGCTTGCAGACCTTCCATTTCATACCGCCTCGAATCGCGCTCCTGGCGTTCTTTCGGCCATTCCTCTTGATAAAGTTTTTTCAGCTCTTCTTGGCGGCGCGCCAATTCCGCTTCTATTTTGCTGATCGAATCCAAAAAAGGATCAATCTCCGGAGCAGCCGCCAATTCGTCGCGATGATGGCGTAAAACACCTCTCTCGATTTCTTCCCGCTCGATCGTTTTCTTATCCCGCTCGATTTTTTCCCAATGAGCCGTAGCCGCTTCCATCCTTTCTTCCAGCTCGGCGGCCTGGTGCTCCAGCCTATTTAGTTTTACCGGTGGTTTGGATTGCATTTTAGCGTCCCAACTTGGCTTGTTCCAAGCTTTTTTTAATCAAGTCTAATTCGGTTTTTACACGCAGAATTGTTTGTGGCGGAATGCCAGCGACTTGTTCAAATCGGCTGGTAAACTGGCGTATTTTTGATTTGGTTTCTTCCTGTTCGGCGGAAAAAGAATGCAACTGCTGGCCCAAACGTTTGGAATCGTCCACTACGCGCCGGTAATCGTCGCCGGTTCGAATTTCTTTTTGACGCAACTGCAATTCCCGATATTGGTTGGCCAAATGACTGCGCTCTTGCTCGACTTTCCGAGCCTTTTCCGACAAAGATCTTCCCTCGGTTTCGGCCATCCGCCTCGATCCCATGATCGAATCATAATCATTTTGGATAATCGATAGCTTGGCCAATAAATCATCGGCCTTCGCGATAAATTTTGATTTATCGAATTTTTTTTCCAGCTCTCGCCGGCGCGCAATCTTCTGGGTGATTTGAAAGACCCGATTGGCTCCGGCCGGAGAAGCTTGCTTGTTTTGATCCATCGCCCGTTTCATCTCGCCTTGCAAAACCGCAAGCGAAGGCATGGCTTCCAATTCCCGACGCTCGGCTGACTTGGCCAACTGTCCCGACATTCCCACAATACTGAAACCAGCCGCTTCCACCTCGCTCCGCAAGCTCTTCAATCGCGATTCAATGGTGCTGATATCCGCCATGGCGCATTATTTTAACTTTTGGAAATCTTCTTTGGCTTGATTAAAATCATTCATCATCCGGCGCAGGCGAGATTGACAAGCCGCCACCAACTGCGGTTCGGCAGAAGCGATCGAGCTCTCGAGCATTTGCATATCCCGTTCCAGGACTTTCATGTCCAATTCCATTTTTTCGACCTGAAATTTTTTGTTTCCTTCTTTTTCTTTCTGGGCTTCCAAATCTTTTATTTTCTGCTCAATCATATGGATCTGGCCGCCGGCTCCGGCAGCGGAAGATTGAGCCGACGCCGTATCCTGGCCTGATGCTTGGCGCTGTTTTTCTTCCATCTCCCGCTGTTTCACCCGCCAAACTTGCTCCTCGCGCTGACGGCGTTGCAAACTTTCTTGGTGCCGTGATAATTCCTGGGTGATTACCCGCTCCCTTTTATGAAAATCGGCCATGAACATGTCATGCTCTGCCCGTTCCCGATCGGCGTCTTTATCGATATCGGCGATATCCTTTTGAATATCAGCGATTATTTTTAATTGGCGTTGCACTCGGCCGGCCGTGCGCGCACTCCCCGCCGTGGCGCTCACCCGATCTGCTTTCTTGAGCTGTTCGCGCAGTAAACGCACTTCCGATTTCAGGCCGCGCACCTCTGATTTCAACGCTTGTTCTTCTTTCTTCCTACCTCCCTCGGTCAACGATCCTTTCTGTTTGGCCAGAGAAAGCCCGTACCACATTTTTTCCTTGCCGACGAGTTGCTTCTGCTTTCGAGCCAATTGGCGTTTCAACTGTACCGTACCGGGATCAGCCCGGTTACTATTCTTTAGTTCGCTCAGTTTTTGTTGTTCACTCGATAAATCGCGCTCCAAATCGATTTTTCGTACCTTGATGGATTCCTCCAAGCGCTCCATCTGCCCCAAACGGCGCATTTTTTCCGTATTCAGCTTGGTCAGTTCGTCTTTCAGTTTGACGGACTCGGACTGGGCAACATCAAAATCACGTTTAGCCTTGGCCGCTTCATCCCGCAATTTACCGATTTCCCCGCCAAAATCAGCTTTTGACGCGGGCGCGGATGATGTATCGCCCGGCGCCATCGATCTAGCCTGTTCCAAACTTCGCCGTTGCTGGCTGATAGCCGCGTCTAATTGACTCCCCGAATGGTGACGAGAAGAACCGCCGCCCAATTCGCGGATTTTTTCGTGAAGTTGGCGCACGCGCCATTCCACCCGAGCAATTTCACTTTCGGAAAAATAACTCATATAAAAGTAACAGGGAACAAGTATCAGGTAATAAATCAAAATATCGAAGCTTCATGCTTCAAATTTGTTACCTGTTAGCTGTTACTTGTTAATTATTGTTGTTGCTTGCTCTGTTGCTCAAAACGTTCCATGTTTTGCTGAGCCATTGTCAGATCCTGATTCAGCTCCTGAACGCGCTTGTCCAAGTCATGAAAAGACCGATTCCAACGATCGGAGAATTCGTAAGTCGCCCGCTGCATTTTGTTGACATTGTCATAGTCCCGGCGATCTTGCGCTACTTTGAGCTGTTGCTGTAATTGCTGTTGCTCCTGAGCTTGTTGGCGCAACATATCTTCACGCTGGCGGCGCAACATCTCCAACTCTCTTTGGATTTTTGGGATGGCACTTTGAGAATCACCTTGGGTCCATGAAGCATTGATAGGCATATATTTGGTGTTAATTGACTATATTATACTAAGTCAAAAGTCAAAAGTCAAAAGTGACAGCAGTCATCCCGAAGCGCCCTTAGCGCCGAAGAATGACTAGCATGATTTTGCCTTTTACCATTTGCCTTTTGACTTAATTCAGATGACTTGAAACATAATAATAGAAGCGACGATCAAAATAATCGCTAAAATAAGCCATTTTTTCTTTTTATCATTATCGATGAATTTCCATAGCGCCAAAAACCCACCGACAAAAACCAGCAAACCTAAAAAATAAGGTTTCATTTTCGTCCTCCTTCATCGATAATTCCGCCTCCGAGTATTTTTTCGCCTTGATAAAATACCGCCGATTGCCCGGGCGTTACGGCTCTTTGTTTGTGCTTAAATTTTACCGACACTCGAGGACCCGATCGACTAATCACCGCCATACTCGCAGGCGCCCCATAACGTATTTTCACTTTGGCCGAGAAAGGAAATTTGACCGGCGCAGAAATCCAATTAAGATCACCAACCGTAAAAGTATCACTTAACAAATCGGCCGGTTGATCGGTTACCACCAGAGTATTGCGCGCGGCATCTTTTCCGCACACAAAATAAGGATGCTTCAGCCCTCCCACCACTCCTCGGCGCTGTCCCAAGGTATAAAGAGGCAAGCCTTCGTGCCGCCCCAGTGATTCGCCTTGCCGGGAAACAATTAAACCGGGTTTCATTTTCAAATATTTTTTCAGAAAAGAACGGGTATCGGCTCCCGGCACGAAACAAACTTCCTGGCTTTCCCGCCGAGTAGCCGTCGGCAAGAAAAATTTGGCCGCCATTTGGCGCACCTGCGGCTTGGTATATCGGCCGACCGGAAAAATCACGTACCGGAGCTGAGCCGGCGTCAGACGATATAGAAAATATGACTGGTCTTTTTGCCGATCGCGCCCGCGCCGCAACTCTACCCGCCCGGCGACTTTTTTTACCTGAGCATAATGACCCGTCGCCACCAGCGGTATTTTTAGCTGTCGCGCCTTGACCAGCAATAAGCCGAATTTTATTTTCTCATTGCATCGGATACAGGGATTGGGTGTTTGTCCCTGCTGATATTGGCTCAAAAAATCATCGACGACTAGCTTTTTGAACGGCTTTTCAAAATTGAGCGTATAGAGCTTTATACCCAGAACCCGGGCGACTTTTTGAGCCTCGCGATATGATTCCGAAGAACAACAAACATTCTCCCCGCCGGTGACCGACTCCCCCGGATGCCAGAACTTCATAAAAACACCGATAACTTCATAGCCTTGCTTTAATAACAAAGCCGCCGCCACGGAACTATCTACCCCGCCGGACATGGCACAAAGAATTTTTCCCTTGGATTTTATCTTCGCGGTTTTAGCCATTTGATTATTGCTCGAAACAACTGCCGTTGATGGCTTGGAGCGATAAATAAGTGACCGCATTTTTTGATCACGGTTATTTTTTTCACACCCGACAGACGGCGATAGGTTTCTTGAGTCAGTTTAAGAGGAATAATATCATCCTTCTCCCCCGCGATCATCAAAACCGCCGCTTTGATTTTTTCGGCCCGATCCTTGAAATTAAATTTATTGGTATAAGACCAAAGCGTCTTATCACAGCGCTGAGCCGGAAACATCTTGGAAAACTGAAAATAAATGGTACCATCCCGATAAAACATTTTACCGTTAGCCAGCAGTTGGCGAACCGCTTCTTCAAAATTCAAAGCTGCTCCGATAGCCACGATCCGTTTGATACGGCGATCAGTTACCCCCGACATCAAAGCCGTAATGCCGCCCAAACTATGCCCGATCACAATCAGCCGCGACAGATTCAGTCGATCGTCCTTTTCCAAAGCATTAATTATGTTATGCAAATCCTTGATATTACGAGGCAAGGTCACCTCGCTTTTGCTTCCTGGAGAAAATCCATGGCCGGGAAAATCATAGGAAAAAACAGCATAGCCGTAATAATGCAAAAGCCGTTTGAGAGCCGGGAAAAACAAGAGCTGGCTGTGCGCCAAAAAGCCGTGGCACAAAATAACCAGCGGGACGGGACGTTTTTTCCCTTTCGGCCAGCTCAATTGATTATCGAGCAAGTGGCCGGTGACGCTTTTAATTTTGAGAGTTTCATTCATTGGGTCAGTAAGTCCGTCAATAAATATTTAGTTTTAGGCCTGAAAACCCTTCGGGAATGGCCTAAAACTAAATATTTATTGACTGAATGATGATCTTCCGCAAAAACATTGGACTAATTATAACATAGAAACTACAATAGTTGGATGGATATTCAGCGTCAATCATTGCTCAAAAATTCCACTTTTTTTGCCTCGCTTTTCGCCCTGGCAATTTTGAGTTCTTACCTTTTTATCAACTGGCCGATACTGACTATCCAATGGAGGTATCTGACTGATACCCTGCCGGAAAACCGGCTGATAGCTGATCAAAACTATATCGAAATACCGGCTATTAAGCTTCGCGCTCCGCTCATTCTATCTGATGATTCGCAAAAAGACAATCTGGCGCCGCTCTTGCTTCACGGAGTGGTTCATCACCCCGAAACTCCGCTCCCCACCCAAATCGGAAACGGGGTATATATCGGACATAGCTCAAATTATTGGTGGCAAGCCAGTGATTATAATACCGTTTTCACCCTGCTGGAAAAACTGGAAATTGGCGATGAAATCGTCATTCATTATGAAGACATCGTTTATCGCTACTCTGTCACCGAACGCCGGACCGTCGGGAAAAATTCTACCGAGGTATTTCGAGCGCCGGATGATGACGTCAACGAAATAACTCTTGTCACCTGCTGGCCCAATGGGACAGATTTGAAAAGATTTTTCGTCCGAGCCCAAAAATAGACTAGTTTGCCTTGACCTAGAACCGTTAACAGCGCTAAGATACCCTGATCAGTTGTAAATTCACAACCACAGAGAATAGGAGGTACTCATGAGTGATTTAGTGCAATGCAAGTGTGGCATTTGCGTGACTCACACTTTGCATGACTGTTACAATTTCCTTTATTCCCTGTCGCACCGCGGACAGGAAGTGACCGGAATTTACGGTCAAGCGACTGACGGCAAAATTTTCTGCCTTAAGTGGCTGGGCCCGCCCAAACGGGTATTCGACCTGACCGACATGCACAAAATTTTCTCGACCGGACGCGAATTTCACACTTTCGGAGGGCATGTTCGTTACGCCACTCAGGGCGAGAAAATTCCGCGACAGCTCCTGGAATCGGGACATCCCCATGTTATCGGCGGAGAAATCGAAGACCATGGCGACCATCTCTTCATCTCAAATGCCGAAATGGCCCTGATTCACAACGGCGAAGTTGCCGCGGAACATTTGGGGTCAATCGATTGCCGCCGGATCACCACCGATTGCGATTCCGAACGATTACTCCACTTCATCCGGCAAAACGGACCCGACCAGACGCTCCGCACCATTCCCGGATCGTACACCCTAGCCTATGTTGATATCCGAACAAGCAAAACCATTGTCTTGCGGGACCAGACCGGCATCAGGCCGGGAGTGCTGGGCCAAAAAGACAACATGTTCGTAATGGCTTCGGAGGATATCGCTTTCCGGAAAAACGGGGCAAGATTGATCGAAGATTTGGAACCGGGATCAATCTACTATCTCTATCCCGACGGCCGCTGCGGCCCCCATCGCCAAGTCGCTGTCGGATCGCACCATCTTTGTTTTTTTGAGCTCCACTACTTCTCACACCCGGGCTCGACCGTCGATGGTATTCCGATCCATAACATTCGTCGACTGCTCGGCCAAGCACTGGCGCGCCGCTTTCCTTTCCCGGGAGCCGACCTGGTCACTTACCTGCCGCGCTGTCCCGAACCGGCCGCCCTCGCCTATGCGGCGGAACTGGGCCTGCCTTTCGCCAACATTTTCTACAAAGCGAATCAAGAAAGGTCTTTTATCGGATCCACTCCCCGGAGCCGGCGAGAATCGATCAAGCGCAATCTAAATCTGCTGCCCAGTCTGGAAATCACGTACATGATTTCCGAGAATCCGATCGTCTACAACTCCCGCTCTTTTCTCAAAGGCAAAACCGTCATCGTCATTGATGACAGCATTGTCCGGGGCAATAACAGTCGGCGCGTCAAAGAAATCCTCTGCCAAGAAGCCGGAGTGAAAAAAGTAATCTTCCTCAGCTATACTCCGCCAGTCGGCATCATCGGATCGGATGGACTGCCGCGCGGATGCAACTTCGGTGTCGACATGCACCCCGAAGGAGCATTCATCTCGCGCAACCGGAGTGAAGATCAGATTTGCCAGGCCCTGCATATGACCGTAAGACAATTGCCCCTCGCTGATCTGGCCGCGGTCTATCACCAATTTGGTCGCAGTCTCGATGATTTCTGCACTTTCTGCATCGGCGGACCACGACCATTCTAACAATCTCGTTCCCCAACCCATGTTGCCAAACATGGGTTTTTTATTTACCAAAAGCGCTCCCCGATTTCGAGGAGCGCCTTCTATAATTACCGACTATCTTATCTCATCATCTTTTTTGCGGCGTTTGGCAATCAACCAAGTAATCAGAATGACGGCAATAATCAGCAGGAGCCAGAACCACCAAGTTTGCCACCAACTTTGATCCGAACCGGTATTGACCTGGTCGGCCGCGGCCGCCTTCAGATCGGAAGTCTCAGCACCGGCCACTTGTCCGTCATCACTGCCTTCTTCACCAATCGCCTCATCTTCCGCGCCGGAGACAGTACCTTCGCCAGAGAACGCCGAACCGGTATCAAGGCCAGTGCCGAAATCAGTCAACAGGGCACCGGTCGTTCCGGTAGTCACGCCGAGTACCGTGCCGCCGGTCGTCAAACCGGTAGTGGTTCGGGGACCGGTTGTCGGAGAAGTTGAGGTCGGACCGGTCGTCGGCGTCGGCGACAAATCGATTGCACCCGGTCCGCCTTGGGCTCCTTCGTTGCCAGCCGCGTCAACCGCCGAGACATAGTATTCATGTTTAGTCTCGCTCAAACCAGAATCATTATACGTAGTCGCGCCGCGAACTTCGGCAATTTTGACCCCATTGCGGTAAATCACATAATGATCCGCATCTGACACGGCATCCCAGCTAACCTGCACGGTACCGGAGGAAATGTAAGTTGCCTGGACGCCGGTCGGAGCCGCCGGAGCCGTTCTATCGACGGTATATGTCCGGGTTTCGCTCCAATTACTGTAATGGCCGGCATTATCTTTGGCGCGAACTCTCCAGCTGTAAACACCATCCGGCAAACCAACAGTCTGGAATTGTGAAACGGTGGAATCAATCCAGGATGTAACCGGCGATAAACCCAAAGCGGTAGAATTAATCTCTAATTCATAGCCGGCCAAGCCGATATTATCTGTGACATCGGTCCAGTCGAGATTAACATTATTGTAGTTAAGCAATGATTCATGAGGCGGATTGATTAGAGCCGGTGTACCAGGAGCAGTAGTGTCAACCGTAAACGACCAGGTGGCACTCCAGTCACTATAATTGCCGGCCGCATCTTTAGCGCGAACTTTCCAATGGTGCTGACCATCGGCAAAGCTTCCCGATAATTCATTGGCGGTAACACCGGAAGTAACAACACCATCAACATCGACTTCAAAGGTGTCAATCGATAAGACCGAGACTTTGTTTAGCAAGGTGCGGGGCTCCTGATTCCATTTCAAAGTAACATCAGAATGATCCAGCAATGCTCCATCGATCGGATCAGATAAAATCGGAGCATTGGGAGCGACGGTATCAACCGTCACCCGCCAACGAGCGGACCACGGGCTGAAATTACCGGCCAAATCTTTGCTTCTTACTTTCCATTCCCAAACGCCGTCGATAGAAGGAACGGGAACTTGAGTCACCGCGGGATCATTAATCATAAACTGCATCGCCGGAATACCGTTCCAGAACAATGACAATTCATAACCGTCAAGCTGTGAAATATCGGAACCAGGTTCCCAAGTATACAAAACTGAATTTGAGTTTTGGATGGTGCCATCGGCCGGGCTCACTAAAACAGGAGCGCCGGGAGCGACGGTATCAACCGTAACTTGCCAGCGAGCGGACCACGGACTGAAATTACCGGCTAAATCCTGACTGCGAACTTGCCAGTCCCAAACGCCGTCGAGCGAAGGAACGGTAACCTGAGTCACTGAAGGATCATCGATCATAAACTGCATGGCCGGAACTCCGTTCCGGAACAACGACAATTCATAACCGTCAAGCTGGGAGATGTCCGAACCCGGTTCCCACACATATTGAATCTGGCTGGAATTTTGAATGGTGTCGTCGGTCGGGCTAACTAAAACCGGTGCGCCGGGAGCGACGGTATCAACCGTAACTTGCCAGCGAGCGGACCACGGACTGAAATTACCGGCCAAATCCTGACTGCGAACTTGCCAGTCCCAGACTCCGTCAACCGAAGGAACAAGCAATTGGGTATCGGCGGGATCGTCAATCATGAACTGCATCGCCGGAACTCCGTTCAAGAACAATGACAGTTCATAACCGTCAAGCTGGGAAAGATCGGAACCCGGTTCCCAAGTATACAAAACTGAATTTGAGTTTTGAATGGTGCCGTCGGTCGGGCTCACTAAAATCGGAGCTCCGGGAGCGGTGCGATCCAAGGTAATAGCACAAGGCATACCAAAGGCGCTCCAATTATTCGCCGCGTCGCGCGCGCGCACTCGGACATTCCAATAACCTTCAATACCTTCGTCGGTGCCAAAAGCGCGATAATCGGTATTGGTTGTCGTCCAGCGCTCCGCGCCCTGCCAGGTTGTCGTCCCGGGATATTGCCACTGGCGTTCATATTCAACAGCGCCGCTGGCCGATTCATCTGTCCAAACATGCGCGACTCGATTTTGATTGGTAAGGCTACTGGGACACGGCAAATCCACCGGACGGTCATCGGGAGTCCCTTCGGGAGGAACATTGAAACCGAGACTGGTCGGAATAGCCGGAGCGATATTATCCACTGTCACCTGCCAGGAGGTGCTCCATTGACCTTCATTACCCGCCACATCAATTGATTTCACATGCCACCAGTAATCACCGTCAGGCGTGCCCGGAGCCGGGATTTCTGATTCGGTCAGCAATGTGGAACGATAAGCCAAATTAGTCATCGCTTCATCGCGGTAAGATTCATAGATGTAACCGGCGATACCGCTATCGTTTGGTTGATTGCTATCAACCGCGTCGGTCCAATCCATCACCAAACCATCGGTATTGACGAAAGAATCATCGGCCGGTGAAAGCAAATTTACATCACCCGGCGCGTAAGTATCCTTGGTATAACTAATACCGCGAGAGGGCGCACTTTCCCCATCAGCATTGGAAGAAGTAACCGTCGCTACTATGGGAATCATGTAGTCAAAATCATAGTCAATACCGACAGCCGTTAAAATATTGTTGGGGAAAAGGAAATTGCCGCTGGAATCAGCCGTCACCGTCCAGGTAGTCGGAGAACCATTAATATAAAGTTTTACGGTTGATCCGGGCTCGGCTGTTCCCGACAGATAATGGGTGCTGGTAGTCGCGGAATTAATCATCACTGAATCTTCGATAGGATGATTAATAGTCGGTACACCAGGAATCGTCTGTATATCAAGCCCCACCCAATCATGATAACTGCGCATACCGCCCAAAAAGGGGAACAGTAAATTTCCGCCATACATCTGGAAACGAATAGACAAGTTCTGCAAAGTCGGATTATTTTGGAAAAATGAAGTCAAATCAACATTATAAGTCCGGAAAGTGAGCCAGTTATCATTCCAAACATCGGCAATATCTACCCAGTTTCCGTTACTGTCTTGGGCTTGGAGCCGAGCACCATAAGTATCAAACAAAAACGGAATGATCCCCATCACCCCGCGGGCATATCGAAAATGCAAAGTTGCACCACTGACAGAAGCATCTGCCGGTACAACTGAACCCAAATTGAACTGGATATAATTGCCGGAATCATAATTCCAGAGCGGCCAGCGACTATCAGATTGGACATAACCCGACCAATTATTAGCCGTCTGCAAATCAGCCAATTCTGAAACATTGAAAGTTTGAGCCGAACCATCTGAAGCATCCTGACCGCTCACAACAGCAAAATAAGTAAAATGATTCAGATCAGCCGCTTTTACTTGTTTTTCCCCAGCTAAAACATCAACCTTCCCCTGCTCAACCGGGGTGAAATTTTTCGCATCTTCGGAATAAACAACTTGGACGTTCGAACCGGATTTATCGTAAGGCAAAGATAATTCGTATTTAAAAGTCCCGTCAGCCATAGTCGAGGTAATGTCATAGACATCGCCCACTACGCCTGAAATCGGGACAGCGCTCGCGGCCACTTTGCGAATGGTAACTTTGCCGGACAGAGTCGGGAGTTGAGTGAATTTCAATTCCAAATTACGGCCGGGATAAGTATAAACCTCGCCCAATTTGACCGGCTCGGTCGTCGTGAAACTTCCCTGGCCGTTTTCTTGCCAAATCGGTTTTGGTTCCTCGCTTTTTGTTTCCGCTTTCGGCGCTTCTTTGGCCGGTGTTACGGTAACCTTCGGAGTCGACGTCGATGTCGGCGTCGGAGTCACGACCGGAGTAGCCTGAGGTGTTACCACCGGAGTCGGCGTCACAGCCGGGACAGTTTCGGTCTGAGTCGTAGTTACAGCCGGAGTAGCAACGGGCGGAAGCTCAGGAAGCTGGCTCGCACCGCCGAAGCTAAATCCACCTAAGTTCTCCGTCGGATTAGCCGGCCGAGATTCAGCCTGCGCCTGCAAAATAGGCTGTCCGCCATAAAGCATGACCATACCGGCGAGCACAACAAAAACAATAGCTCGTTTGGAGGTCGCGAGGAATTTAGATTTCATATTGATGATCCGGTGCCCCTCCGCCACCTTAAAATAATAACAAGTTAGTAGGGCTTCTTTCGAAACTCGATATTTCGGCTTCAAATAGCCAATTTCAACAAATCTGATTATTCTAACACTATTACCCTGGAAAAGTCAAGCTATTTACCAAGCACCGCCTTCTGCCCCGGGGGCAAAGGCCGGCGATCACCGCGCGGCTTATTTATTTTGGGCTGATGCACGCTTTGCGGTCCTTGCTTGACCGCTTCCTTCAGAGAAATCCCTGTCGCTACCGGCTTCGCGGTTTTTGGAACGATTCTGGTCCGCGGCGGGATCGGAGGAGGCGGTGTCGGGTAATGACGCGCCGGCGGAGTAGACCGCTGTTTCGAAGGTGCAGACACTGGACGAGATGAAACAACCGGACGCGGACTCGTATTCGCCCGCGGTGCCGGAACCGGCCGAGGCGCTGAAACAGGAGGAGACAATCGCGGTTTCGGAGATACAGATGCCGGACGAGAAACTATCGGATGAGAGACAGCCGGACGCTGGCTCGGATAAGGCGTCGGGGCGGGAGCAGAATGAGACGCAGGCGCACTCGACATGATCGGTCGAGGAGCCGGTTGATAGTTGGACGCTCGATTAACCGCTGTTGGCGCCGGCCGATTGATCGGCGGACGCGAAAAATTATTCTTGGGCGGATAACTCTTTGGAGCAAAAGAAGCCGGACGATTTTCCTGGTGCCCCAAAACCGGGCGGCTGACTGCCGGTTTGAAACGGGACTTATTATTTCGGGCCTCGTCTTCCTTTTCATAACTATCTTTGTCTACCCCGACCTTGCCTTCAAAAACCCCGCTCCAGCGAGCAATTTTTTCCTCAACGACAGAACGAGGATTGGCATAACGCTCCCGCGAAACCCGGATCACTTTATCCTTATTCCCCGTCGGAGTAAATTTCATATTGACCGTATTAGCGCTAAAACCGTCACTGGCCACGCCATCAATCATTAATTTAATATAGAAACCAAACTTGGGCAGATTAACCAAGTCTTTTTGCATAAATACCGGAGCAAATTCGGTCTCGAGGACTTCGGCGTCCGCCGCGCCCACCCGGAAAGAGATTAACGTGCCGACATTGCCAAAAACCGCCGCCGCCACTTCTTCCGGCATCTGCTCAATATACTGATGCGCCATCACCAAACCGAGGCGATACTTGCGAGCTTCGGACAAGATATCAGCAAAACTCTCCGTCGCGAAAGTTTGGAATTCATCGACATAAAGGAAAAAATCGCGCCGTTGCTCCTCGGGAATATCGGCGCGGCTCATCGCCGCCAACTGGAGCTTGGTAATAATCATGGCGCCAAGCAAAGCACTGCTGGCCTCGCCGATTTTGCCTTTGGAAAGATTCAGGATTAGTATTTTGCCCTGATCCATGATTTCGCGGATATTGATCGTGCTTTGAGGCTGGCCGACAATATTCCGAATCACGGCATTAGCCAAAAACTGCCCGATTTTATTTTGGATGGGAGAAATCGCTTCCACTAAAAATTTGTCGTTGTATTTGGCGAATTCCTCGACCCAAAAAGCTTTGACCACCGGATCCTGCACCCGAGCAATAACTTTTTTACGATAAGCTTTGTCGACCAGCATCCTGGTCACGCCGAGCAGAGTGCTGTCCTGATAGTCCAACAATGACAAAATGGCGTTGCGCATCAAATATTCCAAACGCGGTCCCCAGGATTCGGCCCAGATTTTTTTGAAAACGCCCACTAAACCGTCCGCCACCAAATTGTGATAGCGTCGATCAACTTTTTCCAACACATTAAAGGCAATGGGAAAATCGATATCGGTTGGATTGATATACACGACGTCATTTATCCGGCTGGCCGGAATGTATTCCAACAGCCAGTCAGCGGAATCACCGTGCGGATCGACAAAGGCGATTCCCCGCCCTGCTTGAATATCATTGTAGGCCAGGTGCCGCAGCAAATGGGATTTACCCATGCCGGTTTTCCCGATCACATACATATGACGGCGCCGATCATCAAGTTTGATACCAAATTCCACCCGGCGATTGCGGTAATTGGTTTGTCCAAAAGAATTTATTTCGGCATTAGGCATAGTGGGCTTGATAAATAACAAACAAATTTAAATGGCAATCGGCAAATCGCGCGGCGGGCCGGCTTTCTTGGCCTCGACATGTTCGATTTTCTTGGACTTGGCCCAAGGCAAAGGGAAATGGAAAACCGTCGCCAATTCTTCGGTATTGAGAATAAACGGCTTACCGCCTTTCCACATACTGCGCGTCTGGCACATATCAAGCATCCTTCGCTTGCGCCAGTATTCGCGGTATTCGCGCATGAAATAATCTACTTTGGTTTTGGTTCGACCGTCCGGCATAAAACCATTGAGGTTTTGAGTATTGAATTGTTGCATATAGCCAAAGAAACCAGTTGTACCGCGCTGAACTAAAAAAGTATCTTTTTTGGCGACATAAAACAACCGGCCTTTCACTTCAAATCCCTGTTTGCTTAGACTGCGATCCAAGGCGGTCAAAGCATTATAAAGATCCGGGGTAAGCAACGGCATGCCCTTCTTTTCCGGCTGAGCATCCCCGACTTCGTACCCCATGGCCTGATCCAAAACATTTCCGACCATATTCGCCGGCATGCCCATAGCTGAAAGTATGGCCGATTGCTGCGGAGGCGGTAATTGATCGACTAATTTCTTTTTCAATTTTTCGCCTTCGGCCACCCAACCGTGGTCTTTGCCTAAAACCGGACGGCAGACCCACTGTAGCCACAACTGTTCGCCCGGGCCGAAACGGCTCAGTAATTCCGTGATCGAAGCCATCGGATCGTGCACGGCCTGAGTAATACGCTCTTCGAATTCGGGATAAGTTCGGATCGGATAGGCGTCTTCCTTCGTCAGTTTTAATTCCGATCCCCAAGCTTTGAATCCTTTTTCCAAAAAATCATTAGGAATAAGCTTCGTATAATCTTCCACTTCCACGATTTCGGCGTCGGGATACTGGGCATAGATATTGGCCTCAAACATATCGCGCCACTTGGCCGGCACCCGAAAAATGAAGCGGATATGGCCGCTGATACCCACCAATTCGGCGCTGAAAAATTCCTGAATATTACCATTCCAGTACCGCTCCACCATATTGATGCCATGCATCATGCCGGCGGCGGCGGCGAAGATCTGCTCCATAGCTTTGGGAGTCGAAGTGGCTTCTTCTTCTTTCGGAACAGTTACCGACAAGCAACGAAAATCAAGACCGATAACATATTTCGTCTGGATATAATCTTTCCAATACCACCAAGCCGCCGTCAATAAAAAAAGTGGGGTAAATAACCACCACGTTTTTCCTAAAACAAACCAAATATAAACAAACGGTCCGGTCGTGAATGTTTCGATGAAACTAGTTTTTAGTATACCAAAAATATTGAGCATGTTTTTGTTTGACCTATCCGCTAATTATACCAAAAACAGCGCCAAGGAGCTACTTTTTGTCAACGACCGAAAAACGGCCATCAGGAAGCTTCACAAAGCGATCTTTGTTTTGTAAACCTAGCAAAACGGTATTTTTTTTGACAATGCGCTGTTTTTCCACCGCCTCGATCAAGCTATCGCGATCCAGCGGTTTCCCCGCTTTGCGAATGATTTTTTCCAAAACATCCGCTACCGTACCGGGTTCATAACCCCATTCACCCAAGGCATAAATACCTCGCCCCACCAGGACAAACCGCTTATCTTTGATCAATTCATTGTGCACCGTTTGGGGATGAGCTTTTTTGCGATCAAAACCGGTATCATCAATACTTTTAGCAATATCAACAAAATGAAGGGGCTTTCCGGCCTTGTGCAAAACAACGTAGGCCTTGTCTTTCACCCCTTTGGGCGCGATTTGGGACCAATTGGTCATGCCCCACTCATTGAAGGGATTGCGCCGAACTTTTTTGCTGACGGCTAAATGAGCGGTAATAGCCGATTCCGGCAAGCCGGCGGCATGCTTTTGATACAGCGGATGCTTGACCAAATGCGCCGCAACTTGATCATGAGGAATAGGCTGTTTCTGATTGTTTAAAATTTCGACAAAAGCTTCCACTAATTTTTTGGGAACTTCCAGCGTCGCCTCCGATGTGCCCCAAGCTTTGTTTGTTTCCGTCGTTTCCGGAAAATGCTTAAAATGATCGCTTAAATCCAAAACAAACAAGGTGGCACTGCGATCCGCTTCGCGCTTTTCCCGTTCCGCCAGCAAGGAATCGAGCAAATGATTTTCTTCCATCACCTGGCCATACATCTGCAACATAGACAAAATCACCCGAACCATGTCTTCCAAATCGGCTTGCTTTTTTTGCAGTTCGGCAATGGTCGCGGATTCAATTTGACGCACCCGCTCGCGCGTGACCTGATATGACTGGCCGATCTCTTCCAAAGTACGAGACGGCTTGCCATCCAAGCTGTAACGTTTGATAATAATATCCGCTCCGCGATTATCCACGGTCTTAAGTAGCGCCATAACAGACGCTAACGGATCAAAATTTTGTAGTAATTGTTCGTCTTGCGAAGATAACACTTCATCAAGAATTGACTTCTGGGTATCCATGTTTTTATAATAAAATAGCTTATTTAAGACAAATATAGACCTACAAAATATAGGTACCGGGGTTCGCACTCCAGCAAAGAGAATATATCACAAGGGCTGGTAATAGTCAAGGCCGGACAACAAAAATATCGAGCAAGCTCGATATTTTTTATTTCTCAAATTTGTTGGTCGCGCTATTTTTTCGACGCTCGTTGCCACAAAACCAGGGCCGGAGTCGCCACAAATATTGACGAATATGTCCCTACCGCTATGCCGACGATCAATGCCAGGATAAAATAATGAATCGATTCGCCGCCAAAGAGGAAAATGGCAATCAAAACAAATAAAGTGGTCAGAGAAGTATTTATGGATCGTGTCATGGTGTTGCGAATGCCTCGATCGGCCGCTTCTTCAAAGGAGACACTTTCTTTCAGGAGAATTGCCCTGATCCGGTCAAAAACGACAATGGTATCGTGGACGGAATAACCGATAACGGTCAAGAGAGCTACGACAAACAGTGTATCGATTTCCACTCCGCTGAAAATTCCCAGCAGGACAAAAACCCCGACCAGAATCAAAACGTCATGGACCAATGCAATTACCGCGCAAGCACCGAATTTCCAGGAGGACACCGGACCGGAAATTTTACGGAAGGCATAAGCCAGATAAAGGATAATGCCAAGCATCACCAAAATAACCGACAGGATCGCTTTTTGGCGCAATTCTCCGCCAATAGTCGGACCAATGGTATCAAAACGCTGCTCTTCCAATGAGCCGAATTTTTCCTGCAAAATTTTCAAAAGATCGTTTTTTTGTTCATCATTGATTTCTTTGGTGCGCACAATCAGTTGATTCTCCCCCGAAACTTGGATTACGGATTCGGCGAAAGCCGTATCTTTCAATCCATCTTGAGCCTGTTGCAGAGTTGGGGCTTGTTCGAATTGGACCTGCACCATACTGCCGCCGGTGAAATCAATACCGGGTTTCAAGCCAAAAACCAAAAACAAAACCAAACCAGTCACCGCCAGAATAGCGGGAATGAGGATCCAGATTTTACCGTATTTGATGATCGCGAGCATATGATATTTAATCTTTGACGGCTTTGGCCGGAGTAGATTGGGGCAGACGCTTGGGGAAATCAAACCAGCTTAAGTGCTTCTGGGACAATTTTGTGCTGGATAATCTCAGGAAAGTTCTGGTCACCGTAATAGCCGTGAACATACTGACCACCACGCCGATACCCAGCGTCAAGGCAAAACCTTTGACTAAGCTGCTGCCAAAAGCATAAAGGATGATACAAGTAATGATCGAGGAAATATTCGAATCGCGAATCGAGCTCCAGGCTCCCCGAAAACCATTTTCAATCGCCAGGCTCAAATCCTTGCCTTCGCGCAATTCTTCTCGCAAACGTTCAAAAATCAGCACGTTGGCATCGACGGCCATACCGATTGACATAATAAAACCGGCCACGCCCGCCAGCGTCAAGGTCACCGGTATCAGCTTAAAAATCGCCAGAGCGATAACGGCATAAATCAGCAGTGAAGCGGTCGCGAGCAATCCAGGGAAACGATAAAAACCGATCATGAAAACGGCGACGGCAATCAAACCGATAATCCCGGCCACGAGACTCTTTTGTACGGATTCCTGACCCAGAGTGGCACCGACTGTTTGCCGGCTGACCAGATTGATCGGCACCGGGAGGGCGCCTTGATTTAAATTACGCGCTAATTCTTTGGCTTCATCAACCGTGAAATTTCCGGTAATGACCGCATTGCCCTCGGTAATCTTTTCCTGCACCACCGGCGCGCTGATAATCACGCCGTCGATCATAATAGCTACGCGCTTGCCGACGCTGCGTTCGGTAATTTCGGCAAAAAGTTTCCGCCCCTCATCGTCAAATTCCAGAGAAACCTGCGGAGACCCGACTCCTTGCTGCTGAAAAACCACTGTGGCGCGAGTTAAATTTTTACCGCTCAATCCCGTCGGGTTGAACTGCGGCTGTTGCAAAGCGCTCAAGTCTATCGGATTCCCTTCGCTGTCTTGTAATTGGCTTTTTATTTGCTCTAATTCTTCGGGAGTTAATTCCGGCAAGGCCTCTTCGGGAACCGCCGCCGGTTGATCGGTATTTGTGTCGCCGGTGGCAGTCGTTTCCGCCGCCAAGCGTCGGATAGAAGCACGCGGAGTTTCCGTAGAACGTTCGGCCTGATTCTCGGCCGGCTGGCTTTCCACCGTCACCCCTTCGGCTGACGTATCCAGCTGAACCCCCGAAGCCTCTTCGGCTTCTTCCATAAATTCCAGCGTGGGCGTTTCGCCGATAGCGGCAATCGCCTGGTCTATATCCTTAATACCGGCCAATTCCACGATCAAGCGATCTTGGCCGGAAACCTGAATAATAGGCTCGGAAACACCAAAAAGGTTTACCCGGCGTTCGATCACATCGCGCACACCCGCCATCGCTTCGGCCCGATCCTCAGTTTTAACATTTCCCAAATCCGCCTGATAAATCAACTGGCTGCCGCCCTGGAGATCCAGACCCAAATGAACTTTTATCGGAACTTTTAAACTTTCTTCGGTTTCGCCTTCTTTGGCCTTCATCCCTAATTTTGACCAATCAAAATCCGGCCCGCGCGGCAAATCCACAATCAAACACAGCGCCACGACAATGGCGATCATGATAAGGGTAGTAAAAAGTCGGCGTCGAGAAGACATAAAAATAAGTAACAGTTAACAAGTAACAAGTAACAAAATAACAACCGGGAAAAGAAATTTTCCTCTTTGTTATCTGTTACCTGTTCCTTGTTACTTAATGTACTATTACCGTATCTCCATTGCGCGCCCAGGAGTATAACCAGGCAGCTTGATCCAAAGGTTCATTGATACACCCGTGGCTCATCACGTGACCGAAATTATGGTGCCAATAAGCGCCGTGAATCGTAATCGGACCGCTAATGGGCATGACATGAGGAACATTGGGCAAATCGTAGTTATCCGGATTATCGGGACCGTATACCCAAGCCATTCTGGTAGATAGAGTGTGTCCCTGGATATGGAAAGTTCCGGTCGGGGTCGGATGTTTAGCCGTGCCGGTAGAAACCAAATATGTTCGGACCAATTCACCGTTCTCAAATGCCCGCAGGCGCTGTTCACCCAAACTGACATCGATATAACGGAAATAATCCAGTCGGCCTTCACCCAGGCGTCGATCGGGAACAGTAACGATTTCCAATTTTCCGTCGCGATCAATGTCGCCGGACGCCAGATTTAAACTGCCGCGGAAATCGGCCGCATAGGCCATTCGGTTGATTTTATACAGTTTCCCGGAAGCTGTCCAGCCCCGCACTTGCGGTCCGCCGCCAAAGCCGGCCGCTGTCAAAATTTCTTCTTTGCCGTTGTTGTCAAAATCGCCCGCCGCCACTTTTACTCCACCGCGAAAACCGGCGTCATAAGCGCGCCAATCAGCCAAGACAAATTCGCTATTTCCGACAATTCGATAAAGCTTGACTCTTGGATCTCCGAAAGGACCATGACCCACGGCCAACTCATCGGATCCGTCGCCGTCAACGTCAGCGGCCGCCAGAGTGGCACCGCCTTTTTCTCCTGGATCAAAAGCGAAAAATGACTTGCCCATTGGCTTCCCTTTGCCGTCAAAAAACTTAATTTGGGCTCCGCCGCTCGTTCCCGGAGCCGTGGCGATCTCGTCCTTGCCGTCACCGTTAAAATCACCCGCCGTGACCGTGACACCGCCCTGGAAATTGCCGGAATAAGCCAGCCACTCGGCCACTATCGAATGTTGTTTATTAGCGCGATAAATTTTCACCCGCGCCTGACCGGCTGAGCGCTGACCGACAATTATTTCTTCTTTGCCGTCACCATCAACATCTCCCGTCGCCACCGATACTCCCCCGCGAAAATCATTCGCAAAGGCGAAAAAGTCCAAACCTTGATTGACGCCGTTTTTAGAAAAAATTCTGATCTGCGGCCCGGATCCTTTGCCGGCGCCGACAATAATTTCACCGTAACCGTTGCCGTCTATATCTCCGACGGCCACACTGCAGCCGTTTTGATTGCTGACCGGCCAAGCTAAAAAGGATTTTTCGACACTGGACATGTTGTCATTAAAAACTTTTACTTCCGGCGCCATGGTATTGGCCGCCTGAGCGCTACCGGCCAATAAACCAACCCCGGCAATAGCCATCCCCACAACCCATAAAAAAGTTCCTTTTTTCATATAAATATTTTTAAAATCTAGATCTAACCAGATCTTTTTGGATGTCTTAATATTCTTAATATCTTAACGTCTTAATATCTTTTTACCACTGATTCCCCCTCTGCCATTCCAGCTGATCAAGCGTCACAATCTCATAACCCTGGTTTTTGATGGCGCTGATGATGCCATCCATAGCCGCTCCGGTGGCCGCATTTCCCGTATGAAATAATATCACAGACCCCGGACGGAGTCCACTTAAAGCGATATTGCGGATCGAAGCCGGATCGTGATTCCCCATCGCATCGCGGGTATCGGCGGTCCACTGCCAGTAATGATAGCCCTCGCCCATCACCACCGCATCAGTACCGGCATTATGGCCGCCGCCCGGATAACGGAAATTGGGCTTAGTCGGTTTGCCGGTAATCATCGAGACCAAGGAATCGGCTTTTTGCAATTCGCTCCGAATTTGCTCGGCCGGAATACGGGTACAAATGGAATGATTCCAAGTATGATTGCCCAGTCGATGGCCGCGGCTGGAAATATCAGCCACCGTGCCGCGATTGGCATCCATCCAGCGACCAATCAGAAAAAATGTCGCCTTAACATTATGCTTGTCCAGCGCCGCCAAAATATTTTCGAGCGAACCGCCCCGCGAACCGCCGTCGTCAAAAGTCAGCGCTACACAACGATGGGTGCGGCAAAAATCATAATCCGTCGCCGGGATTATTTTCGCCGGCCAGACTGCCAATTTTTTGCTACTGGCGGCCAAATTGACTCCGCCTTTTTCACTTTTATCAAAAGGAAAGAAATTTACGGCATTTTGAATTTTGCCCGTGGCGCTATAAGCCACCACTTGCGGCGCTCCCGCCGCTGCCACCGCCGTCACGACTTCATCAATTCCGTCTTTATTGACGTCGGCCGCGGCCACATTTGTCCCGCTTTTGAAAGTTTTACCGAAAGGGAAAAAATCACCCCAAACTTTGAAATTTTTCTCGGCCGAAATTACTTTGACCCGGCCGTTCGCGCCAGAGAGAGTGCCGACCGCCAAACCGGGCTGACTTTCCCGAAAAGCTCCGTAGGCAACCGAAAGACCGCCTTTATATCCCGAACCAAAAGGAAAGACGGATAATCCCCAAAATTTGCCGTCACCGCCATAAACCGCCACATTTCCGCCTTGGCTGGCGGTAGCCACAATCACTTCATCTTTGCCGTCATAATCAATATCACCGCTGGCGACAGACAGGCCGCCACGGAAAGTAGACTGGAAAACCGAGTATTTTTTTATCGGCGCGTTTTGACCGTATTTAAAAACAAATACTTCCGGAAAGCGAGCGCCGGCAGGAACAACGATGATTTCTTTGGTTCCGTCGGCATCGGTATCTCCCACCGCCACTTTTCCGCCGCCGGTATAAACTTTTTCAAACGGGAAAACATTCCAGGATAGCGGATTGCCGTTCAAGTCAAAAACCCGCAGGTGCCCGCGGGTTGATGCCCCGGAGATAGTCACGATTTCGTCGACGCCGTCGCCATTGACATCACCAATCGCGCCACTCGCACCCTTGCCGTAATTCGCGCCATAAGGTGAAAATTCTTTGGCTGTCTTCAAGTTTGCTAAATCAAAAATCTTTGCCGGAGTATTCGCTGCTTGAACCGACGGGATCGAAACTAGCCCCAACGGGAAAAGCAAGATACCAACAATGACAGCAATAGTTTTTTTCATAAGATAATCCTTATGGAAATTTTTTGACTTTTGACTTATTAACAAATCCGATGCTTCCTATGATGCAAAGGCGTCGGTTTCGGATCATTGACTCCGCGCGGCTTTTGCTGATCAAGCACTTCTACCGCCTTTTTTATATCGCCCACCAAAATATCAGACATGTCGCGCGTGAAATTTTCCCGCACCACCATCCGTAAAATAGCAGTTGCTTGGGCATTCGGCGGCAGGGTGTAAGCCGAGATGATCCAGCCGCGTTCTCGCAGTTTGCAGGACAAGTCGAAAACCGAAAAATTTTTGGTATCTTTCAGTTTGACCGCGACAATGGGAAGCATCTGCGTGGGATTAAGCATCACAAACCGTCCCGTTTTGACCAACTCGTCCGATACGTACTTGGCATTGTCAATCGTGTTGGCCATGATTTTTTTGTACCCCTCGAATCCCAGGCGCAAAAACACATAGTACTGCGCCAAAATCATCGAGGCTCCGCGGGAAAAATTTAGGGTAAAAGTCGGCATCTCGCCGCCCAAATAATTTACTTTGAAAATAAGTTCCTCCGGCAAATCGGCCGATTCCCGGAAAATGAGCCAGCCCAGACCCGGGTAGACTAGTCCGTACTTATGGCCGGAGACATTGATCGAGCGGACTTGTTCCAGGCGAAAATCCCATTTGAGATCCGGATAAGCAAAAGGCGCGATCATCCCGCCACTGGCGCCGTCGACATGAATCGGTATATCCCAGCCTTTTTCTTTCTTCACTTTCAAAAGATAATCGTTTATTTCTTCGATCGGATCCGCCTGGCCGGTAAAAGTGGTTCCCAGAATCGCCCCGACACAGATAGTATTTTCATCAATCAGTTTCGCGACTTCTTCCACGCTGATGATATAGCGATTCGGCTCCATCGGGATCACGCGCATCTCCACGTCAAAATACCGGGCAAACTTGTCCCAGCAAACATGGACATCGGCACCAAAAACAATATTCGGCTTGTCCGCGGGCAAACCGGCTTTTTCCCTTTTCTTTTTCCAATTCCATTTATGCGCCAGCAGTCCCAGCATGATCGCTTCGGACGAGCCAATCGTCGCCGTGCCGATGGTCTGCGCACTCTCCGGCGAATGAAACAGCCGTGCCAGCATATTGACCATTCGTTCGTGAATCACTTCCGTCTGGGGGTACTGGTCATGGTCGATAAAATTTTTATTTTCGTTTTCCTGGATGAGCTTTTTTGCCTCCGATTCCATCCAAGTGGTGCAAAAACTGGAAAGATTCTGCGTCGGATCGCCGTCGAGCTTTAGTTCATCGTGAATCAGCTGGTAAGCCATATTGGCCGGCATGCCTTTCGCCGGCAGTTCGTATTTGGGAATCGGCTGATCGGCATACTTGGTGCTATAAGCGCTGGCGTGACCGGAATCATCTTTGGGAGTCAAGGCGGGCTGAACTTTTTTGGAAATCATAATGTTTTAGTATATTTACGACAATATTATTCAGATATTATCATACCACTTCTCCCCCCACCCTGCCACATAAAGTTATCTTTCTTTTGCCGTTTTTTCTTGCATTTACCCATAGTTTTGTTAAACTAGTGCTATCACCAGACGGGAAACTAGCCAACCCTTCTGATTCTCCATCAGGAGATATGAAATTTGGCTGCCGCAAGTGTCACGGAATCAAGTAGCGCCGAGCGAAAGATTCCAGCCCTCGCTCCTCAAACACTTGCGGCTTTTTTTATTTGAGGCGACTGCTTTTGGTATTCCGGACGATATATTGATTCGCCTCAGTCGCATTTTCAACAGACAAAATCCGATGCCGATACCCAAAAAAATCCAGTAGCATTTTTTGGTCACCCGTAGAAAGATCAGCCCATTTTTCAACAGCGACAACCGTTGAGTCAACGGCGACAATTTTGTCATCACCGTCATCACGCAAGATCAGCGCTATTGGAGTCACTTCGACGGTCTGTCCGACACTAAATTTGTTTTGGGAAATTACCAAAACATCCACTTCATCACCCTCTGACTCATTATACGTCCCCAGCAAATAACCGTAATGCACCGGCATAATTCCCTGATTGATCGGAATTTTTTCTTTGATCGGCCCTAAATCAATAAACCCCGTGTGGTCATATCGAATATGACGGCGACGGTCATCTCCCCGAGGAATTTCTATTATGGCTTTCATGGCTTATTCCGCTCCGTGACATTTTTTGTATTTTTTTCCACTGCCACACGGACAGGGATCATTGCGCCCAATCTGCTCTTTCTTTTTAGCCGGCGCGGCACTTGTTTTTGAGTTATCTCCCCCCGACGTCATTTTCTGCGCGCTTTCCATCGGGAGAGGCTTTTTTGCTTCAACTTTTACTTTGTAAATAGTATAGACCACTTGCTTCTGCACATTGGCCAGCAATTCTTCAAAATAACGATAGCCTTCGCGCTTGTATTCCACCAGCGGATCGCGCTGACCGTAACCGCGGAGCCCAATCCCCTCACGCAATGATTGCATCGCGTCGAGGTGCTCGATCCAGAGCATGTCGATCGAGCGCAATAAAATCGCCCGCTCGATCTGGCGCATGGTCGGCGACCCGATTTCTTTTTCTTTGCGATCGTAAGCCGCTCGCGCCAAACCCAACAAGTATTTTTTCATTTCCGTCCGAGCCAGTCCATCTTGCGCCTCGGTCCCCGCCTGGCCGGCAATTTTTTCCAGATTTTGCCGCAAATCAGATGTTGCCGGGAAAATCGTATTGCACACTTCCATAATTTCCTCGACATCCCAATCCTGTTCCACTTCCGTCCGAGTTTTATCTTCCACTACCGTTTCCAGTTCTTTCTCAACCATCTCCCACACCCTCTCCCGCAACGTTTTCACATTGGGATAGGGTAGTTCCTCGCTTTTGACTTTTGACTTTTGACTTTTGACTTTTTCATTCTCCCACGCTTCCAAAATCTCTCGCCGTTTTTTATACATAATCTCCCGATGCTTGTTCATCACATTGTCGTATTCCAGCACATAGCGGCGAATATCAAAGTTATGGCCTTCCACCTTTTTCTGGGCACCCTCGATTTGCTTGGAAATAATTCCGCTTTCAATCGGCTGGTCTTCCGGGACTTTGAGCGTTTCCATAATCGCCTTCATCCGATCCGAGCCGAACATCCGCATCAAATCATCATCCATGGAAACGTAAAACTGGGATGAGCCGGGATCACCCTGGCGCCCACTCCGTCCGCGCAGCTGATTGTCGATCCGTCGGGCTTCATGCCGCTCCGTTCCCAACACATGCAAACCGCCGACTTCAACCACGCCGGGTCCGAGCTTGATGTCTGTTCCGCGTCCGGCCATATTGGTCGCGATCGTGATGGCGCCTTTTTGACCCGCCTTGGCCACAATCTTGGCTTCGCGTTCATGCTGTTTGGCGTTCAAGACTTCGTGCGGCACACCCGCTCGACGCAACATCCCGCTGAGGACTTCGGATTTTTGGATGGCAATCGTGCCGACCAAAACCGGCTGGCCTTTGGCCTGGAGACGTTTTAGTTCTTCCACCACCGCCTTGTATTTCCCCTGTTCGTTTTTATAAATTTTATCGGCCTGATCATCGCGAACCATCGGTTTATTGGTCGGGATGATATCAACTTCGAGATTATAAACCTTTTGAAATTCTTCTTCCTGGGTTTTGGCCGTACCGGTCATACCACCCAGTTTTTTATAAAGACGAAAATAATTCTGAAAAGTGATCGTCGCCAGGGTTTTGCTTTCTTTCTGCACCGCCACGCCTTCCTTGGCTTCAATCGCCTGGTGCAAACCTTCGGAATAACGTCGTCCCGGCATCAAACGCCCGGTAAACTGATCGACAATAATGACCTCGCCTTCCTTCACTACGTAATCGCGATCAAGCTTAAATAACGCATGGGCCTTGAGCGCCTGCTCGAGATGATGAACATAGGCGACGCCCTTTTCGTTGTAAATATTGCTTGTCCCGAGCATTTTCTCCAGTTCATCCATGCCGGCATCGGTCAAAAAAGCCGCTTTGTCTTTTTCATCGACATTATAATGGACATTTTCTTTCAGCCGCGGAATCATAGCCGCGAACTGGCTGTACATTTTACCCGATTCCTCATCCGGCGCGGAAATAATCAAAGGAGTACGCGCTTCGTCGATCAAAATGCTGTCGACTTCATCGACAATGGCATAATGCAGTTCGCGCTGGGTTTTCTGCTTCAGCTCGTAAACCATATTGTCGCGCAAATAGTCGAAGCCGAATTCATTATTGGTGCCGTAAGTGATATCGCAGTTATAAGCAATCTTTTTCTCCGCCGGAGTTTGTTCGTGTAAAGTCGATCCGACAGTGAGACCCAAAAATTTATAGACAAGTCCCATCCAAGAAGCATCGCGGGCGGCCAAGTATTCGTTGACCGTGACGACATGGACGCCGCGGCCGGTCAGGGCATTGAGATAAATCGGAAGCGTCGCCACCAAAGTTTTGCCTTCGCCGGTTTTCATTTCAGCGATTCGGCCGTGATGGAGCACGATTCCGCCGATCAGCTGGACATCAAACGGCACCATTTGCCATTTTTCTTTGATTCCGGCGATTTCGTATTCCGTCCCCCGTAAACGTTTGCAGGCATTTTTGACCGCGGCAAAAGCGGCGGGTAGCATAGCTTCCAGTTGTTTTTTCTCTTCCGCCAAATCTTTTATGCTCTTGAATTTCGCTTGCCACTCCTTGGTTTTCGCCCGAAGCTGATCATCCGTCAGTTTATCAAAAGATCGATCAAACTCATTGATCTGCGCAATAATCGGAGCGTATTTTTTGGCCAAGCGCGTCTCGCTGTCGCCAAACATTTTGGAGAATACCGACATAAATTGAATAGTTAAAAACAGAGTTAGTTTAGCACTATCTCTAGGTGTAATCAAGCTACATAATAATTGGTAATCTTATCAAATAACCAGTGTCCCTGCCTCCGGCAGAAGGGCGATAAACTGCGAAATTCCAAGGGACCAAGGCGCTTATTGCAACATTTACAATTGAATTCAGTTCGATATTTGAATACCGACTCCCCGCCCTTGACACTATCCGTAAAGTGTAATAATATGTATTTTGCCTCCAAAAGCCTCTCGGTTGATTGTTCATGAGGCTTGAGGGCCATCCTGACACGGAAACTTTGCCACCACTCCCAAAAGAGCTTAACCATCTGGTAACAACTGCTCTGAGGGTACCTCCTTTCTATGTGCGCAAAAGACAGAGTTTCCGTGTCTTTTTTTTGGAAAAATCAGGAAAAAAATTACCACATAACATTGACAAACAGCTTTCTTTTTGATAGGGTTTCCACACAACCAGCCGACCTAAGATGGTCGGCTCAACCAGAAGGAGGCCTAAAATGGCACCAACTAATGGTTCTTTGACAAAATCGATAGAAAATTTCGCCAGAATCAGAGATTTGGAAGTTGCTGAGGCTCAAATTGGAATCCTACATTCGATCGGCCAGAGACTTAAAGACTGGCCGGAATTTTGCCAACTTGAGCTCAAGGAGCAGGATGAAAGTATCAAATTCCTATTTCAGGTCGCAGATTCATCCGGCCCAGATGCTACGTCAGTGAAAAAGAAAGCTCTCGAAATCATATTCCGCTACTTGATTCCCAACGTGTTCCACTCAAGAAATCGGTCATTCAAAGACAGAATCAATCTCATCCTGGACTTTCTCGGCAACCCCGAACACATCACTTTTCAGGATCCATTTCACCGTAGTCTGCTTTTTTTCCTGCACATTTCTTATCGACTGTCACAGGATCTGAAAACTCCGGAGATCGAAATCGATCGTAAAGGTGAGGATGCCCAAGCTTTCAAATGGCTGGTAGACAAAATATGCCAAGCACTGGTAAACGCCCGGGATTACGATTATTTGGAAAAAAATATCATTCTCGAGGCTATTCCCGCCCTGCAAAAGTTTTGCCTGGGCGATACCATCCCCGCAACTCTCCCATTTGGAGAATTATCAGAATTCTTCGAGGAAAACATCGTCCCAGAGCGCCGGCTCGCTCTAAAGACTCTGTGCACGCTTCAGGGACATAAACCGGCACTGGAAAATACTTCTCTCGGAAAAATAACGGTAGAAATGCCTGGCACCAACATGATTATCCCTACTGTATTCACATTTGTCCCGGCACCAGCTAATGAAGCCAGCGGATTCGATCATTTCGCCCGGCTTTTTCTACCCTATGTCGTATGTCACGCTAAATTTCAATCGGCGGCACACGATGAGACTATCGCCGTTCAATGCAAAACCGGTGATGATTGCCTGTACTTTTCATTCTGGGCTTCGGAAGGCGTAGAAATCGATTCGAACCGACCGCGCTTGGACGATCATTGGTTCGTCATCGAAAACCACTTGCCACTTATCAATTACAATTTCACAACTCGACCTCGTACATCTCGTACATAAAATATCGCAAGCAGGAACACCCGTTCCTGCTTTTTTATTTACCTTCGCCGGTTATTCGACCTCCCGGCAAACTCGGCGCCAGACAAGCTTCTTTTGTGAACAAAAAAAACAGTACAACTTGGCCTGTTTGAATCCCGGGATATTTAGAATCGCTCCACCTTTTCGATCTTTTTTTCTTTTATCCCCGTGCCCGCGCCCGAAAAAGCGAAACTGGCTCTGATTTTTTGGCCAGACAAAATTTGGGGTAGCCAGTGAGGATCATCGATCCACATCTGGGCGAAAGGTAACCTCTTGGCCGCAAACCACTGCGGCTTCATTTCTTCCGTTTCTCTCGGCTCCCCCTCAGCTTCACGTCCGGTGAAAACATGAATCTCCTGATCCCAGCTTTTTTCTTTAGGGACATCGGGAAAGGTAAAAGTCAAAATCGCAACCTGGGCGAAAATTTTAGGCTTGACTCCGATTTCTTCCTCCGCCTCGCGAATCATGGCCCGCTCAATCGTTTCCGCCTTCTCGACTTTTCCGCCACAGCCGTTCCACTTCCCCCGCCCAAACCCGCGTTTCTTCATCGCCAGCAACACTTCCAAATCATCCCCTTCTCCTCGGAGCAAAAAATACAACGTCCCTTTCCTCATATCTTAAACCTTAGCATTCTTAATATCTTAATACTCTTAATAATCTTAATTTCTTACTTCGGCTCGATTAATCCATAATCCCCGTCATCCCGTTTGTACACCACACTCATCCGATCGGTATCGGCATTATGGAAGAGGAAGAAATCATGTCCGATCAAATTCATCTGCCGAATAGCCTCGGCCTCGGAAATCGGGTCCGTCATCGAAAACTGCTTGCGTTTAACGATCCGCGGCTGAACCGGTTCTTCTTCTTCTGGCTTCGGCGTGCCAAACAATTCGCCCCAAGAAAAAGAACGTGATTGGCGCTGGTGCTTGTGCTGGATCTTCGCCTTATATTTCTCGATTTGCTTTTTCAGTTTGGGCATAACCAAATCGATGGCCGCGTACATATCCGTCGCCTGTTCCGAAGCGCGCAAAACATCTTTCGGGACGAAAAGCATCACTTCCGCCCGAAAATTTTCGCCCGAATTATGCTTTTTGTAAACTTCCAGTTCGACATCGGCTTCCACCACCCGCTTGATATACTTCTCCAGCTGGCCGACTTTTTCGTACACGTACTCCTTAAGCGACGGCGTTAATTCGGTGTTGGTTCCTTTGATGACGATTTTCATAGGATTATTTACAAGTAACAGGTAACAAATTAGAATAATATTTTTCCTTTTTGTTCCTTGTTACCTGTTACTTGTTAACTGTTACCTGATTATTTGCACCTCACACTCCAAATTCACTCCAAACATATCACGAACGCTGGCCTTAATCAAGCTGATTAATTTTAGCACATCATCCGCTGTGGCCTGACCGGTATTGACGATAAAATTGGCGTGCCGGGGAGAAACCATCGCTCCGCCGATCTTTTTTCCTTTCAAACCGGCCCGGTCAATCAATAGCCCGGCCGCCACCTTGTCACCTTTGACCTGGGCCAAAAAAGAATTGAGTTTGTCGTTTTTCTGAGCTTCCGAAACCGGGATATTTTGAAAAACACAGCCGGCACTGGGCTCGACGGGAATTTTTTTCTGCCGTTCCCGCTTAATCGTTTCGCACTTATCAGTCAACTCATTATCTTTAGCCGCCGATAACTTCAGGGTCGCGCCTAAAACAATGACTCCCCCGACACTTTTAAATACGCTATCGCGATAAGAAAAATTGCACTCCGACGCGGTACACTGCTTGACCTGCCCCGTCTTTTCATCATAGACCTCCACCGTCTCCACGACTTTTCCGATTTCCTGGCCATACGCTCCGGCATTGCCGTAAATCGCTCCGCCGACCGATCCCGGAATCCAGGACAAACTCTCCAGTCCGGCCAAACCGCGGCGACAAGCTTCGACGACGAGAGTATGCAGACCGACACCGGAATCAACCATCATCCGCTCGCCGGAAACTTCCAGTTTGAGAGTAGAATTTTTTATCACCAAGCCGTCGAAACCGCTATCCAAAAACAAAACATTACTTCCACCGCCGATAATCATGTATCGAATTTTCTGATCGCGCGCCCAATTCAAAGCACCAATCAATTCTTCGCGGTTTTTTACCTCAACCAAATACCGCGCCGGGCCGCCGAGACGGAAGGTGGTATAACGCGAGAGGGGGATATTCTCTTGGAGATTGGCGAGTTTTTTTAGCATTGAAGCGTTTTAAGTATCAAGTAACAGGTAACAAGTATCAGGGAATCAATAGGAATAATTTTATTCCAATTTGTTACTTGTTCCCTGTTACTTGATACTTGAAAGATAATATTCCGCCAAATGATAAATATCGCCCGCGCCCATAGTGACGATAAGCTCGCCCGCTCGGGCTTCTTTTTCCAGTATCCGCTGAGCCGCGGCCATGTCCGGACAAAAGCGCATATCGGGATGTCGCTTAGCCCCCAAACTGACGATATCACGCGAACTGACATCACCCTTTTTCTCTCGAGCCGAGCCCCATATTTCCGTCAGCAAAACATGGTCCGCCGCGCCGAAAGAGACGGCAAAATCGGGCAACAATGCTTTCGTGCGGGAGAAAGTGTGCGGCTGGAAAACGCACCAGATTTTGCGCTCCGGAAAACGAGCTTGCAGGCCCTCGAGAGTCGTCTTGATAGCGGTCGGATGGTGGGCGTAATCATCGTAGACCAAAACGCCTTTTTTTTCACCTTTGTATTCCAAACGCCGTTCACTGCCGATAAATTCACGCAAAGCCGTTTTGACCCGCTCCAGATCCAAACCCAAATGATGGCAAACGGCAATCACGCCCAGCGTATTTAAAACACTGTGCCGTCCGGCCAGTTGGGTGGTGAAACGCCCCAGTGCTTCCCCTCGATAATGCACCGAAAAATCGGTCGATTGTTCGCGAAATACCAAATCCGTCGCGCGCCAGGTGTTGTTACTTTCTAGCCCGTAATACTCGACGGTAGCCGAAGGGACATCGGCCGTCACTTCCCGGACGCTCCGCGCATCACCATAAGCGGCAATGAAACCATGGGGGCGAATATTTTTCGTGAAATCACGAAAAGTTTTTTTGACCTCAACCAGCGAAGCAAACACATCGGGATGATCCATTTCCACGCTGGTGATAATCGCCAATTCCGGGCGCAGATCCATGAATTTCGAGCGCTGGCCTTCCGCGACGCTTTTGTATTCATCCCCCTCGGCGACCAGAAATTCTCCCCGGCCGGCATGGCCATTCGCTTCCAGACCGAAAATTTTACCGGTACCGATAAAATATGAAGGATCTAATCCCAGATAATGCAAAACAAAAGCCAGCGTCGCGGTAGTGGTCGTTTTGCCGTGAGTCCCGGTGACCACAATCCCGCGCCGCTGATCCATCAATAATCCCAGCAGAGCGGCTCCGGAAATCACCGGCAATTTCAATTGGCGGACCTGCGCTATTTCCGGGTTTTTTTCTCCCCAGGCCGGAGTCGTGACCACGAGATCGATTTGCGGCGAGATATTTTCGGCCGCGAACGCCGTGACGGGAATCTTGGCTGAAATCAAATTTTTATCGGTGATAAATTCCTGCGCCACATCCGAACCGGTCACCTGAAATCCCCGCCCTTTCAAAATCAAAGCCAAGGCGGACATGCCAACACCCTTGATACCAATCAAGTGGATTCGCTTTATTTTTTTTAGATCAATTGGCATAAGTGAGCTTTAATATTTCCTCGGCAATCAAAAGCGCGGCTTCAGGCCGGGCCAAGCTTTTCGCCGCCCGCCCCATCGATGCCAGTTCCTCGGGATTGGCCAGTAATTGCCGGGTAACCGCCACCAGTTTTTCGGCCGACATTTCTTCATTCATAATCACGACACTGGCTCCCGCCCGCTCAAAAACCGCAGCGTTGGTGATTTGCTCGCCCCGACTGGCGGTCAGAGGCAAAGGCACCAGGATCGAAGGCTTACCCAATGCGGCAATCTCGCTCAAGTTGCCCGCCCCGGCCCGGGAAATAACCGCCGTCGCCGCGGCATAAGCGTTGGCCATTTCATCTTGTTGCAAAAAGGGACGCAAGCGGTAACCTTGACCGCGCAAATAATAATTCGTTCCTTGTTGAATGACTATTTCGCGTCCGAATTTTTCCCGGAGCCGATCCAGCACTTCCGGCAATCCGATTGTGCCGCACTGATGAATTATCTGATATCGGTCAAGCAGCTGCGGCAGAGCTTCCACCATCACCCGATTGATCGTACGGGCGCCGGAACTACCGCCGGTGACAAACAAAATAGGTTTATCAGTCTCCAAATTAAATGTTTTTAAACCACGCTCATAACTGCCGGAAAGTATTCCTTCGCGGATTGGATTACCGGTAATCACCACTTTGCCCGGCTCGAAAAACCTGGCCGATTGCGGAAAAGTCAAAGCGATTTTGGCTGCGTATTTGGCCATTTTCCGGTTAGCCAAACCTGGCGTCGTATCGGATTCGTGAATTATGATTTTTTTGTGCTGCCAACCGGCGGCGGTTATCACCGGGACACTGGCATAGCCGCCCTTGCCGAATATCACATCGGGCTGGAATTTTTTTACCTTGGCGTACGCTTGGCCCAACCCCCAAGGAATTTTGAAAATATCGACCGCGTTTTGCAGGGAAAAATAGCGGCGGATCTTGCCCGCAGCCACATGATCATATTTCACGTGCGCTTTTTCCACCAAAGACTGCTCCCGAGCCGGATTGGTACCGATATGCAAAAAAGTGAAATCAATCCCGCGTTCCGCCCCGATCTTGCGCAATTCATTGACCACGGCCAAAAGCGGCAGGACATGCCCGCCCGTACCGCCGCCGGTCAGTAAAACTTTAATATTTTTGGGCATAAATTTGATTAAACGATATTGGAGCGTGAAGCCCGCAACGGCTCTTTGGTGTAACGCGAGATATTTAGCAAAATTCCCATCGCCGCCAATGTAACCAACATAGCTGATCCGCCATAACTTATCAACGGCAAAGGAATACCGCTAAAGGGTATCAAGTTCATGATGCCGGCGATGTTGAAAAAAGCCTGAAACACGATCCAAGCGGTGATCCCCACCGCCACCAATTTCCCGAACATATCCTCCGTTTGGCGAGCGATGCGCAATCCGCGCAAGGCAATAACGACAAACAAAGCGATTATTATCAAAGCAAAAACGAAACCCAATTCCTCGCCGATAATGGCAAAGATGGAATCGCCCGAGGCTTCTGGCAAATAATTGAATTTTTGCCGGCTATTGCCCAATCCCAGCCCGAAAATCCCCCCGGAACCAAGCGCCAAAACGGCCTGATTTATCTGATAGCCGACGCCCTGAGGATCAAGCTCGGGATGAAGAAATGCCGTAAAGCGCAAAGCGGCGTGGGGAAACATTTTTAGCATCACGAACAATCCGGCAAAACTGCTCGCCATTAAAACCAAGATATGGCTGATTTTACCGCCCGCTTCATAGAACACCACCACCGCCGTCAATAAAATAACCGCCATTGTTCCCAGATCCGGCTGGAGCGCGATAAACATCGCGATTGCGGCCAGCAAAATCACAAACGGCAAAAAGCCTTCACGGAAATTCTGTACTTTGCGCTGCCTTTTCTCAAACCAGACAGCCAAATACATAACAAAGAGCAATTTGATCAACTCCGTCGGCTGAAAAGAAAAATCACCGATAAAAATCCAACTGCGCGAACCACCCAGTTCGCGCCCGAGAATCAAAACCAATATCAACAAAATAAATACCGAAACCAACATGGCGGCGCCCAATTTTTTATATTTTTCATACGGAATCCGCGTGAAAATAAACATGGCAATCAAACCGATGATGACGCCATAAATCAATTGGTGCTGGAAATAATGATAAGTGTCGCCGGTATTTTCATAAGACTGCACGACGCTGGCCGAAGATACCATAATCAATCCGAAAACAACTAAAATAAAAACCACGATGGACAAGAGATAATCAGGTTTGTGCGGTTTAGGCAACATTTATTTAAGCAATTGTTCTTTAATGGTAGCGGCAATGGCGCGGATTTCCGGGCGCAAGATGAACTGACTATCAAGCACCGACTGACGGAAATAAACGATAGCCATCTCTATATTCGGATTGATTTGGCGTCGCGCCTTGGCCGTCCAAACCAGGAATTCTCCCTCGGCTCGGATATCCTTGAGCCGCCGACCGAATCGCTTGAAAACCAAACGATCTTCCGCCAACTCATATACGCCCGGCGCCAGATCCCGGGTGATTTCGATCGGCCGATCCGTCGTATTGCGAATAATTACTTTGCTCCCCCGATAATCAGTTTTAGCTTTGACTTGATTCAGACGGTCGAGGTCAAAATCATAAGGGATCCGCAGAAATTCCAGCAAATGCAAACCCAAAAGCGGAATTTCTCCGCTCTCGCGCTCCAACTGCGTATAGGTGGGGATCGAAGCCGTCGGCCGGGCATTGATTTCGATGACGGTAATTTTTTCTTCGACGATCAAATCCAATCCGAATAAGCCCCGGTATCCCGCCGCAAACATTTTGGCTCCGATCAGCTGAGTAATTTGGGCGATCTCTGCCGATTGGGAATCGCTTAATTTCAAATCCGCGGCATAGTCATTACCGCCGGTTCCGCCGCGATTGCGATTGAGCGTCGCGGCGCCGGTAATCTGCCAAAAGGGCCGGCCGATTACCGTTCCCCGGTAAGTAACACAGGCATTGAGAGTAATCGTTTTACCTTTAACAAACTTGGCCACTACCGCCGGCCGCCCTTCATTTTGAGCCGCGAAACTGGCGAGCTCGGCCTGGTTTTCTAAAAACTTCGTCCCTTCGCCGGCAATGCCGCGATTGAACTGAATTACCAGCGGCCAGCCCCAGCGTCGAGCGGCGTCAAACAAAGCCGGGCGAAAAACCTCGATTTCCTGGCGCGGCGCGCGAGACAGGCCCCATTCCACGATTTTTTTAGTGAAAGAAATTTTATCTTCAAAGAGATGGTTAAGCGCACTGCTGGCACCAATAATTTCCGCCCCGATTTTCTGAGCCTGGATTTCCAGCCGTCGGCTAGACTTCGGCACATAGAGCCAAGGATGAGTTGAATTCTTTTTAAGAAATGCTTGCACCGGCTCCGCCGCCAATAAATTAGCACTACTGCGAAAAACATTTTTTGGCCGCCCCCCCTTTTCCTCCAGCGAAAAAATCGTCGCTTTTTCTTTGGCCAGCCAGACCAATAAATTGTCATCATCCAGACAGATAACTTTGGCGGAAGGCAATATTTCCAGCAATCCCAAGCCATGGTAGACCGAATTGCCCAGCGCAAAAACATCGGCCTCAACCGGCGCCAACAAGCGCTGACAATCCTCAAAATTGTTTATCGTTTTAGGCATGAAAAATCAACTGATCAATTTGATCCAAATTAACCGCCTCGGCCACGCCGATCATATCGACGGGCAAAACCGGCTCGCTCTCATAAAAACGTCCAGTCAAAACACATACCGCCTCACTCTCGCCGCTGGCGATAACCGCGGCCAGCGAAGCGCAACCTTCAAAAGAAGTCTGAATATTTTGCCGGCTCAAAAGCGCCGCCGCCTCTTTTATTTGCTCTTCGGAAATATGCCAAGTCCGTCCGCCGCTCAATCCCACCGCTTCGATAATTTGCTCGGCGCGGCGGGTCTTCCTGGTACCGCCTTGCCCGGCCAAACTGGCGCCAGTCTCATCGCCCACGACTCCCCCGGCCGATACCAGGCCGCCGGACTGAACCGCGTTTAAGGCGGGTAAACGGCTGAGACAACCGGCGGCCAGCAATTCCTGGCCGGATTGAGCCAGGCCGATCAACGAACTGCCGCTGGTAACATAAGTAAAAATCGGCAATACCTTTTCCGTTTGTTCGAAAATCTCAAACCCCAAGGTTTTGAATCCGACAATCGAGTCATCATTGGTGGAAGGCCGCAGATTGATTAATTTCTTTTTCTTGGACAGATAATTGGCCAAGCGCATAGCGCGATGGCTGACAATAATGGTGGCGCCCGACTCTTTGACGGCTAAGAACTTTTGCCGAGGAATTGTCGGCGCAAGAAAAGCCCAAAGCTTGATTTTTGCCAGCCGGCAAAACGCCGCGGCGGCAATCGCCGCATTGCCGGAAGAAGAGATAACCAATTCGGTCGCCCCCTGTTGCTGCGCCAGAGAAACTTGATAAGCCAGAGACCGATCTTTGTGCGAACCGTGCGGATTTTTATCTTCCCGTTTCAGCCAAATTTTCTGCGATCCGACTACCAGCGGTTCCAGGGGCGTATGCCCCTCCCGCATTGTCAGCCGATACTCGGACGCTATCTCGGTATTAAAAAAACGGCGGAATCTCCAGATCCCTTTTTGGTTAACGTCTAATTGGTTCTCGAAATTAACGCAATGCATGCTTGATCTTTTTAACCCTGATAGTATAATGATCCTTAGTCTTTAGTCTATGGTCTTTGGCTAAAGACTAAAGACAAAAGACCAAAGACTATTTATGAAATGCCAAGATTGCAAAAATGAAATTCCCATCGAGCAAGGTTCGGCCAAAGTCGGCGACGTGATCGATTGCTCCAATTGCGGAGCCGAATACGAAGTCACCGGCCTTAATCCGTTGAAAGCGGAACTGATCGAGGAAGAAAAATAATTTCAACCGGGAAACCCCTGCTCCTAAAGTCCGAATGCTTTATGATCCAGGGGTTTTTGGTTTACCAGCTTTTGACGACCGTATCAAATCCCTTTGACTTTTTTTCAATGAATTTCGAACTGAAAAAAGCACCGCCCGGAGAAAGCAAGACAACCTCGCCCGCCAGCGCTTCCCCGGCAATGGCTTTCAAACATTTATCGAAATCATCCGTTTCCACGAAATTGTCGAAATGTATTTTCTGTAAATGTTTTTTCAGGTCATCGGCCACGGTTCCGGGGAAAAGCCAGAGTTTTTTGACATGTCCCTTGATCACCTCGGCCAGCGAAAAATAATCGACGCCTTTCGCTTCTCCGCCGGCAATCAACACCACCGGCTTGTCAAAGGATTCAATCGCCAATTGCGTCGAAGCCGGCGTCGTGCTGAATAAATCATTGAAGTAACGCACGCCCTTCACTTCGGCGATAAACTCCAAGCGGTGGGGCATGCTTTTGAAATGAGTAAGCGCTCGGCGAATCGCCTCGTTGTCGATCTGGCAAATTTTTGCCACAGCCACGGCCGCTAAAACATTTTCCAAATTATACCGCCCCGGCAATTTTACTTCACTGACCGACGCGACCGTTTCCGGTTTGCCTTCACAGCTGGAAATGATTTTGTCCTTGATCAGGCACACACCGTCCCGCAAGTTTTTGAAAGTGGAGAAACCGCAAACTTTTGCTTTGGCTTTCAGAGCAAATTGAGCGGTAGTTTCATTGTCAAAATTCAAAATAGCATGATCGCCCGGCTCTTGGTATTTAAGCAGAGATTGTTTGGTCCGGGCGTATTCGTCAAAAAGATTGCGGTGCTCGTTTAAATGATTGGGTGTGACATTGGTAATCACCGCAATCGCCGGACTCCGGCCCAAATCTATCATTAGCTGGCGATTGCTTATTTCCAAGACCAAATAATCGCTCTCTTGCATTTTTTCCAGCTGATCGAGAGCCTGAATGCTTTCCGGATCATTGCCGGCCAAATAAACCTTGCGTCCGCCCGCTTTGAGCATAGCGGCAATCAGATGAGTCGTCGTCCCCTTGCCGTTCGTGCCGGTGACACCGATGACCGAGGCGGGCGACAATTGCAAATACAGCTTGGTCATACTGCCAAATTCCGTCCCCTGGCTCTGTAACTCACTGAGTTTGTCCTTGCTGGCCGGATACAAAAACCAGCCTTGCGTGGGAAAAATAACCTGCGCCTCCTCAATCCCTTGCAGATATTTTTTACCGAAGCGTTTCTCAATCGGCAGAGATTCGATCTTTTTTAGAGACGCCACTTGCTGAGCCCGGGTCAATCCCTGGTGCGAGCGGCGAAAAGATTGTTTGAATTCCACCCCGTCGTTGATATCATGAGCCACCAAATTTTTGACTCCCTGGGCGCACAAAAATTCCGCCACCGCGCTGATTTCCGCCGATGACAAACCGACTAAATGCACTTTCTTTTGGCGCAGTTGATTGAGATAAGGGTGGTCAATCATAGTTTTAAAATAAGCTTGCGACTCCGGCCATCAGACCAAAGCGAAAGCGAGCAAACGGTTAACGGATAAAAATTTATAGCTCCGGGACAAATCCGGCATCGATTCAAAACGAGGCCGTCCATTCTGGCGCGAATGATGCCAGATTATTTTCCGAGCCGGATCGGTCACGATACCGATATGCGACACTGCGGTTTCCTTGTTTTTCATGAGGACCAAGTCGCCCAGCGCCCAGGAGCTGGAAACCGGCTGTCCCAGCGCCGCTTGGTCTTTGGAATGTTTGGGCAACCAGTAACCGGTAGTTTGCAAAAATACCGCCTGAACCAAACCCGAGCAATCAAGACCGTCGGCTTGCCGCCCGCCCCAGACATACTTCGGCGCAGGCCAATTCTTCAGGGTATCCAGAAATTCGGCCGCCGATAATTTGACCGGCACCGGCTCGGCGCCAAAGCGTCTAACCTTCGCCCAATAATTTTCGGACGGCAACTTTTTTTCCAAAAAATCCGCCCCGACCCAGCCGCGCGTCAGATCAGCCATTTGAATCAACCGCCAATCACCGGCTTCTTTCAAGACTTTGACCGGCGGATCACTCGCCAATATTTGAGATTGACGCAAACGATCCAGCGCCGCCGGCGTCAAGGACGAGAAATCGGCTACAGTTTTGCGCAGTACCTCGACCGTCGATCGTCGCGGTATCGCCCAATACATTTCAGGTTGTTCCTGCAATTGAGACATGTTTTTCCTGTCACGACTTATCATTAAGCCCAATCAAGGCAATCTGCTCCCCCACAATCTTTTTTTCCGCCCGACATGAAAAGAATCTGTTTTTTTCGCAAGCCGTACATATGCCTGTCTTTTCAATTCGATCAGCCGAAACCCCCAGGTCAACCAATTGATCAATCGTCGCTTGCCAAAAATCCAGCCAACCGGCTTGATGCTCACGTTTAGTAATATATTTCTGAAATCCGAGCGGCAATTCTCTCTGCGGATCGGAAAATCTAGCATGACATGGACCCAGCGACGGGCCGATGTAAACCGACAGGTCACGATTTCGGCACTGAAAATTTTTATTTAAGGCCGCGACCGCCCGGCCGATGACTCCGGAAACATTTCCGCGCCAACCGACATGCACGGCTCCAACCGCTCTCCGCACCGGATCAAAAATTAATACCTGCTCGCAATCAGCCGCAACAATTCCCAAATATACGCCCGGCACATTGGTGATAAGACCGTCCGCTCCGGAAATAGTTTTTCCGGCATCGCCTTCATTCACTACGACAATTTGATTGCCGTGAATCTGCTCCGCCCTGACAATCCGATCAACGGCTATCCCCAGCGAACGCAACCATCTTTGAGCAATTTCCGAATGCATATCCCGCATATCCCCCTCGAAACGTTCCGAAACCATCGCCATTACCACCTGATTGTCCTGCGCCAATTTCGGTATCAACATTCAATTTCAGCTTTTCTTAATATCTTAATATCTTAATTCTTCCCCCGCCTTAACACCCGACCCGGGCGCTTTCCGGTATTTTTTCCCTGGCGAACAACTTCGACGCCGTTGACCATGACCGCTTCAATTCCTTCCGGGAAATGATAGGGATTCTCGAAAGTCGCGTCATCATGAATCCGCGCCGGATCAATTACCGCGATATCGGCTTGCAAATCTTCCTGGATAAATCCGCGATCCAACAGGCCAAGCTTGCGCGCCGGCATACCGGTAATTTTGTAAATTGCTTCTTCCCAGTTCAATAGTTTTTCCTCGCGGACATAGCGCCCCAAAAATCTCGGATATGTCCCGAAACAGCGCGGATGGACCAAATTCTTGGTCGCGCCGTACTCCAAGCCATAGCCCGAACCGTCGGTGGCGACAATCGACAGCGGATTGACCAAACCGGCTTTAATATTATTTTCACTCAGCGCCGGATCAAAACAAATAGCTTTCCCCTCGCTGGCAATCAAAGTATTAATTACCGCCTCTTCCGGACTGAGGTGAGCTTCCTGGCTCAACTGGGTAATCTTTTTCCCGACAAAAGCCAAATTCGAACTCTGGGCGATTCTCAAACCCCTAAAATTATGTCCGCTATTTTTCATCTCGGCGATAATTTTGGAACGCAACTGAGGATTTTTCAATTTCTCCATCATCGCTTTCCGTCCGCCCTGGGTCACCCAATCAGGCAAATAAGTATACAGCACCGTCCCGGTAATGGCGTAAGGATAAAGATCAAAATTTATATTTATTTTTTCATTGGCGGCTTTCTCGATATGAGCCAACGCCTCGGCGAAAAGCCGGTGATTTTCTGCGCCCTTGGCTTTGAATTGGGAAATTTCCACCGGCACGTTTGTCTCTTTGCCCACCGCAATCGCCTCATCGACGGAGGCGACCAACCCCGCTCCTTCATCGCGCAAGGCCGTGGCGTAAATACCATTGTACTTAGAAACTACTTTTACCAGCCGAATAATCTCTTCCACTTTAGCGAACCGGCCGTGGGAATAGGTCAATCCGGTCGAAAACCCGAAAGCGCCGTCATACAGAGACCGATCGAGCATTTTTTCGGCGATTTTGAATTCATCTTCGGTGAAATCACGGACCTCGTCTTTGATCAGACCGCGCTTCAAGGTAATATGCCCGACTAATGTCCCAAAATTTACGGCCAATTTCTGGCGCTCAATTTCATCCAACAATTCCGCCACCGTCAACCAGTTCAGGGTGATTTCTTCCACATTGGTCCAACGCCGAATGGTCTGAATAGTTTGAGGTGAAACCAGCGGAGCCAGAGAAGTCCCGCTCCCGCCGCCAATCATAGTCGTAATCCCCTGATGGGTCAGACTTTCCACTCGGGGGAAATTAAACATCGTCCAGTAGCCATCGCTGTGATTGAGAATATCAATAAAACCAGGCACAACCAATTTTTCCTTGGCTTCGATAATGCTGGTCGCTCGGTCATTTTTTAGTTCTCCAATTTTTGCGATACGCCCGTTTTTGATACCGACATCGCCCAAATACTTCCGGCGATTGGTACCGTCAATAATCGTCCCCTGGCGAATGATGATATCGTACATATGATTCAATTAACAGTTAACAAGTAACAGGTAACAAAATGGCTGTTTTTCCAATTTGTTACTTGTTACCTGTTACTTGTTACTTATCTTTAAAATAATCAAACCCCTGAGTCAGCATGATGACTTTAGGACTGCCGGCCTCGCTTTCCTGAATACCGGTCAGCTCGAATTGTTCTCCCCCGGTGCATTTATAGGCGTAATAATATTTCGGCGACTGGGGATCGGCCGGCACTTCTTTTAAGTATTTCAAAAGTTTCTGATGAACTTCCGACTGATCATCGCCGATGTTAGCCGATTCGGCCGATTCGGGGTAAACATGCTCGTCATCGTAGATTTTTTCCAGCGCGGCTTTGATTGCCAATAAATCGACCTGCCGTTTCTGATTGCGCTCCTCGCGCTCTTGACTGCCTTCCTGGTTGGTTTGCCCGGAATCAGCCGGCGTCGCCGACACGACTTTATCCATAGGAGTTATCATCACCATTCCGTCATAATCCGAAAAAACCGTCGTGGCTTCTTCTCCGCCCAGCCCCGGCAATAGCACCGACACTTTTTGTTGGTAGAGCAATCTAGTTTTGGGATTAAACCAAATTTGCCCGCGGACTTCCGCCTCCGCCGGAATTTCATCAATCAAAAGAGAGAAAGGCTTGAGAGCTTCCGCCAATTTTTCCCGAGAATAGCCGAAAGAATACACGGCATAATTTGTGCCCGCGATTGTTTCGTCTTTTTCCCGAGCAATGTCGGCGTTGTCCAAAGAAAAATTCAGGAATGACAACGGTTCAATTTTCAAAAATGGGACATAATCCGGATCAACCGACTGATCAACCCAGTCGGCCTGGCCCTGATCCCGGGTATACTCTTTGTGCTGAATTCGCGCGAAATCACGCTCGGCCGAAAACGGCAAATCTTTCAGAAATGAATCAGGACCGGTGATTTTCATTTTTCCTTGATATTCATCGGGAAGCTTCAGCTCAACCTGCGCGCTAACCTCGACCGCTTCACTATCCGGAGCGGATAAGACATGGGTGATTTGCAGGTCGACCGATTTGATCTTATCCATTTTGGCCGTCACTTCCGCCACGGCCTTTTTCGGATCCTCCGGCAAGCGAGCTTGCCACCATTGCCAAACCCAAAGGATCAGGCCAAACACAATAATCCCCAGGAGAATCCAGACATAATACTTTGGCGGCTCTTTTTTATCTTTTTTGAGAAACATGGAAACAATTAACAGGTATCAGGTAAAAAGTAACAAAAATAGATATATTCCTATTTGTTACTTGTTACTTGTTACTTACCCCCTGCCAATCAACCCAATCGCCAGGCCGATGATGGCGAAAATCGCCCCGATCACCCAGAAGCGCATCGTCACCTTGGTCTCCGGCCAGCCCTTGTATTCAAAATAATGATGTAGCGGCGCGATCGGCCAAATCTTCCGCTTGAAAAGTTTTTTCGAAGATAACTGGAGTAAGGAAGACCCGGTATCAATCACGAAAACAAAACCGATGATCGGTAAAATCAAAACCGAATTAGTCAGCATGGCCACCACGCCCAGCGTCGCTCCCAGCGCCAGTGAGCCGGTATCGCCCATGATGAAACGCGCCGGATAAATATTGAACCAAGTATAGGCCAATAGCGCTCCCATAACCGTGGCGCAAAAAACCGCCAGACCGATCTGTCCTCGGGCAAAAGCAATCGCACCAAAAGCGCCGAAAGCCATCGAAGTCAACCCGCCGGCCAAACCATCCAAACCATCGGTAATATTGACCGCATTGGCGGTAGAAACAATGACGAGCATGAACAGCGGGAAATACCACCAACCGATTTCCAAATCGCCCCAAGCTGGGATATGAATGGTGCTCCAACCCAGTTTATAGTAAAACCACCAGGCGCAACCTGCGGCCAAAGCCAGAAGTAAAATCCATTTCAAACGCGAACTGATACCGGCCGAGGCGCCAATCCGGCGAACATTGATATAATCGTTGATAATCCCAATCACGGCGAAACTGCCGATCGCAAACAGGGGCAAAAATGTCTGCGAACGATCGAGATTGAAAACCAAAGTAAGCGCAATCACCACAAAAACAATCAGCACTCCGGCCATGGTCGGCAGATTACGCTGGTGTTTTTGAGCGTGAAGTTTTTGAATAATCGGAGTTTGTTCTCCCGTCACTTCCGATTTTTTCTGTTGGACTTTCCAAAATTTGTATTTGTACAAAAAATGAGTCAACAACGGGGTCAGAGCCATAGCCAAACCAAAAGACCCGATCGACATTGCCAATACAAAGATCAGGTTATTCACCTTCTCCGGATCTTGGAATTCAAAGAGTTCAAGCATAAGAAGATAATTCAGAATTCAAAATTCATAATGCAAAACTAACTAAGATAATTAACCAAAAACACCAGTTTTGCACAGTTTTAGCTACTTATAAATTACCATAAGAAACGCCCCTTGTCTAATGGAAAAACTACTTGACCGGCCCCTGAATAATTGTTAATTTAGCCCTAGTTTTCTCATTGACTGCTAACAAAGGAGGTCTTTATGGCAGTAATAAAACATCCCTTTAGCATTGCCCTAACCATTGCCCTTTTTTTCGTTGCCGGCGTGGTTTACATCAGCTTGCGGGCGGAGGCTGCACCCTTATGGGAAGTACAGGAGATTAAGATTCTAAACATTTCTTACTCCCCCAAAGGTGATTCGCCTCAATTGCTGATATTGCCACAATCAAGCCAACTTCTCAAGAAAGTGGAAATTATCAGCTGGAACGAATCCCGATCACTTTTGGCCGGTGACAAATGGCCCCAGCCTTTTGATACCATCTGGCTCGCTAAAAGCGATTACGGCAGAACTATCGAAGGGCATGATGATTGTAACCTGATCATGTTTACCGACAAAAACACTCTGGATACTTTTCTATCTCAACATCCAGATTTTGGACAGAAAAGTAATTAGCTCTGTCTCCAGATCAATCACAAAAGCGCGACCTTCCGCCGCGCTTTTTTATTATCTTCAACGTCTTCACTTTTGACCTTTGACTTTTGACTTATTTCTACCATTGGTACTTCTCATATACAAAATCGATCAATTTTTTTCCTTCGGCAAAACGGCGTGGGCTATTGAGAATCACGGTGATAATCCGATGTCCGGCCGGATTTTTGGCCGCAAGCACGACCGCCTCTCCCGCTTCATCGGTAAAACCGGTTTTTCCGCCCTCGATCAGCGGATCATCGCTCTTCAACAATTCGTTCGTCGTGGAGACGTGGGATATCCGGTCAGAATTAAGAATAGCCACATCGCATTCTTTCATTTTCATGATATCGCTAAAAGTCTTGTTTTCCATGGCATGCGACATCAGCAAGGAAATATCATAAGCGCTGGAATGGTGGCCGACTTCATCAAAACCGTGAGGATTCATATAGTGAGTCTCTTTCAGCCCCAGTTCTTCAGCTTTTTGATTCATCATTTTGACAAAATCTTCCGTCGTCCCGCCGACATGATGCGCCATCGTATAAGCCGCGTCGTTAGCCGATTTGATCAAGGTGGCCCGGAGCAAATCGCCGAGCCGAACTTGTTCGCCGCTTCGCAAATCAATATCCGAGCCGGTTTCAATGACATCTTCCTGGGTCACGGTCACGACATCATTTAAATTGCCTTTTTCGATCACCAGCAAGGCCGTCATCAACTTGGTGATCGAGGCCATGGCCATTTCCTTGTGCGCGTCGGATTCAAACAGCACTTCCTTGGTGGCGGAATCCAGTACGATCGCCGAACGGGCGTCAACGAAAATCGTGGCTTCCGACCCGATTTTGCCTGGTAAGGGCGACAGAGTACTGATCACTTCCGAAGCCACTTGGCTATCTTGCAAACCATCGGTCTGGGCCATAACATATTCTTTTTGCGGAGTGTAACTCTGTAGCGCTGACGCCAAAACATCCTTGGCCGAAGCGGAAATGCCCAGTTGCGAAACTAAGACAAAGAAAATTGTGGCGATTTGGCTAAACATTGAAGTTCCCAGCAGCTAAGATTATTCGTAGAGCAAAACTCTCCGGAACGTAAATTCCCCGACCTTTGTCGGCCGTAGGCCGAAGTCCCGCCTCGCGGGACGAAGGGGAATTAAGGCAAACTTAACACAAAACCAATTTTTTGTCAAAAAAATTCCCCCCACACTCAGGCACGGAAAGGTCATTCCAAATCCTGAGTGTGAGGGGAATTTTTGATAATGACTTATTCGCCTAGATTAGCCGAAAAGATTCCACCATCTTATCAACCGTATCCTCGGTTTTTTGATCCACCACTGAATTAAGATATTCCTGACCGCTCTTGCGCGTACAAGCCAATATGTATTCGCGATCACCGATAGTAAACATCAGACTATCTTTCTGCCCGATCTTTGTATAATGGAAACTGCTATGCTTGTTTTCTTCGGTGTAGTAGATTTGGTAGTACTTTTGCGCTTCTGTTCCGGAAAAAGACACCTTGTTCCCCGCCTCCGTCCGGATCCAGCCGATGCCAGTTGGTCCAATCGAGAAAGGTTCGTTTGTTTTTTGGGTGGTGATATGAAAATCAAAATTACCCGGACCAGCAAAAACAGTCAAAATCCCGTCATGCGGCTGATCGATGAATTCATCTTTTTTAGTACTCATAACAGAGGTTTTCGGATTGGAAACTTGCCATTCTTTGGGGTATCTTACTTCGAATCCGTAATAATCATTCCGATAAGTTCTCCAGCCGGCATATGGATCAGCTGCCGTCGCGGTTGGAGTAACAGTAGTCGTAGCCGTCGGCGTAACAGTCGCAGTCGGCGTAGCGGTCACTGAAATTCCTTTTTGAGCCAATTCATATTTTAAGTCATTGATCTTGGCGGTATCAAGTACCCACCAATAAATACCTACGCCAACAATGCCAACGATCACGATCAATAGAACAATGACCATCCAGTTGGTTTTGTGAGCTGGCTTAGGTTGATTAGAGTTGTCCATAGGTTTCGACTTAAATTATATAAATTTCAAGCTGTTGACTAGTTTGTCCATATCTACTTCCAAATCAACTACCCCCGTATCTTTCAAGGCGGCGGTGGAAAAAACCATCGCCGGGAAAATGTCATTATTCAGTTTTACATAGTACATGACAATTTCACCACTGCATCCGGCTTCGCTGCAATTCTGCTCAACACTGCGGGCAATGGTAACGCCGTTAGTATTTTGGTATACGCGGCATTTCGTACCGCCGATCTTGGCGCAATAATTTTTTACCGAATTGAGATCGGTGATTTTATTGACCTCATCGCCCCAATACCCGCCCCGACCAACCGGATATTTCTCATAAAGCACGCTCTTGGCCGAAGCGATGCTCGGTCCCGCCATATAAGCTTGCAGGTTTTTGAAAGCCGTTACTAATAAATTTATATGCTCGCACGGGTCCGATCCGGTCGCGGCCGCGGGATTATCGCATTTTCGAGCTTCCTCTTCAATTCCTTTCCAGTCCGCGGGATATTTAAATTCTATTTTTAATTTTTCATCGGTATATGTTTTCCAGCCGGCATATTCATTCGCCGTCGCAGTCGGGGTTGGAGTCGGAGTCGGAGTCGCTATCACCGTCGGTTGGCTGACAAAAGTGAAGGAATTGGCTATTTCGCGCTCGGTCTCATCCCAGACCGCGTCACCGGAAAAAATCAAATTATAAAAATAGTCGCCGTGTTTGGTGGAGATAGCCACAAAAGGCAGGCCACAGCTACCGGTACCGCAAAATCCCGTGGCTGATTTGAATACTAGAGCCGGGCTATCACCCAATGTCGTTTCGGAGGAAACTGCCGTATCCAGGTATGAATAGTCGGCTAAAGATTTGTTATTGGCCACCAGGGTAGTAACGTCGAATGACAGACCCGAGCCCGAAAACGAAACCAAACCACCGGAGAACAGATTTGTTTCGTGCGTGAGCTTGGCCGCCACCGGATGTCGCAAGGAAAAACCTAGATCAGGATTACTGTAGACTTCCCAGTCTGAGTTAGATTGCAACTGCCCTAGCTGCCACTCCAATTGCGCCACTCTGGTCGTTTCCTGCTGCCACCACCAAATACCTAACGCCACGACAGCACAGATAATAATCAACAGAATGATGACCATCCAGTTGGTTTTGTGCACAGGCTTTGGTTGGTTTGGGTTGTCCATATTTTTGTTTTATTTTGCTAAAAATCAAACGATAGAAAAAATTTTAATCATTTATCTAATTACACCGAAATTTTTCTATTTGAGAACTTTTTTGCGCTATTCAGTAGGGTTTTCTTTCACGATTTTCACCGGAATTGAGACCGAAGTATTTTTTTCCGGCGCAGGTTCATTTTCTTCTTTGGCCGGCGCTTCGACATTTTCCTGAACCGATTTGTCCGCCGATTCGACGTCGTCCGCCTCAGTCACTTTCATATTTTTCTCGATCAATTTCATCGATTGGCTCTGATTGAGGGCCACGAACTCCGGTAAATCCTGGATTTTGGAAATACCCAGCATTTTCAGCAAATCAAAACTTATCACGTATTCAAACATACGAGCGTCTTTGCCCGATCGCTTGCGATCCACCAACCCGCGCATCAACAAATTGCGCAGCATAATAGTACTGTTTACCCCGCGAATGAAATCAATCTCGGGCCTGGTAATCGGCTGGCGGTAGGCGATAATCGAAAGAGTTTCTAGCGCCGAACGGGAAAGATTGCCCTCGATATCTTCTTTCAGAAAAGGCTCGGTCACTGACCGCGTTTCGCCGTGAGAAACCAGCTGAACTTCACCGGCATTTCTCATCAATTGAATTCCCCGTTCGCTGGCCTGGTAATCGCGCCCCAATTCATCCACGGCCGCGCTCACCGCCGCCTCGTCGGCTTGCGTAAATTTAATCAAATCAGACAGCGCCACCGGCCGCCCGGCGACAAACAACAAAGCTTCAACTTTTTGCTTCAAACTAGCCATAATTTACCATCAAACTCTTAACTTTCTTAATATCTTAATACTCTTAATATCTTTTATATCTTTTTCAACTCAATCGCGCCGAAAATCTGATCCTGGTTCACGTCAATGATTCGCTGTTTCATCAATTCTAGCATAGCCAGGAAAGTAACGATAATTTCCATCTTGGACTTGGAATCATGCAACTTATGAAAATGGGTATTTAATTTCTCCGTCAGAGTACTACGGATATGGTCTATTTTATCCTCCAGCGACACGACGTCAACCATTACCTCTTCTTCCAAATAATCCATCTGGGGCACCGCGCCCAAAACAGCGGCAAAAGTTTCGCGCAAAGTCTGCGTCGTCAAGTCCGGCGGGGGGCTGAATACTTTTTCTTCCTCCAGATAAATCTGCCGGCCGAAAGAATAATGCTTCCGATCCAAAAGCCGGCGTAATCCCAGCCCGGCTTGCTTGAACTTTTTGTATTCCTGCAGACGCAGGGCCAATTCCTCGGCGCTTAATTCTTCATCATCGCTGAATTCCAGCTGAGGCAAAAGCGCTTTGGACTTGATCAAGATCAGGCGCGCCGCCACCTCTAAAAATTCGGCGATATCCCGCGGGCTCAAGTTTTCAATCTGATTCATGTAATCCAAATACTGATCCGCCACCTTGGCCAGGCTGACAGTCGTGATGTCCATTTCTTCTTTCTCGATCAGCTGCAGGAGTAAATCGAGCGGACCGGTAAATTGAGCGAGTTGAACCTTGTACATGAAAATCTAAAGCTAAAAGACGAAAAGTTTAAAAGAAATTCAAAGCTTAAAATCTAAAGGGTCATGCTTTAAGCTCTTGCCTTTAAATTTCTTTTACCTGCCTGCCGGCAGGCAGGGATTTTATGTTTTTAAATCTATTTCGAGAATCTCCCCGCCACCGCTTTCTCCAATCTCAAATATTCTTTCGGGGTCATCATCACGGAATCCGTGAAAGAGCCGGCATTGAGAATCAGCTTCTTGGCATTGTCCAGCCCTTTATCGTAAAAAGTCTGCAGATCATAGAGATGCCCGAAGGGTACCAGCGCGCCGACTTTCTTGGTCACCATTTTCTTGATGGCCGCTTCTCTGGTCAGCTCAACTTTTTTGACCAATTTCGGCTTCGCGCCGGCTTTCTTGGCTTCTTTTTTCCGAGTATCATTGATCAGCTTTTTCAGCTTGGTTTGGTCGAATCGCTTGGTGCCTGGCAAAATCACGAAAACATAATCACTGTCGGTTTTGACGAACAGTGTTTTGGCGACACTCTTGAGATCCACGTGCAAAGTCTGCGCCGTGTCATAAGTGGTAAAAACTTTCTTGTGCGCCAAAATTTCATACTTAGCCTTGTTGGCATCGAGAAATTTTTGGAATTTGGGTAGGAGAGGCATAAATTTTAAGTCAAAAGTCAAAGGTCAAAAGTCAAAAGTTCAGAACTTTTTACTTTTTACTTTTGACTTAGTGATGGTGGTGATGATCCTCGCCATCAAACAACGCCACCACATAAACATAGTGCAACGGCTCTGTCCCGTCGTTGCGGACATTGTGCCGGACGCCGGAAGGCAAGTAGACCGCGTGTCCCGAAGCCAAGACCTGAGGCTGACCCTTTTCCACGATAGTCGCGACTCCTTTCAGGATTATGATTATTTCTTCCCGCTGATCGGTCACGTGTTCCCCGACTTCCTCGCCCGGAGCCAATATCTGGAAACGCGACTTGAGATATCTCGACACCGGCGGGGCAATAATACGATCCGGCTTATCTAATTTCTTTATAATCATGATGCTACTTAAAATTATATCTTAATATCTTAATTTTCTTAACGTCTTAATATCTTTTTTAACTGCTAGTGAGCTGCCCACACCCCGCCCCGGCGCGTTTCCCGGCATCATCGAATTCCGTCACCTCATAGCCTTTTTCCGCCACATACTCTTTTAGGATAGCAAATCTATCTGATTCTAGGTAGGGGAAATCTCGATTAGCCACCTGATTGAGATGAGAAAACATAATCCGAAAAAACCTGGGATCCAGCAGTTTCAGTAATTGATCAATCGCCGAGTAAGAATCATTGAAATCTTTCAAGAGAAGATAATTGACCGTCACTTTTTCTCCGCGGGCTTTGGACCACTGCCGAGCAGCCTTGACGATACGTTTGATATCAATCAAGGTCTGAATGATTTTTTCCCGCGACTGCGTGGTCGGGGCGTGTAATGACAGCTGGAGTGACACCGGCAGGCGAGCCCAGGATTTCAAAACTTTTTCCCTTAATCCCGTGGTTGTCACTTTGATGTGCGCGCCAGGATAATGCTTAAGCAGATATTTAATCGCTTTGGTCACCGCCGCGCCATTATCCGTCGGTTCGCCGATACCGTTGAACAGGATTGATAACTGGTGGTATTTTTTGTTCTCCAAAACCGCTTCCACCTGGGCGGCTACTTCTTTCCAGGTCAAATCGCGAATCAGCCATTCTTCCGAACAGGCGCAAAAAGAGCAGCCGACGCCGCAGCCCACCTGCGACGACAAATATACTTCCGCTTGCCCCTTTGATTTGCGATAAACCGATTCGATTTTTTCCCCGTCAGACAAAACAAACGTATACTTCTCGATCACTCCGCCGGGAAGGTCAAAAGACTTTTTGTTTTGGACCGTCAAGATTTCAGCCATGAGAAACTGATAGGGCAGAGACCGGCAAGTCCCCTTTTTTAATTATTATGCCGGGTATTATTAATCGGGAAAAAATATTTTTTTAAAACGATAGGGGAGCCCCCACACTCAAGGTACTTGAGTGTGGGGGCGGTCTACCCCACCCTAGTGCGCTTTACCGTCTTTCCTACAGTTGACTTCCAAGATATCTATTGATATACTTTACCGTTAAGTAAATTGTATATTGACAAAGAAAGAATGGAAGCAAATTCAACAGGAACAAGAAACTGCCCTCGGCAGTAATACCAGAAAAGCTTTTTTGAAAAAAGGAGGAAGGTCCTATGGAACAGTATCCGGAACAGCATTGGGACAAGGTGCCGACATGAAAAAGCAGAAATTTCACAACGGCGATATAGTCGCCATCCAGTTAAACGGTAAATATTTTGTTTACATTTACCGCCGAGCAAGTATCTCCAGCCCCGTTTGGAGCAAAAAACAAGGACAAATTACCAGAGGGGTCGTATTGACAGATTCGCGAAGCAATATCCGCCGCACAAAATTCCGAGAGCGCGATCTGATACTTGCCACCAAACTGATCGAGACAATGAGCAAAGAACTGGACTGTTTTCGAAATCGTTAACGCCTTTTCTCGGCATATTGAGCGGCTACCATTTGGCAGCCGCTTTTTTATTATTCTAAGATTTTGCAATTTTAATATGCAATTCCTTCAACTGCTTCTCTCCCACTTCACTCGGCGCGCCGGTCATCAAATCCTGCGCGTTACCGGAAAGAGGGAAAGCGTAAATATCACGGATACTATGGCAATCAAGCAACAGCATGAGGATGCGATCAATCCCCGGCGCCGCTCCCCCATGAGGCGGCGCGCCGAATTTCAGGGCTTCAATCATATGCTTGAATTTCTGGTCAACCTCAACTCGGGTATAACCGGCCAATTCAAAAGCTTTGTACAATAATTCGGGCTTATGATTCCGAATTGATCCGCTTCCCAACTCGTAGCCGTTAGCCACCACATCAAATTGCTGGGAACGAATCTTGGTTTTGTCTTTTTGCTCTAAAGCTTTTTCCTCGCCGACCGGCATACTGAAAGGATTATGCTCAAAATCAAGCTGGCCGGTGACATCGCTGACCGTATACATCGGAAAATCGTAAATCCAGGCCCAGGCCAGTACATTAGGATCGGCCAATTTCAGCATTTCAGCGACCCGGGAGCGCACTTTCCCCAGAGCCTTGACCACGGTTTCCCATTGATCGGCCGCAAAAAATACGATATCACCGTCTTGAGCCTTGGTTTCACTTTTTATGGATGCAATCTCTTTTTCGGACAAAAATTTAAGAATCGGCGAAATCGGCTTTTCTTTGTAAGAAATATAGGCCAGCCCGCCCAGTCCCTGCTGCTTAGCCAATTCCGTCAGCTCATCGATCTGCTTGCGAGTCAGCTTGGAGCCTTGCGGCACGCGCAAAGCTTTGAGCAGGCCGCCTTTTCCCAAACTTTTGGCGAAAACCTGAAATTTGGTGGCCGCAAATACTTTAGTAACATCGACAAATTTCAATTCATAACGCAAATCCGGCTTGTCCGAACCGTAGGTGTCCATCGCCTCGTCCCAACTCAACCGCGGGAAAGGTTTGGTCATTACTTTCTTGGAAGAAAACTTTTCCGTCATTTCAATGAAAAAAGGCTCGAGCAATTCATATAAATCTTCCCGCTCGATAAAACTCATTTCAAAATCGATCTGGTAAAAGCTGCCCGGATGGCGGTCGGCCCGCGGATCTTCATCGCGGAAACAAGGAGCAATTTGAAAATAACGATCAAAGCCCCCGACCATCAGCAATTGTTTGAATTGCTGGGGCGCCTGGGGCAAGGCGTAAAACTTTCCCGGATGCAAGCGCGACGGCACCAGATAATCACGCGCTCCCTCGGGACTGGAATTGGCCAGAATCGGCGTCTGGACTTCGATGAATTTTTTTCGATGAAAAAATTCCCGGATGAAAGTAAAAATTTCATCCCTTTTCTGAAGTATTTCCAAATAATACCGATGGCGCAAATCCAAATACCGGTATTTCAACCGCAGTTCCTCGTTCGCCATCGTCCGCTTTTTATCATTGATCTCAAACGGCGGAGTCAATGATTTCGATAAAATCACGATCGCCTCAGCCGCCACTTCGATCTCCCCCGTCGTTAAATCGGGATTGATCATGCTGGCCGGCCGCGCCCGCACCTCGCCTTCTACCCGGATAACAAATTCCGGACGGCAACTGTCCGCCAATTTAAAAACTTCTTGTTTTTTGGGATCGAATACCACCTGCGTCAGCCCATAGCGATCCCGCAGATCAACAAAAATCAAACCGCCATGATCGCGCCGGGAATTGACCCAGCCGCAAAGGATGGTTTTTTTAGCAACGTGCTTCTTGGTAAGTTCGCCGCAAGTGTTGGTACGAAGCATTGGTGTAAAGTCAAAAGTAATAAATCAAAAGCAAAAAGTTATGAACTTTTGACTTTTGACTTTTGACTTTTGACTTAATCAATCAGCTGTTCCTGCTGCAATACTCTAAACGCCTGCTTCAATATTCCCGCCTTGCTCGGATGTGGCGTCAATAATTTTTGGGCTTCGGGAAGCGTCACCCAGCGGTAGTCCGTAATTTCTTCCGGCTGCGGCTTTACGTCTCCGGCCGTGACTACTCCCAAAAAATATTTCGCGTCTTTGGAAATATCTTCTCCCGCTCGGGAATAACACCAGTTTTCCGTAAAAACCGCTTTATCAATTAAAGAAATATTATCGATCCCGGTCTCTTCAAACAATTCCCGGTGAGCGGTCGCCCGGTCATCTTCACCCGGTTCCGAACGCCCCTTGGGAAACATCCAATGACCGTATGTTTTACTTTTCAGCAACAAAAACCGGACCTGCTCATCCTTGATCCATACTGGAATTATGCCGGCTGAATGCTCTCTTTTCATAAGTCAAAAGTAAAAAGTCAAAGGTCCAAAGTTAAATCATCGCACTTTTGACTTTTGATTTTTGACTATTTATTTCTTAAACAGCCTGCCCCAAAATCCTTTTTTGGGCTGATCATCTTCGGAGGTTACGGCCGGTTCTTCCGCCGCTAAACGCGCCGCCACGGCCTTGATGCGTTCAACTTCGCGCTCCACCACATCACCGGCGGAATCGGACGACCGCGCTTCTTTTACGTGCATCGGACGGCGCCAATCGTAATGCAAATCGATTTCGACTTGCGTCCCCTGCAGGCGAACATGGGCATGATAGCGGGGATAAAATGAACCACCCGGTTTGGCACGACGAATATAACTGGTCCCGGGCGAGTAGCGATCGCGGTGCTCGATATAATTTATCTTGCGCATAAAATCACGCTCAAGCCATCCGCGCGAATTTTGCAAGGTAAATTTCATGAAATTAATTTATACCGATACTGTGGACTTCGGCCTCGAGCGAGGCGGAAACTTCTTGGAAGCTTCCCTCATCCGTCCCCAAGAAAACCAAGCCCAATACAAACAAAGCCACAACCAGCACTACGACGAAGAAGAAATTATTGATTTCCATGTTTTCGGAAATACTTTAAAGGCTCAAACCGCCGCCTTTTTCCCGGTCGACGGCGTATAAAATTATACCGATAAACCGACAGTTTGGCAATAAAAAAGAAAACAGGGCGAATCGCGAGATTCACCCTGCAAATTGACATAGTTCCCTTACTCAGAGTACCCGAATTCCCAGACCGCATACTCGCCGAGAATTTCAGTGATCTCAGTATCGGTCAGCGCTCCCCAGAACTTGAGGCCGGTTTGCGTTCCGACACCAGACGGCCAAATAATCGGAGGCACAATTTCGAAGCTTACCATGCCTGGGGAGAGAAAAATCTCCAAGTAGTCAAAGCCGGTGGAGAAAGATGGCGCGAACCAGTAACTGCCGTGAATATCGAGAAAAGCAAAGAAGTATACATCCAGATTGCATTCTTCCCAGCAGTAGACAAAAGCTTTGACTTCGAACGAATCACCAGGATGGAAAAAATCGGACGGCAGATACAGCTCAACCCCTCGGCCGGTAGGAATAGCGGTCGGGGTCTCAAATGGCGTGTCGGTTGGACATGGCGAAGGCGTAAACGTCGGTGGAACTGGAGTATAAGTCGGAGTCCCCGGACCGACTGTTTCGGTCGGCGTCGCTGTCGGCACGGCTGTCGGCGAAGCACTGGGCACAATCGTTGGTGTTTTCGTGGGCGTCATAGTCGGCGTCGGCGAACCGCTACCGGTATTGGTGGGAGAGGGAGTCGGCGTCGGCGCACAATCCTGGCAAGCAAAACCGGTAACAATCAGTTCGTCGCCCAAACCGCTAATCGGAGCCAGTCCGTTGAGAAGCCAGAAATTGATCCGGAAATTTTCATCGCCCGGGACCTTGGTATACGGACCGGTATAAGTCCATTCGGCAATCAGATCTTCCGACGGCGGCTCATGTCCCAAATGCGCGCCCAGATAAGATTTGAAGGTGACACTGCCCGGTTGCCAGATCAGATAATTTGTCAGATCCTTCTCCGCCTCGGTCAAATCGACTTGGAAACGATGACAGCGGTCCTCGCATCCTGGGCACTCGAACAAGGCTGAACCGCGTACTGCGAGTTGGTGAAATTAGAAGGATTGCCCCATCTGGCAAACTCAATATCCATTTCGCGATAGCTTGTTTCGGGAGAACCGGTATCCCAAGTGAACAGACCAACCACCATATTGGGATCGATGATATCAACCCGGCTTCGAGTCTGGATGATGTAAGTCCCATATCCCAGCGAGGAAGTATTGATCACTTCCGTGCACCACCAGTAACCACCAACCTGATTGATTGTCAGATGCAGATTTCCTTCGGGATCAACCCAGACATCCTCCGGCCGAACAGAGAAACGGTTGGGACCGGGACCCATCGGGACATCGGCGCGCTTAACTTGCCAGGTATAGCCGGCAAAAGAGACATATCTCGGCGGAGCACTACGATCAAACCAGACATAAGGAGCTCCGGGGATTGAAGGCAAGGTGTAGCAAGGCAGGCACAGGTTGGCTGACGCGCCAATCGGAAGCAAGAAGGCAGCAATCTCAGTCGCAAATTTGTCGGTGTAATAAGTGACAATGTCACAATCCCAAGCCCCGGTAGAATCATTGACGTCCGTAAACGGATATTCGGAGTAAGGCTTGGTCCACCACGAATCTCCCACTTTGATGTACACTTCGACCTGATAATCCTGATAAGCGACATTGCCCACTTCGCCACTGGCGTATCCGTTCGGATCGCCATATTCCGAAACTTCAGTGAAAGCAATCCAAGGATTCGTTGGAGTGGGAGTATCCAGTGTCGCCGCCCGAAGATCGATCGACGCCAACGCAATGGAAAAACAGAACCAACACAGAATTAACCATTTCATATTTTCCTCCTTCTAAGGAATGGTTGTTGTCATGGAACTATTCCTCTCCTTTTAGCACCAGCCACTCCCCCTGTCAATGCAGTCACTGTCAAATAAAATGACAATAAAAAAAGACCGTTTACTCAGTCTCAAAAATTATTTTTTCGCCAAAAAAAATAAGTACTCGACATTTCCCCCGCTTTTCCCGACCAAAGGCGATTCGACGCAACCGATAATTCGGCAATTTGGCAAGGCCGTCAAAGCTTGCTTGACCCCGCTGATTACTTCCGGTAGTTTTTCCGCCAAAACTTTCCCCTCGCGCAGAAACTTCTTTTCGACCTCATATTGAGGTTTTAGCAGTGACACTATCCGGCCCTGCGGTTTTAGCAATTCCAGCGCTTTCGGAATAATCATCTTTTGTTGCGTCCAGCCGACATCAATTGAGATAAAATCAACCGGCTCCGGCAATTTCACATGTAAAGCATTCGTCCTCTCCAGCGCCGCTACGCGCGAATCTTGGCGCAGTTTCCACTCCAGCAGGCCATAACCGCGCTCCACCGCGTAAACTTTTTTTGCTCCGCGTTGCAACAAGCAGTCCGTGAAACCGCCACGATCCGATCCCAGATCGGCGCAAACTAAACCCCGGACGTCAATTTTGAAATGCGCCATGGCAAAATCGAGTTTTTCTCCCGCGCGGGAGGCAAATTTATTTCGGGAGATCGGCCGGCTTAACATATTTCTTAATTAATCGCACCAATTCACCATGGACGAGACCGTTGCTGGCAATAAATCCCAGCGTATCTCGATCATAGCGCTGCTCTTCTCCAAAAATATTAGTGACTTTACCCCCAGCTTCCTCGACTAGCAATTTCATGGCAGCCGCATCCCATGGATGCCGGCCCTGGAAAATAGCCGCCGTAAATTCTCCGCCAGCAACCAACACAGTCATGTAACCAATAGAGCACAGGCACATTTGAATAAAACCCCAGCGATCATTCATCTCGATAAAAGCCTTTTCCATTGGATCATTCTTTAATCCCCAGTGCACTAGACCCACGACCGATTGTCCCTGAAGTTGTTTTTCCTTATTTACCCTAATCGGTTGACCATTTAGCGTGGCGCCTCGCCCTTTCTCCGCCAAAAATACCCGATCGAGAAAAGGATCATAAGCAATACCGAGAATAGGTTCTCCCGACTTGACCAAAGCAAGCAAGAAAATGCCAGTTGGCACTCCATGCGAAAAAGGGATAGTGCCATCGACCGGGTCACAAACCCAGGCATAATTACTCCCTGGGACCAAATAGCTTCCCTCTTCAGCAATCACGCTATGATCCGGAAAATTTTTGACTACCGCATCCAAAACCAATTTATTGACAGCTAAATCTGTGACCGTTACCGGCGTGATATCTTTTTTCCATTTTTTTTCCATTCCCAAACTAAAATTTTTCCTGATAATCTTTCCTGACTGGCGTGCTAAATTTTCAGCAAATTTTTTATAATCAGTTTTCATATAAAAAGCATGAAATATCTCACCCCTTAAAGTTTACCACTATTCTAAAGAAAAATAAAAAGCCGTTGAGGCTATAACAAACTTACTGGTGGGCGCATCAGGATTCGAACCTGAGACCTCACGCGTGTGAAGCGTGCGCTCTAACCAACTGAGCTATGCGCCCTAAAATTTAGATGTGAATTTTATCCTCTGTAGTCCCAGAAAAAACAAGATATCCGGCTATTTTAGGATATCTCTCTTTATCAGATCCGGAATAATCTTTTTCCTGATAATCGGCGACACCCGCTGGTTTTCAGCATCTGATCGGCCAATCCAATGCAAGTATTTGATTTCCGAAGAAGCCACCGGCTGGCCAATCAGTTCTCCGCTGTATAGTTTTATTTTCACCAGCCGATCAGTAAATCCGGCGGCAATATCTTCATACAAACCCAGATATTGCACGGTATCAAAATTGATAGCACAGTTTAATTCTTCCCTGATCTCACGACGCAAGCAAGCGAGATCGCCCTGTTCTTCCAATTGTCCGCCCGGCATCAAGTAATCAGAGGTGACGTCTTTTTTGTCTTTTTCGCAAACCAAAAATTTATCACCCGAAGCATTTAGTACCAATAATCCGATTTTTTTGATATCACCCATACAACGAATTCGATTGGTTTTTAAAATTTGAAATCACCTTACAGTCAAGTTCTTCTTTTGCTTCCAGCCCAAGAAAAACAGAATTCCAATAAGAAATGCCAGCCCGGAAATAACTAAGGAATTAATCAATATTTGAAATACCGACGACTGGTCAATGTCAGTACGACCAACAGTAATCATGGCAATGTACACGATGCCAAGCAGAATAAAAGTGATGGCACCGACTATTTCATATTTCCAAGAAATCAACAAAATTACTATCAAGATCAATCCCGGTATATTATGCATGAACAGTCCTAATGTCAGTTCACCCAAGCTATAATTATTTCCAAAAACATCCAATGAAAACATCGCCAAAAACGCGATAAATACTATAGTAAATATTCTCGGTGCCCAAAAAATATACCTGTTAACCTTTTTTCCCATACGATCATTTTTTGGTTCCGGAAAGTTCATTGGATCTCTGGTAACCGCTGACCTCGCCTAAACTCCAGGCGCGCGGTTTGGTGGACCCAAGCGGATTTGAACCGCTGACCTCGCCCATGCGAAGGGCGCGCTCTACCAACTGAGCTATGGGCCCGGGGTAACCGCCCGTCGGTGAAAGTCCAAGGTTTAAAGAAAAAAATTCAAAGGAAGATCAAAATTTAAATATGAAATCGGTTTTAGACTTTGGTTTTTGAATTTCCTTTGAATTTTAAACTTTAAGCTTTAGATTTCCACTCCCGGCTCTGGCCGGGATGTGGCGTGGTGGGCACAGCAGGAATCGAACCTGCGACCTTCTCCTTAAAAGGGAGCTGCTCTACCGACTGAGCTATGTGCCCTACTACGCTCTCGCTTCGCGAGAGCTTCGTAGGGCAGGCCCGTTGCTGGTTGATTGCCAGCAGCCTGTTCTACGAAGCGCGAACGAAGTAAGCGCGAGAGAGGAAGCTATGTGCCCATGGACAGTCCGCCCAAGACGGACTGAAAATCTAAAGTGCAAAACTCAAAATTCAAAACCACTTGAAGTTTGTATTTTAAATTTCCTTTGAATTTTAAGCTTTGAACTTTGGTTTTCCAGCCCCACACTCAAGTTTTTTTTGAAAAAAACTTGAGTGTGGGGCTGGTGGTCCCTAGCGGAGGATGTTCGAACTTTTTTCATGGACACCGGCAAGGAAACACAAATTCCTACTATTCAATTAACATAACTATATATTTCCCGATAGAAAACATCACGCTCTAGATATTATACTCCCAGCCAGGCTGCCAAGCTTTTCGTTTACGCCAATCTTCTGCGAAAGCTTGTTCCCAAGTCTTCTTTTTCAGCAAAACATCTAATGCGAGTTGTGGTGCCTTGTGGGCTACGATCGCAACCGATTTCCCGTCATAGTTTTTTTTCAGAAACTCTAGAAAATCAGCAATTCTCAATTTCACATCTTCATAGCTTTCACCTTCGGGAAATCTTTCGAAAATGCTTTTTTCCTGCATTGGTTCAACGATCTCAGATGGCTGAGCATTATACTTGCCATAATTGCATTCCCGCAATCTCTTCTCTTGCAAAATTGGGACTTGTCCCTCAAAGGTAAGCTTTGCCGAGTCGACCGCCCTCTTCAAGTCAGAACAAAAGACAATATCAAATTTTTTATCCTTGATCTTATCTTTCAGCTCAATTGACTGCTTGACACCGAGCTTTGAAAGTTCCACATCAAACCAACCGGATGAAACATTTTTTTCATTATCAGTCGTTGTTCCGTGAACAAAATAAGTTATTCGTATTGCCATAATTTCTTGAAATTATCAAATAGCTCAAAGGTTCTTACAATCGGCATTGCATTTCTGCTATGCGCAAGAATGATACATGGTGGACCCTACCGGACTCGAACCGGTCACCTCTCCCATGCCATGGGAACGCTCTACCAGATGAGCTAAGGGCCCCTACTACGCTCTCGCTTCGCGAGAGCTTCGTAGGACAGGCCCGCATTAATCTATCGGTTCCTGTTCTACGAAGCGCGAACGAAGTGAGCGCGCAATAGGATGATCTAAGGGCCTAAAACTAAGTCAAAAGTCAAAACACAAATCAACCTCACTAACTATACTTATTTATCCAGAAAAATCAAGTCTATTTGTCAGATTTTACAAATAACAAGCAAACTAGCGGCCCGATCAGCCAGGCGGCGAAACCGATATCGGAATTGAAAACTGACCGTAAAACGGGAGTGATCGTGCCCATAATTTCCGATGGGAGAAATGACATCAAGATCGCGATCAACATACCGGAACCCAAAACTCCGAAAATCACCCGCTCGATCACATTTCCCGACAAATCAATCCGCATCACCGGATGAAAAGAATATCGCGAAATCAGCATCAGAATGATCAAGCTTAGCCCGACAAATGAACCGAGTTTAAGCACCAATAGGCCGGGAATATTTACTTCCGGACCATCCGGCCGGAAGAAACTGACGGTATTCACAATCGCCAAAGCCACATAGACCGACATAATTCCTTTGGCTGTTTTACCCAGACCGGCGCCAAAATAGAAAATAATCAAACCGGCAAATAAAACCAAAATAGCTGTATTCCAGCTGGTGTTATTTTGCTGCAAAAATTGTGTTAAACCATCCCAGTTGAGCGTGCTTGCGTCCGCCAGCTGGGAAAAATCAAACGACATTTATTTTTATTTCACCAATGATGAAATTATACAACAATCGCGCCTTTTTGTAAAAAAAGAGCCGCGTTCAGGTGTGGATAAAAAGTTGATTTTTACGACATATTTAGGTACAATAATATAATCAAATATTTGAGAAGTTGGTCGAACTTCTTCGTTATTTAACCAACAAAAATTAATTTAATTTTATGGACAAAAAAAATGTCATCTCGCTGGTGCTCGGCCTGATCATCGGAGCATTAGCAATTTGGCTGGTAATGTCGTTTACGACTCTGGGATCTACCATGGTCCTGCGCTATAACGGCGTCACCTCCAACACCACCACTCCAACCCCGACGCCCACTTCCACTCAAGTTTCCGGACTAAAAGCCAACACACAAGGCGCCCCTCTGAGTGTCCAATGCCAAACCTATAATATCGACACCCAAAAATTTGAATGGACTTCCAACGGGACAAAATACTGGATGGATGGAAAAGTTACCGGGAAGAAATGCGGTGACACCTTTACCATTACCGAAGCCAACCTGGTTGACATGAGCGACACCGCCAAAACCAAAGACCGACAAATCAAATCTCCGACTACAGTGGAAATTGCTGGTGCAATGCCGAATACCAGTAGCGACACAAGCAACGTACAAACTATCGCTACCAATATCAAAAACGCCACCGGTGCTTCCAAGATCGCTCTCAGTGATAATTTGAAAAGCGGCCTACAAGTTGCCGAACCGCTCCAAGCCGCCGATGCCTGTAGCGTCAAAGACGCCGGCTGGTTCAGTGATGCCTACCGCTGGGCCAATGGATGGTGCACGTCACATCCTTTCGGTTGCGGAATGTTCTTCGGAGCCCTCATGATGCTCCTCTAATCGACGAAAAAAGAGCCTGGTCAGCCGGGCTCTTTTTTGTTAGAGTGATTTTATAAGATGGAGTCTCATGAAAATAAACTTCTCCCCAAAAAATATCTGGCCCTACGCCCTGCTTTTGCCGGGTATTATTATTTTACGCAACATCCTCGAAGGCTTTTCCGATACAGATCTCTACCGGACACCCAAGACCTTAGAAATCGCGCCTGAGATTTTTCTGCATTTCTTGCCCTGGTATCTGCTAGTTTTCTTGGTAATTATCATCGCTCTGCACCTGATCACAAAACACCCGATCGGCGCAGTTTTTAAATTTATCACCCTCGGCTCGCTGATTATTTTACTGCCCCCGGTGATCGACCTGGCGGTATCGGGAGGCCGGGGATTGGATATCGCCTACTGCCAGCCCAATTCCTGGGCGGAATTGGGCTCCGCTCTTTTGACCATGTGCGGACCCAATCATCAAACCGGCGTCACGATCGGCATCATGACCGAACTACTGGTCATAATGACCGGCTGTTTCACTTATGTCATCCTGGTGGCAAAAAATATCATCAAGGCGATCCTGGCTTCCATCCTCGTTTACCTGATTATCATGATCGCCGGAGTCGCTCCAATACTACTGGTAAAATTATCCAATGGACTCTCTTTGGCCAACTTTCCACTGACCTCAATCTCGGTCGGCGGTTTTTTCTATTTATTACTAGTTCTGGCCGTAGTAATTTTCCTGCGCCTTTACCAACCCGACACCTTTAAACAAGTATTTAAAAACGCCCGTTTAAATCGCGGCCTGATTTACATAGTTTTTCTCGGACTGGGAATCGCCATCAGCCTGGCTTATTATGGAGCGCTAATCGATTGGTCGTTGGACATAATTTTCACTATGATCCTAGCCGTCTGCTCTATTTTGGGCGCCTGGGGGCAAGCAGCGCTGGTTAATGACGTGATGGACCGAAAAATCGATCAAGTATCGAATCCGCACCGGGGATTAATCACCGGGCAATTGATTCCCGCTGATTACTGGTGGGGCGCGGCCATATTGATCATCATTTCCTTGGGAGCGGCCGGCTATGTCAGTCACACCTTTTTTATGTTGCTACTCGCCTTTATAATCTTAACTTTTCTTTATTCCTGCCCGCCCCTGCGCCTGCGGCAACTCGCCGGGATTTCTAATTTTGTCATCGCCCTGGCCGCCCTGATCTGCTTGCTGGCCGGGTTTGCCGTATTTTCGCCCGAGCAGAGTTTCCAAAGCTTTCCCCCGGCCCTGGTTTTTATGACACTGGTACTGGTCACAATTGTTTCCATCGTGAAAGACCTGAAAGATATCGCCGGCGATACAGCCAACCGCGTCAATACGATACCGTCACTGTTAAGCCGGCGATTTTCACCGGCCATTACCCATCGCCTGGTCGGAATACTTGTCGCTATTTCTTTTCTCACCGTACCATTTATTCTCTACCAATATTTCAGTTGGATATTGTTTATTTTCACGGCTCTGTTTGCCTTTTTCATTTATTGGCTGATCGGCGAAATTAAAGCTCAGGATAAATATTATCTGCTCACTATTTACTGCTTTATTGCGGTGACAGCTTTGATCATCCTGGGACGGGGATTAATCCTGCCCCAATAAAAACAGCCCGGATCAGACACGGGCTGTTTTATATTTATAAGATTTCCAGACCTTTTCTTTGTTCTCGAGTCAGTTTTCTGGGGGTGACCAAAACCACTTCCACCAGTTGATCGCCGCGCCGAGTGCTGTGCAGGTGCACAATCCCTTTTCCCCGCAGTTTGAAAACAGTTCCGGTCTGAGTGCCGGCCGGGATTTTTATTTCCTCTTCCCCTTCCAATCCGGCCACTGTGATTCTATCGCCCAGCGCCGCCTGCTTGAAGCTTATCGGCTGGCGCGAAAAAATATCAAAACCATCGCGGCGGAAAACATCGTGCGCCTTGACCTTGATTCGCAAATATAAATCGCCCGCCGGCCCGCCCTTCTCGCCCGCTTCGCCGCGGCCGTCGAGCTGAATAGTCTGACCGTTATCAATACCCGCTGGAATTTTCACGGTAAATGTATCATAATCCCGCACCCGGCCGTCTCCCCCGCATTGCCGGCACGGTTTTTTAGCAGATTTTCCCTCGCCCCGACACTTGGGACAAGTAGTGACTTGTTGAAAAGCGCCTAAAATAGTTTGGCGAACGGTAGTTACTTGGCCGGTCCCACCGCATTCGGTACAGGTCACGATCGGGGTCCCCGGTTCCGCTCCATTTCCGTGACAATGGGAACAATTCATTCGCTTAAAAACGCGTAATTGTTTTTGAGTCCCTTGAACCGCTTCCATGAACTCCAGATTGACAACCATTTCTATATCGTCGCCCGGCACCGGACCGGATCGACGACGCGACCGACCACCAAATACGCCACCAAAAATATCGCCTAAATCACTAAAATCAAATTGTTGCGCCCCGCCGGCGCCACCGAAATTGGAAAAGTCGAATCCTCCAAAACCGCCCGCCGATGGACCGCCCGGCCCCGCCCCTTCAAAGGAGGAACCAAATTGGTCATATTGCGCGCGTTTTTGTTTATCCGACAATACTTGGTAGGCAGAGTTGATTTCTTTGAATTTTTCCGCGTCGCCGCCGTTTTTATCCGGATGGTGCTGATGCGCCAGTTTCCGAAAAGCCCGCTTGATGTCGTCATCGGAAGCGTCTTTGGCAACTCCTAGAATTTCGTAATAATCTTTAGCCATGGACTCCGCGTTTAAACAGATAAAATGGTAAAAAATAAAAGGTTGAGGGCCTAAAGCGATGCTTTAGGCCCGTCGAAAATACTCCATGAAAAATTCATTGTACCAGTCCGGGTCATTGAACTCCAGGCCGGTAAAAATGATTTCCGGACAGGGACCATGCCGGAGGCAGAAGCGAGCCGCTTCTACCGGCTTGTCGGAAAAATGCGCCCGTATCGCCCGCCAGCGCAATCGTGTTGCCCCGCCCCGCTGATCCGCTAGATACTCTTCTTTCGAAATTTTATCTCGTCTCACCTTCACCTCCCTCTATTGATTGGGCCGTTCCTGTAAATTCACCGTTACTTCTTTTTCCTTGCCGTCATGCCAGACCTTGAGTTTGACTTGATCGCTAACCTTAAATTTATTTATCTCGGCTGTCAAGTCGTTATTTTCATCCAAACGCTGGCCGTTGATTTCCAGCACAATGTCATTTTCTTCTAGGCCGGCTTTATCGGCCGGGCTTCCGGGTAAAATAGCCAGATCGGAAATTTTTTGCCCCCGAATCAGCAAAGCGCCGTAATTCACCGGCAAATTATTTTGTTTGGAAATTTGATCATTCAGTAAAACATATCGCACCCCGAGATACGGACGGATAATCTTGCCTTGCTCTTTAACGCTTTGAATTTCAGGCTTTAGGCTATTGATCGGCAGAGCGAATCCCACCGATTGTCCGGAAAAATCCACCGCGGTATTAACCCCGATTACCTGCCCGGCCAGATTTACCAGCGGTCCGCCGGAATTGCCGGAATTAATGGCGGCATCGGTTTGTATGATATCGGTCAAACGTTCTGAGGATTGACCATAACTGCCGCCGGCCGTGATACTTCTTCCCAAACCGCTCACAATGCCCTGGGTCACGGAATTTTGATACTCGCCCAAAGTATTGCCGATGGCGATAACGGTCTGGCCGACTTTCAGATTGCTGGAATCACCCAGTTCAACGGTGGGAAAATTATCGCCCTCCACTTTCAGCAAAGCCATATCATTAACCGAATCGCGCGCCAGCACTCTGACCTGGTCATAGCGGGTACCGTCCGGGGTGATCGCGGTATACTCGGCCGTGTCATCAGCTACCACGTGACGGTTGGTCAAAACCAATCCGTCGGAACTCAAGAAGAAACCCGTACCGCCGCCGATTTCCTGTTTTTGATCCTGTCCGGAACTCGGCAGTTGGAACATAAAAGGGGAAAAAGAATTATTTTCCTGATACAGCTTGCTCAGATCCTTGGTCACTACAATACTCACCACGGCCGACTGCGCTTTTTCCACGGCGGAAATAACAGCCGATTCCTCTTGCGCTTGATCGACTACCGTGGTCAATCCAGGAATCTCTCCCCGCACCGAATTTTTATTGAATAGATTGCCGATTTTGCCGCCGGTCAGATACCCCACCGTGGAACTGACGACAAAACTGACAACCAACGATAAAATAATCACGCCCGTCCAGGGAGTTTTAGGCTTCGAGCCGGAAGGCAAGTTGCCCGAAACATTGCCGGAAGCGGAAAAATTATTAGCAGTTTGATTTTCCATCTGATTATTTATAGTTATCGATGAAAGGCTTATAACTTACTCTTCCAGAAGATCTAAAGCCTCGACAATCCGGCGGCCGGGGATGGCAAAGGCCAAACCCTCGGCTCGATCATCAAAGGCCGTCAACATTCCAATCACCCGACCGGTCTCGTCAAACAACGGAGCACCGGAATCACCTTCGGCAATATGCATTTCCACCTGAACCATCTCCTCAAAAGACAGGCCATTCTTCTCGATCCTTCGATTAGGCGCTGAAACCACGCCCGTATGCAGCGTGCCGGAATAGTATCCGAGACTATTCCCCAGGGAAAAAACTTTTTGTCCCTTAACCACCGGGGGTAACAATTTAAATTCCACTGCCGGCCAAGTACCGCCGTCTATTTTCAAAAAGGCGATATCTTTTTCGGGAAACTGCCGGATCACTCGAGCCGGAAATTTTTCTCCGGACGCGGTAACAGCCGTGTAATTTTCTCCAGCCAAGATATGGTCATTGGTGGCGATTAAGCCTTCGGGGCTGACAAAAAATCCCGTCCCCCCGCCGGCCGCCTCCAAAACATCGCTGTTCACCGCGCCGCCGAAGAAAAGACCGGACGATTCTTCAACGTTTTTAGTAGCCACGACACCGACCACGCTGGCTTCGGCTTGTTTAGAGCGGTTGACCAACGATTGATCGGCGGCCCGCCAGAGAAAAACAACCGCTCCCGCCAAAACGATAATTACCGACAACAGGAATATGACTAACGTGGTAAATTTTTCGCGGCCGGCAACTTCCATATCATTTTATCTCCCAATTAACTAATTTACTTTTCTATTTTATCCGCCGGATTTTTGCCCAAATTTTCGCTCCATTTGCCGCAACGGTCACCCCACCGGGCAATAACTTTGCCATTCTCGCGAAATTCCACCACTTCACATTTATTGGCGCAATCGAGGCACTGGAAAGCGGTTGTCTTGAATTCAGTTTGGGCGATATTAAAACCTTTGAACTTTGTCTGAACCGGCGCCGATTCCTGCGCCAAAATTGCGGCACCAATCGCCCCCATAACATCAAAGTTTTTGGGAATGATCACCTTTTTTTTCAAGGCCTTTTCAAATTCGGCTTTGATCCCTTTATTGGCGGCCACTCCACCCTGGAAAACAACCGTTTCCTGGATATCCTTGCCTTTCGCGACATTGTTCAAGTAATTGCGCACCAGAGCTTCGCACAAGCCGCGGATAATATCTTCGCGGCTGGCGCCGGTCTGCTGTTTGTGGATCATGTCCGATTCGGCAAAAACCGTGCACCGGCCGGCAATATTGACGTTGGTTTTTGATTGCAGGGCCAAATCGCCGAAATCTTCAATTTGAATTCCCAATCGACCGCACTGCTGATCCAAAAATGAGCCGGTACCGGCGGCACAGACTGTATTCATAGCAAAATCGGTCACGATGCCGTCGCGCAGGATGATAATTTTTGAATCTTGGCCGCCTATTTCCAAAACAGTACTCACGTCCGGTATTTCTTTGGCGGCAGCGACCGCATGCGCCGTAATTTCGTTTTTGACGACATCTGCCCCGACCAAAACTCCGGCGAGATTGCGGCCGCTCCCGGTAGTTCCTACGCCGGCGACGGTATAATCTTTCAGTTTCGGCTCAATTTCCGCCACGCCTTTTTTGATCGCCTGAATCGGCTGGCCATGGGTGCGAATATAAGTTTTGGCTAAAAGTTTACCGGATTCATCAATCGCAATTACATTGCAACTGACCGAACCGACATCGACTCCCAAAAAAGATTTAGGCATAATTAATTTCTTTAATGAAATAAAGCAAGAAATCCGAAATTAGAAATCAGAAACAAATCATAAATCATAAATAAAATGTCTAAACACCGGGGTTTCCGTGCTTAGAATTTGAATATTGTTTCGAATTTCTAATTTCGTACTTCTGATTTTTATTATTTAGTTCCTTTCGCTTTAATAAATCGGCAAAAGCTTCCAAACGAGTCTGGTAGGCCGCGTCCGAAGCATGAGTATCGCGCATATAGTGAATAATCGGAACTTTATAATCTCTGGCGATCCGATCCAAGATCGGTTTTAACATAATATCGGGCATGCAGCCAAAAGATTGGAAATGCACCACGCCTTGCGCTCCCTCGTCCAATTGATCGACAATTTCTCCGATGCCGACATCCAAATAAGAGCCCGGGATGGATTTCAAATATTTCTTGGATTTTTTCTTGCATTTCGCGATTTGGCGATGATAATAACCGCCCGGCCAAATTTTGTTATCGCCCATGAAGAGCAGGGAAAAAGACTGGGGCTGTTTTACCTCCACTCCCAGACGATTCAATTTCCGGATAGTGTCGAAATTGAAAAACGGTTCATGAATTTTGAAAAGATCACCGGCCAAGGCCACCCGAACGATCGGACGAGATTGATCCAGTTTGATTTTTTTGAAATCCTTCCGAGCCGCCGCGACAATCCGGGGCGGTTGGCTTTTGCGATTAACCGCTTCTAACTTTTTCAGCCAGCCACTCAGCCACTTATCGACGCTGCCGGCGATTATTTCCCGCGGCCGGGCGGCATTGGCCAAGTCATTCAAACGGTCGGTCGCATCAAGCGTCGCGCAATATACCAGAACGCCGATAATCATTTTGGCGTATGACGGACCGCCCATGATTTCTTGTAAAGTCTGGAATGATTTTTTCGCTCCATAACCGCTCCAGGAATAAACCGTGAAATCAGGGTAGCCCTCGCGCCGAACTATTTTCTGAATTCCCTCCCATAAATCTATATACCGGCAAGCGCGGATATTTCTGATACCGTGAACAAAGAAAGCATTAATCCCTCGGCGAGCCAATTCCCGGCAAAAAGCGAGATAAATCTTAAAAGGCAAGCAAGCATACTCCGGCGATTTGGCTTCACCCCAGGTCAGCATTTCATCGGTAATCGGCGGCAAATCGGCAAATTTTTTGCCGAAAAATTGAAACATAGCCCGCATGGCCAAGTATTCGTTGAGCGCCGGATAAGAAGCGTAAATCATATAATTACTTTAGCATATCAAGGAAGGCATCCAATCTCGTCGTCAGCCCGGCCTCGCCGGTAGATTCATCGATGGAAATTATAGCCACCGGTTTTCGCTTACGCAAGTCGGAAATGACAACTTCTTCCAGCATGAAATCAGGACCGCAATTGAACGGCACCAGATAAATGATTCCCTTGATATCGGACCGCCGGCCAAAATGAATCAGCGATCCGTATTCTTCATTTGTTTGGTACCAGTGCGATCGCTGGGCATAAGGCAGTTGCCGCAAACCACTCCGGCTGTCGGCCAGGGACACCATTTCCATGGTCTCGACCCGATAGCCGCGCTGATTGATTTTTTTGATAATTTCCAAATTGGCCGCGCTTTCATACACGAGATAAGGACGTCCGACCAAGGCAATCGTCTTCCGAAAATTACCCGTGTTCAGCTTCTGCTTCTCCAAAATTTCTATCGGCGTCCGTTTGTGTTTCTCGCGCTCGTCGATAAATAACCGATAAACACGATTCGCCGTTTCAAAGGCTTGTTTCACCAGAGCCGGTTTTTTCCCGAGAGAACGGCCGAATTCCAGCCAAGTCTCGGACACTATCTCATTATCATGCAACATCATGACCGGTCGCAAAATTTTCAGATCGGGAAATTCCGCTTCCATCACATCCGCCAAACCGACAAAATAAGGGCAAAAGTAAGTCGAAGTCCCGTAAGTGCCTTCTCCCCAACGACATTCATCCATTTGAGGCAAGAAAACAGCATCAACTCGTCCGCGCAAATCCAGAATATGGCCGTACAGTAATTTCATCGGTAAACAAGTTTCGCTGTTGGCCACCTTCAACCCCGCTTCCAAAAGATTGCGATTGGTCGGAGCGGACAAGACAACAGTAAAACCCAGCGTTTCGAGAAACGCTTTCCAAAACGGATAATATAAATAGTAAAGTCCCGCGCGCGGGATGCCGATGGTCATTTGATAGTGGTTTTTTGCATTGGTAGGGGCGGCCCCCGCCGAATCGGCGGGGCCTGCCCCTACCGGAACATTATTAACGACTGTTATTTCTTTTTGTCGTCCTTCACCTTCCCCTGAACCGGTTCATCTTTCCCCGGTTGACCGCCCTTGCCCGCCGCCGCTCCCTGGGCGGATTGGTACATTTGTGATCCGACCTTTTGGATTTCAACGGATAATTCATCCGCCGCTTTCTTTATCTTTTCCGTATCGTCACCGTCTTTGACCTTTTTCAGGGCATCCACCTTTTCCTGAACAGATTTCTTTATCTTGTCATCGACTTTACCGCCCGCATCTTTCAGAACTTTTTCAGTCTGAAAAATCAAAGATTCGGCTTTATTTTTTTCTTCGATCAATTCGCGTTTCTTTTTATCCTCGCCGGCATGGACTTCGGCATCTTTGCGCATCTTTTCAATTTCGGCGTCGGTCAAGCCGGAAGAAGCGGTAATAGTGATGTGCTGTTTCTTATTGGTCGCTTTGTCCAGCGCGGAAACGTTCAGGATGCCGTTGGCGTCAATATCGAATTTAACTTCAATCTGCGGCACGCCCCGAGGCGACGGCGGGATGCCATCCAGCACAAAGCGCCCGAGAGATTTGCAATCCGCGGCCATCGGCCGTTCGCCCTGGAGAACATTTATTTCCACCGAGGGCTGGTTGTCAGAAGCTGTGGAAAAAATCTGGGTTTTCGATGTCGGAATAGTAGTATTTTTACCGATCAGCGTCGTATTAACCCGGCCCAGCGTTTCAATGCCGAGAGACAGAGGCGTGACATCAAGCAGTAAGACATCTTTGACATCTCCCTGCATCACACCGCCCTGGAGAGCCGCGCCCAGCGCCACAACCTCATCCGGATTGATCGATTTGTTCGGTTCTTTGCCGAAAAATTCTTTCACCACTTGCTGAATTTTCGGCATGCGAGTCTGCCCGCCGACCAAAACCACTTCATCAATCTGGTTCTTATCTAATTTGGATTCCTCCAAAGCTTTCTTGAGAGGGATCATGGTTTTTTCCACCAGATCAGCCACCAGTTCTTCCAATTTCGCCCGAGTGAGCTTCATGTTCAAATGCTTGGGACCGGAAGAATCCACCGTGATGAAAGGCTGATTGATTTCGGTTTCATTCGTAGTCGACAATTCGCATTTGGCCTTTTCCGCCGCTTCTTTGACGCGTTGCAGAGCCTGCTGATCCTTTTTCAAATCAATTCCCTGATCTTTCTTGAATTCATCCAAAATCCACCCCATGATCATCTGGTCAAAATCATCGCCACCCAGGTGGGTGTCGCCCGTCGAGGCTTTTACTTCCACCGTATCATCGCCGACTTCCAGGACAGAGACATCAAAAGTACCGCCGCCCAAATCGTAGATGACGATCTTTTCATTTTTCTTTTTATCGAAGCCGTAAGCCAGCGCCGCCGCCGTCGGCTCGTTGATAATTCTCTTCACGTCAAAACCGGCGATCTTGCCGGCGTCCTTGGTCGCCTGGCGCTGAGAATCATCGAAATAAGCCGGCACGGTAATAATCGCCTCTTTGATCGTAGTCCCGAGCTTGGCTTCCGCATCGGCCTTTAGCTTCTGCAAAACCATCGCAGAAATTTCCGGCGGGGTAAACCATTTATCGCCCATTTTGATTTCGACGCCGTTATCTCGCCCTTCCCGAACCTCAAACGGCACCAGCTCCTTATCGCGCTGGACTTCCGGATCGGAATACCGGCGGCCGATAAAACGCTTGGCGCTGAAAATGGTATTTTCCGGATTAGTCGCCGCCTGGCGTTTGGCCACCAAGCCCACCAATCTTTCGCCGGATTTGCTCATCGCCACTACCGAAGGAGTAGTACGATTGCCCTCTTTGTTTTCGACAATTTTGGAGTTACCGCCTTCGACGACGGACATGGCGGAAAAAGTCGTCCCCAAATCGATTCCGAGAATTTTTGACATGATATTTAGCTTGCTGTTTAATCCCGGGACGGGATTAAACTTTTAATAAATAATCTGGTTAGCCTCCTACTTTCACTCGCGCCGCCCGAATCACTCGGCCTTGGCGCAAATAACCCTTTTGCAGTTCTTCCACCACCTTATCCTTTAACTCTCTCGGGCCAGGCACCGTTTCCACCGCTTCGTGTCGATGCGGATCAAACGGCTGATGCCATGATTTCAGCGGGGAAACGCCCTGAGCCGAAAGAACATTTTCCAACTGAGTTTTGATGAATAATATTCCTTTTACCCAATCCTGCCGAGCGGCCTCCGGCGACAAGTGCTTGAGAGCATGATTGAAATTATCCAGCACCGGCAAGATTTCCAGAATCAATTGTTCGTTGGCGGTGTTCACCCAGTCGTCTTTTTCCCGCGCCGATTGTTTGAGCAAGTTCTGATAATCCGCCCGGGCGCGCTGCCAACCACGCAGATTTTCCTCAGCCAAATCGCGAAATTTCTTCAGTTCCGATTCCAATTTACGCATAGCGGCCGGCGAAGCATCGGCGGGTTTCTTGATAACCATATTGATTAGATAACATTAGTCGCGTCTAAAATGACTATCGCTAAAACCGGGAAAATAGTGCTGCCCAGCAGTTTGGACAAATAACGGACCAGGGAAATATTTTTATCGTACTTCATGCGCGTCGGCCCCATAATAGCGATATGCCCCGTCTCCCCCGACGGCAATTGATAATTGGAAATCACCAAGCTGCAATCCAGTTCTTTGGTTAATTTTGTTTCGGCGCCGATATAGACAACCACTTCACCCGTTTTGGCCGCCGGTTTTTTGTGCTCGATTTCCGGAATCTCTTCGCTCAAGCGTTCAAAAACTTCTGCCAGCTTGCAAGCCTTTTCCACATTGGAAAATTCCGGCAAATGCAGCAAATTCGCGATACCGGAACAGAAAGCGTGTTCGCGGTCCGTCTCCGTCAAGGCAGCGTTACCGGAAATTTTGGCCATCATATTCGCCGCTTCTTTCAAAACCCGGTCGTAACCGAGACGAATCTGCTTTAACTTGGTTTCAAATTTAACCTGCTCGCGCCGCGCCAGATCGACATAATTGATCATGGTATCGACAAAAAATCGATAACCGCGGCTGGTAGGCACCCGGCCGGCGGATGTATGCGGCTGCTCAATGAATTTTTCTTCTTCGAGCACTTTCATTTCATTTCGAATCGTAGCCGGCGAGAGCTTAAAGAAGTACTTTTCCACAAGCACTTTTGACCCGACAGGTTCCGCTGTTTCGGTATATTCGCGGACAATCGCTCCCAGAATGGCTTTTTGTCGATCAGTCATATCGTTTATCCGCCGATGTCCGCTCAGGTAAAGCGACAGCGGCCTTTATTAGCACTCGAAAGCGGTGAGTGCTAAATTCATTATAGTTATTCGCCGGCACCTGTCAAGCGAGCTGGCAGAATTCTATCACTTATGCTAAACTGCCTCAGTCAGCTTAATTTAGTCAGTACTGTTTTAGGTTCTAACTAGACCGGCAGTACCGGCATTCCAATGTTTATGTCAAAAAAAACGACCCTCATCATGAGTTTGGCGACTGTCGCCACCATTTTTACCCTGACGGCCACCGGCTGCACCAATCCGTTGCAGAAAGCGGTTTCCGAGCAAACTACCGATCTCGCTACCGAACGAATTCTGGAAAAAGCGACCGGCGAAAAAGTTGATGTCAATTCAGCCGACAATTCACTGACCATCACCTCTGAAGAAGGCACCATGAGCTTCGGCTCCTCTGAACTGCCCAAGAATTTTCCGACTGACGTGCCGTTGTACGCCCAAAAGACCCTGACTTTTTCTCATGTCGGTTCCGGCGAAGATGCTGATTCCGCTTCCGCTACTTTTGAGACCGATGACAGCGTCGATAAAGTCTCCGACTGGTACAAAGCCCAAATCGAATCCAATGGCTGGACCATTGATGCCACGGATACCTGGGGCTCAGGCGCCGAAAAATACGTGAATTACACCGCCACTAAAGGTGAGAGAACCATGTCGGTCGGCGTAAGCTTCACTGAAAAAACACTGGTGACCGTAACTGTGTATAAGACATCTTCCGCTGATCTATAATCAGTAAAAACCACCAACCTCCACGTTGGTGGTTTTTTTATGGCCCATAAACATTCGTCCCGATACCGGCAATTAATCAATTATATTAAAAAGCGAGTTTCGACCTCGCTTTTTAAATAAAATTCGAAGCAAAATAGCGGGAATTATTCCTCTTTCTCCAGCATACCGCGCAGTTCTTCTTTCGATTTTACGCCCATCACTCTCTCGGCGACCTTCCCTTGCTTAAAAAGTACGATAGTCGGAATGGTCTGAACTTCATATCGAGCCGCCAAATCCTGGGAGGAATCGACATCAAATTTATAAGCTTTGATTTTATCGCCCATTTCCTGAGCGAATTCCTCAAAAATCGGCGCGAAAGCCCGGCAGGGGCCGCACCAGGTGGCGAAAAAATCGACGTAGACGGGCACTTTAGATTGAAGTACTTCTTGGTCGAAGTTGTCCTTCGTAAGAATGGTCATGGGGTTTTGATTAAGGTCTTTGGTCTCTAGTCTTTGGTCTTTGGCCTTTTTTTTATGGCTAAAGACTAAAGACCAAAGACTAATCAATAAGCTTCGGCTGGCAATAATCAAAGATTTTAACTGTTTTAAAATTAATATCCTCAATCTTCCCGTTATCGAGAGTGGCCGTCATGACTTCACCCAATCGGGTTTCTTCCGACCACATCTGGTCGAAAACAAAGTTGCCCAGACTATAAATAATCTGTTTGTCTTTGTAGATCTCTTTGTCCTGAATCACATGAGGATGATGACCGATGACTAAATCGGCCCCGGAGTCAACTGCCGCATGAGCAAATTCTTTTTGCGAAGCAATCGGGTCAAAGACATACTCAGTGCCGGCATGCATCGAAACGATGACATAATCGACCTGGTCGCGAATCGCCTTAATATCTTGTTGCAGTTGTGGAATATTCATCCACGCTAGACCAGTTTTGGTCGCCGTGGCGGCCCAGGCGTCTTCCGGACCGACATTCTGATAAGCCAAGAACGCTATTTTGTTTCCCTTCACTTCCAAAATCGCCGGGGCGTGCGCCGATTCGATGTTTTCGCCGGCGCCGGCGGACTTGATTCCCTGGTCGGCCAATTGATTGACGCTATCCAGCAGGGCTTCACGTCCGAAATTGAGCGAGTGATTATTCGCCAGCGACACGATATCAAACCCGGCATATTTGAGACCCTCAATCGCCTTGGTCGGAGTGATGAAACTCATCCCTTCGGCCGGCGGAGCGGATAGATCGGAAACCGCCGTTTCCACATTTCCAAAAGTAATATCCGCGGATTTGGTAAATTGAGCCGTTTCCACAAAAGGATAACGCGGATCTCCCCCGTGCTCTTTGATCTTGGTCCAGACATGCCGAGAAAGCATCACATCGCCGACCGCCAGCAGAGTAACCGGCTCCTTGGAAACAATTGGCACTGCCGGTTCTTTTTTGAAGCTTTGATCCTGATTATCGGCCACCAACTCTTGCCCCACGTCCAAAATATCAGCCGCCGGGGAAGGACTGCGTCCCCACCACCAAACAACGGCTATGCCGATAATCAAACAGACAATTACAATCAGTAGTAATTTATTCATAAGACAATAGCTAGTATATATCAAATCCGGCCGATTTAGCAAAATTTTACTTCTCGGTCGGCTGAGCCTGATGTTTTTTCATCAGCAGATTCAGTTCAGCTCGATTGCTCACCAGCGCGCAACCGACATCGCCCTGCTTGAGCATTGTCGGATGCTGACGAATCGCCGTCAAAAAAGGAGAGCCGAGAATCTGTTCAAAAGAGCAGTCGCTGATATTCTCCCGTGCCACATGGGCAAAAGGACAAGGCTCAACAAATCCTTGGGCATTGACGTGCATCGCTCCGCTACGGACCGCTCGGCAAAAGCCCTGTTCATCATATTCATCATCCGGTAAATGAACCAAAAGAATCGGCTTCCGCTGACGCCAATTTTTCAGGTTCCACCGGAAATTTTCCGCCGCGGATTTATCGGGAAGCAGAGAAAAATCTTCCGCTTGGACGGGAATGAGATCATTATAGAAGCCGGCCGTGCAGCCCCGGTCAATCATTTCGTCAATGAATCGGTCACTCCCCAAAACAGCCGCATTATTTTTGGTCACCGTGGCGGAAAACCCAAACAATATTTTTTGTTTCTTGAGTATTTCCAATGTCTTCAAGATATTGCGATACATTCCTTTCCCGCGGCGCTGATCAGTCTCCGGTTCAAACCCCTCGACACTCACCATCGGCATAACATTCCCCAAACGCGCCAGGCGGCATGCCAGTGTTTCATCTATTTTCAAGCCATTGGTCACCAGTAAAAACAAGGCCGAAGGATAATTTTCGAACAAATTTAAAATCTCCGGACGCTCGAGCGGCTCTCCCCCGGTCACCACGAAGAAAAAAACACCGGAGTCCACGGCTTGTCCGAGAAACCGATTCCAAACCGCCAGAGGTAATTCCCGACCACGGGGATAGTTACGCGCGTAACAACCTTGGCAAGCCAGATCGCATTTCATCGTCGGGCTTAAACCCAGACCCATCGGGACCAAAAGCTTTTTTTCCAGCCAGAGCTGACGGCGCCGTTTTTCCGTTTGTTTTAAATGCCAGCCCAAAACGACCAGCCGCCATTTGGCGGACCAGCCGGTTCGGCTCCATAGCCGAAACATCTGTTTCAAAATTTGAGTAAGTCCCGGTAAATTATCCGACATAATAAAAAACGCTTTAGGCGCTTAAATGGCTTCTACCTATCAACCACGATTTCTCAAAAACTATTCGATTGAATTTCAGAATAAACCCCAAAACGATTCAATCTTTTTCAACCAAAGAAGTTATAGAAATTGCGTTCTAGCTATATTTAATCTGTTTCCCTCGGAGAAATTTCTTTACCTCCTCCAAGCCTTTGACAAAATTATCAAGTTGGTCGTCGAAGACCGTTATTCTGTCATGGATAAATTTTTTACCATCCCGCCGCGTCTCGGTAATCACGATATAATTGCCGCTCTCTGATTTTCTAACATCAAAAAAATAGGTATGTTTTCCGGCCGGGACTTTTAGATTATATAGCTCGTTACCCTTAAGTTCCATGACCATAAATTTGATATTTAAATATTCTTGAGGCCGAAATAGTTCAAAAACTTGTTACACAGACGTTACTCAGGAACAAGATAATGTGACAAAATGAATTATCCGTATTTTATCTTGAGCATAAGAATCGAAACAGCAAGAACCAACCCGGCACTATTCATTACCGCCACAGGTCCGTTATGAATTATGATTGCATATGTAATCCATAAGACCAACCCAACGACATAAATAATATATCTCCAATAAGATAAATCTTTTGTTGATTTTGTCCGCCAACTTTTAATCGTCTGCGGAAGTAAGGATATGACAACCAGAATTCCGGCGCAATAACCCACTATGTCTATAAGTTCCATAAATGGCTATTATTTTTTCGTGATTTGGCCTGGTAATTTAATTCCAACCAAAAGAAAGTAACTTGGTAGGCCACAGTAGACATAATCGGAACCTTTTCCAGGGAATTGGATGGTGATTTCCATATTCCCATCCTTCACAGATAATCAGGCTGTGGCAGTCGGTTTATCTTTAAATCTGACTGCAAACCTCGCTCCGTAAAATAGCACAGCAAAGTCCCGCTTTATTATATTCTCTACTTCTTTCAGAAAATCACCAGGAATTTTATTTTCCTTAACCAAGGGACAAGAATCATCCCAATAATATAAATCTACTATTTTCCTATCAAAGTCTATCGAATCCCAATCCACGACAAAAGGAAATATTTTGCAATCGATGGGGCGCGGATCAACATCTTTGTTTAGAGAGTGTTTTAAGAGTTTACATCTTTTGCCATCTGTGCAGTTTTTAAAACGGACTCTATCTCCAATGAACTCAATCTTTATCCCTAGTGACGTCAAATGATCTTTCATTCTTTCGTGAAATGCAAAATATTCATTTACCCATTCTTCCACCTGATCGTCATCACAACAAGTATCCTGGCAATCATTCCGCTGACAACCAGAAATTAAGCCCTCAATATATTGTACTTTTTTCTTAATTGTCATATATCCACAGCTAATTTTACTTATTTATGCGATTTATCATCTTTTACTGTCTTTTTTGCTTCCCAAGAGAAGCAAAATTCGTTGGTAGCGCCACTGGGATTTGAACCCAGGTTCCTGCCGTGAGAGGGCAGTGTCCTAGACCACTAGACGATGGCGCCATAAAATAGTCTTTAGTCATTAGTCGTTGGCTAAAGACTAACGACTAATGACCAGCGACTATATTTCCTGCCATCTCTTCCCCTGCCGGACCAACAATTTTTCCGCGTCTTGGGGTCGAGCCATAATCTCTTTTACCACTTTTTCCAGACGAATTCCCTGCGACGCCTTGATTAACACCATGTCATAGGGATGCAAAATACTTTCTAAGTATTTACCGACTTCCTGATAACTGTCAAATTCCTTCGCCATGGAGATCCCGGCCGTGCGAGCCGCCTCAGCCATGAATTTCGCTCGTCGACCGACAGTCACCAAAATATCAACCGCCTCGGCCGCGCGCGTCCCCACCTCGCGATGTCCCTCTTCGGTATAAATTCCCAATTCCAGCATATCGCCCAAAACCGCGATTTTGCGCCCGCTGCCTTTCATGCTCTGGAGATAAGACAGCGCGGAAATGGCTGAAACCGGGGCTGAATTATATGAATCATCCACAATCAGTGTTTTCTTTATTCCTTCTATCAGATTCATACGTCCGGGCAAAGAACAACATCGGTGCAAAGCATTGGCGATTTCAATCAAATTCATCTTCTGAGACAAACCCACCGCCGCCGCTGCCAGAGCCGCGTAGGCCTGAGGCAACCCGACCGACGGCAGACGGACGGGCACAATATTGCCGCGGTAGGAAATTTTTAGGCTCAAACCCGTTCTTCCGCTCGCCGGGCTATCCAGCCAATGGTCGCTATCCAAACTCATGCCAGCCGGAGTAACTAAGCCGCGAACCGCCGCTCCTTTTTGAAATCCATAAGTCAATACTTCCGCCGTAACGGTATTGGCCAAATCACTGACGCGCTGATCGTCAAAATTCAGCACCGCGAAACCGCCGTGATTCAGAGAGCGCACCAGTTTGCCTTTTTCCTTGGCGATTTCATTGATGCTATCGAAAAATTCCAAATGGGTGGGACCAATGGTAGTGATGACGCCGATCGCCGGCTTCGACATAAACAGCAGCGGATCCATATCGCCCGGACGATCGATCCCCAATTCCAGGACTAAGACCTGGGGATATTTGCCGGTACCAAACAAGGCCCGGAAAAATCCGACCGTGAGTATCCTTAACCAGGCTCCCGCGCTTCGACCGCCCGTATCCAGTCCCAAAATGGTCAGCGGCACGCCCAATTCATTATTATAATTTTTCTGACTCTGGCGCACGGACCAACGGCTGGCCAGCACCAACGCGATCGCCTCTTTCGTGCTGGTCTTACCTATACTGCCTGTCACGCCCACAACTAAAGGCTGCCGTCGTTTAATGACAGCCCGGGCATAGAATTTCAAGACCTTTTCAATTGTTCGTTTCAGAACAGGCATATTAAGATGTAAGATGTAAGATGTAAGAATTAAGATATAAGAGTTAAGATATAAGAAAATACTTTTTCTTAAATCTTACATCTTATTTCTTATATCTTATTCAGTTGGGGGGATGCCGCGATAAGAAAAAATAAATTTAGATAAATCTCGGAAAAGCGGAGCCGCCACCGTCACGCCGGCCTCTTCCGCACCTTTGGGATTATCAACTTTTACCAGCATGACAAACTCCGGATCGCCGGAAGGAAAGCCAATAAAGGATACGATTTTTTTATTGGCGTCGTAGCCTTTTTGATCACTGGAAGCCACCTGAGCCGTCCCGGTCTTTCCGGCAATTTCATACCCCGTCACTTCCGCCGGTTTGGCAAAACCGTTCTTGACCGAGCTGCGCATAATCGCGACCAAAGCGGCCGCTGTTTTCCCCTGAACCGTCTGTTGCACGAATTTGGGGTCGATTTTTTCGATCGTCCCATCTGGATGGCGAATCTCCTTCACCAGATGAGGTTGCATCATTTTACCATTATTTACCAAAGATGCAACGGCCGCCACCAATTGGATCGGAGTAATCGTGACACCCTGCCCGAATCCCGAAGTGGCCACATCAATATCTTTCCACTCTTTGGCCGGTTTAATGTAATTCTCCGTTTCTTTGGACGTATCGATCCCGGTCAACTTCCGCAATCCGAATTGGTCGAAATAATGATTGATCAAATCCGGCCCCAGCAATTGGGCGATCTGAGTCATGACAACGTTGTCCGACTTCTCGATAGCCTGCGTTACCGTTAAATTTCCATAGGATCGATTTTCAAAATTGTAAATGGTATAGCTCCCCACCTTGATGGAACCGCTATCATTGAAGGTCGTTTCCGGACTGATTTTATTCGCGTCGATTCCCGCGGCCACTTGCAAAACCTTGAAGGTGGAACCCGGTTCATAGCGATCAAATACAGCCGAGTTGTTGAAAACGCTTATATCTTCCACTTGCTGATAAGCGTTCGGATCAAAATCCGGATAATTCGCCATGGCGATTATTTCGCCGGTTTTGGGATTCATGGCAATCACCGTGCCATTATCCGCGCCGTGATCTTCGACCGCCCGCTTGATCATTTCTTCCGCCTTGAATTGAATCGTACGGTCCAGCGTCAAAACCAAATCGGAACCGTCGGTCGCCCGCTCCATGGTTTTGTCGCCGACCGGCAACCACTGGCCGCGAGCGTCTTTTTCCGCCAACAATTCGCCGCGTTGTCCCGATAATTCTTCTTCATAATATTTTTCCAGACCGGTGACTCCGCCCAATTTATTATTCATGTCATAGCCCACGTAGCCCAAGACATGGCTGGCCAAAGTGCTATTGGGATAAAACCGGACATCTTCCGATTGTAGCCGCAAACCCTTCAGATTCAATTCCCGAACCCGATCAGCCTGTCCTTTATCCAGCTTGCGCGCAATAGGTTGATAAGGATCGTCTTTATCCGTCCCGATTTTGTCGATTATTTCCTGCGGTTCCAACTGAATAATTTCGTGCAATTGCCGAGCCACGTCTGTGGCGTCTTCGATTTCTCGAGGCACGGCATAAACCAAATAAAGATCCTTATTGGCCGCCAAAGTAAAAGTTCCCGTCGGCGAAGAAGAATCCTCCACCAGAATACTACCCCGTTGCGGGACGAGTTCTTCATACAGCTCGTGCTGATCCTTGGCCAGCGCCTGATAATGAGGCGCCGCCAGAATTTGGATATTAAATAAACGAACCAGCATAATTATCGCCACAATAAAAACAATACCCAACAAAATCAGGGAACGGTCAAAATTGGCAAATAATTTTGCGGCAGATCTTCTTTTGATCATCTAAATAAAATAGAGCCGCCTCGCCTCCTCGGCTACTCGCCGGAGAGAGCACAGTGTCACGTTAGCGTGACCGGCTCCATTTTAACATACTTAAAGTATCTAGGCATTATCGCTAGCGACTGGCGATTGAACCGTCGGCCGCAACAAATTTCACTTTTTCAATCGGAACCAGGCTGGCCTGATCGATTCCGGCTTGAATTTTCTGCAATGACTGAGCCTCGTTTATTTCCAATTGGATCCGGCTGTTTGATTTTTCCAGTTCTTTTATGTCAGCGGCCATTTCAGAAGTTTCATAACCGGCCGTGGATACAAAAACCACTTGAAACAGATAGAAAAAGCAAAGCAATGCGATCATAAAAACGACGACATAGCCCATGGTCACCGGACCGGCTTGTAAATTGCGGCGGACTGTTTTTTTGCGCCGACCCAGGCCGGTGCTGAAATTTGAAGTCAAGGTCAGATAATGAGCCATATTTTTGTTATTTTTTTTGGACGGCTCGCAGCTTAGCGCTGCGCGCACGCGGATTATTAGATAATTCTTCTTGGGTTGGCGTTATGGGCTTTTTCGTCAGAATTGTCAGTCGCGCCCGATGATTACAGCGACAAACCGGCAATTCCGGCGGGCAGATACAATCTTTTGACTCCTGCTTGAAAAAATCTTTGACGATTCTATCTTCCAGCGAGTGAAAGGATATTACCACCAGCCGCCCTTTGGGCCTGAGTATCGTCAGCGCCTGTGGTAAAACCTTTTTCAATTCATTCAGTTCATCATTGACCGCGATGCGCAAGGCCTGAAAAACTCTGGTCGCCGGATGAATTCTTCCGTGATGAAATTTTTTCGGCACGGCCGACATAATCACCTCGACCAGCTCCCCCGTCCGATTCAGACGTTCTTTCTTTTCCCGGAATACAATGGCACCGGCAATCTGGCGGGCGAAAGGTTCTTCGCCGAATTCGCGAAATATCCGTACCAATTCCGATTCGGTTGAAGCATGGAGCAATTCAGCGGCAGTCAAACCTCGGCTCTGATCCATACGCATATCGAGCAATTCGTCCCGTTGAAAACTGAATCCTCGTTTATAGCTACCCAATTGCCAACTGGACAGTCCCAGATCAAACAAAATGCCATCAACATCGCCGAAATTATGACTCAAAGCGATTTCACTCAAATGGCTGAACGTGTCGTGAACCAGGGTCACTTGCTCGCCATAAGCGGAAAGATTTTGCCGAGCCTCCCGCAGAGCTTCTGCATCGCGATCAATTCCGAGAAACTGCCCGTGCTTACCGATCTTTTCCAGAACGACTTGAGCATGACCGCCCAATCCGACATTCGCATCAATGATTCGCTCCCCTCCCGTAAGATCAAGGAAAGCAATCGCTTCACGCAATAGGACCGGAATATGTTGCGACATAAAGTGATTCAAATTCAGAATTCAAAATGCAGAATCACAAAGAATACCGATTTAATTTTGCACTCTGAATCTAAAATTTTAGACTCCCAATTCTCCCATTCGTTCGGCGATATCTTCACTGTTTTTTTCGGTAGCCGCTTTATAAGCTTGCCATTTCGCCAGATCCCAAATTTCAATGCGATTATATAAACCGGCCACAACCGCTTGCTTCTGAATGGTCGCGAACTGCCGCAAATATTCCGGAATCACGACTCGCCCCTGAACATCCAACTCAACATCCATCGCTCCGGCCAGCATCAAACGCGCAAAAGCGCGAGAGTTTTTTTGCCCGATCGGCATAGCGGTCATTTTCTCCGCCAGTTTTTGCCACTCTTTTTTGGTATAAATAAAAAGACAATTATCCAAGCCGCGAGTAATTACCGCCCCGCGGGTCAATTCCAAACGAAATTTTGCCGGAACAGCAATCCGGCCTTTTTGATCGACTGAATGTGTATACTCGCCGATAAACATAAGTAAAGAATTACCGATTTCTAGATAATTAATACTGACCGACACCCAATCTCCAGATACTGGAAATTGGACATTTCTCTTGAGGTTATCCACAGAAAGGCCTGCTTTTCCCCACTTTTATCCACTATTCCCCTCTACAATCCATTATACACCACTGAGATGTTAAACTCAACCACCTGTCAACCATGTCAAATAGAGTGACCAATAAAAAATATCGGCTAATATAAGCCAATATTAATTAATTTTTGTTTTTTAGTTGTGGATACTCAAAAAGAAACGATTGATCAGCCAAAAACTCATCATCCTACTGCCTACACTCTCCATAAAACAACAGCAGAGGCTAGGTTTGACAAAAAAAAACAATTCATGATAAATTCACAGGTCTTGGTCAACCCATCTAAGGAAAGGAGGAATGACCATGCACAATATCATGATTTTCGGATTTGAATGGAGCATGTACGAGGAAAAGCTGAAACCCTGCATCAATCGAGTAATGCGGGATCTCAAGCTTGAAAAAGATGCAATCACCACTTTTTTCACGTCCCCAGGATGTATAACCGAATCCTGTGACGGAACCGCGCAAAAAAAACCGTTTATCCTCGTCTGCTCCTATGATTATGAAACGATCCGCCTCATCATCGATGCACTCGCCGACAACGACATAGGAGTTGACTGCGAACCGCATCTGCTCGGATCAGAACCTCTTCGGTTTATCCCCGCCAAAGAAATGCACCGGAAATAAACAAACCGGGAAAATTGAACAGCAAGGCGACAACGACCCGCCATTATGTGGTCGTTTTATTTTTGCAAAATTCTACACTATCCTTCTTTGGCCGCCCCCAAAACACCAATTGACCCAAAACCATACCGTCCCCTGATTTTATCCGCTGCATTGTTCAGCGAAATGAGCTTGTGATTTTCTTTTGATTCAAGCAGGTCAAAGATCGAACCCTGCTCCCGGTCAGGCTTCAGACAGCCGAAACCAACGCCCAACAGGCGAACCCGCTGGCCTTTTTTATACAGACGCTCAAAAATGTTTTTGGCCGCGCGATGGAGATCGGTGGTATTGCTCGTCGCCAACATCAGTCTTTTGCCGCTGGTAGTCGTCGTAAAATCCTCATAGCGCACTTTTACTTTTACTTCCTGGGCTTTAGCGCTCTGGAAACGCAAATCATAGGCAGCTTTTTCGACCAGATACGCCAAAGTAGAGTGCAAAAGAGTTTGATTCTGAGTATCAACTTTGAAGGTAGTTTCTCGAGAAACAGAATGATTTTTCGGGGTAGCCGAAAAACGGCCATAATCTTGTCCCCGAGACTCATACCATAGCGCCACCCCGGCTTTGCCCCAGGTGCTCGCCCAAAATTCCAAAGGGCGGCGGGAAATATCACCCAGCTTTTTGATACCGATATTCTTGAGCGCTTCCTCGCTCTTGGGCCCGATACCCGGTAATTTGCGGATCGGCAGAGGCGCAAAAAAATCTTTTTCATAACCTGGAGCTACGACCGTAAATCCGCGCGGTTTTTTGAAATCGCTGGCCACCTTGGCGACGACCCGAGACGATGCTACCCCAACCGAGCAAGACAGCTTGGTCTCGCGAAAAATATCCTGTTGAATGCGCCGTCCGATCAAGGGAATATCGGAGTACAGTAATTCATAGCCGGTGAAATCCAAATATGCTTCATCGAGCGACACCATGTCCATGGCCCCGGTGTAATGCAAAAAAATCCGGCGAATAGCCGCCGAATATTTTTGATAAGCATCATAATGACCGTGGATGAAAATACCCTGCGGACACAGTTGCCCTGCCCGCACCGAAGGCATGGCCGAATGGACTCCAAAAACCCGAGCTTCATAACTGGCTGAAGACACGACTCCCCGCTCTGACGGCTTGGCCCCGACAATAACCGGCTTACCTTTTAATTTCGGATTAAGCACCTGCTCGACTGAGGGGAAGAAGGCATCCATGTCAACGTGAATTATACAGGACATAATTGGTCTTTAGTCGTTGGTCTTTAGTCTTTAGCCGGATATTAAATGTCAAAAGACCAAAGACTAAAGACCCTTCTTATCGCCAAATAATCCAGGCAACCATGGAAGCAACTAAGCCGCCAAGCAATAGCCCGAAAAAGAACACTCGGAAAGCATGAGGGGCGGATACTTCTTCGCTTTTGTTTATTTGTCTCCAGGTAACGACCATTTTATTTGAAAGTTAATATTTACGCATCAGCCCCACAACTTTGCCCTGGATTTGCAGTCCCTGCCGGACAAAGATCGGTTTCATGCTGGAATTTGCCGGCTCCAAGCGAACACGCTGTGCTTCCTGATAAAAGCGCTTCAATGTAGCATCACGGCCATTAAGCAAGGCCACCACGATATCGCCATTGTTGGCGACACTGCGTTTTTCCACGATAACAAAATCCCCATCGTTGATTCCATCTTCGATCATGGACAATCCTTTTACCTGCAACGCAAAATAGTCACCGGAACCAAGCATATTTTGCGGCACATCGATTCTCTCTTGACTTTCAATGGCTTCAATCGGCTCCCCAGCCGCAATTAAACCCAAAAGCGGCAAGGACTCGACCGTACTTAAGGGATGATCCTCTCTGGTAACCAACTCAATCCCGCGCGCCTCACCATCAGCATCGCGCAAGAAACCTTTCGCCACCAGAGAAGAAATGTGATCATGGACGGTCGCTACCGATGACAATTTAAAGTGCTGGGCGATCTCACGGTAACTCGGAGCATAACTGTGCTCCCCCACAAAATCAGCCACGTAATTCAAAATTTCAGTCTGTTTTTTAGTCAAAGATTTACCCATAAAATCATTCCGTTCCAGGGGCAGCCTGCCGATTCGGCAGGCCGCACCTGGTTTATTAAACGTTATTCCAATAGCAATTGATTCGGAGATCCAGGCCTTCTTTTTCCTCTCGTTCTTCAATGTGGGCCTGCTGAAGGAAGCCTTTAATCTCTTGCAGTTTTTGGATATAGAGCTGGACTTTGTCCAAGTCATTTTTACTTTTGACAGTCATATTTTTATATATTCGTATTTTGTTCGCCTGCACCCTGATCATATCCGAACAAAAACCGAACGTCAATATTTAAGGTGTGGATAACTTTCAAACAAGTAAAATAAAACCCGGTAACTTTATTGTTACCGGGTGGTGGGAAGATTTTTCTATCAATCCAGACTGGCCGCAAAAGCATCGTTATTGCGCTTGAGCGCTTCGAATTCTTCCCGACTGATATGCTTAAATCGTCGATCAGCCGGCGAAGAACGATGCCGCAGAGGGCAATGCCTGAGAACAAACTCGGCACAGCGTTTTTCGGTCACTTCTTCCTCGCGAATACCCATTTCCCGAGCTAACCTCTTCTGAAAAAACTCTTTCAAGGACATAAAGGCCTCCTTTCCAGGTAAAATTCGAAATTCGAATATCAAAGCACGAAACAATTCCCAAATTCCAATCCCAAAATTTAAAAGTTTATAATTTAATGATTGGGACTTAAGTATTGTTTCGGATTTCTGATTTCGGATTTCGGATTTTTCCTTTAATCAAATCCACAAACGCCTCCACCCGTGTCTGGACTCCCGCCTGGCCGCTATGCTCATCAAGGGACAGAGAAATAAACGGCATGTTTTTTTGCTGACTGATCTTTGAGAGGATCGGGCGAACCGTCACTTCCGGCATACAGCCGAAAACCGCCAGATGGATCACGCCGTCAAAATTTTCCCGGCAATACTCTAGCAAATGCAGCACGGAAGTTCGACCATGACCGCCAACCACATAACCGATATAAGGACGGGTCAACCGCGCTTCGTACCGTTTGTTCCACGGCTGAAATTCTTTTACAAAATGAGATAAATTCAACCGACGCGTCACTTCCACTCCCAGGTTACCCAGGGACTCCTCGATATTCTGATTCACAAAAGGCTCGATGACGCTATATATTTCTCCAATAATCCCGATTCGCAACGGCTGGAAATTATCCTTGATTTCTATTTCCTCGAATTCCTCTCTGATCTGCCGCTTCAAACGGCGGTAATTAAAATAGCTCTTCAACTTTGTTTGGCTGATTAATTTCCAGCAACGTTGCTGAATGCCTCCGACACGTTCCGGATGCAGAGCGCGCGGACGGTAGTAATAACCGAGCTGCTCCACCAGTTCCGTAGTTTTCACTTTGCGCCAAGCACTGACAAATCTAAGGAGCAAACTGAAATAATTTCGATTAGTCAATTCACTGAATTTTTTCAGCCAATCTCGCGGAGTGAAAATAAAAAAATCAATCTTCTGGCCCAAATCATGTAAAATCTTTCGCTGAACCGCCGCGTAATATCGATAGCGACATTGACCGTTCGAGGAAAACATCACCACCGTGTCCGCGCCTTTGGCAATACCGTTCAACTCATCGCCGATATTTACTTTGCAGGGAAAACAAATAAATTCCGGGGCGTATTTCACGCCCGTTTCCACCGTCGCCCGATTGATCGGGTCGGGCATGACCGGAATATGACCCATCGCCCGCATTATTTCCTCAAAAGCGGCATCGTAGTGCCCCATATGAGGAAAAGTGATTTTACGTATTCGTTTTGACATATTAAATTTTCCGTTTTTTTAGAGTATCGACAAAAGCTTCCAAGCGCGTCTTGATCCCCGCCTCGGCGGTATGTTCATCCAAAATCAACGGCATATACGGACGCTGGGCGGCGCGGAATTTTTTCTCGACGAATTCTTTTATAACCGAATCGCAGCCGCAATTAAACGTCGATACCTGAAGCCCGCCGGCAATCCGACTATTTACCACCTCATCCACTTGATTCAGCATTTCTTCGGCGAAATCCCAGTGGAAAAAGAAATCCTGCGGATGAGACGTCGTGACCGGAATCCAATCTATCATTAGAATTTCCACCTTCAAACGACGCAACTGCCGAACCAAATCGGCGTTGACGAAAGAATCATAAAGATTATAAGGGTGGCTGATCAGTAAAACGATCGGCCGGGATGAAGCCATGACATTTTCGAACTGGCGTTGTTTTTCGGCTCGCCGGGCCTCTTCCCGAGACAAGACCGCCGGCAAAACCGACTCGATTTTTTCATCAGAAAAATTCAACTTTTGCGCCACGGCGCGCAGAGTAGCGGCTAAGTCTTTTTCATTAAAATTGACATACGGCGCGCAAATCTTGACCCGACGGTCAAACATATAAGGAATAACATCCGCCAGGGCAAAAAACTTGGGACAGCCCAAGCGATTTTTCTTAAGGCTGATATAACGCGGAGAAAAGAGAATGTCTATTTTTTGTTCCAGCAGTTTTTGGCAGTGCCCGTAGTAGATTTTGACCGGCAGGCAGCTTTCACTTTCGGTGATACGCACGCCGGCTTCTAAAATATCCCGATTGGTGGTACCGGACAAGATTACTTCCAATCCCAGGGTTCGAAAAAAATCTTCCCAGAGTCCTGGATGTTTGTAGTAAATAAATGCCTGGGGAATGCCGATGCGCATACGGTAAAAATAAATTCAAAACGAAATTATGACTCTCAAATACCGGGCTCTGAAATTATATCGAACTTGCTTGCGTAAGCAAGTTTCAAAATTAGAATTACGATTTCCTGCCTCCCTTTCAAGTTATTCCAACAAAAAACCAGCATCATACTGGATCAAAAGCAAACCGACCCTAACCGTCAATAATAGTCAAATTGCGTAAATTTTTCAAGTTCCAGAGACGCGCCGTTCCGGCTTTGACTTTCAAACGAACTCTCTGACCAAAAGGCTTAACTGCCTGGTGGATTTTCATCCAGAATTTTTGATCGGTTATATTCACCCCGGAAAAATCCAAAACCAAGGGACGCTGACTACGGCGTAAAATCCGCGCTAAACGTTTTGGAAATTTTCCCAAGGAATGATTAGACAGCATCGGCAATTTCAAACGGCGCGGGAGCAAGCGCGAAAAAGGAAAAACGTTCCTGGAGTCTTGCTGTGGCAAAACCGGAACATACCGGCCAAAATATTTAGCCAAACGACGACTGATACTGTTATCAGCCATTCCTTCCTCGGTTTCGTGCTGTACCGGTTCAATGATTTCTTCGCCTGTCGCCGTCTGGCGATACTTGCCCTTTTCCACCGATTCAAGAAAGCGCATATAAGGACCAAGCTGGCGTTCAAAACTACGCGAGGCAAAATAGCCAAAAATAGCAATACCGGCATAACCCCATTGCCGTTTCAAAATATAACGCCACGGACGGGTAAAAGTATAAAACTTTTTATAGCCGCGAAAGATGGCTTTCTGATTGGCCGACGGCCGCATCCGCCGCGGAAAGAGAACCACTCGATTTCCGTCATAAATACTCCAGTCGCGCGTAATCACACGTTTCTCACGCAGTAATTCCGCCGTCAATTCCGTCCCCGGCAACGGCCCCAACGGCAATAACTGAATCGCCACCAAACCCATTTCTTGCGCAAATTTGATCGTCACATCGATCGTAGCCGGCGTATCATAATCGGAGCCGATGATAAACATGCCATGGACAAATATTCCCACATCGGTAAAAGCCCTGATCGCCGCTTTCATGTCTTCGACTTGCTGGCGCTTGTTGAAGTTTTTCAGAGTATCGGGATTGACCGACTCCAGGCCGATCTGCACCATATGGATACCGGCCAATTTCATCAGCTGGACCAATTCCGAATCCTTGGCTGTTTCAACCCGAACCTGAGCCGACATTTTCACCTGAATTTTTCGCGCGATCATCAAGCGCAAAAGTTTCTTGGCCCGATCGCGATTGGCCGTAAAATTATCATCGACGATAAACATCTTTTTTTGGCGATAAGTGGTGACCAGATGCTCGATCTCATCCACCACTTGCTCCACCTTTCGCTCCCGCATCTTACGTCCCGACATCTGGATCACCGAACAAAATTTACACCCGAAAGGACAGCCACGCGTCGTCAAGACTTCCAGCGAGGATACATCAAAATGAAAACGGCGATTGTAGAATTTTTTGGCCCCGTGAATCAAAGAAAAATCTGGAGTAATATTGATATTGGGACAAAAAGTCGCCGCTTTATTATAGACGGGGCGAGCCTTATCCCAGAAGCACAAACCGTCAACCTGGCGCAAATCTCCCCGCCGGTTTAAATTTTCAATTAATTTAATCAGGCTTTCCTCGCCCTCGCCGCGTAAAACATAATCGCCGTACTGCAAAGCTTCTTCCGGCTCAAAAGTCGGATGCGGTCCGCCCAAGACCACCGGGATGCCGCGGGCACGGATCTTTTGGGCCATCCGGTAACTGGGGAAAGCGGTATTGGTCACAATCGAAATTCCCACCAAATCCGCCGAGTAAACTTCACGCCAGTTGATCGGCGCCATTTTCTCGATATAAACTTTTACCGCGTAACCCCGGTCGCGCAACAAAGTCGCCAAGATGGGCACACCCAGCCGCGGTATTTTACAAAACGAAAACACGTTGACGCCTTCTTCTTTCGGCTCCAGTAAAACTATTTTTTTGATTTGGCGCGGTGATTCGTTCATTTAGTAATAATAATTTCTGGCACCGGCGGTATCGTCGGCGGGGAAATTAACTTCTTTTACCAGACTCAGATCGGACAAACGATTAGCCTTGAGATGCGAGGGCGACAGCGTGTACAAAACATTATCGATATACAAACTGCGCGTAATCGCTTCCAGTGTCTCGTAATAATATCCGCTCTTCACAAAGACCGATTCATCGGTCACGTGAGTGATCCGTCCCTTGAGGTTAAAGCCTTTTTCCAGCGTCAGGTCGTAAACATAAGCTCCCTGATAAACCGTATTGCCGTATTGGTTGGCCGCGGTTCTCTCCCCCTGAATTTCCGCCAAGCTGATCGGGATTACCAGTAGATTCTTTTTCTTGTCAAAAAGAAAAGCTTTATGATCATGAAGGACCGGGGAATCGGTCCCGCGATCGCCAATCACCTCTTTATACATTTCCACCGGATTAGCCACATCGGTGACATCAAAGAGCGCCATTTTCAGTCCTTGATACCAGGCAAAATCCAAATTGCGGCTGGAGGTCTCCGCCGTGGAAGCATCTTCGGCCTCCTTGCCGATTCCGATGATATGGTTGGCGTCATAAGGATGCAAATAATCGGAGTAGCCCGGGATTTTCAATTTACCGAGCACCCGCGGATTGCTGTGATTCGACAAGTCGACTACAAACAGAGGGTCGACTTTTTTAAAAGTCACCAAGTAGCCGCGCTCCCCCATAAAACGAGCCGAGTAAATGGTTTCGCCCGGCGCCAGATCTTCCAGCGCTCCCGATTGTTTCATGGCGGAATCCAGGATATAAATATTATTCTTTGATTTTTCTTTTTCATTCCAGGCCTGGCCCACGGTCGTGGCGATCCGGAAATGATTATCGTACTGATCCATCGAAAACTGATTCAAGATGTGGCCGGGGACTTCACCGTTGGCGGAAAAAGCCACTTGACCCTGGTCCAAATTAAACTTGGAAACCACGGTTTTTTCATCGCTGGCATTATACGACTCCCACCAGTAATACGAAGGATAATTGGTCTGGGCGACATAAAGATTATCCAGCGAAGCATAAACATTTTGCCCGGTGCCGACAATCACTTTTGATTGCACCGGCTGGCGATCATCGGTCATGGAGAGCGACGCCACGGTGATAAAATTCTCGGCCCGCAGCGGTTCGACATAGCCGACATCGCCACAGGGGACAATCGGCTGGAAATCAGTCGCTTGGGGAACGACATCCGACCGATTACTTTTGTATCCCGGCACCAATTCGGCACAGTCGATTCCGGCACGATAAGAAGGATAGGTATTGAAAACAAAATAGACTTGGCCGGCGATTTTGCGCGCCGTCACGTAACTGCCTTCGAAATCATGCCGCTCCACGAATTTGGGATCGCGCGGGTTGGCGATGTCGTACAAACGCACCGAGAAAAGCGAACGGTAGCGGGGCGGTACGCTGCTGGACGTTGACGATGACGCGGTCGTCCGGCCGGATTCAGTCCCAAAAATCAGCAAGCGATTGCCTTCGATGAACATTTCGTCGGGAACATAGTCGCCCATTGTGACCGTCGCCACCAGTTCGGTCTGCTCCGCCGGATAGGCTCGACTGACCACCAGATTACCCTGCGCCAGCGCATAAATATATTCGCCGTTGGTTTTGACAATATCGGCTTCATCCACGCCGGCCACCTGAACATTGGTCTCGGAAAATTCCCCGCCGCCGCGACCATCAGAACTCGCTGTACCGGGAGCCGCTTGCGGAACGGTCAATCCGGTCCCTTCGGCCATCTCACTCTTGGAACTCTGCTTATCATCATGCACTTTCTGGAAAGCCTGGACCAATTCATCTCCCGAACTGAAATGCTGGAATCCTTCGGCGTCAGTTGCCGGCTTTTTCGGACACTGCCAGCCGGTGAAAACTAAAATAGCGGCCATAATAATAACCGCCACCAGACTAAACCTAATCTTAGTTTTCATAAGGTTTTATTTAATTAGGCATATTATAACAAAGCAGGGAGCAAAAGGCAAGAGCGATTTTTGACATTGGGATCTGCCTACCGGCAGGCAGTGACCTTAGGTTTTTTTTATATACTTCCTCCCCCTCAACTTCCCCGGAAAATGCTCTTGATCCACCTTGGCGTCTTTGAAGTTATGCGCGTATTTATAGCCTTGGCCATAACCCAGCTCTTTCATCAACTTAGTCGGGGCGTTGCGCAAGTGAATCGGCACCGGCTCGTTGCTCGTCTTCTTGGCGTCGGCCGAAGCCAAGCCATAGGCGACGTAAGCGGTATTATCTTTTGGCGCTTTTGCGAGATAAATTACTAACTGCGCCAGCGCGGCGTTACTCTCCGGCATTCCGACGAACTTGATCGTCTCCATCACACTCACCGCCAAGATCAAAGCTTGCGGATCGGCATTCCCGATGTCTTCCGAAGCGAAACGAAGCAGCCGCCGCACGACATAGAGCGGATCCTCCCCCGCCTCAATCATCCGCGCCATCCAGTACAGCGCCGCGTCTTGGTCGCTGTCACGCAGACTTTTATGCAGGGCGGAAATGACATTGTAATGTTCTTCGCCGTTTTTATCATAAATCATGCTCCGGCTCATGGCGGCGTTGCTGATATCGGCCACGGCGATGGTCGAGCCATTTTTCTTCCCGCGCGCCGCGATCTCCAAGATCGTGTACAATGCCCGGGCATCGCCCTGACTGAGATCGATCAAAAAATCCGTCGCCGCCGACGCGATTTTTAATTTTTGGCGGCCGAGGCCCTGCGCTTTGTCAACCAGGACGCGTTTGATCAGCTTTTTCAGATCCAACTCTCCCAGTCGATGCAAAACAATAACCCGACAGCGCGAGAGCAGAGCGGGGATGACGGAGAAAGACGGATTTTCGGTGGTCGCGCCGATAAGTATCAAACGTCCGGATTCCACGTGGGGCAACAACACATCCTGCTGGGCTTTATTGAAACGATGAATTTCATCCAAAAAAAGAATCGTGCGCCGTTTAGTCAGCAGCCAGCGCTGTTCCGCTTGCGCGATTTCTTCTTTGACCTCTTTGGTTCCCACTTGCACGGCGCTATAACAAATGAAATGCGCTTTTGTCAGTTGGGCGATAATTTTCGCCAGCGTGGTCTTCCCCACTCCCGGTGGCCCCCAGAAAATCAAAGAAGATAATTCATCATTAAAAATCAGTCGCGGTAACAGTTTGTCGGCGCTGAGCACATGATCCTGCCCGACAAAATCAGCCAAGCGCGCGGGGCGCATCCGATCGGCCAGCGGTGCAGGCGCATTTGACGGGATGGCGTTGTTTTTTCGATCAAAGAGAGTTTCCTTTTTTTTCATATCTGTAGCGTAGGACAAGCGGCTCGTTCGGTCAATAGAAAAAGCCTCCCGCAAATGAATCGGGAGGCAAGCACCAGATTGACTATGGTTCCTGAAAAATCCGGAAAGAATTCGGCAAATGGACCTGAACCATCTCGGCCGTGAGCCGGAAAACCATTTGTCCTTTTTTTGTTGCCTCTTCACAAGGCAACCAGAACTCTCCCGATGGCATCAGAGTCCCCGCAACGTCATAAACAGCAAACTCGGGCTGGCAACTGGAATCAGCCACCGAAATCCTGTCCGATTCGGGAATTTTGTCAATAACGGATTGAGAAACGATGACAAATTCTCCTGAACCAACTTCTTCCAGCCAAAATAGATTCTGCGAGGCTGGAATCTCGAAATTTCCTTCCCTGCACCTACGAGGAAGTGCAAAACAACGTCGCGTTTCCACATATGGTAGCATAACCGCCTCCTTTCAAGACTGAAACTGCCAACCAGTTCAGATAATGTATCTATAACACACAAGACGGTCTCTGTCAATAATTAGCCCATACACAGAGTTAGCACCGACTTCCGTCAAAGCCAAAATTATTCAAGCTCCGAAAAGCTGAAACGAATGATAAAATTGTGATTTTTAAAAATTTTTACCGACCAGCCGGATTTGCCACCTGCTCCCATATTAACTATAATTCAGGAGCGGTCGATTCGAAATAAATATAAATTATGATTACGCCACCCGACAAGAAACAACTATTAGAAAACCTAAAAAATACCTACTGCCGCTTGAAGACATCGGCTATCGCCGGAATCGGAATTTTTGCGATCAGAGATATCCCCCAAAATACCAATCCCTTTCCCGGAGTCACGAAACATCAATGGTACAAATTCAGCCCGGCTGAATTAAAAACATTAGATCCGGAAGTCCAAAAAATGATCTATGATTTTTATGTGACCGAAGCCGATGGCATGATTTCCGTTCCCGATTGCGCCCTGAACGGCATGGATATATCTTTTTTTCTCAATACTTCCGATGCCCCGAATCTAAAGATAGCGCAAGAGGGCGTAAATTTCACCACCTCTCGGGAGATAAAAAAAGGCGAAGAGCTGACAGTCGCCTACGCGACTTATGACTACCGCTACCGGGAAAAATAGTTTGCCTCAAAATATCACTAATGAAAAAAGACTCTCGCCTAATCGGCGGGCGTCTTTTTTGTTACTTGTTATCTGTTACCAGTTACTTGTTAGAAGTATCCCCCCGTCGGCACGACGCCGCCGCGGAAACTTTTGCTATAAGCGAAGAAATTTAAACTCTTGGCTGTCCCATTGTACTCGAAGGCTCGCACCTGCGGCCCGCCGCCGGTATTCGGTCCCACCAGTATTTCACTGCGTCCGTCGCCATCAACATCCATCATCTCCACGTTGGCGCCGCACTCCACGCCCGCCGGAAAAGCTCGCCAGGAACCAAGAACGGTGCGAGCGGAATTATACTGATAGACTTTCATCCAAGCCTCGCCGTTATAAAGCTGGCTGACCACGATTTCATCAACGCCGTCGGCATTAACATCGCCACTGGACACATCAACTCCAGTACGCGAATCTTTATGAAAAGCGAAGAAACTATTTGATTTCAGGACCGCCTGGCCGTTTTTCATATCATAAACCCGGATGTGCGGCCCGCCCCCGACACTGGCGCCGCAAATTACTTCCTTAACCCCGTCTTCATCAACATCGCCGGTCGCCACCGTCACTCCCGCCGTGATTTTCCCAAAAGGAGAAAAAGTCGCCAATATCTGTCGGCTGGAATTATAGCGGTAAACTTTTACTTGATGCCCCTGAGTAAACTGACTGGTGACAATTTCATCTTTGCCGTCACCGTCGACATCGCCGCTGGCCACATCAACTCCGCCTCGGAAAGAAGAAGCAAAGGGACGATAATCGATGCCGCGCTTGGAACCGTTTTTTTCATAAACCACCACGTGCGGCTGGGCGCCGATCCCGCTACCGGCTACGATTTCCACGCCTCCGTCTTTATCGACGTCACCGGTACTGACCCGAGCGCCGTTGCGAGTATAAGAAGGAAAGGCAAAAAAACTTTCCGGTTGAGTCTTGCCGGCGGTAGAAAACTCCCGCACTTGCGGTCCGCCGCCGTTGCCAGGGACAGTAATAATCCGCGCCTCGCCGGAAGAAAGGGTGATTTTTTTCGTCTCGCTGTAATTGTTATAGTTATCCCGGGAACGTACCTCGATCGTATGCCGTCCGCGAGAAATATTCAGTGAACAAGAAAAATCTTCGGACGTTTCATTAAAACCGCCATCGTTCGCCTCGCCCTCTTCCCATTCGCCGTCGTCCGCCCGGCATTGAACGGTAGAAATTTTAGCCACCGTGATATCGTTCCCCAGACCGTAAGGATTTTTGTTTTCCACTTTTGTGACCGAAGTACTGCCGGTCATGGTGGGATGGGTCGTGCCGATTCCCCCTTCCACTTCGCCTATTTCAATATCCGGGGCCGTTTCCAGCACATCTAATATTCCATTACGCTCAGTATCGATGATTCCGAGTTGCCCCCGGGCGTACATATCGACCGCTCCGACCGAATAAGGATATATCTGGCCGCGCATAATACTATAAACATTATGCGGGCAAGAATTTTCACAGTTATAATTATAATAATCCAAATACCCGCGGTGCTCGTCGCAAGAACACGCCGAAGAATATTGATCGTTGGCATAGAAAGCGTGGCCAAATTCATGAGCCGTGACCGCGTCCATATTTGAAATGCTGTAGCCGTCGTTGTCATAAGTCATGACCGAATACGGCCCGCCGATCCACATGTAGGCAAAATAGTTATCGGCAAAAGCGCCATTGCCGTCATTGAGACTGTCCGCCACAAAATACGTTACCGCCCAATCCGAGCCGTCCGATTCGCGCATATCGTTGTTGAAGTGACGGACTTTGTCCAGCCGTTGCGAATCGCTATATCCGAAATTATGCATAATCTCACTGACCCATAAGTTTTCGCCGTTTTCGCCGTACGGATCAGCCGCTCGCGTGATCGGCTCATAACTGGTGCGCGCCCGGCTATCGGTCCGTCCGTAATAAAAATGATAGGTAAAAGACATCTGCGCCGCCGGCTCTCGATTGTACCACCAATTGACGCCGTTTTGGACTTCAGTCGCCACGGCTGATTCGCGCGCCAAATCCCAGGATTCAGTCTGTGCGTCAATGGCCCCGGTACTCTCGGGCAAAATCACCGCCACCGAAATATTGCCGGCCATGTATTCCGTCGTATCATAAAACCCGGCACCGTTCGGAGCCCGATAGGCATCATTGGACCGGGCTTGCCGGGCATCGGGCTGAGCCATACCAGCCAATTTTGCCGCGCGACCATCCAAGTTCGGCGCGGGAGCGAGATCATCTTTGACTAAAGGCTGGCCGCTATCCGGTTTCACCGGCGCCGCCACAAAATGAGCGTTCCATGAATTTATTCCGGCCATAGAAGCTGGATCGATAATACCGAAATCAGAGGGATCGACCTGCTCGAAACGAACCGCCTCGACTCCCGGCAACTGATCGACTTGACCGGCCTGGTCGCGCGGCAATTTTCCCCAAGCGATTTTTGGCGGAAAACGATTAGTCACCGTGCCGTTTTGTTGTTCAATCTGATCAATTGTCGTCCGCATCTGAGTATCACTTTCGGCTGAAAATATAAAAAGCGCATCGGCCCGACCGTCGTCTTGACCACCAATGGCCTTATCGGCCGGTTGGGCAAGATTCAAGTCCTGGGGCAATTGCGCCTGAACATTTAGGCTATTATTAACCAAAAACAAAGTTACCAATACAGCCAAGAATACCGAGCCTAGCTCAATCGGTTGTTTGAGCCTAAAAAAAGAGGGTGCTTTCATATACATGAATAAGATCACCCGCTGTTTTTACCTAGACTTATTATAGCACACCTAAATATTTCCGACAAGGGGATAAGCGAAAAAGCATATAAAATAGCTGAAACTAAAAATAGCCAAGAATTATCTTTCTTGGCTATTCTTGTATTCTAAGCATTGGCCGCGACTATTGTTTCACTTCTTTTTTCTTTGGTGTTCTATCTAATACTTTGATGTGTTCACTGGAAACGATATCGCTCAAAAATAAATCATGCATGGTACGGCGGTAATCATACTCATTTTGATCAATCACGGAATACCGAATCTGCTTGCCGACAGTCTTTTCCAGCTCGGCCACTGCGTCCAGAAGTTTTTCTCGCTTCGGCGCGCCAACCAACAACAAATCGGTCTTGGGCAATCTTTGCTGAGTAAAAACGCCGGTTAAAATGACCAAGTGTACGCCTTTCAGAGCCTGGAGCATCCGCATAGCTTTTTCCTGCGGCGTAACGCCGGATTTGATAATCAGCGAGCGCAATTCTTCAAAAATTTCAAAATCGCGATTAACGGTGTAGTATTTTTTGCGGTCTTCCGTATGGCTGACCAACAAGCCCAATTTCTGAAGATTATCAAGCTCCCGCCGAATGGAGTTGATTCGCTCATTGAGACGACGAGTCAATTCCCGAACATAATAAGTCTGGTCGGGATTGAGCAGGAAGAGACTGAGAAGTTTGATTCGGACTTTTGAGCTAAAAAGATGTTCCAGCATATGAAAATATTAGGGATTATGAATAGTATTAAGCCGCTCCGATACCGAATTTAGCAATAGCCCCAGATCGGAAGCATCCGCCACACCGAGATAGCATTGGGCGAGACATGATGAACACATATATTTAGTTAGTATATAAGACCGTTGTTCAGTTGTAAAGATATTTTGTTCAGCCCGAACAATTTTAGTCCCAATTCCCCTATATCACTCCCCTCGATTTCCGAGACACGGGCTTAAGAACAGACTCAAACATAAAAATTGTTTCCAAATCAACGCCAAATCGAGAAAAATTTTCCCCTTGCGAAAACCAGGCAAAGATACTATACTAAATTACGTCTTTGGTCATCTGCATTTTAACTGTCGCTTCGAGAAAACACCCTCAAAAAAACAGATATTTATTTTGAGAATGACATTATGCCCAAACTACATACCACCGTCAGCGAACTTTTGATTTATAATCCCGATGCCTCCGAAGGCTTCGCTGAAACTTTTGTTTTTGAGCCGGAAGAAAAAGAAGAAGAACCATACGGACGATTAATGATCTTAATCAGCTCGGACGAAAAAACACCCAAGACCGCCGAAATTTCCGAAGCGATCGCTTCCATCATGCAAAACGAATACTACCACCCCAGCGAGCGAACCGCCGAGCAACAATTCGAGTACGCCATCAAGCGCGTCAATGATATCCTGGGCGACCTCGCCTCCGCCGGAGAAATCAGCTGGATCGGAAAACTAAACAGCGTTATCACCGCCATCGTCGGAGAGGAAATATTCCTGACTTCTTCCGGACTCGCTTCCGCCTTTCTGGTTCGCCGACAACAGCTGGCCCATCTCAATAAAGAGAGCTCTTCGGTTCCGCTAAAACCCAACCCTCTCAAAACTTACGAAAATATAATCAACGGCAAACTCAATCCCGACGACAAGTTCGTCTTTCTCTCACCTTCCATCCTCGACTACATCGAAAAACCAAAGATAAAAGAAATTATCGATCGTTTTACCCCTGATATTGCGGCACGCCACCTGCAGAGCAAATTGGTGTCTTTCCAGGAAAAGAAAGCCATGGCGGCCTTGATTGTCAGTGCAGCCGATCCGGCCAAGTCACCTCTCCCCGCACCGGCCGCAATGCCAAATATCACCGTTAAGTCGGAAAGCGCGCCCCGAGCCGGCGCCACTCCCCGACAGACCCCGGGAGCCTTAGCTCGAACATCACGCATCCTGCGTTCAATCGCGGCCAAGACAGCCTCCGGCACCAAGAATACAATTTTACCGTTACTCAAAGGGAAGAAAATCGCGTCAAACGACAAAACTGCCAGAACTCCAAAACCATCCGCTGCGGCTCCCTCTCTCCAAGAACCGCTCACCAGCCGGAAGCCCTATGCTTATACCGATTTGCGCCGCAAACCCTGGTGGAAAAAATTATTACTGACAATTCAGAACTTAAGCAAAGTAATCTGGGAATCATTCGTCACTTGGTTCAACAAGCTGCCCAAAACCAGCAAAATACTCTTCATTGTCGTTGTGGCGCTGATCATCGCCTTTTTGATCAGCCTATTCGCGGTACAAGGCGGTAAACAGACACAAGAACAACGAGCGATATACAACAATCTCACCACCGAAGCCCGCCAGAAACAAGAAGAGGCTCAGGCCGCTCTGATCTACGGCAACGACGCCAAGGCGCGCCAATTATTAGATGAGTCGCAAAAGATTGCCGAGGATGTCCAAGCCACTAAATACCGCAATGATGAAGCCGCCGCCGTTCTGGCCCAAATCGAAAAAGAACGCCAGCGCCTCAACCACATCACCCTGGTGGAAAATCCGGAATCAGTTGCAGATTTTTCCACTCTGGGCAACGGAGTGAATCCCCAAGGCTTAATCCTGGCTGATAAATATTTGGCCTCATACAATCCCAATCAGCCTTCAATTTACACTTATCTTCTGAGCGACAAAAAATTTGAAGCCGTGGAAGTTAAAACATCCGGTCAGCTGAAAGCAATCGCCAACAGCGAAAAAGAAGTCGCTCTGCTATCCTCGAGTCCGGCCCTGATCAGCTTCACCTTTAACGGCACCAGCGTGGACGAAGCCGACGCGGAGCTCCCCGCCGACCAACAAATCGTGGCCCTTAGCCTTTTCGGGAACCGGCTCTACACGCTTGATCCGGCCAATAATCGAATTCAACGCCATTCACTGACAGTCGGCGGTTTTTCCAAGCCCAGCAACTGGCTAACGGAAGATGTTGATCTCAGCGGCGCGGTAGACCTCACTATTGACGGCTCGGTTTATGTCCTGACCAGCGACGGCCGGGTACTGAAATTTCTGCGCGGCAATCGCCAAGAATTCAACCTGGGAGAAATGACTACTCCGCTAAACCAGCCGACCGCCATTTATACCAACGAAAATTCCGCCAGCATTTATATACTCGATCCTCAAAACAAACGCCTGGTGGTTTTCGACAAAGACGGTCAAATGAAAAACCAATACATCTCCGATACCTTCACCGATCTGCGCGGGATGGCCATAGATGAAACCACCAACAAAGCCTATCTCCTCAACGGCTCGAAGGTTGTCGGCATCATGTTGGGTAATCCCTAGGCTCCAATTTAAAACTCCCCACACACTCAGGCATTGGAAAGGATATTTCAAATCCTGAGTGTGGGGGGAGTTTTTTTGATTACTTCGAGAACACCTGTATCTGATGGCGGGAAGATCCCCGAGAAAATCGGCCAAAACCATCGCCCCGCAATTCCTGGTGCGCCAAACCGGCTTGGCGCGCCAAAAGTTTGAGTTCGCGCGCCGACCACAGTTTCTGCCGGCACGCCGCTCGGAGCTTTATCGACACCTGCCCTTTTCGGATAATGGTCACTTCCTCTTCCGCCGTCAAAATTTTACGCCTGACATCATAATGTTTTATCCAAAACCGTATATCATATTTGATTCCGCGCCGGCTGATCGAATTCCTGAATTCTCCGGCCCGCAAATCCATGATCAACGGATTAGGCGTCTCGATTAAAAACATCCCCGGCTTTTTCAGTGATTGATTGACCGCCCGGAAAATTCGCTTGGCCGCCGCCGGTGTCAGCGCCATTTCACAAAAAGCATTCCAAAAACAAATTGCCCCGTCAGCCAAGGGCAATTTTATTTTTCTCTGCAAATCACCGAAAATCAGGCGGGGTGGAAACATGTGCGCGGATATTTTTTTTCGCAGAATATCAAGCATCTTTCGGGAATTATCTATGCCGACCAGGCGGTATCCGCGCCGGGCCAAAGGAATCAAATGGCGCCCCGTGCCACAGCCCAGATCCAAAATGGTTCCGCCGGCTCGAATGCGCCGGGAAACGAATTTCACTTCTCGTTCCGTTTTGGTTCGATTAGTGAATGGCCCCCAGACAATGTCATAAACTTGAGCCGTAGCATCATTAGAGGATGTGTTTTTGGACTTCATACTCTTACCCTACTCCCTCCCGCTATATTTGAAAAGCTCTCTCGCCGTCGCGAGAGAGCTTTTCAATTTAACAAATCCAGGTGCAGCCTGCCGAATCGGCAGGCCACACCTGGATATCGAGAAACAAATTCACTGTGTATTAGCTGACCAATGACCGTTTGCGCAGTACCACCGCGGTGATACCGGTAGCAATCGCCAGTCCGATCACAACCAGAGCGGTCGTGAGAGAATTGGCGCCGGTTTCCGCGGCTTTCGCCACGCCGGCTTCGATCAAGTTGGCCTCAGCGCTACCGGTATTCGGACCGGTGAAAGCGGAGCCGACTCGGCCCGTGGCTACGCCGGTGGCGCGTCCACCGGTAGTGCCGTAAAGTACAACCACGTCATTGGTAATCTTTGTGCCGTTTGCTACTCCCGCTTTAACCTGAGCGGTATACACAATCTGCACCGAAGCGCCGGCGTTGACCGTGAAACCGGAAATCTTTATTTTATTGCCGGAGGTTTCATCCTTGGCGCCGGTCGGGATACTTACGATCTTGAGGTTTTCCAGAGAAGAAGGCAGCGTGTCATCGGCCGAAACATTGGTCGCCGCCGCTTTGCCTTTGTTTTCAATGGTCACCGTGTAGCGCAGAGTATCACCGGGCTGAACCGCGCCGCCGTTTTCATTAACTACAATTTTGGAATCAACCAGATACGGTTGATCGCTGGGAGAAGTTTTCACCGGAACAGTGGTGGTGGTTTCAGCTGATTTATTCGGCTGACCCTGGGCACCGACAATTCCGACATTTTTGAAGGTCGCTCCGACCTCGGCCAGGTTGCTATTGATGGCGACTTTGAATGTTTTTGACACAGTTTGTCCGGCCGCCACATTTCCGAGAGACCACATCAAAGCCGAACCGCTGTCTTGCGAACCGGCGGCGTCGGTGATTTTGATATAGCGCTCGTCATAATCATCTTCGATGAAAGCGCCGCGAGCCATACCGGCACCGGTATTGGTATAAGTAACGGTATAGGACATCGCCTCGCCGGCTACCGCGGTATTTGAGGTTTTATTGGTTTCATCGGTATCGGAAACGGTTTTGGTCACGCCGATAACCGGATTTTGTTCCAAGACACCCGGAACTTTGACCAGCGTATCAGCCGGATCATTATAAATTTCAGGCGCGCCGGTATCTTTGAATTTAACGACTAATCCGGTGTTGATGATTTTGTGGTCACCGGGCGCGAGATCTTTGCGGACGCCGGTGTAAGGTTTCTGGGTATGAGGCGCCTGTACTCCGCCGCTGGTTCCGTCCCAAGTCGCATCTTTCAGATGAATAATAGTATCCTTGATGCCATCGCGGTCGAGATCCAGGATTTCCTGAGCCGGACCGGTCGAAGAAATTTCCAGTCCCGTTGTGGCATCATCGCCAAGTTTATTTTTGAAAACCCGAGACGTATTGTCGGTAACCGCGGAGGCAGCCGAATCGGTTATGCCTAATCCTTTTTGCAAGGCGCCTTGTACTTCGAGAACATTAGCGCTTAAACTTAGCGTCCCAAAGGCTTGTTGCAATTGAGATAAGACGACCTGCCCGTTTTCAGCGAAAAGGAGAGAATCAATCATCCAGACATGGTTGGCCGAACTTTTGCCTTTGTTGCCAGCGGTAGTGGTATAAGTGAGCTTATCGCCAACCTTGGCAGAAGCCTTGTCGACCTCTTTATTGACCCATAATTCATAGCCCGATACCGGCAAAATTTCTTGGTTAACTTTGAACATCGCAGACGCATGGCAAGCTTCGGCAATACCGCCTCCGCCAGTCACGGGAAATTCATCGGAAATACAATTGGCATTGTTATTAACTTCCGTGTTTTGCGGCGCGGTTGATTTTACTTTGGCCGTGTACTTCAGCACCGGCACCGCGGACGGAGAGGAAGCCGACACCGTTCCCAAGGAAAAACAAACCTGGTCATTCGTAACTGTCGGACACTGGGCGCCTTGAGTAATCGCGATATTTTCCAGATGGGTAGTATCGTAGTTATCTATGACTTTCATATTGTGCAAATCCTGATTGCCGTCATTTGTCAGCTGAATCGTATATTCAACCGTATCGCCCGGTTTGACAGTGGTGGCACTGCCCGGCTGGACCACGCCGGCTTTCGCCACTGTTTTTTGCAATTTGGCATGAGGTTGCTGGGTCGGTGTCGGAGTCGGTGTCGGAGATACAACCGGACCGGCCTGAACCCGAACAGTCGCACTCTTGAGAATCCAATTCCATTGAGATACCAGGAAGTCATTAGGATAAGCCGGATCGTTAGGATTCATTTCTTTAGAGGTCACACCGACATGATTGGTATAAGTTTCAAGCGCGGCCGTACTTTTGAAATTAAACTTAAGGTCAAACATTTTAGTCAACGGGAATTGTCCCAAGGCCTGATTGGTATACATCAAGATCGTGTCACCGGCGCCATCAGCATCAATATCAATATAACAAGCCGCTAATTCGGCCGTTCCTCCGCAATTGGAATAATCAGGTTTGGCTCCCGTCAACTGAACATAATCTGAGGTGGAACCGGGAATGTTTATCCAGACCGAATCGACCTGCTGATCTAAATTCTTATTGGAATTAGGATTAGACGGATCATCAGCCCAGGTATCCCAGAAGAAAACCTGGCTTTGGGGTACCGCGGTTGAATTGCCCATTTTTACTTCGAAAATAGCGGCAGCGCCTTGCGCCACAGTTTGTGTCGCGGGTGTTTTATCGAGCAAAAGAGCGCCCGGAGGCGTTACGCCACCAATAACCTTAACCGGCGCGGAACTGGTCTTCCAAGTCCATGGTTTGGGATTCGTATGAGCAATCTCTTCTAAAATCGCGCTGGGGAAAGAGGTATTGCTGGCATTCATTTCTTGGGAAGTAATACCGACATAATTGGTATAGGTTTTGGCTTCAAAGCCAGCAACTTTTGGTTTGAAAGTGAGATTGATCGGTATTGAAGCACTTGCATTTAAAGTCGGCAAGTAAGCGACCAGCGTGTCGGGCACACCCGCAGCACCGCCTAAATCCATAAAACAGTAGCCGCCGGCTTCAGGAGTCCCGGCGCAAGTACCCAGGCTACTTAAAGTCACTGGAGTTCCACCCGGGGTGCTGATCGTACTGGTATCCATGTTAATCATGCCATCCAGATTTCCATCCATAAAAGTCTCATACAGAAAAACCTTGGTCGCCGTTTGGGCAGTCAAGTTCTTGATCGTAAAAGTGAATTTCATGTCTTCTGTGGGCTGAATTTGAGATTTATCGGCAGTTTTGGGAATATCAACATTTGGCCCCTGCAAACCGGTTTGCCCGGATATTTCTATTCCACCAATGTTCAAACTTCCTTGAGTAGCGGTGAATCTGATTTTTCCATTTTTCACAAATTCTAATTTCAAAGGCGTACCGCCGCCGGAACTGCAATTGGAATCGACATCAACCCAATCGGTATTATCTCGATTACAATTACTTTCACCGTCTCGGATTGTCATCGTACTTTTGAGAGCCCCGGCCGCATCAAGAGTTTCTATCAATAACGGCTCAGCCTGAGTCGGTTGCGAGCCGGCATATTTCAATTTCATTTTGACATTGAAACTGCCAGTCGGGAAATCATTGCCTAAGGACATGACAATCGGACCTTCCCGATCAGCCCAGCTTCCTTCACCAACATCCCAACGGGAAATCTTGCCGTTAAACGGAGCATAGGCCGGCATCAATACCGGTTCGGTATCGGGATCAGCCGGATTCTGGGTCACCTGATAGGTCGTGCCAGCAACCGTTGTACCGTCGCGCAATTCAACCCAGCCGGTGTTAAATTCCCCACCAAGCCCAATGGCCGTTCGGAGATTATCCCAGTTAGCATAAACCACCACCCCGATGACCACGCAGGCCACCACAATGGCGGTTACAATGTAAGTGTTTCGCTTTGTCATGTTTGTAATTTGGCTATATATAGCTAAAAAAAGCCATCTATAGCGGCTAAATACTTATTAATATAAAAGGTAAATACCAAATAAAGTATTCAGGCCAGAACAATTTCTTTTTACATGATAATTATAGCACTGTGGACAAACTATGTCAACTAGACAAAAACCACCCCGTCAAGAGGGGTGGTTTTTCGGCTATCGTCCACACACAATCTGTTATTTCAAATTCGCTTTTCCGCCGGCGGCTTCGATTTTCTTCTTGGCTTCTTCGGCATCTTTTTTCGGCATCTTTTCTTTGACAATCTTCGGCGCGCCATCACAGATGTCTTTCGCTTCTTTTAAACCTTTACCGGTCAATTCGCGGATCACCTTGATCACTTGAATTTTCTGGGTACCGGCGGCAGCCAATTCCAAATCGAATTCGGTCTTTTCTTCAACTTCGGCACCAGCGCCAGCCGGAGCGGCGGCCATGGCCATCGGAGCGGAAGCGGAAACGCCAAATTTATCTTCCAGAACTTTGACCAGTTCCGAGAGATCGAGAACATTCATCTTTTCGATTTCGGACACGAGATTTTTGAATTTCTCGGGAACAACGACATCTTTCTTCGCTGCTTCGGGAGCAGCGGCTTTTGCTTCTTCTACCATACGATTTAAATTATGCGCTAAGGCTTAAATAAATATTAAGCGCTTTTAGCGTCCTTAATTGCGGATAAGACTTGAACTAAACCTCTTAAATTACCGGCTAATACGTTAACAAAGCCGGAAATCGGAGCCTGAATGGTACCTACCAGTTTGCCAAGCATTTCAGGCTTGGTCGGCAATTGAGCCAGTGAAACAACCGCCGTCTTCTCAATCAGCTTGTTTTCCAGCAGACCTTTCATAATGCGGTTTTTCTTCTGCTCTTTGGCAAGTTTTTGGATCAAACGAGCCGGTGCCACGACATCATCACCGGAAAAAGCCAGCGCAATCGGGCCTTTGAATTGCTCGATCTTGAGTCCCTTACGATCAGATTTATCCAGCGCCCGCTTGACCAAAGTATTTTTAGCGATGAGCACGGAACCATTGGTTTTGCGCAATTCTTTGCGCAATTTACCGAAATCAGCCACCGTCATGCCGGCGTAATCCATAAAAACAACCGCTTCGGCGCTGTTGAATTTATCAACTAGTTTTTTTACGATCTCTTCTTTTTCCTGACGGGTAATAGCCATATGATTGAAGCATGTACGGCCCAGGGCCGAAGATTAATAATAACTTTCAGGCGGAAATCCACCGAAGCCCCGAGTCATCGAGGGGTGAAGGTGGATTAAAAAATGCCTGCATCCGCAGGCGAAATAAGATATTAAGAGTATTAAGATATTAAGATAATTAAGAGGTTGGAGTTATGATGGCCACCCAACTCTTAACATTCTTAATATCTTAATATTCTTAATGTTCTTACTCAACGCCTGCGTCGGATTTATTCCCTTAGATAAGGGACACCGACGGTCTACGGACGCGATTAGTAGGTTGTGAGTAGATTGTAACAGATACCCGGGCACTGTCAAGAAAGGCTTATTTATTCGATCTCTTCCGCCTGATCCAGATATTTTTTCTTGTTATCCAGGTGCTCCTCATAAGTCCGGCTGTAAATAGTCCGCCCGTCCGGAGCATTGAGAAAATACCGATATTCGGTCGTTTCGGGATTCAAGACCGCATCGATCGCGGTCAGACCCGGATTACAAATCGGCCCGGGCGGCAAACCTTCATGGCGATAAGTATTATAGGGCGAATCCAGGCGCGTATCCTCAAGCGACGGCTGGCGCTCCCCCTTTCCGGTAACATAGTTGACCGTGGCATCGGATTCCAAACGCCGGTTTTCTTGGAGACGCCGGATAAAAACTCCGGCGATTTTCGGCATATCTTCATCAACCGATTCTTTTTGCACGATACTGGCGAGAGTAATCACCTGATTAATCGTCCAACCGCTGGCGACGATTTTTTCTCGGCGCTCATCGGTTAATTTTTGGTCGAAGTTATGCAACATTTTTCCCACCACTTCCGTCATGGGCGCTTCACGGAAAAAACGATAAGTATCCGGGAACAAATAGCCTTCCAATTTTTGGGAGGGCGGGACATCATTCAGCCAATCATAATTATATTGGGCGCTGACCGCTTCATCAAAATCTCGGTCTTTGGCCTCTCTTTGGGCTAAGGTGATAGCTTGTCCTTCCGCCGGCAGGGACATTTTCTCGCTCAAGACCGTCCGAATTGCCTTGTTCGACCAACCTTCGACGACAGTCACCCGGATCTCACCCGACATAACGCCGCTCAATGAATCCGTGATTTCAATGATGTTTTGGCTGGGACTGATTTCATAAATACCGGCTTTGAAATCTTTCTTTTTACCGGTCTTCCAAACGTAGTATTTAAAAGGCAGGGTGCCGGAAATTATTTGCTGATCCACCAGCTGATCACCGATTTCGGCCACGCCCGATCCCGCCGACACGGTGATTTTTTTGGTGGGAGCGTTATTCTGATCAAGCGGCGTCTTGACCGCATATTCCATCCAGAGATAACCGATCGCCAGTACCAAAAAAATCGCTACAACGACAGCGATCAAGATAAATAACTTACGCCGAGTCGGGCCGGCCGTCGGACTTTCGGTGTCGGGAAGATTGAGCATCGTAAAAATTTATAGCAAATGAGACCAGGAAGTGTGCTCCAGAGATTCTACCATTTTTTTCACTTCCGGGACACGATCCTTATGCACAACCAAGAGAGCATCTTTTGTTTCTACCACAATGATACCTTCCAAACCGACCGCCGCTAATAATTTTTTCGGTTCATCATTAAAGAGCAGACAATCCTTGGTATTAAACGGTAAAACCGCGCCGCGGGTAACATTGGCTAACTTTGACGCTTGCAGGGCTTCTTTGATGGCGTAAAGAGTCCCGGGATCGCTCCAGCCCATATCCAATTGCAGAACCACGGCCTGGCTCGGCTTCATTTTTTCCAAGATAGCATTGTCAAAATGAACTTTTTCCAGAGTCGGATAAACGCGCTTTAAAACTTTTCCCTCGCGTGAAGTCCCCAGAGCTCGTCCGATAGTTTGCAATTGGCGATACATCGCCGGCTGTTTGAGACGGAATTGCTCCAGCACAAAATTCGGCGTCGTCACCCAATACCCCGGATTCCAAATCCACTTCTTGGAAGCGAACATTTTCCGGCATTTGATCAAGGGCGGCCGGTAAAACCAGCCCCGAAAAGACCGCAGAGGAATCCCTTTGTTTTTTTGTTGAATCGCTCCGATATGAATCCAGCCTAAATTTTGTTCGGCATACCGCGGCCGCTCGCCAAAGAAAATAAATCGCTCTGGATCTTTTTTGATCAAACTTTCCGCCACCGTCAATCCCCGCCGAAAAGCTTTGGGCCGATCCATCAAATGATCGCTCCACAGAATCGCCACCGGTTCCGAGCCGACATCACGCAACTTCATCATCGCCAAACCGATTGCCGGAGCCACATCCCGACGAGCCGGCTCGGTAATGATATTTTCATCGGGAATTTCCGGCAGTTGCTGACGAACGATCGGCGCATATTGATCCAGCGTGGAAATATAAACATCACTCCAGCTAACCAGCTTTTTGATCCTTTCCCCCGCCAGCTGGAGCGTAGATTTGCCCTCAAACATGGGATCGAATTGCTTGGGTGTTTTTTTGCGGCTGAGCGGCCACAGCCTGGTACCCGCCCCGCCGGCAAAGATGACGATTTTCATGAGATTGGTCTTTTGTCTTTGGTCTTTTGTCTTTAGCTTTCAAAAATCCGTTTCGCGTGGTATTTGCCGGCTAAAGACTAAAGACCAATGACTAACGACTAATTAAGGGTACAAACATAAACCCCGGATACTCCCGGGAAATAAAATCGTCTTTAGTTTTACGCTCAAAATAGAAAATACTGTTATTGATCGGCAGAACGGCTTTGCCCTTTATTTTCAGCTGTGCCAAAAGTTCACGCGGCGCCTCGGACGCGGCCGCAGCGCAAATGATCCGATCATAGGGCGCTTCAGCCGGCCAGCCAACCGGATTGACCGCTAAATTGATTTCCACGTTTTTGACGCCCGCGCGCTTAAGGCGACTCTGTCCGAGAGCCCGCAATGTCTCAATTCTTTCAACGCCGTATACTTTCCCCGACTCGCCCACTATCTGACCCAGCAAGGCAGATTGCCAAGCCGAACCGGTACCCACGTCCAAAATCTTTTGTCCCGGACGCGGATCCAATAATTCCAACATGAAAGCCACCGTGGTCGGTTGGGAAATTGTCTGGCCGAAACCGATCGACAAGGGCCGATCCTCGTAAGCATGAAGTTTCTGATCCTCAGCCACAAAGTCGACACGGTCGATTTGACGCCAGGCTTGAATAATAACGGGGGTTTTCAGCTTCCCGTCAGCAACCAATTTGTCGATTAATTTATCCATCATATTGGTGAAGTCTAGCATCTAATAATGCTTCCGCCAAGATTGACAGTGATGTCTTTTTAAAACATAATAAAGATGCTACTTTTCCTAATCAAAAACATATGACTTCAAAAGATTACAGTCCGGAAACTCCGGACAGCCTGGAGCAAGAACAATCCGCCGAAGGACAAGAGGGAAAACCGTCCGAACCGCCTTTCACCGAAGAAGAACGCTTGGAAGAACAAGCCAATTACATTGATGAAACACTGACCGATCTGCGACCGGCCGCCCAAGAAGACAAACAAAATCTCGAACAAACGGAACAAACTTTCCAGCAGGAATTTCCCGAGCCGCCGGCAGAATTCAGCGAAGAGCCGCAAACGGTCGAGGAAGTCCGCGAACTGGAAGGAAAGCAAGAAGAAATTCGGCAACAATTGGACAACACCGGAGAAAAAAGACAGCCCCAGCCCGAGCCGGAAATTCCCGAGGGACAACCTCCGGAAAAAGGAAAAATCGAGGAACAACCGGTGGCCGAAAAACGTCCTCGCCTCCCCCACGAAGCACCGATCAGAGTCGAAGCCACCCGCGAACAAACCGCCGAATACCTGCAGGAAAAACTAGCCCAAGCACTGGACAAACTTTTCACAGAAATGGAAAATAACAACGGGGAAATTCCGGAAAAACCGGCCAGCCTCGTTGATTTGAATGATATATTCAAAGGATCGCGGATAATTTCGGAAGATACGCTGGGCAGGCAGATTGAACGATTGAAGCAAAGCTTCCTCAGTTTCAAGAAAGACAAAGGACACCTCCCCACACGCCAAGAATTCAAGGTTTTGGGCAAAGACACGCTCAAAGACCAAATCGGGCTGATCTCTCAAGAAAACCCGCAAGAAGTGAATACCTCACCCTACTGGAAACAGCAACAGGAGCGAGGTGCCAGTTTGCGTCCGGGACGCTCGCCGGAAATACCGGTTCAGACGCAACCGATGCCGCCGCAGTCAAACGACAAATCGCGAATGTCCAATCGGGAAAAATAAAACATAACAAACCCGCCCGCCGATTCGGCGGGCGGGTTTGTTATCGTTCGGTTATTTCCCGAAATTTCTTTCGCACTGACTATAGTACAGGATCGCCTTGTCCAACTCGTCCGGACCGAAATCCGGCCAAAGCGCGTCGGTAAAATACAGCTCGCTGTAAGTACACTGCCAGACCAGAAAATTGCTTAGTCGCTGACGTCCGCCGGTGCGAATGATCAAGTCCGGCTCCGGCAAACCGCCGGTATCCAAATGTTTAGCCAGTAATTCCTCATTTATTTCCTTCGCTGAAACTTTTTTCTCGGTGATTTTTTTAAACGCGCGCAAGATTTCATCCCGTCCGCCGTAATTTAGAGCCAAATTTAATTTGATCCGGTTGTTTTTCTTCAGGACTTCCTTGGCATGAAACAAAACCCGCCGTAAATTCAAAGGAAATCTTTGGATATCGCCGATCAGCCCCAGCACGACCCCATTTGCCTGCATCTTTTTGAGACGGCGCCGGAGCACCAATTTAATCAGACCGAACAATTCGCGAATTTCCATCTTGGTTCGACTTTGCCAGTTTTCAGTGGAAAAGGCATAGACCGTCAAGGCCTCCACTCCGATCCTAGCGGCATAATCGGTGAGCTGTTCCAGCGCCACCGCTCCCGCTTCATGCCCCTTGGCCCGCGCCAAACCGCGCGCTTCCGCCCAGCGACGATTGCCATCCATGATGATCCCAATATGCTTAGGCACCACCAAATCAACCGCTTGCGTACCGGCTTTGGATTGCAATAGATTGAAGGCTTCAGTTTTAGCCAAGGCGAATGTATCCATATAGTCTTTGGTCATTAGTCTTTGGTCTTTGGCTAAAGACGAAAGACCAAAGACCTGCCTGCGACTAGACCGAGCTCGTCGTGATCCGGTGACAGGCTTATAAACTAATTTATCCCAACTTCTTAATTTCAGCAAGTAACAATGCTATTGCCCGAGAAACGGGCACTGTTTTATAAATTTTCCCTTTTTTAAACAAAACCGCTTGGCCTTTCACGCCCGTAATCCCCAAATCGGCTTCGGCCGCCTCGCCGGGACCATTGACGACGCAACCCATAACCGCCAAATGTAGCGGACGTTTCACGCCGGATAATTTTTTTTCTAACTGCTTCGCCAATTTTTCCACCTCGATCGTCGTCCGGGCGCAAGTGGGACAGCTGGTAATCGATACCTTAAACTGACGTAATCCCAATGACTGTAAAATTTCCTGCCCGACGGCAATTTCTTCCCGTAGCGGACCGGTCAGAGATACCCGTAAAGTATCGCCGATACCTTTCAGCAAGAGACTCCCCAACCCGATACTCGACTTGATTGTGCCGGAAAAAGTTGTCCCGGCCTCAGTGATCCCCAAATGGAAAGGATAATCAACTCGGCGCGCCAATGATTCATAAGCGTCTACCGTGCGCTCCACATTGCTCGCCTTCATGGCAATAATGATGTCTCGGAAACCATATTTCTCCAACAACCGAATATGTCCCAAAGCCGACTGTACCATCGCCGCCGCGGTGCGCCCCCGGCGTTTCAGAATAGCCGGTTCCAGCGATCCCAGATTGACGCCGATCCGGATAGGTATTTTTTTCTTCTTCGCCGCCAGCACGACAGCTTTAACGCGGTCGGGCGAACCGATATTACCGGGATTGATCCGCAATTTATCAATTCCCTGTTTGATTGACTCCAGAGCCAAAAGATAATCAAAATGAATATCGGCCACCAGCGGTATTTTTATTCTCTTTTTGATCGCCCCGATGGCTCGGGCCGAAGCCATATCCGGCACCGCCACGCGCACCAGATCGGCACCCGCCGATTCCACTTCTTTTATCTGCCGCACCGTAGCCACGACATCACTGGTCTTTGTATTCGTCATTGTCTGAACGGAAACCGGCGCGGATCCGCCGATCACCAATTTACCCACTCTGGCCGGCCTGGTTTTGCGTCTTGAGATCATATTAGTATCCTTTCAATGTCGTAACGACTTTCTTGATGACTTCATCCGGCGTGGAGGCGCCGGCTGTTACTCCGATCTTTTTTACCCCTTTAAACCAAAGACGTTTTAAATCCGAGGCGGTCTCAATCCAATAAGTCCGATGATTGAGCGAAGCGGCTATTTCAAATAATCGTTTGGTATTGGCACTTTTTCTGGACCCGACAATGACAATCGCGTCATTTTCTCCGGGCAGACGATAAATTTCTCTCTGGTGCGCCAGCGTCGGCGCGCAAATAGTATTAATCAAACGGACATCGGCGAACCGATCCAGCAAGGCGCTCACGATTTTTTTTACCTGCGCCAAGCTCTGAGTCGACTGAACCACCAATCCGATTTTCTTCGTCGAGCGGGGAAGTTTTTCGACATCTTCCTCTCGCGAAAGAATGAAAGGATGCTTTAGCTCGCCGGCGATACCCAGCACTTCATCGTGCTTGGCATCTCCGATAATGGCCACGGTCAACCCCGCTTTTTGTAATTTTATCGCCTGATGGTGAATTTCCGCGACCATCGGACAAGTGGCATCAACAATTCGCAATCCCCGCCGGCGCGCGGCCCGATATACGGACGGGCGGCTGCCATGGGCTCGAATCAAAATTGTGGAACCGCGCGGGATCTGACTAAGCGACTTCACGACTTTTATTCCCGCGCGCTGTAATTTGTCCACCACCACGGCATTGTGGACAATATCACCCAACATAAAAATGCGGCCCGGGAACAATGCCGCATCTTTTAACGCCAACTGGACGGCGCGTTTCACACCGGCGCAAAAACCAGCACTCTGGGCCAAATTTACTTTCATTAAAGTTCCCGTTCAATGATATAATTGGCGATTCCTTCTAAAAATTCTTTGCCTCGGCCGTGCAAACTTATCCGTCGAATAATGCGTTTGGCTTGCATCGCGTATTTTTTAGCCAGTCGTTTAGAATACTCCAGTGCTCCCGTAGCCACAATTATCTCCCGGGCGTCATCTATCTCCCTCATCGTCAAATGAGGCTGGCCCAGCAATTGCCGGAAACGTTTTTTCTGAGCAGCCGTGCCGCCGGCCAAGACTCGAGTTACCAACAGAGTCTGTTTACCTTCTCGCAAATCCGAACCGACCGGCTTGCCTAATTTTTTTTCATCGGCAAACATACCCAAAATATCATCCTGAATCTGGAAAGCGATCCCCAAAGGAATCGCGTAACGGGACAACTGCTTCAAGACGGACGGCTTCATGGCGCCGAAAATACCGCCGACCATGATGGGATTTTCGATTGTATATTTTGCCGTTTTATAATAATGGATCCGCAAAACTTCCTTTTCCGTTATCTTTTTTTTCGCCCCGGCCAAAATGTCGAAATTTTGCCCATAACCGACTTCTTTCGTGACCTGACTCACTTGTAATAAAACAGCGTGCCGCTGGGGCACGGTGAAATGGCTGTTAATCAAAATACGATTGCAATAAGAAGCAAGAATATCACCCAAGATTATAGCGACTGATTCGCCGAAATGCCTGGAGTCCCCCACCAAGTGATGTTGAAGATGATAACGCCGATAAACCTCGTGTAGCGAAGGCCCTTGGTGGCGCATAAAATCCTGATCGATAACATCGTCATGCACCAGCAGAAAGTTATGAAAAAGCTCGATCGCCACCGCCGCTTTTTCAATCGAGGCAATATCTTTACCGCCGGCCGCCTGATAGGCAAAAATCATTAGCACCGGACGTAAGCGCTTGCCATAACGACATACCAACTCTTCCAAGGCCAGCACATTGTGATATAGAAATGGGTCGATTTTTTTGGCCTCTTTCTTTTCCCGCTCGAAAAACTGATGGATCCTCTTCTCGATCCGAGCCTGGTACACTACCAAATTTTTCTTGGCTTCATTCCCAGTCATGGCTTGACTTTTTAGTATAATTGGATATAATTGCGCCAGATTGGAGGGAAATATATGAAGAGGATTCTTCAGGAGGCAGAAGAGTATTTAAACCCGTTCCGATCTGAGGCAACTGCCAGACGACGGGCTGACTGGTTTATCGGGTTTCCCGTGGCTATGATCTTGGGGATAATTTTTTCCCTGATGCTGGTCGACCCGTGGCTAGTCCTGATACCGGTTTTCGCGCTGACAACACTCTGGCTGGCACTGATACTCGGATTCTTTATTCGATCAAAATTTTTCTAAAAGAATCCGGCCACAGGCTACCGCAATCGGCAGCCTGTTTTTATTTGGCGGTTTTTTTCTTGTCCTGTAAATAAAGAAAAGCGCTATAAGCCGCCTGGGCGCCCTGAGCCGCCGAATTTACGATTTGCTCAAAATGGCCGGTTTTGTCAGTCACGTCACCGGATGCAAAAACGCCGGCCAGATTAGTCCGTTGCTCATTATCGACTTTGATTCGCCATCGGTCATTTAATTCCACACCGAAATCTTTGGCCAGCTCCGTCGCCGGACGCGCGCCGATTTCCACAAAAACTCCCTGCACCGGTAAAACTTTTTTAGCTTGATATGGTTTATCCAACTCAACGCCTTCCACCATTTTAGTTCCCAGCACCTTAGTCACTTGCGTGTTATAAATGACCTCTATTTTTTTATGCGTAGTCGCCCGCTCGATCCAAACCGGCTCGCCCTTAAGCGTTTCCGAGCGCACCAATAAATATACCTTCGAAGCGTATTGGGTCAATAAGACCGAGGCCATTGTCGCGGCGTCACCTCCGCCGGCCACGGCCACCACTTTGTTTTTGAAAAACGGCGCGTCACAAGTGGCGCAATAAGCCACGCCCTTGCCGGTAAATTCCGCCTCGCCGGGAACTTCCAGTTTTTTCCGTTTGGTGCCCAGAGCCAGGACCAAAGTCCGGCATTGAAAATTTTCTTTGTTGGCGGTGGTAACATTGAACAAATCTCCGGCCGAAGAAAGCCTGGTCACGCCATGATCTTTGATGGGCACGGATAATTTTTCGGCATGCGCCCGAAACTTTTCCATCAATTCCAAACCGGTAATCTCGGGAAAACCGGGATAATTTTCTATTTTATACGCTTCCACCGCCGTGCCGCCGCGTTTCTCGCCAATCATCAAAACATCCAAATTGTAGCGTTTGGCGTAAATGGCGGCGGTCATTCCCGCCGCGCCGGTACCGACGACAATCGTGTCGAATATTTTTGTCATATTGAAAATTTTTTAGTCATTTAGGATCGCAAACCACTCCTTCCTCCGGCGGGCGAAGTGCCTGCCTGCCGGCAGGTGGCGGGGGTACTCCGACTCGAACGGAGAATACCGGTTTTGGAGACCAGCGTTTTACCATTAAAACTATACCCCCGTAACCGCGCCGAGCGCGGTAAATCCTAAACCAAAATTCAAATAACCTAATTATTTCTTGGTTTCTTTATGCAAAGTGCGCTTGCGGCAATGCTTGCAATACTTCTTTAGGGTCAGCTTCTCTTTGAGAGTTTTTTTATTGCGATGCGAGTAGTAATTGATCTTTTTACACTCACTGCATTGCAATTTGATCAGATTTTCTTGTGGCATACGGATAGAAATATAATGCGGATGAAATACGAATCAAGCGAATATATACTTTGTTCAACAATTTTGGTGGGCAGGGCAGGAGTCGAACCTGCGAAGCCCGAAGGCGCCAGATTTACAGTCTGGCCCATTTGACCACTTTGGTACCTGCCCCCCAAAATTGTTGAACACGCCTAAGCCCAGAGCGGAACGAGTGGTAATGGTCTGGAGCCACCTCTCGGATTCGAACCGAGGACCTTTCGCTTACAAAGCGATTGCTCTACCAACTGAGCTAAGGTGGCCCACCTACGCCTCTTAGGCTTCGGTGGGCTAAAAACCCCCGAGCCCACCAGCTCTTTTACGAGCTGAATTGTAGCCTATTTGGCCAACTTAGACAATCCTTGTCAAGCCAGATCATTCTTGGAGCAATTTGTCCAAGAGTTTTTTAGCCACCTCGTTTTTTGGATCCAACTCAAGTATTTTGTTGAGATTCATTTTCGCAATCACATCCAGCCCGCGTCGCTGAGCGGCTTCGGCCAAAAACATCAAATATCCGACATTTTTAGGATCAAACTTGGCCGCCAGTTCAAAATATTTCAGCGCTTCTTTGTGCAATTTTAATCCGGTATAAGCCCGACCCAGCAAAGCATATGTCGAGGCCATTTGCGGACTGAGCCGAATCACGTGATCCAGCGTTTCAATCGCTTCTTTCCAGTCTTTTTTCTGTAACAGAGCTTCACCCAGAGACAAATAGGTCTGTTCATCTCGACTACCCAAACGAATTGATTGCTTGTAAGCTCCGGCAGCATCAGAGAAATTCTTTTGCTGAGTATAAACCGCGCCCAAGCCTTTATAAACATCGCTGTTGTTTTCGTCTATCTTCAAAACTTCCAAATAATATCTTTCTGCCGCCGCGTAATCCTCTTTTTTAGCCGCTTTGCGCGCTTCCCAGCTGAGATCCCTAATCTTGGCCTGATCGCCTTCGCTCAAACGCCGACTGGCCACCGGCGCCGCTATTTCCTTTTTTTCTACTGTTTTTTTGGCAATTTCTCGTTTGGCTTCAACAACATGCTGCGCCTGTCCCTTGACGGGCTCCGCCAATGATTGACGCCGGCGCGTAAACAACCCCTTCACCCAACCGACCAAACCACTCCAAGCGGTGGAAAACTTTTGAGTTCGTTCTTGCCGCCAGCGGGAGAAATTTTCACTCTTCAATTTAAAAACAATATCGCGGCGCGCTTGGCGCGGCTGATCCGGCAAATCCTTTTTAGGATCTTGGTCGGGAATTTTTCTGGTTTGGGGCAAACGCCGCAAAACCAAAATAATCACGACCGCAATCGCCGCAAATACGATAATTTCAGGGATAATAGTGTATGACATATTTTAACGAATATCGGCTAATGGAACTTCCACTTGGGTTTGCTCTTTGTCATCAAGCCGGACCTTGACCATCTGCTTGGGCAAGCAACGATCAAACACGACGCCTTTGCCTTGCTTGGTTCTGACCATCGAACCCACTTCCGGCATTTTCGACAACCATTCGTGATACTGCTTTTCCTCATAGGCCAGACAGCACATCAGCCGGCCGCAAATTCCGGAAATTCGATCGCTCCCCCGGTGCGTCATTTGCTGAACCCGCGCCATATCAGTCGTGATCGAGGCAAACTCGCCCAAAAATCGGCGGCAACAAAGTTCACGTCCGCACATCCCGAATCCGCCGCAAGCCCGAGACTCGTCGCGGGATCCGATTTGCTGCAAGCGGATCGACTTCTGGAATTTGCGGGTCAAATCACGAACGAGTGAGCGAAAATCGACACGGCTATCAGCCGTAAAAGTAAAAGTCAGTCGAGAGCCCTCAAAAGAAAAATACACGTTAACTAATTTCATCGGTAGTGCGTGCGCCCGAATCAAACGGCGGCAATCATTGATAATTTCCAAACGGCGAGATTCGTACTTGGCCATTTTGGCCCGGTCGTCAGCGGTTGCCTTTCGGATAACCGGCTTGAGAGGACGATCGCTCTTTTCCGGCTCGGCCACCAAAGCAACCACGTTTCCTATTTCCATGCCTAATTCGGTCCGGACAATAACACAATCCCCCTTCGCCAAAACCAAATCGCCGGTATCAAAATCATACGGCTGATCCCAAAAATTAAATTGGACTTTAGCGATCTTCCCCATAATTATGCTCGGATCAGAGTCCCGATTTTTTTCCCGGTCACAGCGGACACCAGGGCCCCGGCCGAAGAAAAATTAAAAACCAATATTGGTAACCGATGTTCTTGAGCGAGAGCAAAAGCCGTTTGATCCATGACTTTCAAGCGTTTGGCGATAACCTCCTCATAGGTCACGAAATCGTATTTCTTCGCCCGTTTATCTTTCCGGGGATCGGCGTCATAAACGCCGTCAACATCCGTCGCCTTGAGTACGACATCAGCCTCGACTTCCAGCGCCCGCAGTACCGCCGCCGTATCGGTGGTAAAGAAAGGATGCCCGGTCCCGCCGCAGATTAATACCACTTTGCCGGCTACCAGATCCGCTTGAGCCTGCCGGATCCGGTAGGCCCCAATCACCGTCTGCAATTCCACCGCGGAATAAAGGGCAGTCGGAATTTTGAGCTGTTCCAAAAAATCCTGCAAAGACAAAGCATTCATCATGGTCCCCATCATCCCCGCTGAATCGGCATACACCCGTCGCATGGACGTGTTTTTGACCTGGCGATAGCGGAAAAGATTTCCCGCACCATTCACAATGGCGATTTGCACCCCCAGGCGGTGCAACGCTGCAATAGTCTTGGCCGTTCGACTGACCGCCGCCGGATCAATTCCGAAACCATCAGGACCGGCAAAGACCGTGCCAGACAATTTCAATAAAACACGGCGGAATTTCAGCTTGGCCATATTTATTTATTCTCACCCACTTCGAAACGGATGAAACGTTTAACTTGAATATTTTCTTTCAGCCGTCCGACCAGATCGGTAATCAATGTTTCGATCGTAATCTTGTCATCCTTGATAAACTTTTGCTTGAGCAAACTTTTTTCCTCGGCGAATTTTTTCAGCTTTCCCTCGACAATTTTTTCCTTGATCTTGTCCGGTTTCTTTGAATCTTTGAGCTGTTCCAGATATATTTTCTTTTCCTGATTCAAAATCGCCGCTCCCAGATCCTCGGGTTTCACCACTTCCGGTCGCATCGCCGCTACTTGCATGGCAATATCCTTGCCTAATTGCTTGAAGTCCGGATTACGCGCCACAAAATCGGTCTCGCAGTTTAATTCCACCAAAACCCCGATTTTTTCATTGTTGTGGATATATGAAGCGATTACGCCTTCATGCGCCTGCCGGGTAGATTTTTCGGCGGCGATCTCCGCGCCTTTTTTTCGCAAAACCTCTATCGCTTTGGCAATATCGCCTTTGGCTTCCGCCAGGGCTTCTTTTACTTTCATCATGGGCGCGCCCGTCTGGGCTCGCAATTTTTTGACCTCGCTAGCTGAAATCATATTTTTGTTTTATTAACGATTTTAGGAGAATTCCCTTTGGCCAGCGCTTCCGTCTTGGCTCCTCTGCGTTTCTTGCCTTCTTCAACGGCGGACTGAAACGATTGCGCCATTAATTCCAGTACTTTCACGGCATCATCATTGGTCGGAATCGGATAAGTCACTTCGTCGGCGTTGGAATTGGTATCGCATAAGGCTACCGTGGGAACTTTTTTGCGCGTTCCCTCACTCACGGCGTTTTTGTCGGTATGCGTATCGAAAACCACCACCATTTCCGGCAAGCGATACAAAGTACGCAGTCCGCCAAAAAATCGATTCAGTCTCTCTATTTCTTTGTCAAAAGCCACTTGTTCTTTTTTGGTGTATTTACTCAGCTCACCGCTTTGTCTCTTGGCTTCCAAATCTTTGAGTTTGGCGACCTGTTTTTTGATCGAGTCGAAATTGGTGAAAGTCCCGCCCAGCCAACGCTCGGTGGCATAAGGCATACCCACCGCTTCGGCCATTTTTTTGACGATCTTCTGCGTCTGTTTTTTCGTACCAACAAAAAGAACCGTTCCATCTTTCGCCACCACATCAGCAACAATTTCCTGGGCCTGGGCCAGTTTCTTTTGAGTTTGTTGCAAATCAATAATGTGGACGGTGTTGCGTTCAGTGTAGATGTACGGTCGCATCGAGGGGTGCCATTTAGCCGCTTGGTGGCCAAAATGCGCCCCGGCTTCGAGGAGTTCCTCGAGAGACGGTTGCTTCATAAGTTGTGTCCTTTAGCCTCTGCCCTATCAACTCCGCCAGGACCCCACTTCGCCCCGCTTGAGCGGGTCTTAGAGAGGCAGGTCTGGCTGGATCAAGAGCATGAGAAATTAAGTAAAAAGTCAAATGTCAAAAGTCAAAAGTAAGTATATCTAAATGCCACAGTAATTGCAAGCCCGCCGCTGTTCACTTTTGACTTTTGACGGCTCGGCTGAGCTCGCCGAAGACTTTTGACTTATCTTGACTTCCCCGCCTTTGGCGCTAGACTGCAAAGAACAGTTCTTTGCCAACCCAAGGAGGAACGAAATGCATACTGTAAAAGGAACCATTAAACGCCCTGATTGGTACGGTTGCCTGAAAGATCTGGCAACGCCCGATGATCCCCAAACCGCACGCCGGCGCCTGCCCCCGGAAGCTGATGAAGATTCCTGGCGGTTGGCTTTCGGCGAGCCGTACAAAGCCGATTTCCACAAAATTGTGGAATCGAAAGGATATCGCCGACTGGCAGACAAAACCCAGGTAATTACGCGGGCGGTGAACTCGGACGGGAGTTCGTTCGAAATGACGCCGCATATCCGGACTCGGCTAAGCCACACCTGCGATGTAATGGGTATGGCTTCAACCCTGGCCATCGCTTTGGGACTAAATGAGTCGCTGGTTCTCGCCGGCGCTGCCGGCCATGATCTGGGACACTTGCCCCTGGGGCATGACAGCGAAAAATTTTTCAAACGCCTGGGACAGAATGTCAGGCATGAAGTCTTCGGTGTTTACCTGGCTCAATTCATTGAACGACGAAAATTCGGGGGATTAAATCTTTCTCTGCCGACGCTTAAAATCATCCTGCGTCACAGCCGCGGCGGAGCCGCCCTCGCCTGCGGAACCGAAATGTCTCAAGAGGAACGCCTAGTACTCTACGCCGACAAGTTTTCCTACATCTCAGCGGACATCTTTGACATTTTCGTTAAGTTCCGGCGGACCAAGATTTCCGATCAACTCGGCCAGCAACTTGACCAGCACTGGCAAGAAGTCTCCCAGCTCCTGCGAAGTTTCACTTCGGATAATTCTCTGCCCAATCAAAGGAATCTCCAGAAATACTGGGGATTAGCCCTGGGAGAAGAATCGGCGCGGAAGAAATATGTTTCTTTCGAAGACAGCGATACCGCTCGCCGTTTCAACCGCCTGCGCGCCTTGATGATGGATGCCTATCCGCTGGTCAGCTATTGCCTTGTCGCAGGCTGGAGTGCGATGGAACGAGCTTTTGAGCTACTGTCCAACCTCGCCCATGAACGAGGTATCGCCCCCGTCATACTCTACGCTCTACTCTGCGACCAAGAACTCCTGGAGATCAGCCGAATTCCCGCCTTTTCCAACAGTATTCCAAAGGAGCTGATAAATCGAACTTCTCTCGCCGACATTCTGCCGTATTTATCAAACATGGAATTGCCGTCGATCGATCAACCGCTCCTCGATTGGTAACTATCTCCCCGCCATGAGCCCAAACGCTCATGGCTTTTTCTTTTCTTCACCTTGACTTCTCTTCTCAAACCATTTATGATGCTTTTTATGAAAGACAAGATTCATCCCAAATACCATTCTGACGCGAAAGTAGCCTGCTCCTGCGGCAATACTTTCACGACCGGCTCCACTCACCCCAGTATTCAAGTGGAGTTGTGTTCGGCGTGCCATCCGCTCTACACCGGCAAAAAGAAACTGGTTGATACCGCCGGCCGCGTAGACAAATTCAAAGCGCGCTTAACCAAGAAAGTATCCGGTCCCACCCGCTCCCGCCGCGCCAAGAGGGAAAAGGTTCGCGCTCAGAAAATAGCAAAAATTGTAGAAAAATAGCCTACCGGCGTCTGCTCGTTTATGGTATTATTAAGTAGGCTATTTTTCATTGGATAAAAAAACTTCTCCCAATCACGGCGCGGTATATCAAGGATATCGCCCCTAAAATTTCCCAGGTAAATTTCATGCTCCCCCAACTTCAGGCCGTCAAAAATCGCTACGAAGAAATATCCAAATTGCTGGCTACGCCGGACGTTGCTTCTAATTCCGCCAAACTGACCAAATTGGCCAAAGAACAATCGGATCTCGAAGAGACAGTCGCAAAAATCAAGCGGCTCGAGCAAGTTGAGCTCGACCTGGCCGGCGCCCAACAACTGCTAAATGATCCGGATTTGAAAAATGAAGCCTCTGAAGAAGCTTCGACTCTGGAAAAGGAAAAAGACCGGCTGAACGAAGAGCTGAAAATGGCTCTGATCCCCAAAGACCCCGATGACAACAAAGACGCCATCATCGAAATACGAGCCGGCGCCGGCGGGGACGAAGCGGCGCTTTTCGCCGCCGAACTCTTTCGCCTCTACAGCCGATATGCCGAAAATCAGCACTGGCGCATCAATTTAATCAATTCCAGCCGTACCGGAATCGGCGGCTTCAAGGAAATAATTTTTGAAGTGACGGGCGATCACGTTTTTGCTAAAATGAAATATGAACGCGGAGTACACCGGGTCCAGCGAGTGCCCGAAACAGAGAAAAGCGGCCGGGTCCACACTTCGACAGTGACGGTGGCCGTCATGCCGGAAATCGAAGAACAAGACTGGGTCATCAATCCCAACGATTTGCGCATTGACGTTTATCGTTCCGGCGGACACGGCGGACAAAGCGTCAACACCACCGATTCGGCCGTGCGCATAACTCATGTACCGACAAATACCGTCGTTATCTGCCAGGATGAACGTTCCCAGTTGAAAAACAAAGAAAAAGCCTTCAAAGTCTTGCGCTCGCGCCTGGCGGAGAACGAATCCGAAAAACGCGCCAAAAAAGAATCTGATCTGCGCCGCTCCCAAGTCGGCACCGGCGATCGCAGTGAAAAAATACGCACTTATAATTTTCCCCAAGACCGCGTCACCGACCACCGCATAAAACTGACCGTAACCAATTTACCCGAAGTGATGGACGGCCGTCTTGATCGCCTTGTGCTCCCCCTGACTGAAGCCGACCAAAAAAAGAAATTAGAAAAGTTGAATCGAAAATAATCTTCTATTTTTCTTAATATCTTAATTTTCTTAATACTCTTAATATCTTTTTTCTCATGCTTAGCCAATTACTCAACGAATTAACCTACGAACTCAGTAAAAGCTCCCCCACTCCGGAGCTCGACGCGGAATTGCTTCTCGCCCATGTGCTCGGGCAAAGCCGCGAATACTTGCCGGCTCATCCCGAAGCGACTTTAAGCGCGACACAGTTAGATCAACTCAACCAGCTAAAAAACAAAAGGCTAAAATCCTATCCCGTGTCTTACCTGACCAATCGCCGAGAATTCTGGGGACATGATTTTTACGTTGATGAATCCGTCCTGGTACCCCGACCAGAGACCGAACTGCTGGTAGAAGAAGCTCTGCGACTGCTTTTCGGAGAGCAGCCAAAATACGTGATTGATGTCGGCACAGGGTCCGGCTGTATCGCCATTTCACTGGCCAAAGAAGATCCGACCCATACTTATCTCGCCACCGACTTTTCCACCAAGGCACTGCGCACCGCTTACCTGAATGCGCTCAAGCACGCGGTTGAACCCCGCATCACCTTTTACCACGGACATTTGCTCGAACCGCTCTTTTACCCCGGTTACGGCTTGACCCCGAAAAATTTACTGGTGATCGCCAATCTTCCCTACTTGGATTTCAATCAGCCTCACCATGAAGCAGATCGTCCCGACCATGATGGCCTGCGCTGGGAACCAAAAGAAGCTCTCGACGGCGGAGAGCAGGGCCTGGAGCTTTACCGGGATTTCTGGCAACAGTTGAAGAATTACGGAGTCAGCGACTCCGATGTCCTGATGGAAATCGCCCCCCACCAAAAAGATCTGCTCCGCCCGATCGTCCAATCGCTTTTTCCGCAAGCGGCGATCGATATCAAGCAAGACTTAGCCGGCAAAGACAGAATGATGGTGGTAAAGATGTAATTAGCTAATTCCGCAATATCAAAAAACAGGTGCAGCCCGCCGAATCGGCGGGCTGCACCTGTTTTATATTGACTTTAATTGCCAGTTTCTTCCCAGGTTGTTTTCTTATCCACCGGCGGAACTTCAATCCAGAAATTACCGGGAATAAATTTCATCTCTTCGCCTGTCGCTTTGTCGTAGAAAATTGTCCGACTGTTGCGATCTTTTTTCTTCCAGGTCGCTTCCGTCATTTTCCCGTCATTAAAGACCAAGGCCGCTCCCTCGCCCACGTCATTCTTCACGTCGATTCGCCCCTTATCGTCACCAGAAATGGCATCGATCTCGCAATACTGCACGACGACATTGCGCGCCGTCAACTGTTCTTTGGTATTGCGATCAGTATGTTCCACGCCGGCTTGCGTCCGAGCATAACGATTCTTGGTTTTATCATAAGTCCATTCGACGTTGTAACTGCCGGAGGAAAATTGAACCATAATTTTATCCACCGTACCGCGCTGATCGATCGGAGCTTCATCCCGGAATTTCCAAGGGACGATATTTTTTCCGTCATCCATCGGCCAACCGTGATCACGGACGGCGTATTTCACTTCCGGCATCCGCGTCCACATATTGTGAGGCGCGCCCTGGCCGTTGACCGAATTATCGCGCCAGAAATACTTCGAAGAGAAAAACTGGTTAACATCGCGCATTCCCCATTCGGTCGCCCGATCCAGAGCATTCGGCGCTCCACCGACATGGTAAACCGGCGCCAAGAGCTCCAGGCCCACCGGGATCATATAGGACCGCAAACTGCGAATCGGACCGATAACATTGGGCTCAGTTACGTCGCTGGAAGCGAAAATAGCCAGAAACCTGGTAATGCCGCCCTCCGCTAAAAATTCATAAACGACGTCGGCCCGACTCAAACCCGATTGCGGACGAATCGATGACATATTCTCAATCACCAAGGCCATCGGGGTCTGTTCAGCCGTCGCCGTCGGCATCTCCAAACCGGTCAAAGGACTGCGGGTCAAAGGGCCCTGGGGTTCTTCCGCTGTCGGTGTGTTTACCTCAGGCAGTTTTATTTGTTCCGGGTTAGCAAAAACAAACCAAGAGACCAAACCCGCGACCACCGCGATAACCGCCAGCAAGGTAATGAAAACTATTTTCTGGCGCCGATCCCAATCTTTCCAAAAACGTTTTTTGGATTTTTGAGGAATAATCAGCGCGGGCGACTTTTTGACTGAGGTATCCATGGTGTTGGCAAAATTATTATTCTCTTCGGTTTTCAATTGCGAACTCGAAGGCGAATTAAAAGTTTTTTTCTTGGGCGAAATGTCAAAACTAGGTTTCGGAGTCATAAATGCAAAAATATGAGTAAACTAACCGGGCAAACAATTTCCCGGCGGTTACTTCTTTATTTGTTAAACGTCGAGATGTTTTTTTGATTACAAAGCAAAATTATCATAGCAATACCCCAAATATTTGTCCACAATCGAGAAATATGGTACAATGAGAATACTTGTGGACAACTGCAACTTGATTTGCTTTAGAGCATTTCCCTTAAAACTAACTAATATGAATCAAAACCCACCGGCACCACCTTCTACCGGGACACCTCCGACGCCACCACCGGCCGCTCCGGCTCCTCAGATGGCGCCTCCTCCCCCCCAACAGTATTATCAGACCCCGCCGCCACCGGGCTATGTCCCCCCTCAGCAACCGCGTTCTAACGGTATGGCAGTAGCCGGTTTGATCATTGGTATTTTTGCCTTACTCCTAAGCTGGACCGTCATTTTAGGAATAATTCTCGCAGTACTCGCTCTGATTTTCGGCTTCTTGGGCAAAAAGAAAGCTACCGATGACCCGAATGCCGGCGGCCGAGGTATGGCCATCACCGGCATCGTCCTGGCATTCATCGGGCTGACGATCTCCGCACTAGTCATTATTTTCGTCGTTGTCCTCGCCACCACCGCCTTCTCTTTCCTCCCTTTCGGACTTCTTAGCTACTAATTAAATAATTTATCAATAAGTAAAAAAAACTTATGAACGGTCAACAACCCTACCAACAGCCTCCGATGCAGCAACAACCGATGGAGAAACCCGCCCCCCAAGGTGGCGCACGCATTGGTCTCTACATCCTGTCCTTCATCATTGGTATCGTTGGTATCATCCTCGGCATCATCTATCTCATCAAACCCGATAAAGATGCCAAGAAATTCGGTATGATCTGTTTGATCCTCGGCATCCTCGGCCCGATCATCTGGGTCGTCATCTGGTGGATAGTCGCCGCGACAATCTTCACCGCCGCTGTTTCCACTGTCCCCTACTACTACTAACTGATTGCCGAAACAGTCACAAAACCGCCCTGATAAAGAGGGCGGTTTTGATTTATTGAAGCTAAATAATAAAAAGGCTAAGAAGCGGATCTTAGCCTTTTTAATACTTTATGATTCTACTATTTTTTCTCTTTTTTCTCGGCGGGTTCTTTCTCGGCAGCCGGCTTTGGCTCTTCTTTCTTGGCGCCTTCTTTACCAGTTTCTTCTTCCGCTCCTTCTTTCGGTTCTTCTTTCTTGACGCCTTCCACCGCTTCCACATCTTCCGTGACTTCTTCTTCAAGTTGCTTGAGCTCTTCTTCGGTACGAGGCGGCGTAACGGTGGTCAAGACGAGGGTCTGGTCATGAAGAATCTCGACCTTGTCCGATAATTTCAAATCGGATATTTTGACGGCATCATCGAAAGTTTTCAAGCTGGAAATATCAATCTTGATTTCCGAAGGTAAATCGCCCGGCAAGCACTTGACCTTGATTTTATCGAAATTTTTTACCAGAACTCCGCCCTGCTCTTTTACTGCGGGAGATGTTCCGATATATTCGACATCGACTTCCGCTTCAATTTCCTCATCCATGCGAACCTGGTAAAAATCGACGTGGATCGGCAGATCGGTAACCGGATCGTATTGGATATCGGAAATCAGCACCCGGCGCGCCGGTTTTTTATCGATAGTCAAATCAAGCAAGTTGCTCGTACCGGCCGCTTGAAAAACTTTTTCAAAGCCAACCCGGTCAACTAGCAACGACTCATTTTTGATGGCGTGCCCATAAAGAATAGCCGGAATTCTGCCCGAACGGCGCAAAACCGGTAGTTTTTCTTTGGTGTCGGCTCGCATCGTAGCCGCTAAGGAATATGTTTTCATATGCTTTATTAAATACCCGCCGAGCGCCCTTCTTCTTGTTTCGGGCTTCAGCCGGTTTGCTTTTTCACCTGGTATCCAAGCAAAAAATTAAAAAAATACAAAGTCCTAATGACCTTGTGAAATTATAGCAGGCTGTGGATAGATGTCAACTAAGGCTTCAGACCGTGCAGAAGCGCGTGAAAATCGATCACATCATCACAGTTAATCTCGCCCATGTCTTTGAATTTGTGGACATCTTCCCCGGTCAGGTCGGTAACCAATCCCATTGAGCTGACAGCATGTCGTCCGGCCACCAAAGTCGCCACAATCGAACTGCCGCAATTACGGCAATTGGTGTGTAGCAGATACACGCCCCGTTGCTCATCCACAATGTAAGCATCTTCCAGCTTGTATTGCTTACGACAAAGCGGACAAGCCGAAACGAGCTTTACTTCACCCTCATTTCCTTGTTGGGGCAAGTGCATCATGACGATAAATTAGCTTTCAATGTTTTAATTATACACCCGAAAAGGCTTTAGGTCAAGTGGACAAATGCTAACCAATCGCGGGTTTTGACTTCCGCGGTGACCGATAACTGACCGAAAGAACAAGACCCACACAAAGCAATAAAGTTATAATTGAACTGCCGCCAAAACTCATGAAAGGCAAAGGAATGCCGGCCACGGGCAGCAAACCGACGTTCATACCCACATTGATCAGCACTTGAACTAAAATAAGAATCGTCACGCCGCCGACCAAGAACATGCCGAAACGGTCTTTCGCCTGCCGGCCGATACGAAAAAGCCGAAAAAATAAAAAACCAAACAAGGCGATCATGAAAGCCCCGCCGACAAAACCCAGCTCTTCGCACAGCACCGCAAAAATAAAATCCGTATGCTGTTCCGGCAAAAAATTAAGCTGGCTCTGCGAGCCGTGTCCAAGTCCTCGGCCAAACCAACTGCCGGAACCGATCGCAATTTTTGCCTGGGTGACATTATAACCGCGACCCAGCGGATCAAGTGCCGGATTGAGGAATACTTTGATGCGCTCCTTCTGATAGTCCCTGAGGAAAAATTGCCAACCGATTGCCACCAATCCCGCCAGTGTTCCAAAAACCATGCCCAAATGCCACCAGCGCACCCGGGTCAGCAAAATCATCCCCACCCAAATGAGAATTATCACCATAGCTGATCCGAAATCCGGCTCAACCATAATCAGCGCCACCGGGATCAAGACGATCAGCCCCGATTGTAAAATGTGACGAAATCTCGTCATCTCATCGGCATTTTTAGAAAAATACTTGGCCAGGGCGATAATGCAAAAAAACTTGGCCAATTCCGAGGGCTGTAAATTGAAGATGCCCAATTCAAACCAGCCGCGCGTTCCCCTGATCGGCGTTCCGAGAAACAAAACGGCGATCAGGCTGATGATCATCAGCGCGTAAAACCACCGGGAATAATTCCTGAATATTCGATAATCAAAAAAACCGATCACCAGCATAAAACCTAGGCCCACAGCAATATAGATAAGTTGCCGATAGGTATTATTACGATCGGCGGCGGTTTCTCCCAAAGTCGCGCTGTAAATCATCAGCACGCCGAGCGCAAGCAACAAAAAAACTGGTATCAAGATTTGCCAGTCGATTTTTTGGAGCCAGCGCGGAAAAATCATAAGTGCTGATCAAATATGAAGACCTTATAATTTATTGGCGGGCTCGTCGTATTGTTGAAATTTTTGAGGCTCAATCTGCATCTGACTGAGGAAATTTTTGGTATCGTAAACGTTCGCCTCGACTTTAACACTTTGTGATGCAACGGCTCCCGAGACCGGAGAAAACCAAATTAGCCGAAAATCACGTTCCTCGCCCGCCAAAAGGGCGTTCAGGGTAGTATAATTGACTCCGATAGGTTTGTCATCTGATCCCTTCAAAATCGCCGCGACTTCCACTTCCTCGAAACTATACGAGCTGGAATTAATCAACCGGCCATCCAAGCGAGCCTGTCCCAAAGGCGCGCTAGCGGAATAAGCCAGATTTTTGACATCGATGTTCGGCTGCTGTAATTCCGGCGATTTGATCCAAGTTTGGGGAGTAATCTCCACTTCCACCCGCTGAGCCGAACCGCTCACCGCCTGCCCCACCTTGATAAGATATTTTTCTTCGCCGGGTAAAATATAAGATCGCCCCTCAAAACGCCCAACTTCTTGTCCGACACTATCGCTAATGATGAAAGTGTAGCTAAAATCCCTGAGCCCCCAACTGGAACTAGGATTACGGACAACCGCCAAAACATCAGCCTTACCACTGGTGGAAGGAAAAACATAAGTACCGGTCACTTCCATTTTCAAATCCTCGGGCGGGTGCTCCTGGGGAATAGCGACGCATGTTTTTTCATGACAATAGAAACCGGCCGAACAATCTTCATCCAAAACACACTCCGGCGGCGGAACAATAAGGCGGTAGCCGATATATACTCCCAAACCGCCAAGAGCCACGCAAATGATGATTATAAACCACACTTTAATCTGATAACCATAGCGCACCATGAATATCTCACGATCAATTTCCTTGTCCACTTCGGGATGAACAGGCGCTGATTGGGATGGTTCAGTTTTTTGGTTTGGATTTATTGGCTTCATACAATCTATAGTATAACAGTTTTCCCCACGACAAGCAATATGACAAAAAAATCCAACCGCAATTAATTATCGGATTTCAATCACAGAAATTTTAATTTATTATTGGATTTTATTGATTATTTGTTATTTATTATTTGATATTCCCTCATCCTATCTTGTCGCCTCTTTGATAATATGATATAATAAGAATAACCTAAAAAATAACAAAATATCTATGGAAGCTATTCTTATCGTGCTTTATTCCGCCATCACTGTCTGTGTCGGTTTACTAACCGGGTTTGCCGCTTATTCATTGTACCAAATGGGCCAGGCGGCCAAGGAAACCAAAAAAGCCATGAAGCAGGCCAATGAGGAAATGGTCAAAATTGACGGCGCGGTCACATCCGTCACCCAAGCGGTAAAATCAGTCAGTCATACCATCCAAACAGCCACCGACGCTCTAAACAAGCCGATGGACGGCATGATCCGCGGTATTCGTTTCGCCCAAACTCTGATCCAAAAATTTCGTGAGATGAATCCGCCGCCGGCGCACCCGGCCGATCCGGACGAAAATGACTGCGAAGAAGAAACAGAGACCATGGCCACCAAAGATAAAAAGTAAAAGATTAATTAATAATAAACATAAACATGAACAATCATATGTGTGATTGCAACAACTCGGCCGGAAGTTTTATGGGCGGAATGCTGATCGGAGTATTGGTCGGCGGCGCCCTGGGACTGCTCTATGCCCCCCAATCGGGCAAAGAAACCAGAAAGTTTCTCCGCGACAAAGCGATGGATGTTAAAGACAAGGTCGTCGAAGGAATTGACACCGCCAAAGAAGAAGCCATTGAATTCAAGCAAAAAGCCACTCGCGCCGTACGCGCCGCCGAAAAAGAATTCAAGAAAGCTTAAATACAAACAAAATTCCGCCTCTCACGCGGAATTTTGTTTTACCCAATATTGCCGATCGCCCCGCTTGCCCAAAAGGGTCTTTCTCGTTAGAATGAAAGAACCCTGTCGGAATTAACCTGATTTCTAATTACACTTTTTCACTCCTCTTATGCCTCCTTTCGTCCACCTCCACGTCCATTCCGAATACTCCCTCCTCGACGGCTTGGCCAAGATTGACGATCTCATCGCGGCCGCCAAGTCTTTTAATATGCCGGCCGTGACGATTACCGACCACGGCACGCTTTACGGAGCCGCCAAATTATTCTATGCCGCCAAAAAAGCTGACATCAAACCGATTATCGGCATTGAGACCTATATCGCCCCGAACGGAATGTCCAACCGCGGCACCAAAGAAGACCGACGGCCGTTTCACCTGGTATTGCTGGCGAAAAATTTCGAGGGATACAAAAATTTAATTAAAATCACCTCCGCCGCGCACCTGAAAGGATTCTACTACAAACCGCGGGTTGATTTGGATTTTCTGAAAAGCCACGCGACCGGCCTGATCGCCTTATCCGCTTGCCTCAAAGGCGAAGTGGCCTATTACGCTTCGATCAATGATCTGGCCAAAGCCGAAGCCAAAACCAAGCAGTATCAAGAAATTTTCGGGCCGGGAAATTTTTACTTGGAAATCCAGTATCACGCCGAAATCCCGAAACAGGCCGTGGTCAACCAGCGATTGATCGCGCTGGCCAAAAAACTGAATATCGGACTGGTTGCCACGAACGACGTTCACTATATCAAGCGTGAGGACGCCACCGCCCAAGACATTCTGCTCTGTTTGCAAAGCAAAAACACTATCGACGATCCGGCCCGGGGACTCAAGATGTCGGGCGATGATTTTCATTTTGCTTCTCCCGAAGAAATGGCCAAGAACTTTTCCCAAACGCCGGAAGCCCTGGCCAATACCGTAAAAATTGCCGAGCAATGCAATGTCGAATTCCCCAAAACCGGACTCATCCTGCCCGAAGCTAAAATCCCCGCCACCACCACCCTCCCGGACCATTTGCGCGAGCTGACGTATGCCGGGATCAAGCAACGCCTAAACCGCGAACCGAATACTGAAGAAAAAAAACGCTTGGATTTTGAACTGGGCGTGGTCGAAAAGAAAAAGCTGGAGCCTTACTTCCTGATGGTCAAAGATTTCACTGATTTCATGCATCGGGAAAAAATACCGACGACCACCCGCGGCTCGGCCGCCGGCAGTTTTGTCTCTTTCGCTCTCGGCATCACGACCGCCAATCCCCTCTTCTTCGAGCTGCCGTTTGAACGGTTCCTGAATCCGATGCGTCCCAAACCGCCCGATATCGATCTGGATATTGCCGATAATGAACGCGATAAAGTAATCCAATACGCCATCAAAAAATACGGCTCAGAAAATGTCGCCCAAATTGTCACTTTTGGAAAAATGAAAGCCAAAGCCGCCATTCGCGATGTCGGACGAGTCTTAGGACTGCCTTATAATTTTGTCGACGCCGTCGCCAAAATGTTGCCGGAGGGGCCCAAAGTAAAACTAAAAGAGTGCCTGACCACGATCCCCGCTTTCAAGCAGGCGTATGACAGCGACCCCTCCGTCAAAAAAATGGTTGATTTTGCTTTTAAATTGGAAGGTGTCGCGCGTCATGCGTCGGTCCACGCCGCCGGCGTAGTCATAACTCCTCAACCCATGACCGAATATGTCCCGGTCCAATACGACAGTGACAGCAACATGATCTTGAGCCAGTACGAAATGACCGACCTGGAAGAATTAAACCTGGTAAAAATGGATTTTCTGGGCCTATCAAATTTACACATCATTCAAAAGACCGTCGAAATTTTATCACACACGCAAGAAAAAGAGATCGACGTCAAACAGCTTCCCTTGTCAGACAAAAAAACATTCACCGTTTTCAGCAGCGGCGAAACCACTGGCCTGTTTCAAGTGGAATCCGCCGGCATGCGCAAGTATCTCAAGCAGCTGAAACCAGAAACCATCTTTGACATCGCCGCGATGCTGGCGCTCTATCGACCGGGACCGATGGAACATATTCCCAGCTATATCGAAAACAAAAATAATCCGAAAAAAATCAGGGTCATCGATCAGCGTCTGCGGCCAATTTTGAGCAAGTCGCACGGCGTTATCACCTATCAGGACGACGTCTTGCTGATCGCCATCAATCTCGGCGGCTATGATTGGGAAAAAGTCGACAAGTTTCGCAAAGCCATGGGAAAGAAAATCCCCCAACTGATGGCGGAACAGCGCGAAAAATTTATAAATGGCGCGGTAAAAAACGGCCTGGCCCGAGAAAAAGCCACGAGTTTATTCAAGCTGATGGAACCGTTTGCCGGCTATGGTTTTAACAAAGCTCACGCGGCGGCTTATTCTCTGGTCGCCTATCAAACCGGATACCTCAAAGCCCACTTCCCGACGGAATTTATGGCCGCCCTCCTCACTTCCGATCAAAGCAATCCCGATCGCGTTGTATTGGAAGTCAATGAATGCGAAAGGCTGCGGATCAAAGTCCTGCCGCCGGCAGTCAACGAGAGTTTCAAAGACTTCACCGTGGTCGCCGGACCAAATGAGACTCTCGCCACCTCCAAAACCATTCGTTTCGGCCTGGGCGCGATTAAAAACCTCGGCACCAATGTCATTGCCGATATCATCGCCGCCCGCAAAGAAAAAAGATTGGCCAGCATAGAGGATTTTATGAAACGGGCGTATTCGTCCGCCATGAACCGCAAATCGCTGGAAAGCCTGATCAAGTCCGGCGCCATGGATGAAATGGGCGAACGCCAAACCCTGCTGGCGAACATTGAAACTTTGCTTAATTTCGGCAAGTGCCAGCACCAAGCCACGGCCAACGGACAAGCGGACTTATTTTGCAAAACAAAAAGCTACTCGCCCAAACTGCAACTCGCCGAAACTCCGCCGGCCGATAAAAAAGACAAACTGGCCTGGGAAAAAGAATTGCTCGGACTCTATGTCTCCGATCATCCTTTGAGCGATTACAAGCAAATTTTAAAACAGCTGACCACTCCGCTAAACCAACTCCAAGTTTCAATGGTCAAAAAGAGATTTCGCCTGGGCGGGATTATCACTTCGGTGCGAGTTATTTCCACCAAGAAAAACCAGCCCATGGCCTTTGTAAAAATGGAAGATCTGAGCGGCCATATGGAAATGGTGGTTTTCCCGAAAGTTTACAGACAAAACGTCGGACTGTGGAAAGAAGACCAGCCCATCCTCCTCACCGGCAAGCTCAATGACCGTGATGACGAGCTGAAAATTTTGGTCGATTCCGCCCAACCGTTAAGCCCGGATTTGGATCCGCAAAAACTCACCAATATCGGACTGACCAAATTAGAAGACACGCCCCCTCCCGCGAGCAAATCCGAAACAATAGAATCAACTGCGCCAAACGATCTGGTATACATTAAAATCCCCTCTCCTTGCCGTCCCGAGGTCTTCGAAAAAATCAAGCAAGCCTTGCTCACTGCCGACAAAGGATTGCATCAAGTCATGCTTTTGCTGCCGAAGACCGGCCAAAAATACGAAAAACTGCAAACTAATTTTTTCGTTCAAAAAAATAACGTGCTCCGAACCAGCATCGAAGCGTTGCTCGGTCCGGGCACAGTAAGCAAATAAAATGAATGAAAACCTAAAAGCCTTGGTCGACAAGATTGTCCTCAATGAGGAAATCTCTCTATCGACCAGGCTGTCCGCTATCGAACAAGTTCAGGAACTTAGCCTGCTCCTGAAAGAGCCGGCTCCGACAGTGTCGGATTACCTGAAAAAGCAATCAGCGACTAAATCCACCGTAACCAATCAATTGGCGCAAAGCGCCCTTGATTGGCTGGAGGAAAAAAACAATGCGTGAAACAGGGCAACCAAATCCGGGAATGTCAGATCGAATCGAAACGCCGGCGGCGGAATCCGAAAGCGATCGCGTGAATCGAGGCGACAAAAAAACGGCCGAATTTTTACAACAAGTAAATGGCCTGCGGGAAAAACTTTTATCAGAGGGAGAACCGTCGCCGGCCGCCGTCAGTCTCTGGGAAAACTTAATCGAATGGCATGATCGACTCGAACGCCCCGGCTACTACGATTTCGATCAAAATTCAGAAAAAATCGTTCAGCGGCTGACCGGCCAAGAAGATTCCGACATCTTGTCCTGGTCGCTAATCGAAAATTTTCCGCCGAATCAAGAAAAACTGCAAGCCATGACTGACCGTGAAAAAAAGCTGCTACAAAACACCGTCGATAACCTAAATTGCGCCCGAATGGCCAATCTGGAACAACGCGTGACCAACGATGTCTTGTGCCATGAATTATATAACAAACGCTATTTTGACAGCCTTTTTTTGCATGAAGTATCTCGAGTCAAAAAAATATCGGCCGCCAATCCGGAAAATGTCGACGCCGCAGAAGGAAATAATTTAGAACATGAGCGCATGATAAATCGAGGAAAATCATTTGTAATACTCTTCGACATTAACGATTTCAGGCAATATAACAACCAATACGGACACCTGCGAGGCGATCAAGTTCTAAAAGAAATGGCTCAAACCATGCGCAATAATTTCCGTCGGCAATCAGATGTGCTGGCTCGAGTCGGTGGCGACGAATTCGCCATGATCACCAGGAGCCATACGGAAGAAAACCTGGTTGGTTTCATGAACAAATTTATTGCCGAAATGAATCGCAAAGGAATCAAGATCGGATTAGGCGTTTCCGAAATTCTTCCCACGGATTCAGATGGAATTGAGGAATCATGGAACTGTGCCTACCATCGAGCTGATTTAGCCGGCAAATTAGCAAAGGATATGACCAAGAAAGGAATGCAAGGCAATGAGTTTAAAGGGCTTGTCATTTCTACTCCCGATCCCGAGAAAAAGCGGACCAAACATCATTATCATAACTTCACTGAACATACCAATGCCTGATCACTACCGCCTGCGCCAACAGCGCTCCCCATACTTAAAGATCTTCGCGATTATCGTCGGCGCCATCGCCGCTCTGGTCGTTTTTGTCGTTTTGCTTTCTTCCACCGCCGCCAACATTGCCATCTCCCCGAAAGAACAGTCGGTATCGACTGAATTTAACGCCGAAATCGTGGCCGACAATCCCGGCGGCGACAATATTACCGGTCGCGTACTGAGCACCGTGGTACGCGGCACGGAAACTATCACCGCGGTTGACCGGCAGGAAACCGACAAGCCGGCTACCGGCACCGTCACCCTGCACAATGATCTCGATCAAGACCAGCCCCTGATTGCCACGACTCGCCTATTGGCTGATAACGGCACCCTCTTTCATCTCAAGGACCATGTGAACTTAAAAGCCCATTCAACCGTCGAGGCAGAAATTTACGCCGATCAGCCGGGGCGCGCCGGGGAAATAGGGCCGTCGCATTTCACCGTTCCCGGACTCTGGAAAGACTGGCAAACCAAGATTTACGCCGATAGCACCCAGCCCATGACCGGAGGCTTTGGTGAAACCGATTTTGTGTCACCGGAAACGATTGAACGCGGAATCGAAACCGCCGTAGGCAAACTCGAGATCGAAGGAAAAAGCAAATTGCAAAAAGACTTGCGTAGCGGGGAAAAAATACTGGACGGGGCCATAAACATCGAGAAACTTTCCGCCGCCACCAACGTCAAGCCGAACTCCTTCGCATCCGAGTTTACCGTCACCGCTGAAATCAGGCTCACCGCCGTGATTTTTGACGAAGCCGCTCTCAAGCAAATCGCCGAAACCAAGTTGCGGGCCGAGCTGGAAAACGACCAGGAAATCACCGCTATCGATCCCGACGCTTTCCAATATAGTATCGTCACCTACGACCTCCCCCGCCGAACCGCGACACTCACGGTCAAATTGACCGCCCCGACATCTTTCAATCTCGATTTGGATAAAATAAAAAAAGACAAACTGATCGGCCGGACCGAAGCGGAAGTAATAGATTACCTCCAACGGGTTCAACCGATAGGCGCGGTGGAAGTAAAATTCACTCCCAACTGGGTCAAGACCGTCCCGGCCCAGGAAAACAGAATCAAAATTGAATTAATGAAATAACCAGTTTAAAAGCCATCTTGTCACCAAGATGGCTTTTCGATACTCATGGTTTGTCAGTACCGGACATAGGGCCAATACCCCGTCTCTCCCCGTCGGCAAATATTGCTCTCCAAGTTTGCCGGTCCCCGGACTTCAAAAGAACAATCCTTAGCCAAGGGCATTGCGGCCAGACAATACTCTTCCACGGAACACTGGGTCCAGTTTGGTCCCAAATGCCCTGAGCCCGTCCACATCCCGTCCGACTCATTTACCGTCGCCGATCCCTGGTAGAACCACTGATAAACGTTCGGTTTCGTCGGGGCAATAAAAATTCCTAACTTCAAATTATTGCACCCGATTCCCCAGCAGCGACCGTAAATTCTGATGTTGCAATTCCCCAGACGCTCCCAGCCATCGATAACCGCCCCGGCGCCGGGACACGGAGTCGGCGTCACAAACGGGGTCGCTGTCGGTACCGGTGTCGGAGAGAATTGCGGGACAGACGTCGGGGTGGGATCTTTCGGTCCGACCGGATCATCATTGCAACCTTGACCGCCGATAAACAGTGTCAAACAAATTGACAGAAAACAGATCCACCTTAGATTTTTCACTTTGTCCTCCTTTCTAAGGGCAACTAGATTAACCAGTTATATTCCGAAATAACGCCGCTGTCAAGACAGCAATATCCTTGACGAATTCAAAATCGTCTGCCATAGTGTCGACACAGAAAGGAGGCGTTTATGCCATTAATCGTTACGGCAGTTGTAGTTGATCTGGATGATACCACGGTGCGATTCGTCGACAACCTAAAAGGGTTTTTCGACATTTGGTCCCGTTTTCGCGTCAGCGACACCAAGGCAAGACAAACGACGCAGGCACTGATCGACCAAGCGCAATTCAGTTTCGATCGAATCATTGGAGAGCTCCGGCCGGACAGACCGAAGCGCCTGCCGAGTCAGCTCAATGAATGGTTAGACCAAACATTGCGCGCCTACGAGGACACCGAGAAATACTTCTCGGTTTGGAGCTATGATGTTCCGGTAATTATACTCACAGCCGGAAATGAAGTTTTCCAATTATCCAAACTGATCTCGGCCAACATCTCCTATCAGGCCGTTTACTTTGCCTCGCCGCAACACACCAAGGCGGAGATCTTGCTAAGATTGCTCACCAAACACGGAGCTCCGCTGGTATTCATCGATGACCTGCCGGAAAATCTCGACCAAGTGAGAATCCAAGGCATATCGGCCAATTTGGTCATCAATTGCCACATGCAACGACCCGACCGGCTCAAACAGCCGACCGGTAATTATCCCCATCACTTGGTACACGATTTCGAAGAAGTCGACCGTCTGATTCGAAAATAACCGTCTACCCATTCCCCCGCTCCGCGAGCTGGGGATTTTTATTTATTGACTTGTCGCTCTAATAAGTTATAATGTAAATACAATTATCAGCGCCAACCGGCTACCAACCGGTGTCCGAGAAAAGCGAAGATACCGTCCTGGAGTTTACCAAAGGGCGGATCTGGCTTACAGTGGACAGCGCCGTTCTCGAAAACGTATTCACGATTAAGAGAGCTGCTCGCCTGAGCATTATCAGGGCAATCAAGAACCAATTTGGATGGAACCGCGTGAAAAAACCTTTCATGCTCCAAAGTGCTTTTGCAACTTTGTGGCAGGAAAGGTTTTTTCAAAGTCAAAAGTAAAAAGTCAAAAGTCTAAAGATCTGCTATTCCCATTTTGACTTTTGACTTTTGATTTTTGACTTAAACCTATGGATCCAAAAAAACTAGACCTCCTCCGCCATTCAACGGCCCATGTTTTGGCCGCCGCGATTTATGAATTATTTCCCGACGCCAAATTTGCCATCGGGCCGGCGATCGACAACGGGTTTTACTACGACCTGGATTTGCCGCGCACTCTGATTCCGGAAGACTTAGCCAACATCGAGGCCAAGATGAAGGAAATCATCAAAGCCAATCACCGCTTCGAACGGGAAGAAATTTCCCGAGACAAAGCCTTGGAACTTTTCAAAAAGGCTGGTCAGATTTACAAAGTCGAATTGCTCCAGGAAATGACCGATCCGAAGGTTTCGATTTACAAAACCGGACGTTTTGTCGACCTCTGTCGCGGGCCTCATCTTGATTCGACCGGAGAAATCAGATCATTCAAACTGCTCAAAACCGCCGGCGCTTACTGGAAAGGCGACGAGAAAAACAAAATGCTCCAGCGCGTCTACGGCACGGCTTTCGCCGACCGGAAAGAACTGGCCAAATACTTGCATCAGCTGGAAGAAGCCAAGAAGCGCGATCATCGCAAACTGGGAAAAGAATTGGACCTGTTTGTTTTCAGTGATCTGGTCGGCAAAGGACTGCCGATGTTTACGGCCAAAGGCGCGGTACTACGCCGGGAACTAGAACGTTTTGTTATTGACGAAGAGATAAAGCGCGGATACCAGCATGTCTACACCCAAGATCTGGCCAAAGTAGATTTATACAAGCGCTCCGGTCACTACCCCTACTACAAGGATACAATGTATCCGCCGATGAAAATTGACGAGGAGGAGCTAATTTTGCGACCGATGTCTTGCCCGCACCATTTCATGCTCTACAAAGACAAACCACACAGTTACCGCGAACTTCCGTTGCGCATCGCCGAAGTTGCCAAAATGTATCGCTATGAAAAATCGGGCGAGTTAAGTGGATTGATCCGCGTCCGGGATTTTTGCTTGGCCGATGCTCACATCATTTGCCGGGAAAACCAAGCCACCGATGAAATAAAGGGCGCTATTGATCTCATTGATTTTTGTTCAAGCTCTCTGGGTCTGGTCAAGGGAGTTGACTATCGATATCGTCTATCACTAGGTGATCGCAGTAACACAAAGAAATATTATAAAGACGATCGCTCCTGGGAACAAGGAGAAGAAATTTTACGGTCCGTATTAAAGAAAGTCAACGCACCATTTTTCGAAGCCAAAGACGAAGCAGCATTTTATGGACCCAAAATAGACATTCAGGTCAAAAACTTCTCCGGCAAAGAAGATTCCGCTTTCACTGTCCAATACGACTTCTGCATGCCCGAACGGTTTGACCTAACTTATATCAACGAAAAAGGAAAGCCCGAACGCCCGATCGTAATCCATCGCTCTTCAATCGGCTGTCTAGAACGAACCATCGGATTTCTAATAGAAAAATATGCCGGCGCTTTTCCGCTCTGGCTGGCTCCCGTTCAGGTCAAAATCTTACCCGTAGCTGAAAAATTCACGGACGGCGCCGATAAATTGGCGACCCAACTCCGCCAGCATAATTTGCGGGTGGAAGTCGATCATCAAAATGAATCAGTCGGCAAAAAGATTCGCCAAGCCCAAATGGAAAAAATACCATACATGATTATTTTCGGTGAAAAAGAACAACAATCCGGCCAGGTGGCAGTTCGTTCGCGGGAAGCCGGCGATTTGGGTGTAAAAACCATCGCCGCACTAATTAGCGAATTAAAGGAAAAAATAGAAAAGAAGTTATAGATTGACAGGACAACAATTAGGGCACATCCTAAGCTCAGGGATAGAAAGGAGGCATTTATGAGGCATTTCCCTGGTAATTGGCACAGTAATCAGGAAATAGTTCGGCGAACTATGATTATCGCTTTGGGCCTGATCTTGATCACCATTATTGTCTGGAACTTTCCAGATTTTGAACTGTCATCGCTCTGGTAATTTTTACGGGCTCATCACTCCCCTATGATGAGCCTGTTTTTTATGGGCCGAGAAAATTTTACTTCATCCTCTTGACAAATGCCGAAAAAATGATATTCTTGCTGGAAATACACTAGTATATCTGAGGAAAGCAGAAAGGAGGACATATGCCCAAGCATCGATCATTTCGAAAACCAGGCGAACATGGCTCGTTCTATCCTCAAGCCACCGGCGAGCATCGCTGGTTTTCCCCGGCAATGAAGCGCTACTGTCGCCGAATCCTCATTGGATTATTCATCGCGACCATCGTAATTTTTATCTTCATCATGAAGTAATCGCGATGCCTCGTCCCCTCGGCCTCCTCAATTATGTGGAGGCCTTTTTTATGCTTGACAAATATCGTCCAATATGATATTTTCGGTTGATTCCCTGGAGATACCAGGAAATCAACATCCTCACCCATAGCCGACTTAGGAGCGACCTGGCCAAAGAAGACCTGGCGGAGTCCAAGCGGTATAGAAAGGAGAAATGGGATGAATTACACGGTAAGAATGTATTTGGGCAAAGACGGAAGCGACGCGGCGGCAAAAATCGGAATGAGGGTAGAAAATAATGGGGGTCATAACTATGTAGAAATCCCTTCATTAACCTGGGTTGCAGTGCCAGAACTCGCAGGAATGGAGGAATTCTTCACCTTACGGGAGTTGATCACTACTGATCACAAATTGGTGAATTCCCGTTATCCCGGGATCTACATCGAGAACTCAACCAGAGCCGATCTCTCGCTGCGCAATCATTACGGCCGTTGTCTCGAAATCAGCATCGAGGCTAAAACCCTCGAAGACCTGCGGGCAATGTACGAAAAAATTATCGGCGGGACTATCCTACCAACGTACAGCCTTGCAATTCCGCAAACCGGACCGAGCTACAGGGAACTGAAAGCAGAAAATGAGGAATTGAAAAACATCCTCGCCGAACAAAAGGCGCAGATAATATGGTTGAGAGCACGAGTTGATGCTATCCTCAAATTTCTCCAGTCCATAGCAAATAAACTCTCCGGTTCGTTTTTATCAAGCTGGATCAATCAAAAACTTATCACACACATAGGCCTTAACACTCGAGCTTTCGCGTTCGATGACGCTACTCTCATCCTGCACAAAGGAGTCGAGACGGAACCTCCTAAAGTCTAGCCTCGGGCAAATCCACCTTTTCTCAATGTACTCGGCCTCCCCAATTATGTGGAGGCCTTTTTTATGCTTGAATTTCTGCTCCCGCCCTGCTACATTACGATTACTGTCGAAACGCCGCCCATCTTAATCAGTATTACCACCAGTATGCCGACTCAAACAAAGCCGACCTATTTCATCCGGACTTTCGGCTGTCAGATGAATAAATCCGATTCGGAAAGGATCGCGGCCGTGATGAACGCTAAAAAATACCGACCGGCCGACGAAAAGCTGGCTGATATTTTAATCGTGAACACCTGCTCCGTCCGCCAGAGCGCCGAAGATCGGGCCGTGGGCCAAATTCGGTCCGCGGAACAACGCCGCCAAAAAATAGTGATTACCGGATGCTTGGCCCAACAAAAAAGTTTCCGGAAGAAATACGGGCCAGAAGCTATTTTTTGCGATATTTCAAAAATCTCCGGCTTACCGAAATTGCTGCAGACAAAAAATCAGACATCAAAAATTGTAGATTATCTGTCAGTTTCTCCGGCCCACACGTCTCCCGTTGAAGCCTATGTGCCGATCATGACCGGGTGCAATAATTTTTGCTCTTATTGCATTGTTCCCTACGTTCGCGGACCGGAGCGATCGCGTCCGGTCAAAGACATTTTAACGGAAATAAATTCTCTGGCCGGAAAAGGCCACCGCCAAATCACACTCTTGGGACAAAACGTCAACAGTTACCGTTGCGGGGCAACCGATTTTTCGAAACTACTAGCCCGAGTCGCCCAATGTCCTGGCAATTTCAGAGTTTTTTTCCTCACCTCGCATCCGAAAGACTTTTCTCGAAAAATCATCAACCTGATAAAAAAATATCCGAAACTTTGCCCTTATTTTCACCTGCCGATCCAGGCCGGCAGCAATCGCATCCTGAAAAAGATGAATCGTCATTATACCGTGGCCCAGTACCTGAAAATAATTACCGACATCCGCCGACTTCTCCCCACTGCCTCTATCACTACCGATCTGATTGTCGGCTTCCCGGGCGAAACCAAGGCAGACTTCCGGAAATCAGTCGCGCTTTTCAAGAAAGCCCAATTTGATCTGGCCTATATCGCGCGTTATTCCCCGCGCCCCGGGACAGCTTCCGCGAAAGTTGCCGATGATGTATCATCAAAAGAGAAAGCCCGGCGCGCTAAAATCCTGGATGCGATCATTAAGCAATCAGCCATGGCACGCAATGAAAAGCTGATCGGCCAAATCATGACCGTCCTGGTCGAAAAAGTACAGCGTCAAGGGAAAATTTATCTGAATTTCGGCAAGAACGAACTGCTCAAAACGGTAAAATTCACCACTGCCCAAAATTGTTTAAATCAACTCGTACCGGTGCGCCTTACCGCCGCAACGAGCTGGGGACTATATGGCCATGCCGTCGTCTAAACAAAAAATTATCGTCGTTTGTGGCCCGACCTCGAGCGGCAAATCCGCCCTGGCTTTAAACCTGGCTCAAACTTTCGACGGCGAAATAATCGGCGCCGATTCAAGACAAGTCTATCAGCAACTGGATATCGGCACCTCCAAACCGACGGCCGAAGAACTGGCGCTGGTTCCCCACCACCTGATCAACGTTTGCCCACCCGAACACGAATTCTCCGTGGGCGAATACCAAAAGTTGGCCAAGGAAGCGATTGCCGCCATCCATAACCGGAAACATCTGCCCTTCTTGGTAGGCGGAACCGGATTATACATCGATTCGGTGGCCGGAGAATTGGTTATTCCCGGGATTTCCACCGATATCAAACTACGAGACAAATTACAAACCGAATCGTTCGCCGACCTTTTTACCCGATTAAAAAAACTTGATCCCAGCCTGGCCAAAACCATTGATCGTCACAACAAGCGCCGGCTGGTACGCGCCGTGGAAGTGTGCCTCACGACCGGAAAACCGTTTTCCGCCTTGCGGAAAAAACACACCAGCGACTATGATTCGCTCTGGTTGGCGATCGAATGGCCGCGCACCGAGCTCTACCAGCGCATCGACCGCACTATCGATCGCATGATCGATCAGGGACTCAAGCTCGAGGTCGCCCGGTTGATCACCAGCGGGGTTTCCTACACCCGTCTCTATGAACTTGGTCTGGAGTATCGCTATCTGAGCGAGATAATCGCCCGGCGATTAAGCGAAGCAGATGGCATTCAAAAATTGAAATTTGCCTCGCACCAATACGCCAAACGCCAACTGACCTGGTTTAAGCGCAACAAAAAAATTCACTGGCTGAAACCTCATCGGGCTGAATCGGCTGCCAGTGAACTAGTGAGTAATTTCATCTAAAATCCCCCCAGGACGGGGGATTTTATGTTGATTGGGTTTAATTTCCGGAATTAAGCCAAACTTGCAAGTCATGAATTATTTCATCGGAAGACTTATCGGCGGATATAGCGTTACGTTCCACCTCACGTTCCAAACCGGTAGCCTGCAGTGAGGCTATTTCCGCATCGGCTAAAAACTTCAACTGCTTTTCCAGGAAAACGGACACAGCCATCAAGCGTTGCTGTGTTTTTTCATTCCAGTGGCGCCTATTTTCTACCGACGGACTAGTCACCTGCTCCAGCGCTTGGCGCAAACCAACCATTTTGTCGATCAAAGCTTTGTCTCGATAAACTGCCGGATCAGATTGGGCCAAATTTTCCGCTTTGGATAACCATTGGGAAACTGTTTTTTCTTGAGCGGGATCATAGTCTTCATCCTCCAGCGGAGCAGAAATTGCCTCACTCAAATATACTAGATACTCTTTAGAGGCAGGACGCAAGCTAGATTCGCGGCCAGCAAGTTCTTCGGGTATAAATTTTTCTGGCATATATTTATCAGATTAATAATTTTACTGGCCGATAATCATCACCGATACCTGTCGCGCCCGCGCCCGATCAAGCTCCACAAAGAAAATTCTCTGCCAAGTCCCAAAATCCAATTTTCCGCCAACCACATTCAGCGTGACGCTGGTATCCAATAATACTGCGTTGCAATGTGAATGCCCGTTCTGGCATTCACCTTTGCACATATTGACTGTCCGGATTTTGAAATCGTCATGACTATACTTGGCCGAAGGCGAAAAAAGCTTTTCCCAATTCTGCTGAAAATCTTTCATGAGTAGAGGTTCGTTTTCATTAACATAAACCGCCGACGAAGTATGCTTGGACTGAATATTGACCAGCCCGTTTATGATTTCTGATTTCTTTATAAATTTATCGACAGCCGCGGTCAGATCAAAAAAATCGTACTTCTTTTTCGTTCGGAGCTTGATCTCCTCGTGCTTGATAATCATGTTTTTAATTTAGCCCGCAGAGCCTCCAGCACTTTTTGCGGATTGACCTTGCCTTTGGTTAATTTCATGACTTGTCCGACCAAGTACTGTAACGCGTTATTTTTTCCCCCTTTGAAATCACCGACCGGACCGGGATTGTCTTTTATCACCTGATCGACCGACTGGGAAATTACATCCCCATCGCTGACTTGCTTGAGATCCAATTTATCAACAATATCGGAAGGGTCTTCCCCGGTGGAATACATTTCCTTCAGCACCCGCTGAGCGGCGGAACTGTTCACTTCCTGACGCTGTACCAGATCGATAAACTCAGCCATATTTTCCGGGGTGATTTTGATCCGATTGATCGCCGCGCCGTCACGCTTCAGGTATTTCATCAGCTCGCTCAGGATCCAATTGGAGCAAAGCTGGGCCAATTCATTTTTATAACTGTCCATTTTGGCGGGAGCGATCTCTTTTTGCGATTCCATCCAAGCGCCCAATTCCGAAACCGTGGCTTCAAAAAAATCAGCCAGTGACGGATCGGCCGCCAGAATCTTGGCATCAGCCGATTTTACTCCCAGTTGGTCAATCAAGCGTTTTTCACGCTCGCGCGGCATCTCCGGCAAGCCGGTCTTGACCGAGGCAATAAATTCTTCTTCAAAGCGCAAAGGCGGCAAATCCGGCTCGGGAAAATATCGGTAATCATGAGCGGCTTCTTTCGAACGCTGGGAGGTCGTGACTCCGGTGACATCATTCCAACCGCGGGTCTCTTTGACTGTCTCCGCTTCCTTTTGGGCGGAAAACAGCTCACCTAAGCGTTTTTCCTCGAATAGCAAGGCGCGCTCAACGGAACGAAACGAATTCATGTTTTTGATTTCGACGATCGCCGTGGTCCGATCACCGTCGCGCACGCTGATATTGGCATCGCAGCGCAACTGGCCTTTCTCCATATCCGCGTCGGCGATTCGCAAGGTTCGGAGTAATTTTTGAATTTCCTGCAGGAAAACACGAGCCTGAGCCGGCGCCCGCAAATCAGGCTCCGTCACAATTTCCATCAAAGGCGTACCGGAACGGTTATAATCAACCAGGCTGTTTTTTTTATCGACGGCATGGATAAGTTTACCGGCATCTTCTTCCAGATGTATCCGGCGCAAACGGACGCGCTGCGCCTCTTCCCCAAAAGTAAAAGTCATCTCCCCGCCTTCGACGATCGGGCGATCGTATTGGGAAATTTGATATCCTTTAGGCAAATCTGGGTAGAAATAACTTTTTCGATCAAATTTGGAAAAATTAGGAATTCTGCCGTGCAGGGCCAAACCCGTCAATACCGTAAAACGCACGGCGGCAGAATTAATGACCGGCAGAGTCCCGGGATGTCCCAGGCAAATCGGACAAATATTCGTATTGGGCGGCACCGACTGTGAATCATTGGCGCAGCGGCAGAACATTTTTGATTTAGTTTTCAGCTGGGCGTGAATTTCCAGCCCGATCAATGTTTCCATAATTGTTTTAGATTTCTATTTTTTCCAAAACACCGTTCAGTTTTTTTAGGGCGTCGGGAAAATCGGCAAACACAATTTCATGAATCACCGCCGGATTGCCGCGCACCAAACGCGAAACCACAGCGCCGGTCTCAAACAATAAAATAACAATGGCATTTTGCGCCCGCGCGACTTCCAGCTCTATCCCCACTCCCAGTGAAGGCTGTCCGACATAAGCAATGACCACATCGGCCTCCTTCAGATCGCGGATTTCCCGCTCATAAACCTCTGTCGGGGAGGAGGCCGGAAACTGCTGAGGATCGATAAAATGATGCGGCACAAAAGTCTGCCAGCCATGCTTACGACAAACCGCGGCCAGTTGGTCGTAAAAATCGAGGTAGCGTTTTTTTTGGTCTGGTGCGAGATTAGTTATAATCCCGGAAATATGAGCGCGAACTTTTTTCATAAATAAAACAAAATCAAAGCTGTTAAGCCTTGATTTTTACGGCGGGACTCATCGAAGTTTTGACGATCGCCTTTTTGATCAGCGATCCTTTGATTTTCGCCGGTTTTAGTTTATTGAGAGCTTCCAGAAAAGCTTCCAGGTTTTTTACCAGATCAGCTTCGCTAAAAGATAATTTCCCGATCAATTGATGCAGGTTTCCGCCGTCATCCATACGGAAATTCACTTTGCCGCCCTTCAACGCTTTGACGGCTTTAGCCACATCCGGCGTCACTGTCTCCGTCTTGGGATTAGGCATCAACCCTTTTGGTCCGAGAATCGGCGCAATCGGCCCGATCTCGCGCATCATGGCCGGTTCGGCCACCGCGGCGTCGAAATTAATGGTTTTTTTAAGCTTAATTTCCTTGATCAATTCTTTTCCGCCGACCACATCAGCTCCGGCCGCTTTGGCTTCCTTTTCTTTTTCCGGCGTACAAAATACCGCCACCCGTCTCTCTTTCCCCGTACCAGCCGGCATTACGACCGAGCCGCGGATCAACTGAGTGCTCTGGGAAGGATCAACATTTAGGCGAATATGCACTTCCACCGATGGTGAAAACTTGACTTTCGACATTGTTTTCAGAAGCGCGATCGCTTCCTGGGGCTGGTAAGTCTTCTCAGCCACTAATTTTCTTTCCTCCTGATAACGTTTGCTTCTAGCCATAGAATTTCCTTCGTGGTCATAATCCCCGTTTAAAAACAAGGTTCCACGGTTAAGGTTAAAATTGGCTGATCACCCCCAGAGGGATGACAGGCCATGCCGGACTTGCGTCCGTCACGGTCGATTGCTAGTATAAGCTAATCCTATGAAAATTGCAATTCTTCTGACCAGTCTCTACACCATCCCCGAAATCACCCGGGAATTGATTCATGCTCCGCATGAGCTGGCTTTTGATCTGACTTCCGAGTTGATCCGGCGCGGCCACCAAGTGACCGTTTTTACCTGTAGCCGACAGGCCACCAAGGCCAGGCTGATCAACCCGGATTTACATGTTTTTTATGATCAATTAAGGGCTTCAAAGGTATCAGCCTTGGAGTTTAGCCAAAAATTCAAATCAACCTGGCAAACCTACGAACAACTGGCCGATAGCGAATTAACCGCCCGAGCCATGTCGCAAGCTCAACGGGGACAATTCGATGTCCTGCATCACTTCATGACTAACGGCTCAGCCATGTACTCCAGCCGGCTGATCAAAACACCTTCGGTCTTCACCATTCACGACCCGCTCGACCTCACTCTCCCCCTGAAGCAACTACTTGATTTCAACCGCCGAAATAATTTCGTATCGATCAGTAAAAACCAGCGGCGAGCTAATCATCGCCTACATTTTGTCGCCAATGTTTATAATGGCATCAATCTGCACAAGTTTCACTTCAATAAATCAGGAGGAGAAAACCTCATCCATTTCGGGCGTCTACTCCCCAAGAAAGGCGTGCATCTCGCGCTGGCAGCGGCGAAAAAAGCCGGACACAAAATCTCACTAGCGGGCAACTCCTATGATCGCAATCTGCCCCAGAGTTATTTTTGCAAAAAAATACTACCCTATCTCGGGAAATCCGCCAGTTATGTCGGCTATATCGGCGATCCTCGGAAACGATCTAGCTTCCTAGGGCACGCCAAGGCCTTCCTTTTCCCTTGTTCCTGGGAAGAGCCTTTCGGTCTGGCCGTGATTGAAGCCTTGGCTTGCGGCACACCGGTCATCGCCTTCGGCCGCGGAGCGATTCCCGAGATTATGATCAGCGGGAAAACAGGCTACATCGTGAAAAATGTACCGGAGATGGTTCGAGCCATAAAAAAAATCGACCGCATCGATCGATCATATTGCCGTCGGCACGTGGAAAAATATTTTTCCACCCAGCGAATGTCGGGAAATTATGAAAAAGTTTATCGGCGTCTAGCCGATGTAAACAGCACCTCGGACGGAGTTTAGCCAGGCAGTTACGGTCATTCGACTCAGCCTTGACAGACTCGGTAGAATTCTATAGCGTACAGCTCATAGAGACAATTCGAAAGGAGGAATTCATGAGCGATCTTATTGAGATAAGAATGAAACAACACAGAAGGATTAGGGAGCACCTGATGAAATTCAAAGAAACGGAATCAATGAGAAGAAGCACCGCTGTACAAACTGCAATGGCTATCGCCGTCCTCTACTGCTTAAGTCTGGCGTTTAGCATATTGTTCATCCCGGAAGGCAAATTTTGGCTCCTAGGAATGGCGATTCCCGTATCCTGGTTTGCCTATCGAGTATACAGAATTTTCCAACTGGCTCGAGAAACCCGCAATATCGCCAAAAAGATCCTTCAGATCCTCGAACCGACCCCCGATCCCGCGCCGCCACCACCTGAACAATAAACACATCGCTCACGCTGCCAAACTCGTTTGGCAGCTTTTTTTTAAAAAGGCCGCAACCGAAAATCAGAAACAAAAACCCCGCTCTGTTCAATCAATCAAGTGAGGCAAATAATAGTCACGACTTCTTTCCCCTCTTATATCTCAACATCTTAAATCTTACATCTCAAATCTTAATACTCTTAATATCTTAAATCTTAATATCTTATTCTTTATCCTGCTCATATTTCTTTTTGTGTTTTATCGCCTGCACTGCCTTCTGGAGTTCGGTTCCTAAATAGGCCGCGTGATAAACATCGCTAAAAACCTCTTGGCGTTGCAAATCCTTGATAATTTTGAGCGCGGCGTTTTTTGTTTGTCCGTCAAAAGACCAGTCATGCAGGACCTCTCCGCTCGGCGATAAATGAGTTACGGCAATTTTTTTACCGCGCACCTCGATCAAAACGTCGCCGCGGGAATCCGGCTCGAACGCGGAAGCCGTGGAATACTTTTTGACCACGGACTCGGCCAGCGGCCATTCATTTTCATAAATATGGGCGCAATTTGAAATGGTCGTCAACCAGCCCAGCTTTTTCCCGGTTTTCTTGGCAAGTTCCGCCTGCAGAGCTCGAAGCGCGAAAGCATTGCGCGGCCAGCCGTTAAACATATCGTTGGAGCGAAAATATGCCGTCAGGTTAATTTTATCGCCTTCCCCGTTCGCCTGAACCAAACTCAAGCATGGAACTTTGCGCGGCGCGTTATCGGTGGTAGGATCCCAAAGCACCGATAGCGCTCCGCGATCATTGGCGTAACCTTTTATTTTACGCGCCATCTCATCCACTTGATTTATCCCTCGAAAAGCGCGCATCCGACTGCCGTAGGTATACTCTTCCTTGCCCTTGACCGGGCTCAGAAAATTTTTGATATATGATTTTAATTCCGTTGCGGTAAACCCGAATTCCGGTATCAGCTTCGGCTTGGCCGAGTTTTCGGCTGTAACCACCGCGGTTAAATTGAAAATCTCTTTAACCTGGCTGCCGTGAAAATGTCGGCTCTCCACCCCAAAGCGCATCAACCGACGCAGAATCGCCGGCCAAACGGTACTAATCGATCGGCCGCGCACTGTTTGGATTCCGGCTTCGGCCGGCAAGCAACGGGAGCGCGAAATCTGAGGCAGAGGGAAAATCTCCGGTCGAGCGAATGGCGGTTGAGGCTTGATTCGCCGGACAGCAGGCAAAATCTTGGCCGGATCATCAATGCCTATCAAATTAATGAATTTTACTCGGCGTCGAACTAGTTCCAAACGATCGCGCGGAATTTCCCGGTCGATCACCAAGTTTTCTGTACCACGGACGCGGTATTCGTTATCAACGCCGTTTCTGGCGAAGGCCAGCAGAGCCTGCCCCGATTTCGTGTCATCCCGCCCGCAAACGATTACCGTGCGAATCGACGGGTTGGCCAAGATATTGCGCAAAAGGAAACTGATCCCCCGCTTGCTATAGAGCTGGCCGGCCACGCAAAAACTTTTTGCCGGCAGTTTCCGGCAAATTTCTTCTTTGACCGTCCACAGCGTCACCAAAGCCGTCGATGACTTCGGATCACCGAGATAGAGTTTGTCGTGATAATACTTGGGCCAATTGGATTTTGGCATGAAATTATTGTTGCCTTGGTAGGGGCGACCCCATGTGGTCGCCCGGCGATGATCGCGGGCGGACACACAGGTCCGCCCCTACAAAATTAAATTTTCAATTTCGTCAGTTTGATTCCCCCGCCGCGCAGAATTAATTCGCCGTCACGATTGGCATAATCTTCCCAAAAAACAATTTCCTTAATTCCGCTACCGACAATTACCTTGGCGCAATTTATACAAGGGAAAGTTGTAGTATACATGACACTGCCATCGAGCTTTATCCCCTGCCGTGCGGCCCGAGAGATAACACCGGTCTCGGCGTGGGCGGTAAAACATTTCTCCAATTGTTGTCCGCTGGGAATTAAATTTGCCTCCCGCACACAGCCTTTTTCCAAACAATAACTATCATAGGGCCAGACACGATTAAACGAGCTGACCAAAATTTTTCGGCCGCGTATCACCACCGCCCCGCGCTGACGCACCCAACAGAGAGATTGCGAAGCCGCTTGGACTACACTTCTGATAAGTCGTCGATCAAATATCGTAGCTTTTCTGGTTTTGATCGAACTGGTATTCCCGAATTTTCCTCTTTTCTTTTCCGCTTCCGCTCTGGTATACGGTGAAATCAATTTGATATCCTGCACCGCCAGCTGAGCATTGGCTTGAAAAGCCGCATGCCAAACCTCGCGAAAATACAACGCCGTACACCACGATCCATGAACAAACACCAAACGCCGGGGCCGTAAAGCAACCACTAGGTCACTGACATCCTTTTCTCGATATTGAACGACCAGCGATATTTTCGGTAATTTGAACCCGGCCCACGATCGTTGCGGTAAAAACACCGGGCCGTCCAAACGATCGATCTTTTTTTCGAGATGAAAGCCAAAAACTGGCGTAAAACCTCGCGGGATTATTTTCAGCAATTCTTTAAACCGAGCCGGACTGATTCTCATCGTAGCCGCAAAAAAAATCACCGGGCGCTTAGCGGCCAAGGCGGCTATTTCTTTTTTGTCTTGGGGGAATTCTAATGCTGTCGGCATAAGAGGAGGTGTCTTTAGTCTTTAGTCTTTAGTCTTTAGGTTTTGAAATTTGGCCAAAGACCAAAGACAAAAGACCAACGACACTAACACAACCCATGCTCCGCCAGCCACTGCGTCTTCTTGGCAATCCGCCTGGTATCCAGCGCCGTCGGCAAAGAGTCGATTTCGGAAAGCGAAACCCAGCGCAATTCAGCCAGGTCGGCCGGATCGCCGTTATCGACGCAACGGGGCGTACGACTGTCTTTTTGACAGACCAAATAGTATGACAACAATCGAAAATAATTACCGGTACTGCTGATATCGAGGCGATTATCGACCGGACTGAGGACTTCAATATCGACCGACAATTCTTCTCGGTACTCGCGGGCAATCAGCATTTCCAAAGTTTCTCCGGCCACATCATATATACCGCCTGGGAAACACCAGTATTCGCGGTTTTTCGCCCGGGTCAAAAGAAATTTTCCTTCACGGTAAAGCACGCCAATCCCGACCAAAACGGTTTTATTACCGTGCCCGGATAATTGATGCTTAGTCAGCTCTCTTTTTACGTCTTGAATTTCCACGTGTTTTAAGTAAACGCCGCAGCCGCTGAGCCGAGCGCAGCGGAGCGATTTTAACGCTAAACTTTTTGAAAGAAAAAGATTCCTGCACAAAAGGAATCAAATGCCAATGCCAGTGGCCCAGGCTTTTTCCGGAATTTTTACCTTCGCGATACAAAATATTGACTTTCTTCTCGCCCCAGACCCGAGCAATCAAATCAAATCCCAGTTTAGACAGATAGTACACCGCCGCCCATTCATTTTTCTTCAGTTCACCGAGAGTTTCAATATGGCGCCGGGAAACTATCATCAGGTGATAATCCACATAAGGAAACAGATTGACCGTCAGCACCATACCCGAACGCTCGGTGATAATGTACTTATCTTTTAAATCACAAAAAGGACACTTGTCCAGCTTGGCCATCACGCCATGATAATAAGCGTCACGCATTTTCTTTTAATGCCCCATTATGCTGATCGAGCGCCTGCTTGAAATTCTTCATGATTTGTCGCGCCACAATATTATCAATAATCGAAGTCGTGGAAATTTTCGGCGATTGTCGGCGCAAGACCACCACTCGTCCGCCGCCGTCTCGGACAGCTTCCGCTTCCGGACTTTCCTGACAGCCTTGATTCCAGTCCTCCCCGACGGTGATGAAAATATCCGGCTTCAGATACATCAAAGCTTTGAGGCAGCTCGGTTGGCGCAAGATCACCACGTAATCCACCGCCCGCAAATAGACCAACATTTCCGAGCGGACCTTTTCATCCAAAACCGGCTTATTCGGCCCTTTGACTTTCTGAATCGCTTTGTTGCTGCTCACCCCCACCACCAGGATATCGCCCCGCTCTTTGGCTTCTTCCAAGTAACGAGTGTGTCCGACGTGGATCAAATCAAAACTGCCGCTGGTGAAAACTATTTTTTTCTTCTGCCGGCGAAGTTTGGCCTGCAAAGCGACCAAGTCTTTTTCATTGGTGAAAATACGGGCATTGATTTGTTTCGGGGTCATATTTTTAAAATTAACTGTTCAGAAATAAGTTGATTAATCAGTTTCCGCGTCATTTCCGACGGCGTGTCCCGCCAAGCCAACCAATCCAGAAACCAAGCCAATTGCAGCGCGGCTTCCAGATCCGCCGGTGCGATGGGACAAGCGGCATAGTTTTGACGAACGGCCGTTAATATGGTCGCACGCGCAATAGCGGTATCAAGTAAAAGATAGCTCGTAAACCGCCCCAGGTCAACTACCGGATGTCCCACTACCGCCCGATCAAAATCCACTACGCCAGCGATCCGCTGATCGGAAAAAATGATATTAGCGCGACCGTAATCACCGTGCAAAACAGTCTCAAATTCGTTTTTCTCCGACCCGGTGTTTAACCGCTCGATAATCCGGCGAAGCTTCTCGGTATTCACCCTATAACCGGACCGCTCGACGCCAAGAGTTTCCAGATTCAGAGAGCGCCAGAGCTGATCGGCCCGGCACAATTCAGCGCGCTCGGGAAAATCACGTCCGGCCAAATGGATCAACTCCAAATATTTGACCGCATTTTTTATCTGAGTCGGCGAATAGGCCGACCACATCTGGGAGCGACCCGGGACACCCCGATAAACAGCCGACCAGCGGAAAGATGACTGCGGCAAAGGCACCAGGCTCCCCGCCACCAAACGCCGAGTGACGATACCGCGCCCGTCCAGATATTCAGCCAATTTTTCCAGCCGGTCGAAACGAGACCGATCGATTTGTTTCGCGGATAATTGCCAAATAAAAAAACCTTCCGGCGAATGAACCGCAAAGTTTAATTTATCCAGGCCGCCACCCAGCTGCTCGACTGAAACAGGGCCGGAACCAAAGATTGTTTTTAAATCTGACATTCTAATGATCTCCAGAGGTTAATACCATCCGGGGTTCGGGGAGCATTCAGGAGCCCCGGCCGCGAAGGCCATAAAATAAATTTTCTCACACGATTGGTGTGAGAAAATTTATTTTACTTTACTTCCAGTCCCATACTGCGGGCCGTCCCGGCAATGATCTTTTTGGCTTGCGGCAAATCATTGGCATTCAGGTCGGGCATTTTTTTCTTGGCGATCTCTGCCACCTGCGCGTCAGTGACCGTGCCGACTTTATCTTTGTGCGGCACACCAGAACCTTTCTTGACCTTGGCCGCTTTTTTGAGCAATTCCGCGGCCGGCGGAGTTTTTAGGATGAAAGTAAACGAACGGTCGTCAAAAATAGAAATTTCTACCGGCAAAATATCGCCGCGCTGATTCTTCGTTTTCTCATTGAAGCGATCAACGAATTCCTTGATATTGACGCCGTGCTGGCCGAGAGCCGGACCGACCGGAGGGGCCGGAGTCGCCGCTCCCGCAGCGATTTGAAGTTTGACGATTGTCTTAGGTTTCTTTGCCATAAGATTTAAATGCAAAATTCATAACTTGCCCGCCGAGCCTCGGGCTGAAAGCCTTCGGACGGAAGCCAGGCAGGTACGAAATTCAAAATTAAACTTTTTTAACTTGTAAAAAGTCGAGTTCAACCGGAGTCTCGCGGCCAAACATATTGACCAGCACTTTGACTTTGCCCTTCTCTTCATCCAGCGCGTTGACCTTGCCGTCAAAATCCTTGAAGGGACCATCGGTGATTTTGATCGAATCGCCGACTTCGATATCGACTTTGTACTTCGGCTCTTTGACGCCCATGCGCTTTTTGAGCGAATCGATTTCTTCGTCGGAAATCGGCGTCGGCGTCGTGCCCGATCCGATGAAACCGGTGACCTGAGGCGTATTGCGCACCACGTACCAGGAATCGTCGGTCACAATCATTTCCACCAGCACATAGCCCGGGAAAATCTTTTCCTCGATTACCTTTCTCTTCCCGTTCCGGATCTTAATTTTTTTCTCTTTGGGCACCAGCACTTGGAAGATTTTGTCTTCCATGTCCAATGATTCGATACGCTGGCGCAGATTGCGGGCGACATTTTCTTCGTAACCGCTGTAGGTATGGAGTACGTACCAACGCCGCTCCCGCTTTCCTAGTTGCTTAGGCATAAATCAATTTCCTTAAATAATAGTTTTAAGCCCCAGTGACAATAAAATGTCGACCGTGCCTAAAATTGCCGCGACAATTAAACTGACCGCAATTACCACCAGCGTGTGCTGGAGCAATTGTTTGCGTGACGGCCAAACTACTTTTTTGAGCTCCTCCCGCGCCTCGCGCAGGAAAGTAAACACTTTGTTTTCTGATAAAGGCATTTTTTTATCCTCTTTAAAAGGCCTCGGAGACCCGAAACCTTACTAAGACCATTATAGACTAACTTGAAATGGTTGGCAAGTCTTCGGTAAAGATTTAAGATATAAGATTTAAGATATAAGAAAAACCCTATAAACTACAGCTTTCTTCTTAAATCTTATCTCTTACTTCTTAAATCTTAAATATCCAGGTTCTTCACCGCCTTCGCGTGGGTGGCGATAAATTTCTTGCGGGGCAGGACTTCTTTTCCCATCAGCATATCGAAAACTTCTTCCGCTTTTTCGGCATCACCCATATCCACCTGAAACATCATCCGGCGCTCGGGATCCATGGTGGTCTCCCAAAGCTGCTCGGGATTCATTTCTCCCAAACCTTTGTAGCGCTGGATCGAAACGCCTTTGACGGCGGCGGTCTGCCCTTCTTCCACGTCTATCTCCTGTTTCGTTTCGCCGTAACTTTTGACCGTCAATTTTTGGGATTTCTTTTTACCCAGTTGCAGGACGATCTTGTTTTTTTCTTCGTCGGTAAAAACATAATGCTTCTCGGTCCCCTTCTGAACTTTGTACAGTGGAGGCTGAGCGATATAGAGATGTCCGTTTTTGATCAATTCCGGGAAGAAGCGGTAAAACAAAGTCAGCAGCAAAGTGCGAATATGAGCGCCATCGACATCGGCATCGGTCATGATGATAATGCGGTCGTAGCGCAAACGGGAAAGATCAAAATCTTCGCCGAGTGCCGTCCCGATCGCGATCACCAGCGCTTTGATTTCTTCGTTACCCAGAGCCCGATCAATGCGCGCGCGCTCGACGTTCAATACTTTACCGCGCAACGGCAGAATCGCCTGGTACAGCCGGTCGCGTCCTTGCTTGGCCGAGCCGCCGGCGGAATCACCCTCAACCAGAAACAATTCGCTGTTTTTCGGATCGCGGGAAGTACAATCAGCCAGTTTGCCGGGAAGAGCGAAGCCATCCATCGCGCCTTTGCGAATAACCGTCTCGCGCGCCGCTCGCGCCGCTCGACGAGCCTTGGCCGCAATCAAAGTTTTGTTCAGAATAGAACGAGCGTCGTTGGGATTTTCATTCAAATACTCCACCAGTTTTTCAAAAACCACCGCCTCGACATCCGCCCGGACTTCCGGATTTCCGAGTTTGGCTTTGGTCTGGCCCTCAAACTGGGGATCTTTTACCTTGACGCTGATAATCGCCGTCAAGCCCTCTTCCGCGTCTTCGCCCTGAATATTTTCATCCTTTTCTCGGATCAAGTTGTTTTGTCGGCCATATTTATTCAACGCGCGGGTGATAGCTTTGTGGAAACCGATCATGTGCATTCCACCTTCCGGATTGTGAATCGTATTGGTGAAAGCCATGATAATTCCGCTGAATTCATCGACGTACTGCATGGCGACTTCGACAAAAGTTCCCGCCGAATCTTTGGCGAATTGAAAAATGGAATTTTTTACCGCTTTGCCTTCATTCAATTGGCGGACATAGGCTTTGATCCCGCCTTCGAAATAAAAAGAATAATGCTTGGGCTCTTTTCGGCCCTCAATCAGATTCTTGCGCTCGTCGGTGAAATTGATACGCACTCCCTGGGTCAAATAGGCATACTGACGCAAACGGTTGAGAATCGTATCGCTATTGAATTCGGTAGTTTCAAAAATTGTTTTGTCCGGCAAAAAAGTGATCGTCGTCCCGGTTCCCCGCGCCGCCTTGACCGCTTTCACTCGTCCCTGCGGTTTACCGCGGTGGTATTCCTGGCGCCATAACTGTCCGTCGCGTCTGACTTCCGCGATCGTAACTTCGGATAGCGCGTTGACGACGGAAACACCGACGCCGTGCAAACCGCCGGCGACTTTATATCCGCCTTCACGATCGAATTTGCCTCCGGCGTGCAATACCGTCAAAACCGTTTCCAGTGCGGAAACTTTTGTTTGTTTATGCTTCTCTACCGGGATTCCGCGGCCATCATCAGATACACTGACATAACCGTTTTTGTAAATAACTACGTCAATATTTTTGGCAAACCCGCCGGTCGCTTCATCGATGGCGTTGTCCACCACTTCCCAAACCAAATGGTGCAAACCGGTCTCACTGGTAGAACCGATATACATACCCGGACGTTTGCGTACCGGTTCCAGACCCTCGAGTACCTGGATCTGATCCGCTGAATATTCCTTGACCGCCGCTACCGCCGGTTTCTTGGCTGTTTTCGGTTTTTTGTCACTTCCCATATATCAATAAAATAAAGAGTCCCGCCCCAACTCTTTTGGCTTAAATTAAAGTAAAAATTGGCTAATTAACTACCTTCAATTTAGCATCTATTTTGTCCTTTGTAAAGGTGAAAATGTGGATTGCGAGCATAGACCCGAAAGCCACAAAAACGCCCTGGCATTGACATAATGGCCATTACGTGCTACGATTTCGAGTCCTGAATTCAGGAAAGGAGGAAAATCATGCAGGCAAGAACAAGAATATTTTTGACGATCAGTTTTGTGGTATCTGCGATAGCAGCCATACCAACCGTTGGCTACTTGACCAAAGACATGCCGGCTAATACCAGCGGTGCGGCAATAGTAGGTAGCGTTGCAGTGTTATCAGCTTTATACGTTATCATCACCCTGATGGCTGATCACTCCTAAAATCCCATACAGAAAAGTGAGCCCCGCCTATCGCCAGCAGTCGATCATTCCAGCCAAGACTTACCCTCTTGGCTGGCACATTTTCCCCACCCCATTGCCGAGATAGAAATATCGGCAGCGGGGTGCGAGAAAGATCTCGCTCCGGCCCGCTTCGGCGAGTCGTTTGTTCTTCACCAAAATTCCAAGGAAGGAGGATTACAAATGCCTTGGACCAAACAAGCGCTCGAACAAGCGCTCGGGATCTCTTTGTCGTCCATAAAATGGACGGCGCTACTCACGCACGTTGGACCTCATTTTGATGAGATTCTGGCGTGTACTCTCCTCCGTAGCAGGTACGGGAATAGGATTTTCCCGGAAATCAGAAACGCCACGGTGAATTTCGTCAGCCACAATGAAATATCGAAACTGGACTGGCGAACTCTCATGCTGGATGGCGTCATTCCTGTTGGGATCTGCGGAAGCCTGTTCGATGAGCACGCCCTGAATCGTGACGCAACAGAAAAACAGTGCTCCGCCTCGTTGGCCTGGAACTTTCTCAATATTCCTGCCCACTTGCCTCTGCACGAAATGGTGGAATATGTGCGAATGGTGGATACCACCCACAGCGTGGACTTCCGCGCCGAAACCGGCGCCCCGTTTTTCTGGCACTGGGCCGACATGGCCAAAGAAGCCAAGAACAATGAAGCGTCAGACCAAGTCTATTTTGACCATCTGACCAACATTATCTTGGCCGAAGCAGAAATGCGAACCCGCACACCATCAGACCGCCCTGTGCACGCCAACCACATCCCGGAATTCAATCATATGTTGATCCAGTGGGCTGAGAAGCATCAAATCGACACCTCAATCCGCATCATGAAGAAGCTCCAAGAATACGGCGGGTTTTTCGCCACCGATCGGAAGTGCCGGCGCCTCGACAAATTCGGGTTCCACCCGGCTGCACTCCTGGCTCGACTCCAGCATTTTCCGAACCTCAATCAACAGACACGCTTCGAAGTCCTGTCCGCCATCAAGTTTTTCCTCCAGCAGGCAGCCATGGGACAACAACGATTCGATCTCGCCCTCGCGGTCTTTGACCAAGCGGTCAAAGATACTCCACGACAGCGCGGCCTCGCACTGGTGTGCCTGTCACATTCCAACCCTGATCTCCACAAGGCAATGAAATTTCGCAAATGCCGAGGTGTTCTCGTCCAGCACAATCCGCGCACTGATGAAATCGCGGTATTCTGGAATACCGGATCGAATTTCCCGGTCGACAGGCTGGTCGCCGACATCCGCCATGAAGAAATGAAAGAAATGGGACATCTGCCTGGCGAAACCGACGACCTGGCAGCCATGGGAAACGTCGCCGGCTGGTACCGCCTCAACGGTAATGCCAATTACCTCCTCTGGCGATGCTCCGAGCAATCCAAACTGGACCGAGAAAGCTTCCGCGCCATTTTCAACCGAATCATGCGCTAAACTTTCACTCTGACCGTGTCATCATGCCCTCGATGATCACACGGTCTTTTTTTTGCGTTAAAAAAGAGAGCCGCTCATCGCCGCCCTCTTAATATCTTAATATCTTAATATCTTAATACTCTTAATATTCTTAATATCTTTTACTTTCTTACCTCCGCCCCGAATTTATTTTTCACCGCCGCCAAAACTTTTTCGTGTTGGGCTTGCACCACCTCATCGGTCAGCGTCCGATCCGGCAAACGATAAGCCAAATGGAAAGCCAAACTTTTCTTGCCGTCCGGCAAATTTTTCCCCTCATAAACATCAAATAATTCCACATTTTCCAGCATGTCACCGCCGGCGTCGCCGAGAGCGTTTTCAATTTCGCTGGTCAGCACCTTCAGATCAACCACCAGCGCCACATCCAGCGTGACTGCCGGAAATTTTCCGATATCCTTGACGGAGCGTTTTTCGGTCGCGAGACGGCTAAGCTTGTCAAAATCGAGATCAAACAGCATCACTTCCGCCTTGATGCCGTAAGCCTGGAGCAAGGCCGGATGAACTTCGCCGACATAACCGATATCCTCGTGAACCGATCCGGCCAATTCACCATCTCCTTTGACGGGCACCCGAATCACGGCCACGCGCCCGGGGTGAAATGCCCGGGAATGAATATCGAAATGCATATAATCACCGGCATCTTGATCATAGCCGAAATGGCGCAACAACAACTCCACCACGCCTTTGGCTTGGAGAAATAGCGGACTGCGTAAAGGCGAATGCGATTCCATTTTTTTGTCGACAATCACACCGCAGAGCTTAGGCTGTTCCGCGATACCCCGCTCCCCCGCCGCATTTTGCAGCTGGTAAAACACATGGCCGAGTTCGAACAGAGAAAAGGCGGGGAATTCTTTCAGATTATTTCTGACATTTTTCAAAACATTCGGAATCAAGCTGGCCCGCATATAGGCGTTGTCGGGACTGATCGGATTGGCGACTTCCAAGTATTCTTCCAGATCCAAACCCAGCTCGGCGATTTCTTCCCGGCTATTGAAAGAATAATTAACCACCTCGGAAAAACCGCAGCCCACCAAAATCCTTTTGGCTTTCTTTTCCCAGTATAGTTCCCAATTTTTCGGCGGCGGCACCAGTTCGCCCATCGGCAGTTTGGCCGGAATTTTATCGTAGCCGATATAGCGCGCCACTTCTTCAATCAAATCCTGGGGCAAAGATAAATCGCGGCGATAGGTCGGCACCTTCACGGTTAATTGTTTTTCGCCCGCCACCGATAAATTCAGGCTGGTCAGCGCCTCGACGATTTCTCGCTCCGTCAAAGACGTGCCCAAAAATTTATTGACCCGGATAGCCTCCATCTCAATCTTCCTCGGCTCGACTTTTACCGCCGACAGATCAATCACTTGCCGCACGGTCGCGGTCGGGATCATTTCTTTCAACAAAGAAAATCCTTTGGCCAAAGTCGGCCAAGTCAAATTAGGATCAATGTTTTTTTCATAAATACCGGAAGCGTCAGTGCGATGTCCCAGCGCTCGGGAAGCCTGCCGAATCGCGATTCCGTCGAAATTCGCAGCCTGTAAGACTATCGTCGTCGTCGAATCACCGACCTCGCTGTTTTGCCCGCCCATAATTCCGGCCAGGTCAATCAGTTTTTCATTGTCTTGAATGATCGGCATGCCCTTTTTCAATGATCGTTTTCCGCCATCCAGCGTCACGACAACTTCGCCCTCGCGCGCCCCGCGCACCACCATCCGGCCGCCGGCCACTTTGTCAAAATCAAAAGCGTGCAACGGCTGGCCGACGTCATACATTAAATAATTGGTCAGGTCGACGACATTATTGATCGGCCGCAAGCCGACCGCCATTAATCGCTTCTGTATCCATTCCGGGGAGGGACCGATTTTTATGCCGCCGATCAACCAGGCCGAATACCGCGGGCAGATCTTTTGGTCTTCGATTTTCACGTTCAGGATATTTTCCGCGCCCGGAAGCGACGGATAATCTTTGACGCGGACGGCTTTCTTTTCCAACGCCGCCAGTTCGCGCGCCACGCCGAGATGCGACATCAGATCCGGCCGATTGGGCATGATCGAGACATCAATTACCGTGTCGCCACCCGCCGGAGAAAAAGTATCACCGATTTTATAAGTAGCCGGCAAAACCATAATACCCTCGTGATTTTTTCCCAGGCCCAGTTCATCCTCGGCGCAAATCATGCCGTCCGACATCTCTCCCCGCACCGCCCGCTTTTCAATCTTAAATCCGCCGGGCAGAACCGCACCGGGCAGAGCGACCGGGACTAACTGGCCAACAGCTACATTCGGTGCACCGCACACTATTTCTAAGGGCGCCTCACCGCCAATATCAACCGTCGTCAGATGTAATTTATCAGCGTTGGGATGTGACCTGACGTTTAACACTTTGCCCACCACCACATTGGCCATTGCCCCTACCGGCTGAACCGATTCCACTTCCGCGACATGAAAAGTCAAAAGCTCCTTGATTTCTTCAGGAGTCTTATCTGTCGCCACGTAATCTCTTAGCCAACTGTAGACAATTTTCATAGGTTAATTCAAAATGCAGAATTCAAAATGTAAAATTATTTGGCAAGTTGCTTGGTTTTTAAAACAATCGTAGTAATGATACGGCAGATCTGGTTCAATTCGTCTGATATTTTCGCGCTATCATGATCTTTAACCAATCCTGCGCCCAAGGCCATTTCTAGCCAATATCGTGTTTCTACCCCCTCTTTCAAAGAAATGTTCAAGATACTGCAAAACTCGATTCTACTTCTTGCCGCCGAAGCTTCAAATAAATTTGCTCCGATCGACATTGATGCTCTTAACAACTGCTGTCCGATAACTTTCCCTTCCTGGCACCGGGGAAACATCCTAACCAACCTTAGGACATTAAGAGCAAATTTCTTACTCCTCAACCTAATATTCTCCCCCCTTTGAGACATAGACCCTCCCGACAAAATGCTTAATTATGCATTTTGCATTATTAATTTTGAATTATTAATAAAATTGCCGCAAGAATCTTAAATCGTTCTGATAATATAATCGCGCGTCTTTTATACTGTGCTTCATCGACTTGACTCGATCCGGACCAAAACCAAAAGCAAAACCCTGAATTTTTTCCGGGTCGTAGCCGACATTTTTGAAAACCTGGGGATGAACCATCCCGCTCCCCCCCAATTCAACCCAGCCGCTGTTTTTACAAACGGGACAACCTTTTCCCCCGCAACGCATGCAGGACATATCAATCTCGGCGGAAGGCTCGGTATACGGGAAGAAAGACGGACGGAAACGGACCTGCTTGTCCTGACCGGCCACGGCTTTGACCGCCTTAATCAAAGTGCCTTTCAAATCAGCAAAAGTGATATCCTCACCTACCACCAGCCCTTCCAGTTGCGTGAAAACCGAAGTATGGGTGGCATCCTCTTTTTCATTACGATAAACGCGCCCCGGAGCGATGATTCGAAATGGCGGCTTATGTTTTTCCATATAGCGAATTTGAACCGCAGAAGTATGCGTCCGCGGGACCAAACCGTTTTTTAGATAAAAAGTATCCTGCATGTCGCGCGCCGGATGTCCGGGCGGCATGTTGAGCGCTTCGAAACAATAATAGTCTGTTTCCACTTCCGGGCCCGAGACCGTTTCATAGCCCATGGAAGTGAAAATATCGATCATGTCATAAATTACCTGGGAAATGGGATGAAGTGTGCCGTAATTCGGCGCTGTTCCCTTCTCCGTCACATCAATCCACTCCGATTGAGCCAGATTTTTATATTTGGCCAAAGATAGTCCGCTTTTCTTGGCGATGATCGACGCCTCTAATTTTTGGCGGATCTCATTGCCCAGCGCGCCGATTTTTTTCTTTTCATCAATCGTCAAATCCTTGACCTGGCGCAAAAGCAAGCTCACCCGCCCTTTGCGGCCGAGATATTCCACGCGCAGTTTTTCCAAGGCGTCTTCGCTCCCCGCGGTCTCTATCCGCCCCAGCGCCTCAGCTAAATATTTTTTTAATTCTTCTTCCATTCTTATATCTTATATCTTATATCTTACTTCTTACATCTTATCTACTTCCTCGACAAAAAGAAAAATTCCAACAAAACCAGAAAGCCGACCAAGAGACACCCGTCCCACCAATTCAGCAAACGAATCGACTGGAGCAAGAGCACCCCGAGCAAGCCGATCGACAGGAGCAAACCCTGTCGCAACGAAATCCCCAGATTGGCATATAATTCTTCGCCTCGGCTCATTTTGGAGCGAATGGCATAGCCGGCCAGGGCAAAAGTCCCCATGGCCGCAAATCCCAGCACGGCATAAAAAGCGATTACCGGCAGTTTACCACCTTCCGGATCAACGCTGAAGAGGATAAAGGCGAAAAGCCCCCAGCAGACCAGGGTAACCGCTAACAATAATAGAAGGTAGAGCTTGAGGGACATAAATACATTATAGCAGAAAATGTAAAGCTTAAAAACTAAAATCTAAAAGAAGTTAAAAATTAAAATGTAAGGTGCTTTTAGCTTTTGATTTTTGATTTGTTTTAAACTTTATGTTTTTGGATTTTAAATTTCATTTCCTATATGGGCATATCATCCGAAAATCGCAGTGCTGACAGACAAAAGCCGATGGCTTGGCTGGGAAATTACTGGTCTTGATCTCATCGAAAACCTCGATCGCGCCCCGCTCGATCTCCGGCAGTTTTTTTTCAAATTTATCCGCCGACAACGAATACGGCTCGTTGTCTTCCAGGTAGTAGAGCGTCAGCTTGGTTGGTTTTAAATTGAAAATCTGTTTCAACGCCAGAGCGTAGAGCATCAGCTGGCGCATTCTTTTTGTATCCGATTCGTATTCTTTCAGGTGCCCGCTCTTGTAGTCCACCACCTCCACCGTCCCGTCGGCCAGTTTATCGACCCGGTCGATTTTGCCCCGCAGGACATAGGCGCCCAATTTCATGTTGAATTCCTTTTCGACGTACTGCGGGCGGCCCAAGTTGTCTTTGTTTTTTCGATAGAAATCTTTCAAAGACTGCTCGGCTTTTTTTCTCCCTTCCTGCTCATGCTTTTTGTTGTGATACCACTCATTGATCCAATTCTCCTCTAGCATTTTCAGCAATTCTTTTTCCGCCGGCACCCGACCCGACATGACAATCGTGTAAAAATCGCGCAAGGTCTCATGCAAACTCTTGCCGTAGCTGAAAGTAAAAGAGCCTTCGGTCGGAATTTTCAGAATATGCGCGAATTTGTACTGTAGCGGACATTTCTCAAAGGCTTCCAGCTGAGTGAAACTGAATTTGGCCGGCAAGCGATGCTCCGCTTTGATCGTTATCTGCCCGGTCGCAACAAACAGCTTTTGCTGGCTGAGCAGTTCGGTTTCGGCTTCGGATTTACGGATATCGATTTTTTCTTCGATCTCTCGGACAAAACGCGACAGTTTGCGCTGGCGTTTTCCGCCGTAATCAGCCGCGCCGGTCAGATAGAGATGCTCCTTCGCCCGCGTCATCCCGACATAGAAAAGCCGCCGTTCTTCCGGCACCCTTGATTCGGCCGGCAATTTTTCTTCCAGCAGGTCTTCCGGGATCGGCAGCGGATCGCTTTTTTCCTGAGGCGGAAAATGGCCCTCGACCAACGAAGTCAGGAAAACGACCGGGAACTCCAGCCCCTTGGCTTTGTGCACCGTCATCACCTTGATCGTATCCGGTCCTTCTTGCATTTCGGCCGGCGCCGGATCCTCTCCCCCCTCGGTCGCCAATTCCAACTCGGCCACGAAATCCTGGACGGTATGGGTGTCGCGGTCGGTTTTCTGAAATTGTTGGATACGCTTAAACAGTTCAACCACATTCTGGAAACGTTGTTCTTCCGCCAGGGTTTCTTGTTTTTTCAGCCGATCCATATAGCCGGACTCATTCAAGAACTCCAGTAATACTTCGCTGACTTTTTTCTGCCGAGCGCCGTCCACCTGTTTTTTCAGAAGTCCCAATAATTTTTTGAGGGATTGCCTGGTCTGGTCTTTGATTCCCGCGATACCGTCCGACTCGTCAAACGCTTCATAGAGCGTGATACTCTTGCGATTGGCGTGCTGAAGCAAACGAATCACATCCTGCGGATCAAAATCAAACACCGGCATATGCGTCACGCGGTAGAGGCTGACGCTGTCCATAAAATTATTGAGCGTCCGCAAATACGCGATCAAGCCCATCACTTCCGGCGTGCTATAGAGCCCCTTGGAAGCGACAAACATATAAGGCAGGCCGGCGCGTTCCAAGACTTTGATGAACGGCTCGGCGTGATCATTGGCCCGCACCAGAATGGCGAAATCGCGCCAGTCATATTTCGCTTCTTTTTTCAGCCGAACAATCTCGCCGGCCACGGTTTTCGCTTCCTGCTCCACCGTCGGCTCCCAAAAAAGCGTCGGCCGAATCTTTTTCTCCGCGGCGCTGATCTTGCGCCCTATCTTGAGCTGCTTTTGGATATTCAATCGCGTTTCCAGGCGATCGGGATTATTGCCCTGGATCAAATCATACGAAGCGTCCAAAATACCCGGCAGTGAACGGTAATTGGTGGTCAAAACGACTTCTCGCGACTGCGGGTGGTGTTTTTTGAAATTTAAAATATTGTTAAGCGCCGCCCCGCGGAAACGATAAATCGACTGGTCGTCATCCCCCACCACGTTCAGATTGTCGTTTTTCTGCGACAACAATTTCAGCAATTGGTACTGGGCAAAATTGGTATCCTGAAATTCATCCACCAAAATATATTTGAACTGGCTCTGGAATCGGCCCAAGACGCTTTTCCGGGTACGAAATAGGCGCAGAGTATACATAATCAAATCTCCGAAATCCACATAGCTCTCTTTGCGCATCAGCTCCTGATATTTTTTGTACGCCCCCGCTAACTCGATAGTTTTCGCGATGTTTTCCTTTTCCTCTTCCGTAACTTTGTCTTTGGTCTTTTGTCTTTTGCCTTGCTTTTGCGCGTACCTCAAAAATTCCTTTTCATCAACTTCCTCATCTTTAAGGCGTGAAAAGAATTTCGTCAGCGTCTGAATAAATCTGGTGGGATTTCCGAGCGGCCGGTAATAATCGAGGTCGAATTCAAACAAATGCTGGCGCAAAAACAGATACTGATCGGTCTGGGTCAGAATTTTGAATTGCGGATCAAGTCCGATCTCCAGGGCGTTTTCGGCCAAGACTCTTTTACCGAATTCATGAAAAGTTTGGATCCACAGGTCCTCATACCCGAGCGGTAAAAGCTTATCCACGCGCGTTTCCATTTCCTCCGCCGCCTTTTCCGTGAAAGTAAGCGCCAAGATTTCATTGGCTTTGAGCTTCTGATGCAAAATCAGCCAGGCAATGCGTCTGGTAATCACCGTTGTTTTACCCGTCCCGGCGCCGGCCACAATCAAAAGCGGACCAGTCCCGTGCGTGACCGCTTTTTTCTGTTCATCGTTTAGGTCTTTTAGCATATCCATCGGATGTATAATAACAGAAATAATAACCAATATCCAATAACAAATAACAAATGAAATCAAAGCTCAAATTACCAATAAGATCATTTCGATCTTGGTTATTGGAGCTTTATTTGATATTGGTTATTTGTGATTTAACATTTCCTTGATGCTTGACTTTTTGCTTTGTTTCTATATAATTACCGGATTTGCTTTCAAGGAGGTGTATATGCAAATTTTGTCGAGGGAACTCTCGCTCCGGGAAACCGCAGGCATAGCGTTGGTGATTATCGGAGGTATCATTTTGGCAATCAATTACCTCATCCTGCCGCACGTACCGGCAACCAACCCGTTGGCTCACCAAACAACTCGCATTTTCATTTTACTGATGCTAATTGGATGTTCGATCATCCTCATTCCGGCCAGGAAAATACAAATAATTCTAATGACTTATTTGGAAATCTGCTTGGCCCTACTTAGCATCAGCGTGCTATTCTTGTTTCAGTCATTTCTGGCACTTTTCCTTATCTTCATTATCATTTTCCGGTCACGCCTGATCACCGCCTGGGTTTGCTTAAAACTCTTGCAATGTCAGCCGTACACCAAAGAGGAAGAGCCCATCCGATTAAAAATCGGCCCCACCGTGTATGTCTTAATGTTATTCCTGTTATTCGACTGAAAACTTTCACCCAGCAGATGCCTTGGCATCTGCTTTTTCTTTTAAAAAAAACCTCGCTCCCTTAGAGATTGGGAAAGGCATTTTTCAGTAATATCCAATCACAAATAACCAACAAAGCTTCAATTACAAAGATGGGGATGATTTCATTGGTAATTGGAGCTTGAATTTTATTTGATATTTGTTATTTATGATTGGATATTTTCTTGCTATAATACTATTGTTATCATTAACATCAAAAACATGGCCGACGAAATTATCAAGGAACAAGCGATAACTTCTGGCGCCAAAGTGCCTAAAGCAATCCGTTTCATCAAAAAAATTGGCGGTGCCAGCGGCACAGAACCTTTTGTGCGCGTCGAAGCTGATTTCCGACCGGACGGGCCGGTCAATGTAGAAAACATTGATGCCCGCAAAGTCGCCGCCGGCGTCGAGAGTAAATTTTACGTCACCGAATTCTGCGGCCGATTCTCACCCGGCACCAAAGACCACGAAGCGGTCCTCTATATAGTAAAGGGAACTCCAAACAAAGCCCTGGTGGAAATAAAAGCACCCGACCTGACCGCGCCCATCGTAGTTGAAGCCGAATTGCCTTTCTAGCTTTGCCTCTCTCAATGAAAATACCCTGCTCGCCCAATGGCGCGGCGGGGTATTTTAGTAAAATCTAAAATATAAAAACAAAAAATTCAAAAGAAACTTAAAGCTGAAAATATAAATAACAGTATTTATATTTTCAATTTCTTTTGAATTTTGATATTTTTAAGCTTTTATTTTTCTCTCCAGCGTCTCTCTCCATCTCGTCACCACTTCATAATTAATCGACCCGGACCATTCCGCCAATTGTTCCGCCGTTATTTCTTCTTTTCCCTGAACTCCCAGAACGACCACCGGATCTTCCAGCCGGACATTGGGAATATCGGAAATATCCGCCATCATCATGTTCATGCACACTCTCCCCCGTACCGGCGCGCGCTGACCGTGAATCAAGACATGGGCCGTGTTGGACAGCCGGCGATCGTAGCCGTCATAGTATCCGATCGGGACCACGGCAATTTTTGATTTTTTGGTGGTTTTATAGGTACAGCCGTAGCCGATGAAACTACCTGCCGGCACTTCTTTGATTTGAGCCACCAGAGATTTGACCGACAGCGCCGGCTCCAAATGCAATTGATTGCGGTGCATTTTCACGGCGCTCAATCTCGTCTCCGACGACGGCCAAAGCCCGTAGGCGGAAATACCGATTCGAACCAAGTTGAAATATGTTTTGGGAAAAAGAATCGTCGCCGCCGAATTGGCACAATGAATATATTTCAGCGGGACTTTGTTGGCTTTAAGCAATTCGACGATCGCCCTGAAAGTATCCAATTGCTTGGCGGCGAAATCGTGCTCCAGGACATCTTCGATATTAGCGAAATGAGTTGAGGCGCCTTCGATTTCAATCAGTTTGGACTTGATCGATCGCACCAAAGGAATCACTTCTTTGGGCATGATCCCCTGCCGCATCGTGCCGGTTTCGATTTTCAGATGAACGCGCACGACTTGCCGGCGCTTTTTGGAGATTTGTTCCAGTTTTTTTATCGTTTGCTTGTTGTAAACCACCAGCCGGAAATCGTAATCAAAAACTTTTTCCAGATCCTGGAGCGGCACATAGCCGACAATCAACACCGGAGCCAGCAAACCGTTTTCTCGCAAAACCATTCCCTCTTCCACGCTATCGACAATCAGCCAATCAGCTCCCGCCGCCAGAAAAATTTGCGACGCTTCCACCAAGCCATGGCCGTAGGCATTGGCTTTCACCGCGACGCCCAAAAGACGACCGCCGGGCACAGACGCAGTTCCGAGGCTTCCTCGGGACGAAGGTGGGCCGATAATCTTTTTGAAAAGTTTAATATTGTCTGTCAGCGCCGAACGGCTGATTTCAATGGTGGTACGCATGGATTTTATTATAATGTAATTTCAATAAAATGTGTAGGGGCCCCCACATTCAAGTTGCTTGAGTGTGGGGGCATCCCTTGACAATAACGATCAAAAAACCTACCCTACCAATAGAAAATCCCCAAGCTGGGGATTGTTCGTTAACAATACTGGAAGCAAAGGAGAACATCACATGAAACTTTCAGTAAGGTTATGGTTTGACTGGAACTCTTTTTGGCCGGCACTTCAGATCTTCAAGGAGTCAGGAACGCATCCTGATCCGAGCATCAATCAGTGCTTCTTGAATTTGGAAGCAAAAACACGCAAAAAGGACCAAGGGTTTCTAAAATGGAGTCGAACTTTTTTGGAGCAAAAAATCCACGACCTCCTAATCGATACTTTTCTGGCGCAAGATCATGATATCCTCACAGAAGCGGATCTCCCTCAGATTGCCCAAGATATTACAAACTGGGTGCGAGGAATCACCACCAAGAACCGTCGGGTCTGTGAAGAATTCCTTCCATTGTTCCTTTTTTGCGGCGGGACTTGGCACCTTTTCGACAAACTATCCGGCCAAGGCCATAATCAAAGTCTTTGGCACGCCATGACTCCGATTGAATCCGGACGAAGCAACATGATCGGCCCATTGATCTATCGCGATGCCCTGCTGGAAGAACGTTATTTCTACCATCACTATTCAGTTTCTTCCGACATCCAGCACCTGCACTTAAAAATGGTCGAACCTGAGCCGCTGTACAGTCCGACTTTCGTTCTCTCGGCCATCGAACTTATTTCCTACTGGCAACGACTGATAAGCCCCAGCTCTGGAATAGCTATAAAAGAGCGTCATACACAGCACGGAAAAGCCGATCCGGCCAAGGGAGTAATACCCCTCATCGTTTTCTAGACACAAAACATCGTCGCCCGACTCTTCTTTTAGAGTCGGGCTTTTTTTGAAATGTTTAAGGGCGCCCACACGGGGGCGCCCCTACATTTGATACTACCATTGACAATAACAATCAAAAAACATACCCTACCAATAGAAAATCCCCAAGGTGGGGATTGTTCGTTAACAATGCTGAAACATAAGGAGGATTATTATCATGAGAGTTTCAGTAAAGTTATTAATAGACCCGGAAGCCGTCAAAAGATTGGCAGAGCACCTGGACCGAGATCAAGTGCCCGAACCGCAAGAAGATTTCTCTCATTGGAGCATGCCACCTTCAACCGCCAATAGAACCGAAAGAACCTACTACCAGCCCTCAGTTCACAGCATCATGGAAGATCTCGAGAAAGCTCTGGCCCCTTTTTCGGACGAATGGATTCAGCTTCTAGACGACCGCGATCTCCCCGATCCAGTACTGGACAACTTTTCCGGAATCAATCGTGTCAACCCTGCCCTGAAACACCTTTGCAACTTCCGACTGGAGCTGTTCGAAGAAATCCCGATTAGCGCTCCTTTCAGCCCCCCCTTTCCTCTCGGCATCGTGCCCCCTCCCAATACCGTCAAAAGATTTACGAGCACACCTTCCTGGGATCCTTATTTTCCCTTCCAAAATTATTTTTGGTATCACGCTTTCCTTCGGCCGGACAACGGCGGCCCCAAAGCCTGCCTCCGCCTGGTGACGAAAAAAAGTTTTAGCTTCCCTCTTCTCCAGAATGACGTACTCCCTTCCGCATTGTTCGTCTGGATGGAATGCCTGGCCGGAAAAATAAAGCCCGGAAACATTTCCGGTTTCGTCGAGTTCAAATTCTAGATCAATTGCGACTTTGAACTCCGAGCCTTTCTCGCACCGAGGAAGGTTTTTTTATTTTTAAAAACAACCCGTTGACAATCACTCTATTTTTTTGTAGCGTAAAGTTATCAACCAAGGAGGTTCTTATGATCCAAAGTAACATTCCGCTAACGATAAGCGAAATCAGTGATGACAATCCCGCACTACTGCCGTCCCTGAACAAATTGCTATTCCAGCTTGATCCGGAGGCGCTCCCCTTGACCGCGGAGAAGCTCAAGAGAATCATCGCCGATCCGAACACCCACTTATTGCTCGCCTACCGGGGCGAAGCCCTCGTCGGCATGACCATGCTCATCATGATCAACACTCTGTCCCTGTCCAAAGCGCAAATTGAAGACGTCGTGGTCGACTCGGATTTTCGTGGTCTCGGTATCGGCGAGAAGCTTACCGACCAGGCCATCAAAATCGCCGTCCGCCGCCAAGCGCAACTGATCGACCTGACCTCAAACCCGACCCGGCAAGCCGCACATCGCCTGTACGAAAAGATGGGTTTCACACTGCGCGACACCAACGTTTTCCGCTTAAAGCTGAACTGATGTTCCCAAAAGCTCTTTCCCCGAGGAAAGAGCTTTTAAAATAATGTGTCTTTTGATTTTTATTTCAGCAGTTTGACGCTATCGATCTTCCCGCTCAGCTTGCTATATTTCGAAGTCACGCCTTCCATGGCGTTTTTGGCGTTGGTCAAATGTCGATCCAGCACTCCGAGCGATTCGCCGAATTTCACCGATTCTTGCTGAATCATCCCCAGGGTATCCATAATCTGCTTGGCTTTTTCTTCGATTTTTTTACCGCGCAGTCCGAGCATGATGGCCTGCAAAAAATAATAAAAACTGTTGGGCGAGACCAGAAAAACTTTTTTCGTCTGACCGTAATCGATCACTTCTTGGCAATTGGTCACCACTTCGTAGTAAACCGATTCGGACGGCACGTACATGATTGCGAAATCCACCGTACCCTCGGAAGGCAAAATATACTTGCGCGAAATATCGCCGATATGCTTGCGCACATCTTTCCCGAACTCGTTCTTGACTGCCGCCTTGTCTTTTTCGTTTTCCGTCGCGAAAAGTTTTTTGGCATTTTCCATCGGGAATTTGGAGTCAACCGGAATTAGGCCGTTGTCGGTTTTGATAATCGCGTCGACCGTTTGCCCTTCTTTGAATTTATACTGAATGGCGAAATTGGACGTGGGCAGAACTTGATTGAGCAGATCTTTCAAAATTTCTTCGCCGATATTACCGCGCAGTTTGGGCGATTGCAAGAAATCCTGCAGATCTTTCATGCTCTTGCCCAGTTCCCGCATCTGACCCACTTCGTGCCCGATCGTTTTCATGAACATCGCGGCTTTATCCAAACGTTCATTGATTGACTGGTTGGTCACGCCCAGCTGATGCTGAAGAGTCTCCGTGTTTTTATCCAATCCGCCCCGGACTTCGTGCCGGAGGGTATCCATGTCTTTTTTCGTTCCTTCGATCCAGTTTTTGAGATTCTCGTCGACCTTTCCCCCGTCTTTCAGCTCCTTAAACCGCCGCTGCTGCCAAATCATCATCACAACAAAAACCGCCACTACCACCGCGATAATTATGTAAACACTGTTGTCCATAGAGATTATTATTATATCGATACACTATAGCATGAACTTCAGGTTCGTGCTAATATTTATCCCAGGAGAAAATCCAAAAATAAAAGCTTAAAATTGAAAAGAAATCTAAGTTGAAAAAATTAAAGCATTTTAAATTTTTAACTTTAAATTTCTTTTAAATTTTCTTCTTTAAATTTTTAATTTTATGAAGACCATCACTCACTCCCAGCTCACTTCCCTCCAACAAGAGCTCTTAAAATCAGCGGAGGCCGTCGCACCTCGCGCCTACAACACCAACTCCGGCTACTGCGTCGGCGCGGCTTTACGCGCGGCGAGCGGCAAAATTTTCCTCGGCGCCAATTATGAAAACATGGCCTATGACTCGATCTGCGCCGAACAAGTCGCACTCGCATCCGCTAACGCCGCCGGCGAAACTGATATTACCGAACTGGCTGTTTACGCCGGTAAGCGCGAAGGCGAGATTGCCGAACCCATCTCCCCCTGCGGCCAATGCCGGCAGTACTTGGCGCAAGCCGCCATGCGGCAAAAGCATCCCATTAATGTGATCATGTCTAACAGTCGGAAAGATAAGATTATTGTCGCGGATACCGCCGAATTGCTGCCGCTGGGATTTACGAAGGAATAAACCGTCCGAACCTATAAAAAAATGCCGGAGAGCTAGATCCTCTCGGGCATTTTATACGAACTAGTCCTCCTCTAGCGTGGCGACAACACGGTTCAAAATATTGGCATCAAGCAGAAATGTCTTTTCTTGTCGATCCTTATCTCGGGCAACCGCTAGGCTGCTGTACAAAATCCTGCGTTCCAGCATAACCAGCTCGACCATGGTCGGATCCGCTTGCTTTATAGCTCTCAGCGCCGAAACTTCCCCTACCCAGAAATTCCCCATAACGACAGGGCATAAAACAGCTCCGATCACGACCAACTGGATGACAACGAACATTTCTATCAAGCTGTATCCATCGCACTTTTTCGATGTTTTCACAATTTCCTCCTTGTGGCTGAACACTGTTGCTGACTGGAATCATACCAATTAAACACTAAAAATCAAGGGTTCATCGGTCTGTACCTATTTTATATCAATTATTCTTCGATACAGCCTCGCCTCCTGATCCTCTCCCTCAATGCCGTTTAGCGGCCAAGTTTTCACCAACTCAAAATTATCGCTAAAAATCGAATCCCCGCCAGCTTCCGCTTCCCGGATTTCCGGCAGTATCGGCCCCCAGACCAATGGCCCCTGGTCGCCGGTTTTTGTTATCAGATAATCAGCTTGAACAATTTGATCACGCCAATCCGCTCCCCGCACCTTGCTACTGTAGGAAAAATCCAGGCGGTATTTCCCATTGGGCTCATTCAGCCCGTTCAGACGAGAATAAAATTCCAGCGGCTGGCCGCTCAAAAAAATGCTATTAGGCACGACGGCCACTTTTATGGTCTGCCCGGGAGTAGCCGTACTTTCTATTTCTTGCTTTAACGTATCAATTATTTCCGGCACGTTTGATTGATACCGAGTGGGATAAGTAAATCCGAAATACGGTTTATCCGCCGTCACTTTTTGCAAACCGTACGTGGTCGCCAGTTTCCAATCAGTTTGTGCAGTCGGAGAAATTATCGGCAGACCAAAAGAAGTCTGAAGCCAAAAAACTGTCGAGACCGCGGCCAGCACCGCTCCCCCAATCAGGCACAGCTTATTCCGCCAGACCAAAAATATCGCCACCGTCACGATCGCCAGGAACGGGAAAATTGGTAAAAAGTAGCGGCTCTCTTTTGAATAAAGGGCAAAAGTCAAAAATAAATACGGCAGCATGATCGCCGCCAGCAAATACCAGAATTGTTTTTTATATTTCCACCCGAGGCAAATCAAGCCGACGATAAACGCGATGGCCAGCGGCCAAGTAATCCCCCGTATCGTCTGATCGGCATAAAAACTCAGATTTCCCCAGGACCAAAGATTTTCAAAAGGCACGGAAAAAATATTATTCCGCGTCGCGATCGAGGAATTATATATTTCTCGGCCATGCACCAAGTACCAAGGCAAAGCGATGGCGAGGATGAAACCCAAACCGATCGCCAGATTAACCAGAAGTTTTTTCCACCCGACTCTGTTTTTGATGGCGGCACACAGTTCCCAGACAAACGGGACAGCGACAAACAGTACCGCGGTCCATTTAGTCAAAATCGCCAGGGCGATTAAAAGCGCGCTCCAAATCACCCACCAGCGTTCGGTCAGGTGCTTGGTCTTTAACAAAGCTGCGATCGCCGCGGTCGTCAGCGCCACTTGGGGAAAATCCAGGTCGTAAATCCGGGTGAAATGAGCCAGCAACGGGTAAGCCAAAGACAGCGCGGCGGCGGATAAGGCCAATTCGCGCTTTTGGAATAAACTATAGGCCAGGCTGTAAGTGGCCAAAATAAACAAGATCAAGAACGGTATCAGCGACAGGGCGGGAATCAGCGCCGACCATCCGCCGATCAAAAATAAAAAGGCCGTCACCAAATAAGTGAACGGCGGATAAATCGTCTGAAAATTAAAAATCGCCCCAAGCTCACCTTGACTCAAAAGCTGGGCGAAATAAGCACTGCGGTTCGAATGGCCGGCAATGTCCCAAAGCGGCGGACTTTGATTAAGGCTGATCCAAACGAGATTAACCGCTACGGCGCCGATGATCAGTGACCAGAGAATAATTGTGGCAATTTTCCTACTCATGGAGCTTGGCCACAAAATCTTTCAGCCGCGAGAAATATTCTCCGCTCACGACCGACTTGGCCGATAGCGCCAAGGTCGCCACCGGAGCCTGCCCGCACGCCTCGCGCATATCGGGCCAAGTTTTTTCATGATCCGCTTCACTGCCGGTAGAAAAAAATGCGACTTTTTTTATTTTACTGCGGTTGGCGGTCAAATATGTCCGGATAGCCGGAGCAATCTGACCGGCCCAAATCGGCGTTCCGACCACGACCAAATCATATTCAACCGGATCATTTTCCAATGAATCAATCGAAGCTTTGTTTTTCCGAACGGCATCGAAACCCGAGCTAAAAAATCCGCCCAAACCGGCTCGTTTTTTTAGATCGATAATTTCTTCGCTGTCCGCCCCAAGCTCCTGACTCAGTCGCTGAGCCACTTTTCTTGTGGTCCCGGTGCGGGAATAAAAGGTAACAAGAATTTTCATATCATTATGCTTATACCTCAAAACTACTGTAAATAGACGATATCGTCAACTAACGTTGCCCTCCGAAAAACCATTAACCCCTTCTTTCTCATCCACCGTTTAGGCAAGTTACGGATAACCGATAATTCGCCCAAGAAAAAATCTCCTTCCGCCGGTGGCCAAAGGAGATTATCAGATTTTGACTAAGAGTGCCCCCGAAAATGAGCGGTGGCAGTCAGATCAATTCCGGAAGTCGTTTCGCCCGTGACGATAAAATCCAGATCGCCATCGGGGAAACCGACTTCCCACCACCCCACCCAAACGCAGGTCTGCCTGGGTGCCAATTGACAACCGACACCCAAATCCGACCAGAAGTAATGCATTTCCTGACAACCAAACTGGTTATCACGCGGACAATGTCAGGAATCGAAAGTGGTAATGGCATACACTCCAGTAATGTAAATGGTCTCAGAACTAAAAGACGACAGAATCAGCTGGAAATGCCAATACCAATCGCCGGTATCATAATCCGCTTGACCGATGACCGGGACAAACGACAAACTCAATCCCGGCCTGCCGGAATCCAACGGACCGGCAATTTCGAGTATGTTTGATTCCGAGCCTTCATCACAAGCAACCAGGATCAAACACATCACACACCACAGCCAAAGTTTCTTTTTCATTGTTTTGCCCTCCCAGTTACTGAGACCTTATACCTCCTTTTGTGACCTGTCAAACAACTACACCTGCCTCCTGCTTTCGGCATTTATTGAATATGGTACGCCTACTTGCCAAATGTTCTATTTCCGTATATACTTTACAAGTATAAAATATCGCGGGGTAGAGCAGAGGCAGCTCGCAAGGCTCATAACCTTGAGGTCGCCGGTTCGAATCCGGCCCCCGCAACCAAGCCCTTGTCCCTCACTTCTATTTGGGCTACAGCCGGCAAACTCCTAAATTTCAAATGTGGAGCTTGCAGGCAAAAGCCTCAAGTCTTCGAGAGGCGAAGGCCTGGTTCAAAACAAATGGCGGAAGCTCGTGTTTAGTTTGGCGGGCCCGACCGCCGAAGTCCACCTCGCCCCCCGATTCGGCGGGCTACGGCGGACGAAGGCGGGGTAGCTCAGTTGGCAGAGCGAGGGACTCATAAGCCCTAGGTCGCCGGTTCAATCCCGGCCCCCGTCACCATTTAAAATTTGGAGCGGTAGTTCAGTTGGTTAGAACGCTGCCCTGTCACGGCAGAGGTCACGGGTTCGAGTCCCGTCCGCTCCGCCAGTATTTTTTGAGAAACTTATCTAATCCCGCAAATCATTCCCGCCACCCGCCAATTCGGCGGGGCGGGTTTTTGATATGCTCAAGGCCGGTATAAAAAATTTCGACTTGACTTTTTCTATTTTATTTGATTAGATACGATCATTCCCCTATTCAGGAGGTGACCTATGGAATGGACCTGGTTCACTGAATTCTGGTGGCGCATACCGATGGTTGTTTTCGTGTTGCTGAGTTGCACTTGGCTTTTTATCTCTCTCGTCCGAGCCTTAGCAGCTCCCAAACCACCGCGGGAAGACACATCCCGATCATTTCCCATCAAAGCCCGGTAAACCGGGAACACACAAACCCTCGGCAAAAAGCTGAGGGTTTTTAAAAACCGGCGTTTGGAAATAATCCAAACACCGGTAACACAAGCTCATCGGTTGGCCAGGACAATCCAGAAAATACAGAACAGCACAAAGGAAAACGGACCAAACAAAACACACAAGGAGATGCAAACCGCAGCTTTGAACGGTGCCGAACGGCAGACCGAGGAAAAAGAGCCCTTCACGATACCTTCATTATCCAGCGTAAAGAACCAAAGCCGGACCATGAGAATACCCGCTCCAAACCAGATTAAGTATTGCCACCAAACGATATTCTCTAACATACGAACCTCCTTTCCACCTGTCAGAGATTTTTTACAGAATAGCATAGTCGATAATTATTGCAAACTGCGACCCCACAACACAAAAACCCCTGCGCATGATAGCGCAGGGGTTTTATCGATCCTGAAAACAGAATTAGTAAACGACGATGTCGAAACCACTGGCAACCAAGGCTCCACCAGCCGCTACATTAGCGATACTGACAGTCACTGTTTCGCCGGAAGCCGAGTAAGTCGCCGCCGGATAAACACCAGCCGCCGCGCCGTGAGGAGTCACGACGATATAGCGATCATCAACCGTGAAGTTGAAATCGACAATATAGACGCCGGTCAAAGAACTGGACACGCTGGCGACATGATCGCCATCAGCGATATTTTCGACACTGCGAGTGACGGTCGCGCCGGAAGCGATAGTCGCCGCGGCTTTAGCGGTGCCAAAATCTGCTCGATCCTGAGTCACACCGCCGTGAATGGTCGCGTCACCGCTCATATGAAGATCCTTCCATTGATAGGTCGAGGTGCCGAGAGAGTAAGTTGCGCTCGTGTTGGGAACAATACTGTCCGCGATTTTGAGCGGGTAAGTTCCACCGACTTCGATGCGATATAACATGCCATCAACGCGCATGCTGTCACCGACCGTGACGGGATTGTCGTTGCCACTGGTATTAGTGGTGTTGTTGACGATCGTACCATTGTAGTACGTCACACCGCCGGTCCCCTGCTCACCGATTTTGATTCCTTTTTTGAACCAGTTGGTGATAGAGGTGAAGACATTGTCTTCGCTACGAGAAGCCGCATCGCCGACCGATGAAGCCGCAAAGACCACGTACGTCGTTCCGACCGCAAAAGCGGCGCAGAGAGACGCGACGAGCATCACTTTTAGTGATTGGGTCATAGTTTTCTTTTTGTTCCCGAAAGCTCCGAAGAGCCTCCGGGCGTTAGTTACAGAAACTAAACGCTGGTTGTTTTTGATTATTACTATATCAGTATAGCAAAATTATCAAAAAGACGAAAGACTTACCCAACTGGCCCAGAATCATTGACAAACAGCAGGAAAAACAGTATTATTTGCAGTTCGGTACTCTCAAACACTTTTCCTGAGGAGGAAAAAATGAAAAGTATAAGTATTCAGAAAAATGCATTGATGTCTCTGTTCTGGGGTGTGTTTTGTGTCGCGATTGGCTTTGTATTTCGCTTCTTCTACTCCGGTTTGCACACACTGACTCCGGGAGAAATTGGCAATCTGCTAAAAGCCGAATGGCCGGCACAAGTTCTAATGGCTATGGTTATCGCCTTCCTTATTATGTACTTTGCAACCAAAAACCAGGTGAAAAAATTCATTTCGGATACTATTCTCCAATCCGATCTGGATTTAGGCGAAACGGAAAAGCAACATGAAAATCACATCGAAGCACTGAAAGGCGACTACGAGAAATCGACTACTGACCTGCTGGCAAAACATGAAAAGGAATTGGCAGTCTCTAACGAGAACGCCAAAATGGCCGGCCAAATGCAAGTCATCACTCCCATGGCACAATTAATGACCAGGCTGATCTCTCGGCACTTGAAGGTACTCCCCTTGGAAATCGAGGGCAATCCTCAGCGGTATGAAGTTTTTCCGAACCCGGATGGAGGCAGGATTATATGTTTCCAACTGGGGAAAGAACACTTTCAAATCCGTTTCTCTTCGACCAGTCCGAAACTGGTGTTTACACCCGGTCCACAATTCAAGCTCAACGCGCTTATCCCATTTCCGGAAAACGTACACGAAATCGGCCGGATTCGCCAAATCTTCACGTATGCCAAGAATATTCTCGAGAGAATTTCGGATCCCACCGGTGGCGACGGAAATACACGCCTCTCTAAAGATGTCCCGGCTTTCTTGGATTCCCTCGAATCCATACACCTTTCCACTACCGACACCAACTCCGTATCACCAACTCTCAAGCCCGTCATCGAATAAATCGCACCGAACACCAATCCCCTTGCGCCTAGCGTAAGGGGATTTTTTATTGACATTTTCGAAATACCGACTACACTGAATCCATCAACAATGCTCAGGAGGTAGATTATGGCATTTGAAGGAATCTCATACATACTGCATCCCGGAATTTTCTATCAGATAGGTTGGGGTGAAAACGGATTACTCATGGTTAATCAAACGGGTGATCCGGACAATACGCCCGACATCTCGCTTTATCCGGGAATTCAGCAAGTGATCAAAGGGAAATTTAGCGCTGCCACCGAAATTCTGGTCGAAAATGGTCAATTGACCATGAATCCCGCCTGATTAAAACTGACAGCCAATTTCCCCCCAAAAACCCCGATCGCACCGCGACCGGGGTTTACTTTTTATTGCCAAAACCCCCGCCTGAAGACGGGGGGTTAATTATTTACAAATCGTCGGGATTAATTACTCTGAAGTTTGGCCCGCCGCCATAGGCCGGCGCGCCGATAATTTCGGCTTTGCCGTCCTTGTCCACATCGCCGGCCGACACATTCACTCCCCCGCGGAAATTGGAAGGATACATGTAGAAGTTTGGCGTCACTGACGTTCCGCTCTGATTAAGCACTCGCACCAGCGGACCACCGCCCGGTCCGGCACCGACAATGACCTCGTCTTTGCCGTTGGCGTCAATATCTCCCCCGGCCACGCTGATACCGCCCCCAAAGCCGACACCGAAAGGATAGAATCCGCCGACCTGAATACCGTTGCGCTTAAAGATCCGCACCGATACTCGTCCGCCAAAATCCGGCGCGGTTACGATCTCATCCACTCCATCGCCGTCGGTATCCGCCGCCGCCACATGAACCCCGTCACGATAACCTTTGGCATAAGCGAAGAAATTTCCCAAAATTTTTCCGTACTGGTCGTGAATCGTCACTTGCGGGCCGCCGCCTTTGGCCGGCGTCACGATAATTTCTTCTTTGCTGTCGCCATTGACATCGCCGGTCGCCACCCAGACGCCGCCGGTGAATTTTTTGTCCAGCGCGAAATAACCGGGATATTCAGCTTGGCCGTAGCCGTTGAAAATTCTGATATGCGGCCGGCCACCCGAGCCGGGACCGACAACAATTTCGCCCATGCCGTCGCCGTCAACATCACCCACCGCCACTCGCACGCCACTGCGCAAGTGCTTGGCATAAACAAAGAAACTTGATTTAAGTTTGCCGTTTTTGTCGTAGACCATCACTTGCGGTCCCATGCCGGACGAAGTCCCGGTGACGATTTCTTCGGCCGAATCTCCCATCACATTACCCACGGCCGAATAAAACCCGCCGCGCAGAGCGGCCGAATACGCGTAAAAGCTGAAACCTTTCGCCGCCGGCTTGATTGTTTCGTCTGTCGCGCCGGGGAAAACATTTGGAATAGTGCCGTCGGTATTGGCAATACCGAAACCCATGTTCTTTGTCCCGGTTTGTCCATCAACATTTTTTGCCGTGACATGATACCAGCCGGGCTGCATTGACGCGAAAGGAATTTTTGCCACCAGTTCCTGGCTGTTCACCAAGTAAGCCGTGGCGTTGACATTATTGAATTTCACCGTCACCCCGTGCTGGAGATTACTGCCCAAAACTTTGATATAAGTATAAGTCAAATTTCCGTCATGGACTTTGGTCGCCGGTACGCAAGAGCTGACCGAGGGAGCCGATTCGGAATACGGCGGCGTAGTGCTGGAGATTGTTACCCGGCGAATCACGTCATTCCACGAGTCGGCCACAAAAATTCGTTTGTTATCGACATCGGCCACGATTCCTTTCGGATTATTAAATTCGGCCGACGTCCGGCTGCCGTTTCTGTAGCCGCGATTACCGCTACCGGCAACCAACCGCACTTCGCCGCTGGCCGGGTCAGTCCAGCGGATCCGATGGCTACCGACTTCGGAAATATATAATTTGCCGTCGTTGGAGACCGCCAAATACTCCGGGTAAGAGAAATAAGCCGCGGTGCCGGTGGCATTTTTATAGCCCGCTTGTCCGGAACCGGCAACTGTCCGTACTTTATTGGTATCCAGATCTATCTCGCGAATCCGGTGATTATTCGTATCAGCGATATAGAGATAGCGTCCTTCATCCCGATCCAAATCAATTCCAACCGGTTTGTTGAAACGCGCCTGACTGCCGGCGCCATCGCGATAACCGGCCGTACCGTCGCCGGCGATCAATTCCGTGCGGCCATCGCTCAGCCGGACCGATCGAATACGATTATTTCCGGTGTCAGCCACATAGAGAGTTGATCCGTCATGGGACAAAACAACCCCGGTCGGATTGGCGAATTTGGCTTCATCGGCATTTCCTTCTTTATACCCGTTGGACGGGCCGGTGGTATTTGTCTCGCCCGTGCCGGAAATAAGATATGATTTCTTTTCATCGACGCTGACCCGGCGGATACGATTATTGAAACGATCCGCCACATATAAGTCCTGGCCATTGTCCGTCACGGCGATACCCTGGATCGTACTGAAACGCGCATCGGATCCCGTACTTTCTTTGTAATTATCGACACTATTGCCGATCAAGAACGAAGATCCGCCGGTCTCGACATCCACCATGCGAATTTTGTTATTTTCCGCGACATAAAGAGTATTGCTATGTTTGGCCATGACATACGGGCGTCCCAGCATGGTCAGCGCGCCGTTACTGCCGTTGCGATAATTGAAACGATCCGCTCCCGCGACCGTGTCGTTGGGAACCGTCGTATAACCGTCGCTCTGGCGAAATTTTTGCAGAGTGCCGATACCGGTATTTATCACATAGACGTAACCGTCATGCGCCACTATTCCGTGAGGAAAATTCACGGTGGTCATGGTGTCATCGTCGGAAAAAGTCGTCATTACGCCGGTATCCAAGTGGACTTTTTTTACCGAGTCATGCAAATCATCGGAAATATAAAGATAATTGCTGTCTTTCCACAAACCGTTCGGCCGACTGAGACCTTCATCAACAATAGTTTCCTGCGACTTGTTCCCTAAATGGACTTTGACCACTCGATTATTATTGGTATCGGAAATATAAGCCCAGTCGCCGGAAACATGAACCGCTTGAGGATTATTGAAGCCGGATTTTAGCGTCGAGACGGCGCCGCCGCTGGTTTTCATCACTTTGACCGCGCCATTGCCGCTGTCGCAGAAATATAAGTTAGATCCGCTCACCGACAGACCGGCGGGAGTTTTGATCCCGGAACTGACCAGCGTCGAAGTGGTGCCGTCGGGCGCGATTTTTCGGATCCGATTGTTTTCGGTATCGCCGACATAAACATAGCCGTTGGAATCAACCGCCACTCCGCGCGGCATGGCGAATTCCGCCGCCGCTCCTTTGGCTTCATTAAAGCCATAAGAACCACTGCCCGCTAAAGTGACTATCTTGCCGTCGCTCTTGATTTTACGAATGACATTGTTATAAGTATCCGCGATATAAAAATTGCCGTCGCTATCGCGCGACAGACCTTCCGGGAAATCTAAAAATGCCTCGGTGGCATTATATCCATCTCCCCAATATGGTTCGGAGGCAAAAGTGGTGACGTCGCCATAGGCCGCGGAGGCCGGAGAAGCCAGCACTAACGCAAAAACCAAGGCTAGCCCCAAGGTTAGCGCCAAAAAAATCCTGTTGGTTGTCATATTTTTATTTTTTAAAACGATTATTGTAATTATAGCATATTTTGGAACGAATATCAAAAAAACACCAAAGATGGTGTTGCATAGAATATAGCTCCGGCAGGCCGTCCCCGCCGGTAATTCAAGCTCCGGCGTGGACGCGGGAGCGAGCAACTAATCTAATTTCGGCCGGGCCTCATGCCACTTCGTCGCCGATTGATACGCGAAGGCGGCGCGAAATACCTGATCCTCGCAGAAATAATTTCCGACGATCTGCAAACCGACCGGCAGTTGTGTTTTGCCGTCTTCCGCCGGAGCAAACCCGCACGGGACGGAAATACCCGGCAACCCGGCCACGGAACTGGGATTGATCAATTCGTCAGACAAATAACCAAAGAGCGGATCATCGGCCGCTTTCCCAATTTTTTGCGCCACCGAAGGCGAGGCCGGTCCGACGACCAAATCGACATCCTGAAAAGCATTTTGCCAGTCTTTTCGAATCAAAGTTCGTACTTTGGCCGCCTTTAAATAATAGGCGTCGTAATATCCCGCCGATAAAGCGTAGGTGCCGGTCATAATCCGGCGCTTCGCTTCGTCGCCAAAACCGTGCGCGCGAGATTTGGCGTAAACCTCATATAGATCCTTGGGCTGATCTTTGACTTTTTTATCGTTGATCACCGAATAGCCATAGCGAATGCCGTCATAGCGAGCCAGGTTGGAGGAGACCTCCGAAGTACAGATCACGGCGTAGACCGCCGAGGCATATTTAGCCACCGGCAAATTGACCGGCACAATTTTGGCGCCGTGCTTAGTCAGCAATTCAATCGCTTCCCGCACCAAACGCTCCACCGCCGGATTAATTCCCGGCGGAAATAATTCCCCGGGCACTCCGATGCGCAATCCCAATAATCCTTTCTTCAGTTCGCCGGGGTAATCGGGCACCGGGACGCTGGAAGTGGTGGAATCCAGGCGATCGATGCCGGCTATGACACTGGCTACCGCCGCCGCGTCCTCAACCCGGCGCGCGAAAGCTCCGACACAGTCCAGCGACGAGCCCATCGAAATCACGCCATAACGGCTGACTCGGCCATAAGTCGGTTTCCAGCCGACGATTCCGCAAAGCGAAGCCGGCTGGCGAATCGAACCCCCGGTCTCGGTGCCGATGGCAAAGGGAACTTCCCCCGCCGCCACCGCCGCCGCCGAACCGCCGGAAGAACCGCCGGGAATCCGTTCCAGATCCCAAGGATTATGAGTGGGGCCGAAATCGGAAGTTTCGGTCGATGAACCGTGAGCAAAAGCGTCCAGATTGGTTTTTCCGATCAGCACCGCCCCGGCCTCTTTCAATAATTTTACCGCCGTCGCGTCATAGGGCGGAATATATTCTCTCAAAATATTCGAAGCCGCAGTGGTCTTCACCCCTTCAGTGCAAAGCAAATCTTTGATCCCGACCGGAATTCCGGCCAGCAAACCGATTTCTTTTCCGGCGGAAATGGTATCGTCAATCGCCTGCGCTTGATCCAGCGCCTCGCGCTCCGTCAAAGTCAAAAAAGCTTTGACGCGATCGTCAACTTCTTTCACCCGCGCGAAACAGGCTTTGGCCAAATCAACCGATTTGATCTTCCCCTCTTGCAACTGCTGGTGCGCTTCGTAAATTGTCAGATCGTTTAACAACATTATTTAACACATCAGTTAGGCCCAGCCGGAATATCATTTTCACACCGTTCCCGAAGGGATTCCAGGTGTGAAAATGATATCCCGGCTGGCGCCAAAAGATTATTACATTAACTTCGTTCCGTTGATCTCCAACTCGAATTTGGTTTTCAAAAACTGAGCCGCCATTCGAGCCATTTTCATGCGATCCAAAAAGATTTCGAAGTACTCGACAATCCCCGCCACTTCGGTATCGATCGTCAGTTCCAGAGAAATAGAACGCTGGGCTTTATTGACATCCAAAAATGATTTAGTCACGGCGTAATTTACTTTGTCGTGGATATCGAAATCCAGCGGATCTTTGGTCTGCACGCGACTGCGATGCACATCGGTTTTATCCGCCAAAATCACGGCCGCGCTGGTCAAACTGACGGGCGCCCCGGTGCGCTCTTCGTGATTACCAATCGCCAACATCACTTCCGCCGTGTATTTGGCTTCAAAACCCATCCGATCAAGCACCGCTTTGGCCATCAACGCTCCGGATTGTTCGTGATGATCTCGGCCGCAGACATTCCCGATATCGTGCAAAAAAGCCGCTACCGCCGCCAGCTCCGCTTCGTCGGCGGAATAGCCCAAGCGCAACAGAACATTGCGGGCGATATCCGAAGCCAGTTTAACGTGGCGCAAGCCGTGGCTGGTAAAACCCAATACATTCAAGTATTCATTGGCGCGATTGATATAAGTCATGGCGATGTCATCGCGCTCCAAATCTTTGACGGTAACCTTAATCATAAAAGTCAAAAGTTAAAAGTCAAAAGTCAAAAGTGAATCGTCCTTAACTTTTGACTTTTGATTTTTGACTTATTACTTACTGAAAACCGCCTTAACCTTGATCTGTTGGTCCTGGCTATCGGGAGCCGCGTCAATCAAACGTTCGTTTTCCATAAAAACCTGCGCTTTGTCCGGACGCTGGACATTTTCCAGGCCGGTCACCTGCCAAGTCGGCTCCACCTTTTCGGTATCGACTTCGTTTATTTTATCGATATAATCCAAAATCGTCGCCATCTGTTGCTGGAACTTTTTCTTTTCGCTCTCACTAAGCTCGATCCGAGCCAGCTTGGCGACGTGTTCGACTTCGGCAATGGTAAGGGTTTTTTTTGTCATCAACGTGATTTTAACACAATAATCGGGAGAGGTCTATCATTGAGGCTGAGCAACCGCCGGTTTGGGCGAAGCGGGCGCCAGAGCCGAGATCCTTTGCTTCAAGAGTTTCAGCAACGGAGCGGAAGGACTGACTTTTTTGCACTTCTTCACATCGCGCGTCACGGCCTGCAAGGCCTCTACATATCGACGCCGAAACTCCGGGTCCGCCTGAGCCATTCGTTCCGTCCAATTTTCACTGCGTACCGAATTAAGCAGGCTGGCAAATAATTCCTCGGGATTATCTTGCGCGTGACCGTATTCGGTTTCCTCCAGCCCTTTTTCGAAATTGCTTTCACTTAATTTGGGCAGAAAATCCGTAAACATTTCCTGGTAGTAAAATTTTGAGATTTCATTCTCGATTCCCTGATCGCTCAATTCCAGGTTTTTGCCGATAACGTGGAAAGCTTCATGCGCCCCGATCAGCTGAACATTTCGATTTTCGGTATCCATCAGAGTGTCGGAATATATAGTCGTATCATCAAGCAAATATCCTTCCGCTTCGCCGTGTTTTTCCTCGGAATGAATCAGAAGCATATTCTTTACCTGCTCCCCGGCTTTGGCGCCAAATAATTTTTCGGCCGCTTCTTGTCCCCGACCGACTTCCGTCAGCCACTGAAGCTGGGTTTCCGATAATTCCTTGCCGGGCTGCTGGGTATATAAATCGTACTCCCCGATTTTTCTATTCTTCGGCCAAGGACGGATATCCAACAGACCTTTGACCTCGGGTAAGCCAAAGGGGCTCAAATCGAAATTCCAGGGCTGAGGCTGAGCCTGCTCCGGCTCAGCGCCCAGAAACGGCGGATTAATACTGATATACTCGCTGACGGTATTGTCGGCATCATTTACGCGATACGATCGGATCAAGGTGTTATTATACTTATCTTTCGCGCGATTTACCACCACCGATTCTCCCTCGCCCCTGTTGGCGTGCGTCTGACCCGTGTTCTGCGCCTCCCATTGATCTTTGGCATATTTCAAAAAAAATGAAACCGAGTCTAACTGTTCCGCCGGCAAATCCAAGGGGCTTGAAATATTCGCCAAATCTTTCTTGTCGTAACTATGAGATTGCCGTGTGTCCAAGTCAAGAAAGTCCGCCTCGGGACTGATCATTTTCACAAACAAGCCCGGATGTTCGCCATTATTGTGAGACAATATTGCCGCCAACGCTGTTTTGGTATCGGGATCAAGCTCCCGATTCATCGCCGGTTGCTCGGGCACCAGACGTTCCTCGGCTGATTTCGAATCGGCCGGTACGGTTGTCTCAATTTGGTTGGCGCTTTGAGCCGCAACATAATTCGACGCCATTTCGGTCGTCACACCATATAAAAACAACATCGAGGAAAGAGCCACCGCTTTTTCCCAGCGAGACTTATTCGGACCACGCTCCCAGGCAGGTCGCGCCAAAGAATCGGATATTTCCGACTGCAACGCCGTTTCTTTTTGCGCTAAATCACCGAGCGGGTTTTCCCGCCGCTCGTTTTGCTCATCCGGAGAAAATTCACTTTCCGCCATGGTCCGCCTTTTGATTAAGGATATTATCGATCGTCTCGCGCTCGGCCGTGAGTATTTTCTCGGACAGCATCGGCTCATCGGTTTTTTGCAGGCGTACCTTGTCATCAAAAAGCTTGGCCGCTGAAATCTGCAAATCGGGATGCCGGGCAAATAGACGCAAAAGCCGCTCGCGCCGACGCGGCGGTAAGTCCATTACGCTTTTTAGAAATGCAAAATCATCCATCGGTCAATAATTTTTTAAAACCGGCTTCATTAAGTATTTTTATCCCGAACTTTTTCGCCTTATCGTATTTTGATCCCGGCTCCGCTCCCGCCACCACGTAATCGGTCTGCCGGCTCACCGCCCCGCTGACCGAACCGCCGCGTTTTTTGATCTCCGACTTGGCTTCATCTCGAGTCAGTGATTTTAACTCCCCGGTCAAAACAAACACTTTTCCTTTTAGTTTCCCCGTCTCCCCCACGATCCGATAAGGCGCGACGGCTATTTTTTTCTCGGATAACTGCCGTAAAAATTTATCCTCAACCGGGTCGCGGACAAAATCATAAATACTTTGCGCCACTTTTTCGCCGATGCCTTCGATCAGATTGAGGTCCTCGATACGGAAAGACCGCAGATCCGACAAAACCGCCGAGACATCCGCCAATGAGCGCTGTTTTTTTACCAAGGCATTCGCCAGCAATGTCGCGTTTTCTTCTCCGACGTAGCGAATCCCTAACGCGAATAATAGCCGCGGTAAAGTGACCGTCCGGCCGGCTTGCACCGCCGCCACAATATTTTGCGCCGATTTCTCGGCAAAACGATCCAGCGGCTGGAGATCGCCGACCGTCAGGTCGAAAAGATCAGAGGCGTCATGAATCAGTTCATTGGCGATCAGCTGGTCGATAACTTTCGGACCGACCCCGTCAATATCAAAGCCTTTCTTGGAAACAAAATGAATCAAGCGCTCCCGCTGAGTGGCGAAGCATTTCTTATTGGTGCACCGAAAAGCCACCTCCGCGCCGGACCGGCTGACCGCCGAGCCGCAAACCGGACATTTTTTCGGCATCACGAAAGGAGCCGCGTTTTTCGGACGTAAGCGTTTCATGACACTGACCACTTCCGGAATCACGTCCCCGGCCTTGTGAATCACCACCGTATCGCCGATTTGAACATCAAGTTTCTTGATCTGATCGGCATTATGCAAAGTGGCGCGAGAAATCGTCGAGCCGGCCACCAGCACCGGGCGCAAGACCGCCACCGGCGTCAGCGTGCCAGTTCGGCCGACTTGGACGATGATATCTTCCACGACCGTCACCGCTTCCTCGGCCTTGAACTTGTAGGCCACCATCCAGCGTTCCGCTTTACCGACAGAGCCCATGCGCCGCGCCAAATCCACCGCATCAACGATTATCACCATCCCGTCGGTATCGATCGGCAGTTTTTTTCGTTTGGTTTCCCAAGTTTCCAGGTATTTACCCACCGCCTCGAGATCGGCGCACGGCTGCGACCAATTATTGACGCGGAAACCGAGAGTTTCCAAAATCTGATGAGTCTGCTCATGCGAAGTCTGCCCGACATCATTCATAATCTGATAAACGATACACCAGAGTTTTCTCGAGCGAGTGATTTTCGGATCTAGCTGACGGATACTGCCGGCCGCCACGTTGCGCGGATTAGCGAATTCCGGCAGGCCTTTTTTCTTTTGTTGAGCGTTCAGAATGGCGAGTTGGCTTTTGGTCATCAAGACTTCTCCCCGAATTTCCAGAATCCCGCTCAGACAGCGATTAAGTATCTTGCGGGGAAGATTATATTGGTTTTTACGGATTTCGAGTTTAAGAGGAATGCTTTCGATCGTTTTCAAATTCTGCGTCACGTCCTCGCCGTATTTTCCGTCGCCACGGGTCAATCCGCGAACCAATACTCCTTTTTCATAGCGCAAAACAGCCGACAGCCCGTCTAACTTTAACTCCACGAAATAAGACAGCGGCTTCCCGCCCACTAATTTCTTCACCCGAGTTTCCCAGTCTTTTACTTCCTCGAGTGAAAAAGTATCTTCCAGCGACAAAACCGGCTGGGTATGTTTTATTTTTTGGAAACCCTTTGAAACCGTCCCGGCCACTCTCTGCGTCGGCGAATCAGGGGTGAGTAAATCGGGGAACTCTTCTTCCAATCGTTTCAATTCGTTTTTGAGCGAGTCATTGGCCGCGTCGGAAATCTCCTGTTTATCCAAAACATGATAAAGATAGCGGTGATAATCGATTTCCCGCCGTAACTTCGCCACACGCTCGGACGCTTCGGTTTTAGTTAATTTAGGCATGGTTGAAAAATCCGAGAGATCAGGTAATATAGCAAGTACCCGGTAACGATGACAGGTAACAAGTAACAGGTAACAGGTAACAAATTGGAATGAATCTTTTCCTATTTGTTCCTTGTTCCTTGTTACCTGTTACTTATTATAGCAATTCCCCCCATGAAATCAAAGCTTCTTCTACTGACACTTTTGCTCATAACCGTGCTCGGTTTCAGCGCTTGCACCGAGGATGATAGTGTTTTAAATTTATCGAATTTGACCGCCTCTGCCACTCCCAAAGGCGAGCCGTTGTTTTCTTTTATCGTTTACGGCGATAACGGCACCATCAATCCGATTTTCGAAAAAATTGTCGCCGAAGCGGGAAATCCCGACATCTCTTTTCTGATCAGCACCGGCGACATCACCGACGGCAAAAGCCTGACCGACCTGCAGGCGGCAAAAAAGTACCTCGACCGGCATTTGGATAAACCGTATTATGTCGCCATCGGCGATAATGATTACGTGGTTGATAAAACCGGCCAGCGAACGGACGCCGCTTTCACTCAAACCTTCGGCGCCACCAAAGAATCTTTCGACTGGCAAAACAGTCATATCACTATATTTGAAAGCACGGATGAAAAAAACAGTTTCAGCGATGCCGAACTGTCGTGGCTGGAGTCGGACTTGAAAAAAACCGATAAAAAACTGAAGTTTTTGGTGATGCATGTCCCCATCAATGTGCCGCTGAGCGATTCTTCCGAAACCAACGAGACCGCCACCGTCCAAAACAATAAATTTATTGAAATCCTCCGGCGCTACCAAGTAAATCAGATTTACACCGGCCATTTTCACGGCTATCTCAATTATGAACTGAGCGGCATTCCCGTGGTCGTCACGGGCGGCGGCGGCTCCAGCCCCCAATTCGGACTCGATCCCGACAATCACTACCTGAAAGTCGATGTCTACCCCGAGACGTACAAAAATCACTATGTCTCGCTGAAAACCGTGGCGGAATAATCACGATACCAAAACAGGTGCGGCCTGCCGATTCGGCAGGCCGCACCTGTTTTTATATGTCAATGCCTAATCAGCAATTTCACGGTCTCGGTCGGATCCCGGTCGGCGTCGGCAATGGAGTAATAGACGGGAAAGGAGTCATAGTGCTGTAATCTTTTCCCACATAAGTATCGCTGAAAATAACATAATCAAAAACATCATAGGCCGGCGACTTGAGCGGGATAGCCACCTCCAGCGCCCGACTGACATCGCCCCCGACTCCCCCCGCCGTACCGGTCACTTTCAAAGCGGTTTGCTGATTGAAAGCAATTTCATTTCCCTTTTCGTCCGTCATGGTGATCCGGAAATCAACCGTGCTGCCCGTCCCATTGACATGCTTGAATCGCAAAATATGCTGATCACCCGGAGCCAAGTCATAATCAGACAACTTTATCGTCGTCTGATCGGCCACCGCCAACTGGCAATTGATAATATCCTTGGTAATTTTCGAACCGCGCGGACCCGGTTCCAGCCAGGTACCGGTACCATCCCGGCTCAGGGTGAGGATCGTCCACTCCAGATCAATAGGTTTTGAGACACTTTCTAGCCAACTGAAATTAATTGCGGCAACATTAAACGAGCTGGAATCGTCCAGATCATACAACGGTATTTCTTTGGTCGTTTCCCAAGGCAGCGGGACGGCCATTTCCGTCTGGCTGGGATTGGAATTAATCTCCCAACTGGCCACCTTGCCCACGTCGCCGGATTGAGTCTCCACGACACCGCCGTGATAATAGTCATACAGCGCCGATTCCAAACCGGATTCCGCTCCATAATAAGCGATCAACGATTTGCGGATATTGTCCGTCAAACGCAACTCCCGTACCAGCAAGCCGGCGACAATCAAAGCCGCCACCGTCACGGTGCCGGTAAGCAGTAAAGCCAGCACCAAAGTGATGCCTCGTTCCCGCCGATTATTTTTTGACTTTATCTTATTCATATTGCCTGGTCACGATAGTCGTCTGAGTTTTCAAAATATCAGCCGAACCGCGCTCGCCTTCGCGCTCCGTAGTCAGCAAGACCGTTACTTGGGTCGGCCAATCGGTACTGGTGTCCGGATCCGCCGGCCCGATAAAAAATTGCAAGTTTGTAACGTCGATATCTTCCCCGGTCATGACGCCGCCGGCTCCGCCGCGCTCATAAAAAATCTGGCCTCCCACCAGCGAAAAACTGACGGGCGCGTTGTTATTCATCAGGTAGAGCACCGATGGTCCCCCGCTGATTTCCATGCCCTCCGCGTCATATCGATCATAATCAACCGCCGACATTCGCACCAGCCGGGAGATAGATTCCATCGTCTGGCGCACTTCGCGCATAACTTTTTCCTGGTTGGTCGCCTTACGCTGGGCATTGGAAGTGGACAAAAACAAAACCGCCGCCATCGAGACCACCACGGCAAAAATCGCGACCGATACCAGCGCTTCGATGAGGGTAAAGCCGGATTGTTTGGGATTAGAGAGCATCTGTCTTTAGTCTTTAGTCTTTAGTCTTTCGCGAAAGACCAAAGACCAACGACCAAAGACTCTTCTATTCATGCCAATCATACAAATCCTCCGCCACGGTATAAGTGACACTCCCCACGCCGCCGCTGCGCAGGACTTCGCAAGTAATCTGAATCTGCACGGCACTGATTTCTTTCACCGTCACGCGCCGGTGAAAGGCCGTATTTTCCCAAGCCGGATTTTGCGACGAACATTCGGCGTCCGGCGTAGTCAAATTTGTCGGGGACAAATATTGTCCGATCGGCGTCAAACAAATTTTGTAATTAAAACCGGATAGGGGTTGGGTGTCATCAACCGGTTCTAAAGTAATCGGCTGATCAGCCGGATCGTCCGCGATACCAACTATCACTCGGTATGAACCATCGGCCAGGCCGGCATTCCAGGCTTGTCCCTCTCGCCAATTGGCATCCCGCACCGAACGCGCCGCCTCTATCCCCTCCCGCGCCAGATTTTCCGCCACCACGTCCAATTGGCTGGTCTGCCCCGCACGGATGGAAATGATTCCGAGCGACACCGCGCCGGCAATACCAATGACCATGACCGATAGGGCCACCAGAGTTTCAATCAAGGATTGTCCGCGTGAAGCCTGCATATTAGAAATCTTTTATTTCAATCAATGAAGTCAGTGAATTTACAATGACGCTCTTGGCGGTACCGCCGACCTCGCCGCCCAGATAAAGCTGAATCACCACCGCTACCTCCGTGGCCGATAATTCCGCCGGGAGATTTCCGAAATTTACAGCGCCGTCCGGAGGAGAAAAAATAAGGCTTAATTCATCCGTGGCCCCGCCAAGTAACGAAGAGAAAACCGCGTACCGCGGGAGCTCTTCCGTGCGGATCTCGAGGTCTTCTTTCGGCTCATACAAACCGAGCTTCGGCCCGGTGTCGGCGAAAAAAACGGCTTCCGTAGTCTGGCCTTTCACCAGTTTGATATAAACGCCGTAGCCGGCCGGTACAATACTGTCTTTTCCGACCACTACCCGCTTTTGCGCCAAAGCGTAATTCTGCGCCTCGCGTAACACACCGACAAACTGCTCCGCCCCGAGCCGCACCGCGTTCCCCTTTTCGGCATCGCGGAAATTGACCACCACCATCGCGCTCAACAAAACCAAAATAGAGATGGTGACGAGCATCTCGATCAGGGTAAAACCGCGTTGATGGGAAACTTTTGACATAAGTCAAAAGTCAAAGGTCAAAGGTCAAAAGTAGCAACAAGAAACTTTTGACTTTTGATTTTTGACTTTTAACTTATACCAATAGTCCAAAGTACCAATCAATCAATTTTTGCCCCACAAATAGTGTTATCACCGCTGCCGCAGTGAGCATCGTGCCGAACGGCACCGAGTCTTTCCAGCCTTTTAGTTTCAGACCCATCAGGAGAAGCGCGACGGCCGAGCCGCCGACGAAAGCGATCAAGAACAGAGGCAGACAGAGCGGCCAGCCGACCACCAAGCCCAGCAAAAATCCCAGCTTCACATCCCCCCAACCCATCCAAGTCTCTTTTGATAATAATACCAAAATTAGGAAAAACCCGCCAACCACCCCGCTCCCGATCAGCGCGCGCCAAAAATCAAATTGCGGCAAAAATAAAACGGCGATAAAAGTCACCGCCAGAGCGGGATAAATGACTTTGTCGAGAATCAAGTAATGCTTCAGGTCGTAGACAAAAACGATAATCGACACACTGACGATAAACCAAAGAAAGGCCAAATAAAAAATCCCGGTCATCGTCCCAACTTGCGTCGAAGGTATCAGATACAGATAGACCAGGACAAATAAAATCGCCGTCACCAATTCCACTGTCGGGTACTGCCAAGAAATCGGGGCGTGGCAATAACGGCACTTTCCGCGCAGGGCGATAAAGCTAATGACCGGAATTAAATCCCAGTCACTGAGTTGGTGTTGGCATTTGGGGCACTTCGAGCGCCCCTTAGCCACCGATTCGCCGGAATGTAGCCGAAAAATCAGCGCATTTAAAAAACTGCCCACACAGAGGCCGAGAAAAAAAACGATAACTGACCAAAGCGAGATCATAATTTATCTACCTTCGCCCCGAAACGGGGCTTCGGCGGATCGAGTTCCGCCGAAGTTAACATTGCTCCCGCGATAATAATATTTGCTCATCGCCCCCACTCTCGACCTTCGAGCGTGGGGGTAGATCAGCAAACTATAAACTTATGGGGTGTAACAAGAACCATTCGTGCAGCGGAATGTTCCGCCACCTTCCAAACCCACATCAAGTTGATAGGTTGTCGCATCACCGGTCCAAGTATAAGTTTGAGTACCATTAGGATCGGTTGGTAACACAGCGATATAGGTGGTAGTGCCATCAGATAACGGAGAGCCGTTACAAATCGTGCCGCCTGATGCAGCTGCAATGACTCCATTCGCCGCACAAACACCGGCCGCCGGGAAAGCGCCATTAGTAGTGTTATATAACTCCATAGCAGTCATAACACTGTTGAGGTCGGCCTTCCGGGTGGAATCGCGTGCCGACTGAGCGGCATTACCCAAAGCCACCAAAACCACAGCCGCCAAGATGGCGATAATGGCGATGACGACCAAGAGCTCAATGAGCGTAAAACCTTTTTGTTTTGACATAGACTCACCCCCTTTCCATAATTTTATTTAAACATCATTTAAAAGCAAGTAACATGTAACAAGTAACAAATAGGAATTAGTTTTTACATTTTATAACAATTGTAGCCAAGATTTTGCAAATTTCTTTAGCCTCTCGGAGAACCGGGGCAAGCTTTGATTCGTCGACGAGAAATGCATCTCGGGCTAGTTCCAACCAGTACTTAGTTTCTTCGCTCTCGCGAAGAGCAATATTATTTATACTCCGAAATTCCGAACGGGAACGTGCCACATACGCTTCCGCCAAATTAGCGCCGATAGATGTCGCCGATCGGATCAACTGACTGCCAATGATATATGCTTCTTTGTTTTTTAAGAAATCTGCCACCAGCCTTATGACCATCAAAGCAAATTTTCTGCTTCTAAACCTAATCCCCTCCCTCATATCCCTCCCTTTTATATTAATAGTTTTCCGATTTGTTACTTGTTCTCTGTTACCTGTTACTTGTTACTACATCATCGAACTAATATTGTAGATAGGCATAATAACAGCGGCCATGAGAATCCCGACACCGATGCCTAATACTACCATAATTATCGGCTCCAGCAAAGAGGACAAGCCTTTGACGGCATTATCCAGCTCTCGGCCGTAGAATTCGGAAATTTTTTGCAGGGTAAAGGGCAGTTTGCCGGTTTTCTCCCCCACTTCGATCACCTGCGAGACCATCAGCGGCACTTCCTTTTCCTGGCGCAAGACGGTCGAGATCGAATCGCCGGATTCCACGCGCTGAGCCGCTTTTTTTATGATATCACTGTAGACCGAATTGCCGATAACCGAAGCCGTGACGCCGAGCGCTTCAATGATTTTCACTCCGCCGACGAGCAAGGTGTAGAGAGTGCGCGACATTCTGGTGATATAGACCCAGCGAAAAAGCTTGCCGAAAATAGGCAATTTCAGTTTCATTTGATCCAGTTTCCGCTTCCCATCCATCGTCCGGCTCCAGGATCGAAGCCACCAGAAAATCAAAACGCCGACGATCAAAATGATCCACCAATAGTCGCGGAAAAAATTGCTGGCGCCGAGCAGAGCTTTGGTCGACCAGGGCAGATTCGCCTGCATGCCGATCAGCACTGATTCCAATTGCGGGATGACATACGTCACCATGATAATCGCCACCACCACGATCCCGCCGAGGATAAAGGCCGGGTAATACATGGCCGAGCGAATTTTCGACGTCAGGTCGTAGTCTTTTTCCAGCTGATCGGCCAGGTAATTCAGCGATTCATCCAATTTACCGCTGGTCTCCCCCGTCTGCACCACGCTGACAAAAAAATTGGAAAAAGTATCCGGATACTGGTTCATCGCCACCGACAGGCGCGCTCCGCCGTCAACCCGGGCGGTAATATCTTCCATTATTTTTTTGAAAAGAGGATTTTGCTGTTGTTCAGACAAGACGCGCAAACCCTGGACCAGCGGCAAAGTAGCGGAAATCATAGTCGAGAGTTGCCGGGAAAAAATCACGATATCGCGCGGATGGACCCGGTCAAAAATCTTAAGACGGCTCTGTAGACCGGCTTGCGTGCCTTCTTCGTTTAATTCCACCACGACCAAATTATGGCTGCGTAACACGTCAGCCGCGGATTGCGGACTGGCGGCATCCACGGTCCCCGCCTGGACTTCGCCCTTAAAAGTTTTCGCGCGATAATTGTAGATAGGCATATGGAGTATTCAAGTAACAAGTAACAGGGAACAGGTAACAAAATGGAATAGATAATTTCCTATTTGTTACTTGTTACATGTTACCTGATACTTATTATCGTCGTTGATTATGACCGCAGCAAAGCCGAGAGGTTTTTGGGATCCGAGGCGAACATCAGCGCGTCTTCCATGGTAATTTGCTGCCCTTTCACCAGGCCGGCCAGTGAATTGTCCAGAGAAATCATCCCCTCTTCGGCGCTGGTCTGGATCACGCTGTCGATCTGGTAAGCTTTGTTTTCGCGAATCAGGTTGCGGACGGCCGGCGTCGCCATCATAATTTCCGACGCCACGATTCGCCCCCCGCCGATTTTGGGAATCAAGCGCTGAGAAACCACGGCCGTGAGAATCGAAGCCAGCTGAGTTTTAATCTGATTTTGCTGGTGCGACGGAAAAGCGTCAATGATACGATCCACCGTCTGAGCGGCATTATTAGTATGCAGTGTCGCGAAAACCAAGTGCCCGGTTTCGGCCACCGTAATCGTGGTCGCGATCGTATCAAGATCGCGCATTTCGCCGACCATCGCAACGTTTGGATCCTCGCGCAAAGCCGAGCGCAGAGCCTTGGTGAATGACATCGTATCTTGATTGACCTCCCGCTGGTCGATAATCGACTTGTCACCGGTGAATAAATATTCGATCGGATCTTCGATGGTGATAATGTGCTCCGCCCGTTCGTGATTGATCAAGTCCACCATCGCCGCCAGTGTTGTCGATTTGCCGTGCCCGGTCGGACCGACCATCAACACCAAACCTTGCGATTCTTTGGTAAAATTTTTAAGAATGGGAGGCAAGCCCAATTCTTCCACCGTGCGAATTTTGCGCGGGATCAGGCGCATCGCCGCACCGACACAGCCTTTCTGGTGAAAAACGTTGATCCTAAATCGCGCTTTGTCGCCGTAGGCATAGGACAGATCAAGTTCCCACTGGGCTTCAAATACCTGGCGTTGTTTTTCGGTCAGTAAAGCATTGACCAGCGATTTGGCTGCATCCGCGGTCAAAATCTGCTCCCCGGGAATCGGAATCAGTTTTCGATCCACCCTAATAGTGGGCGCGCGTCCGACCGTCAGATGCAAATCGGAAGCGTTACGATCCAACACCACGTCAAATAGTTTATCGAGATTTAGTTTTTCGGAAGTAGCCATAAATTAGTCTTTAGTCTTTAGTCTTTAGTCCTTTGTCTTTAGCCGAGACTAAAGACAAAAGACCAAAGACCCTTTTAATCTTGCGTCGTACGCAGGACTTCTTCGGTCGTGGTTCGGCCCTGCAAAATTTTAATCACGCCGTCTTCCATCATTGTGATCAAGCCGTTTTCTCGAGCGATGGTTTTGAGCTTGGTTTCCGAAGCGCGCTGGAGCATGGCATCCCGGATCCGGCTATCTACCAGCATAACTTCAAATATACCGATTCGGCCGCGATAGCCGTCTTTGCATTTTGGACAACCGCGCGCGTGCCAGATTTTGATCGGATCGTCTATTTTCAGCTTTAGGTTCTTTTTTTCATCGGCCGGAATCGCCCCCCACTCTTTCATAATCATCGCGCTTTCTTCGGCCGTGGCCGGAGCTTGTTGCCGGCAATCCGGACACAGCTGGCGCACCAGGCGCTGAGCCACGATGACATTCAGGGACGAAGCCAGCAAGAAAGGCTCGATACCCATATCAACCAGCCTCGGGATCGCTCCGTACGAACTATTGGTATGCAAAGTAGAAAGGACAATATGGCCGGTCAGAGCCGCGTGCACCGCCATGGCCGCCGTTTCCCGATCGCGAATTTCGCCGACCATGATGATATCCGGATCCTGGCGCAAAATCGAACGCAAACCGGAAGCAAAAGACAAACCGACTTCGGGATTGATTTGTGATTGCGAAATACCCTGCATAAAATACTCCACCGGATCTTCGAGCGTCACAATATTGACTTCCGGTTCGTTCAAAATGCCGAGCACCGAATACAGCGTCGTCGATTTTCCGGCGCCGGTCGGGCCGGTAACCAGAAACATGCCGTGGCTTTTGCGGATGGCTTTTTTCACGCCGTCCAAGCGCAGGCCGTTCAGCCCGAGAGTTTCCAGCTTCAGCACCCCGGCGGAACGATCCAAAATACGCAGGACGACTTTTTCACCGTTAATAGTCGGCAAAGTGGAAATACGAAAATCAATTTCCCGATCGGACAATTTCAGGTGAAAACGCCCATCCTGAGGAATCCGCGTTTCGTCGATTTTCAGGCCCGCCATAATTTTGATACGGGAAACGATCGCCGCGTGTACCTGGCGCGACAGCGTCAAGACGGTGCGCAAGACCCCGTCAATACGGTAGCGGATCCGGACTTCGACATCTTCCGGCTCAATATGTATATCACTGGCGCGATCATTGACGGCATTCTGGATAATCACGCTGACCGCTTTGGAAACCGGCGCTTGTTCCACATAGCGCGCCAGCTCCTCGCCGCCGAGTTTTCCGCCGGGTTCTTCTTCCAATTCCAGTTTGGCGGTTTTAAGCGCCTGCCCCACTTCCTCGGTCATTCCGCCGTATTGTTTGAGCGCCTGATCCATGCCGCCATAAGTGGTCACATAGAGCTGGCTCTCGTAATTGTCCCGGCGAACGATAAAATCCAGAGCTTCCAGCGCCTGAAAATTCTGCGGATCGGTCAGGGCGACTTTCAGCGTCTTGCCGTCACGCTCAAAAACCACAAAACGGTAATTACGCGCCGCGTCACCCGGGATGATATCCAGCAATTCTTTCGGGATGGTCTTGTCGCGCAAATCGACAAACGGCAAGCCCAGCTGTTTGGCTTTGGCCTGAGCCAAGGAATCATCGGTGACAAATCTCAATTCCAATAATATTTCATCGATACTTCGGCCGGAACGCTGGCTTTCATCTTGCAAAATTTTTACCTGCTCCCCGGTAATCAAACCGTCATCCTGCAGAATCTGCACGATGCTTGGCGCTTCGGAAGGCGTCAGATTGACGCCACGGCCGGCGGACGGTTCAATGCCGCGCACGGGAGAAATTGGATTGGGATTATCGGCCATAATAATTAACGAGAAGGATTGAGCGGGTTTTTATTTCCCATTTCAAACGGCTCGACCACTACCGGAATTTTTCCGTAGGTCGACAGAGTCGCGAATTTGTCGCTGTTCATGACGGCCTGGACTCCGGCCAGCGAAGTCATCACCGATTCGGTGGAAACTTCGGTTTTAGACACCGAATTCTCCGGCGTGACCGCCGGTTGAGACGCCGCGAAGAAAATAATTATCGCCACCACGACCACCACCCCCAGCACGGCCAGTAAAATAGTTTCGCGTTTTTTCATATGTTTATTTTAGATTTTTATTCGACGTAATAAGCCTTGAGAGCGATGGTGTAAGTGCCCGCAGCTTCCATATTGATCGACTGGACATCAACCAAGCGAAGATTGTGTTCCAGGCTGTCCAAATACATTTTCAAATTGGCATATCCGCCCGTCACGGAAACGGTCACCGGCAATTCTTGAAGCCCGGCGACTTTTGACTCGGCCGCAGCCGCGGCCGCCTTGGCCGTGGTAGCCGTTTTGCTCTTTCCGCCGGCGACATCGACCGAATTGAAAGTCATTTCACTTTTGATAGCGATGGCTTCCAGATTGGTCAGCAGTTCCGGCATCGCCAATCCCGGCGGCAAAGCTTTTTCGACGGAGGAAATTTCCGCAGCGGATTTATCCAGCTCCGCTTTCAGTTTTTGGAGATCGACCACTTCCTGCTTCAGTGTTTTCACTTCCAAACCGGCCAGCTGGGCTGATTTCCACTTCGAGGCGGCGGTCTGGTACTGGGTATAGCCGAAAAATATCGCGATCAAAACGATGACTACAATCACCGCGACATAGATTAATTTTTGTGATCGGAGATTAAGCGCCATATATTTATATTTTTAGAAATATATCGATTAAGGATTCACGGCGGTCACTGTCGGCGTTGTCGCCGGAGTCACGACCGGCACGGTCAATTCCAGCGAGCGCTGACTGTTTTGAATCAACTGTTGATCGGTTTGCAACAAGGCGTCGTTGGCCAGTTGCAAACTGAGACTGAAAACCACCTTGGTTTTACCGTCCGCGGTCGCCGCCAGCGAGGCGCGATTGAGACGGTAACTGGCGAAAAACGGATCCTGAATATAAGCCTGGATTTGCTTGGCCACTTCGCCGTATTGGGGCGCGACCGCTTCCAATTCAACTTGCCCCGGCACGGCCGCGGAAAAACTGCTGATCGATACTGTTTTGAGGGTGCGGTCTTCCAAATTCCAGAGCAATTGCGACCAGTAAATATGCTTATCGAGAACAGTTTTGAGACTGCTCAATTGTTTCTGCAGAAGTTTCGCGTCAGCGGATACATCGGCATAGGATTCCTTTTCCCGCATGACCACCAGTTTGTCCGCTTCCGCCTGTTTCTTGTTTTGATCCATGACCAAGCCGAAGATGAAAAAGCCGCCGAACATCGCCGCTACCGCGATAATCGCAAAAATCAAACCCAGCATCAATGAGTGATTCGGCGCTTGAGCCTTTAGCTGGTTTTGGGGAATCAGATTAATATTCGCCATAAATTAGTTATTAGTTATTAGTCACCAGCCTTTAGAATCCCCTACTTCTAAAGACTAAAGACCAAAGACCAAAGACTGTAGACTATTTAGGCGCCCCCACCATCTCCCTCATCGCCAAACCGATAGCAACGGCGAAATTCGGCCCGATTTCCTGGAGCGTGGCCGCCAGATTTTGCGGATAGGAAATTCTCGCCCAGGGATTACCCATGAAAGTTTTGATATTAATTTCACTTTCCAGGTAATTTGATAAACCGCCGAGCTGAGCCGCTCCCCCGGTCAGAACAATTTTCACTATTTTTTGCTGTTGCTTGGCGTAATAAAGCTTCAGGGTATTTTGCACTTCGCTGACAATACGATTGAGCACCGATTGGATCGCCGGCGGCATCGCTTGGCCGTGCTGGCGCACGCCCAAATCGCGCTTGAATTGTTCCGCTCGTCCCAGGCTGACATTCAAGCTTTGGGCGATGGTTTCGGTCAGCACTTGGCCGCCAACTTCGAGCGTCCGATTCAGAATCGGGAACCCGTTGGCCACCACGATCACATCCGTCGCGGAAGCGCCGATATCAAGCACTAAAATTGGCGCGCGGTCATTGCCCACCAGCGAGCGCGTCAGGGCAAAAGCTTCGGTTTCCAGTCCGACTAATTTCAGCTCCGTTCCGCGGAAAATTCCGACATAGCGATCAACCAGCGCTTTCGGCGCCGCGGTGAGCAGAACCTGCATGCTGGTCGAGCCCAGACCTTCTTTGGTCGAAACATCGCGAACATTGACCACTTTCCAATCCAGAACCATATTATCGAGCGAGATAGGTACGTATCGTTTGGCTTCGTATTTGATGGCCTGAGACAGCTCTTTGTCATTCATTTTCGGCAGATCAATCAAAGAGGTAAAAACAGAAAAGCCGGGCAGAGAAGAAACCGCCCGCTTTGATTGGACTTGCGCTTGTTTGGAAATTTCGGTGATCGCCCGGGAAACGACCTGTTGCATATCAGCCGAGTTGTTGCTGACGAGATCGCTCTCCAATTCAATCAAACCGTAGGTCGCCAGACGCGGACCATTCGCTCCCCGCTCCAATTCAACAACTTTGACACTGGCGGTGCCAACATCCACTCCAACGCAATTGTTTGTTTGGAACCAAGACATAATCACCCGATTCAAAAACTAAATTAGTGCTTGTTATTATACCACACTCGACTGGCGCGCGAAAGCTAATCGGCGATCGTTTCTCCCCAGGCCGGACTGGTCAAAGACGCCAATCCCGGTGGAGTATTCAAGATCACTCGGCCATCGTAATAGAAACGCTCCGAAGCCATATAATTGGTATCGCCTTCAAACTTATTGTGCCACTCCGTCGCTTCATTGCCGGCTTCCAACTGTAGGGCATCAAGGTCCAGGGTGAAACCGTCTTCCTTCAAAAAATTAATCGCCGTTATCCGCAAATCAATACTCTTGGCTTCGCCCAATACCTTGACCGAACACTGAAATCGCCGCCATTGAGAATCGATATCCGATGGTTGTAACGTACAAGTTTGCCCGCCAATCGCCAAATCAATGGTTTGCGGCACCGGTAAACCGGCAATCGTCGACCGTAAATATCCCGACAAGCTCAGAGTTGATTCTCCCTGGAGGTTAATAAAAATATTAGACTGCAACAAATTACCCTTTTGGCCCGGTTTGAGTGATATTTGCAGTTTTTGCTTGCCCGATACGACATCTTTGTCACTGGCCTGAAATATATTAGGATCAGCCGGGTCACAAGTCCAACCGACCAAACAACTCTTGGGAACTTCAGAGACGCTCGGTTCGAGATCGGCGTTAGTAAGGAAATTCTGATTGCCGGTACTATATCGCCCCAGATCAAAATCGCGCGCGGCCACCATGCCTTCGACCACCAGTTCGTATTTCGAGGCTTTTAGATTCGGATCAGTTCCGATACCGGCGGAGAAATCGGCGGAAGAATGGAAAACTCCGGTTCCCAGCGAGTCATTCGGACATTTAGCCTGAAAACAATTGCCTAAGCCGACGATGTAGGCGCCGACCATATGGCGAACATTTTCGCCGACATAAACATTGCCCCGTGAATCCGCACTACTCCGGCGCGTCAAAACCGCCATGGAATCAATTTCCGGAGTGGGTTGATCCGCCAATGAATCGGCATAGTATAAATCTTTTAAAATTCGCAGATTGCCATCCACCAGCAAGGTGCCGGTTCCGCGGACTATTAATCGGTCCCCGTTGCTTCCCAAAGACGCATCCGATTTCGACGAGCCGCTTTGTAATAAAATTATTCCGTTGGTACTCTGAGTGAAATCTAATTCCCCCGCCTGAGCAATCTCATCATCCGTCTGAATATCGGCCTGAAGCCGGAGGGATTCAAAATCGATCGGCGCGATGGTGCCACCTATCCCGGGATAACCAAAATTTTGGTAGTCCCCTTCGGACCAGCCGCGCTCCGAAGTGATCTGAGGTTTTATCTCACCGTCAGACGTGATCCGGTAAGTGGCGTTATATTTCTGGACGCCGACAGTCAAATACGGTGCGATCCCGTTGAACTGGGCACTGCGCGTCCCGATCCCCGACCCGGCATAAACATCGCCCTGCGCTCCTTCAAACCACGGGGCGGCAATTTGAGCCTTTATTTCTTTATTTTGGTCATGGGTACATACCGCCTCGGGAATAGTCCCGTCGCAGAAATTGGCGTAGATGGATTTCAGGCCACCTGTAACTTCTTCCCCTTGGACAATTTCTAGCGACCAGTGACCCTCCCTCCAGCCACCGTTCAACCAAGGGTACGGTTCAAATTCACTTCCGAAACCATCAGGGGTATTCGCAAATTGCATAGTTTTAATGGTCGCGCTGGGCGGTAAATACAAATCCACCGCGTCATAGCGCGTCCGGTTTGGATCGCGATCAATCGGATCAGCGGCGGTGAATACTCCCGTCGGCGGAGTCCGATTGATCACCGCCGGCAAAATTCGCTCTCGTACATTGCCAACATTATCAATCACTCGCAAACGCAATTGGAATTCCTGCCCGTCAGCCCAGTCGCTGGTATTTAGCGGAGTTTCTTTTTCGGTTTCCGCTCCCAGGTCAATGTTGCCATCAATATTCCAAGTGACAGCTTCCCGGCCTAGATTCCAGCGGCGCTCACCGATCGGATCGCTCCAAACCAGCGGCCAGGCATTACCGGCTTTGCGCCGATAATCCAAAATCACGTGATACGATCCAGATTCGGTATCAATATATTCCACCTTGAAATCTATTTTGGCCGTGGCACTGACCTTGACCGTCTCTGATTCGGTAAATTCGGTATCATTGATAAAGAGCGATCCGGACGGCTGGATTTTATCCACGGCCACTCCCACCCGCCCGGTCATTGGGCTATAGGGCGAAGGTAAACTCGGAATAATACAGCCCTGTCCAGTACTCCAATCAAAGGTCGCCGGCTCCGCGTCGGGACAAGCATAATTACCACCAGCATCGCGAACATTGTATCGGAATTCACGTAAAACATAATTATTCGCTCCGGGCGTGCCTGACAAGAAATGTGAAGTGCTTTTCCAAATAATTTCGTTTTTGCCGTCGCCATTGATGTCTTCTTCTGACGGCACCTTGACCTCTCCCCCAGTCATCGGCACATTGGGATTAGATCCGGCGGCAAAATCGGGATTGGGCAAGAATTCATTCAGCGCGGCATCATACGCGTTCACATTTCCAATCGAGGACGGCTCTAGTCCCGGCCGAAAACGCAAACGATCTTTCCAAAGATAGAGCTCCGGGATCGTCTGGGGATTGGCAGTCACCGCGGAAATATTCAAATCGTGCCAGCGCGTACGATTGTCCTGGCTATGCATGGTTGCTTTGAATTCCACCGCCGGGCGCACCCACACCATGTGGCCGGCCGCGAAAGTATTCAATGTTCCGCCACAGCAATCATAACTGTCTTTATAAACCCCGGACGCGTATTTTTCTGAAGGCAAAGGCGGCATGACTTCCGGCAAAACATCGAAATATTTCAGCACCGGATCGTTTGTATCTTTCCAGCCCGGCAAATCGGAATCCAATTTGATCCATCCGATATTCGGCGACCAGGCATAGCCTTTTAGGCGCGCGTCTTCCGAGACCTCCGATCCGGGTACTCCCAAATTTTCCATCACTATCCGAGGCTGTTGGGCCGAATTTGCTCCGCTATCAATAGCGTCAAAATTCAACCAGCCAATATTCGGACCCCAGGCATAATTATCGACATGCCAGACGCCACCGGCCGGCGTAGGATTTATCGGCTCACGCACTACTACCCCATATTGGCCGGCGCCGGAAGTATCGCGCATACTGATCCAGCCGATATTCGGTCCCCAAGCAAAACCATCAAAGAATGGTTTGCCGGTAAAAGAGCTTTTATCAACCCGAACACCGTTTTCTCCAACAGTATCCCATTGTAAATTAATCCAGCCGCCGTTCGGTGCCCACCAGTAACCCTCCAGCGTCACTGACATTTCGCCACCGGCGGCATAAGTCGGGATAATTTCCCGATTAGGCAGTAAAATCGCCGCCGAAATAATAAAAGCTACCGTCGCGATGAGGACCACGGTAGTCTTTTTGATGGGCCAATTGCTTTTAGGCACGGGCATTTTAGCCAAAACTTACCCCAAATATTGGGGTGTTTTTACCTTTTTAACTCTATTTATTTTAACATATTTTACCCCTCAAGCGCAATCGGGTTATACACTAAAAGTAATAACAAATAACCAATCACAAATATCAAATAAAATTCAATTTACAATATCTAAGCGATTATTTGTAATTGGAGCTTGCTTGCGCAAGCAAGTTTGGATTTTATTGGATATTTGTGATTGGTTATTTGTTATTTCTTACCACTCCCTCCCTCCTTTATCGAGCAAGTCAATCGTTTCCCAAACTACGTCCGAAGCAAAGCCACGGCTACTGAGGTATTGCCCGATTTTTTGTTTTTGCAACGAAGAAAGCTTCGCTAATTTAATGCGCAATTCCTTCTTTTTTTCTTCGGCTACCGCCAGTGCCAGCTCTTTTTCTTTATCCTCGGATAATTCCCGGGCGATGATACGATTAATCACGTCTTCACTGACGCCATGCTCTTTTAATTTGGCCGTCATCAGAAAACGCCCCGTCGGCTTCCGCATCAGCTGGTAGCGGATAAATTCCTGGGTAAAGCGCTCGTCATTGAGATAGCCGGTATTGCGCAATTCATTGACCACTTGCAAGACCGTCCGCTGGTCAAAACCCTGGCGCGTTAATTTCTGTTGCATTTCCGCGACCGTCTGCGATCGGAATCCCAGGAAACGGATAGCCGATAATTTAGCTTTTTTATATTGATCGTCCATAAAGTTATTAAATCCGAAGCCCTAAATTATTAAAGTTTTGATATTATGGTTTGAAATTTTGTATTTGTTTCGAATTTCGGATTTCGGATTTATCTTCCTCCTTGCCTCTCGCCCTTTTGTACTCTATACTATCTAATAAGTATAAAACTATCACCTATGAAAAACAAACAATCCACCCAGCCGATTGGCGATAAATTTTCCACCCGGCTCAAACACGTACTGACCAGCGCCCAGCACATCACCGATCGTTCCGGCGACCATTTTATTGATACCGCCCATCTCCTCTACGGCCTGGCCAAAGAGGAAGGCGGAATTGCCCGGGAAGTCTTAATGGGCTTCAAATTCACCCCAGAAATCGCGGCCAATTTTCTGATGCCGAAAAAAGACCCCGCGCGCGGCGATGTTCCCCTGCCGCCAGTGAAAAAAGGCGGGGTGGCGACCAAACCTAAGGATTTCGACTTCAAAAATTTGTCCGAGGAAGCCAAAAGCGCGTTGGAAGCCGCGGTCCAGCTGGCCTATCAATTCAAACACAAATATATCGGCACCGAACATCTGCTCTACGGGATCCTGACCGTCAAAGACTCCCGCGCCGAGCGCTTGCTCAAGCAGGCCAAAGTCGGCACCGACCGCCTCAAGCAGCAACTGACCAATGTTTTCAAAAGCACGGCCAAATTTCCTTCTCTGACTGACGTTTTTAAAATGCTGAATCAAATGGGCGACGGAGAAATAATGGACGACCAGATGATGCCGCCCGCTCCCGGCGGAATGCCGATGATGGGCGCCCCGCTGGATATGAACGCCAAAGAAAAAAAATCATTATTAGAATCCTTCGGAAAAGACCTGACCGCCGCCAACTATCAGAAAAAGGTTGACCCGGTAATCGGCCGGACCAAGGAAATCAGGCGCATCATCAACATTCTCGGCCGCCGATCCAAAAACAATCCGGTGCTGATCGGCGAAGCCGGTGTCGGCAAAACCGCTATTGTCGAAGGCCTGGCCAAAAAAATAGCCCAAGACGACGTCCCCGATTATCTTAAAAACAAGCGAATAGTGACGCTCGACCTGCCGTTACTGATCGCCGGGACTGTTTACCGCGGCGAATTCGAGGGACGGCTAAAACAAGTGATCGAGGAAGTTTGCCGCGACCCGAACATAATTTTATTTATCGACGAGATCCATACCATCGTCGGAGCCGGAACCGCCGGAGCCGGTACGATGGACGCCGCCAATATCATCAAACCGGCGCTGGCGCGCGGGGAGTTTAAAGTTATCGGCGCCACCACACTGGAAGAATACCGCAAAAACATCGAAAAAGATTCCGCGCTGGAGCGGCGCTTCCAGCCTGTTTTGGTCGAAGAATCTTCGGCCGAGGAAACGAAAAAAATACTGGAAGGAGTGCGCCGGAATTACGAATCTTTTCATCGAATCGAGATCACGCCCGAAGCCATCGCGGCCGCCGTCAAACTGAGCGAGCGCTATCTGCCCGATCGTTTTCTGCCGGACAAAGCCCTGGACTTGATCGACGAAGCGGCTTCGCACCTCAAGATCGACCTGCCCGCCTCCCCTATTTTGAAGGAAGTCAAAAAATTACAAGACCAACTGGTCAAAATAAACAAAGACAAGCAAGCCGCCGTCGGACAACAAAATTTTCAGGCGGCATACAGCCTTCGGGCGGCCGAAAAGGAAACCAATAAAAAATTGTCTGAATTGCGAAAGAAGCAGGCAAAATTCACCGCCACTCCGCAAGGAAAAATAACCGCACTGGATATCGCCCGAGTCATCCAGGCGATGACGCGAATCCCCCTGGCCGAACTGGAAGAAGAAAACCAGAAAAACCTGCTCGACCTGGAAAAGCGGCTCAACACGAGAGTCATCGGCCAAGACGAAGCGACCCGAGAGATTTCCCGCGCTATCAAGCGCGCCCGCGCCGGCATCGGCGATCCCCGCCGGCCACTGGGCTCTTTCATTTTCTTGGGGCCTTCCGGCGTCGGCAAAACCGAGCTGGCTAAAGTAATCGCCCGCGAGGTTTACAACAACGAAGACGCGCTGATCAAGATCGACATGTCTGAATTTATGGAAAAATTCAACGTTTCGCGGCTCGTCGGCGCGGCCGCGGGCTATGTCGGCTACGATGAGGGCGGGAAACTGACCGAAGAAGTCCGGCGCAAGCCTTACTCGGTCGTACTCTTTGACGAGATCGAAAAAGCCCACCCCGACATTTTCAATATTTTATTGCAAATTTTGGAAGACGGCGTTCTGACCGACAACAAAGGACGCAAAGTAAATTTCAAAAACACGATCGTAATCATGACTTCAAATATCGGCACTCGGGAATTTACCGATGCCGCCGTCATCGGGTTCCAAAAAGAAGAGCAGGGACAAGAAGTCAGTCCGGAAGAATTTCAGGCGCTGGAAAGCGACGTCAAACGCGAACTGGAAAAACAGTTACGACCGGAATTGCTCAATCGAATCGACAAGACCCTGGTTTTTAAACCGTTAACAAGAGATGCTGTCCGCCGAATCGTGCGCCTGCAATTCAGCCAGCTCCAAGATCGCCTGCAAAAAGAAAAAGAAGTCGAGCTCAAATTGCATCAATCGATGATCCAGCATATCGCCAATATCGGATTTGATCCCAAACGCGGGGCGCGACCGATCCGACGCACCATCCAGGAACAAATCGAAGATTTACTGGCCGAGAAATTGCTCGCCGGCGAAATCACCCGCGGCCACAAAGTCACACTGGTCAAAGAAAATGACAAGATTGCGGTAAAAATAGAAAAGTGATTCTGTCGCCACTTTTGACCCCATACCACTCGCCCGCCGATACGGCGGACTCGGGTACGGGGTTTCGCCCCGCGAAGCGGGGCTCAACTTTTGACTTTTGACCTTTGACTTTTGACTTATTTTTAGGAGGGTTTTATGTTACCAAAATTTTTAGTTGAGATTTATCGCTTTCTGCTCGACCTGCTCTTTCCGATCGAGTGCCTGCGATGCAAAAAAGAAGGCGCCTGGATTTGCCAGGCCTGCCTCCGAACGATAGCGCCATTTCCGCCCGGAAAAGCGAGCGCGCTAAAAATCAAAGGCTGTACGGATATTTTCGTGGCGGCGGATTACCTGGATCCGCTGATTGCCAAAAGCATCCATACCATGAAATACAAAATGGTCCGGGATTTAGCCGGGCGTTTATCGGAATTAATTATCGCCCGAATGGAAACGCGAGAGTTTCCACCGGAATCAATTTTTGTCCCGGTTCCGCTCCATCGCTCCCGCCAGAAAGAACGAGGATTCAATCAGTCGGAATTAATGGCACAAGCACTGGCACGGCATTATAAATTTCCCATGGTAATAAATGCTTTGGCCAGAATTCAGCACACCAAACCACAAATGTCGCTCCGGCGCGCCGCGCGTCAGCAGAATATAAAAGATGCTTTCAAGCTAATTGATCCGGGACTTATCAAGGGAAAGACTATTTTCTTGGTTGACGACGTGCTGACTACCGGCGCGACTTTGCAAGAATGCGCCCAAGCTCTCGCTCACGGCCAACCCCAAAGCATTAATGCCATCGTGGTAGCGCATAGTGCGAAATAAGTCAAAAGTCAAAGGTCAGAAGACAGCTTTACTCGATCAAGGCTATAAAGAAGTCTCGCTTTCGGTGGGGCGTGATCAGCCGGTAGAAAGCCGGGCTAGGATATTTTCGACTTTTGACCTTTGACTTTTGACTTACAAATAGTTACAATCTTGTTGTTCTTCTGTTGGCAGAAGGCCAAGGACTAACGACCAAAGACTAATCACGGAGAGTTGGCCCTCCTTCGCCCTCGATGTCTCGGGCTACGGGAGGGCAGGCCGAGTGGCTTCCCGCCAGACGCGAAACGTAGCGGTGGATGGCTCAACAACATTCGCACAAATCTTACTGAGCACATTTCGAAACTATATTTCCTACGGAGAGTTGGCCGAGTGGCTTAAGGCGACGGTTTGCTAAACCATTGGGGACATCAAAAGCCCCGCAGAGGTTCGCCGGATCATCCGATCCGGCGCCCGGTCGAATAACCGGGCGAATCCACTAAAAACAAGGAGGGATCGTCATGTTCCACGTCTATGTTCTTTTATTAAGTAATCATAGTCTTTATAAAGGCAGTACCAATGATCTGCGAAGAAGAATTGCCGAGCACCAGCACGGACAAGTTTCCTCAACCAAAAACCATCGTCCTGTCAAACTAATTCACGAGGAATCCTATCTAAAGAAAAGCGATGCTTCTCGTCGAGAGATGTTCCTAAAAACCACCGAAGGAAGACGATTACTTAGACAGCAAATTCGAGACATTTTGAAGGAACTCAATTTAAATGCATAATCGACATGGAGAGTTGGCCGAGTGGCTTAAGGCGACGGTTTGCTAAACCGTTGGGGACCTCAAAAGCCCCGCAGAGGTTCGAATCCTCTACTCTCCGCCAGATTATTTTGGTTCGCCGGGTCATTCGACCCGGCGCCCGGACGCATGGCCGGGCGAATCCTCTACTCTCCGCCATGACCCGCCATAGGCGAAGCTTTAAAAATTAAAGCTTAAAAGTTTAAAAAAAAATTTAAAATCTAAATATTAAAGTATTTAATTTTTAGATTTTAGTACTCTTTTAGATTTTTAGCTTTTATTTTTGAATTTTCCCGGAGAGGTGGCTGAGTGGTCTAAGGCACCGGTCTTGAAAACCGGCAGGTCCTTCGGGGCCTCGTGAGTTCGAATCTCACCCTCTCCGCCATGGTTCGCCGGGTCATTCGACCCGGCGCCCGGCCGAATGACCGGGCGAATCTCACCCTCTACGCAAATTTTCAAAAATAGCGGCAGTACACAATACTTTAAAACAATTCTCCTATGGCAGACGGCCTATTAAAAAAAATCGGCAATTTCAGAACCCACCATCATATTTTATTCTTTTCCCTAATCATGCTGGCGACGGTTCTTTTTGTTCGCCTCTCGGTCCAATTTTACAATCCCAATCCAGTCCTCCTGGGATTCGAACTGCATCACTTCGATTATGGAATTATCATGTTGATAATCGCCGTGCTCCTTTTGCTTTTCGGTAACCAGGAACATCACGATTTCTATTTGATTGTTGCCGCTATCGGCACCGGACTGGTACTCGACGATTACATTTTTATCAAAAAGAACATGGTCGAAAACCATGCTCTGCAAACCGAGATATACAATTCCACTATCCCCTACGCCATCGTCGCCATTATCACCAGCCTCCTGGTTATCCTGTTTATCAATTCGCTCCAGAAGAGGAGATTGCGGCGACTCAAGCAAGCACAACTCGGCCCAGTGCCCAAACCAGACTGAGAGCCAACAAATCACTCACTTGTCCCTATGAAAAAAGAGGATGATTTTACTCATCCTCTTTTGCTTGCTGAATTTCGCCTGCTCAGCGGGGCTTGTTTTGTAAAATTAACGGCAGAGCCTTGGCTTCGCCCACCAGAGTCAGTTCGTACATCGGCAGATCTTTTAATGGCGGCAAATCAGCCGTATACATCACCGCTTGTTTTTCCCCCAGCAAACCCAGAAGTAAATGAAACTGCAAAGGTTCGCTACCGGAAAAATTGAGCAATGATTGGGTATAACCATTGGTCGAAAACTCAAACTCCAATGGTTGTCCGGTCGCAAACTTCCAGGGGATTGTTTTCTCACCACCGGGATCATTGGGATCAACTTTGGAGGACACGCAATTGAGCTCTTTTCCACGCATCGGAGCAAATCTCCCCAAAACGGTATCGCAAGAAAATTCCGGCCCGAGATTTTTGACAGTGACTTTGACATGGTAGGCCACCGGTAAAGTCATCCCCCCTCCCAGTCCCATGTTATTGTATGATTCCCGCGTTACCTCGCCCTTGACCTCCAATTTAGGCTCGGCGGCAATCGCCACGATTCCCAGCACCACAAGCAGAAAAACACCCAAATAGAACGGCTTTTTCATAGCTTCCTCCTTGGCAAATTGTTTAGCCGGTCAAATGAAACTAGCATTTTAAGACCACAACGTCAAGCCTATGGCCAAACAGAATTGTATGCTATAATCTTTTCATATGAATGATGAAGAAACAAAACAACAAGCACTGCGCGCTCATCGCAAAGCAGTAATGCGCGACCCCAAAACCGTTATCCCCGCCGGGACAAACGTCAATCCGCCGGAAAACAGCACGCCAGGTACAATAAGCGAAATGGAAGCCGAGCGCAAGAAAAACTTCCGTCCAGATAAGGTTTTCATGAAGTGGCAAGCGCCGGAATTCGTTTACTACGAAAAATCACGCACCTGGTATTTGGTCGTTGTGATTATTTTTGCTGCGCTAATCGCCTTCGCGATTTTCTCCAAAAGCTTTTTGATGGGGATCGCTTTTTTTGTCGCCGGCGCGATTTTCTACCTCTACGCTCAAAAAAAGCCCGTCACGATGAATATCGCAATTACCGACCGCGGCATACAGTATCACGATCGATTCTTTCCTTATGAAGATCTGCGCGGTTTCTGGATTACCTATGAGCCGCCGCACTTGAAGTTTTTAAATATCGGGACAAAATACCTGACGATACCGAAACTCAGCATCATTCTGACCGACCAGGATCCGGTGGAAATGCGCAGAGTCTTGATAGAAGAATTACCGGAAGATGAAAAATTAGAAGAAGGCGCCGTAGATCATTTTACCCGCCGCATCCGCTTCTAGCTTGCAATTTCCCATTATATCCGCTAAACTCATTTAGTGATTTATGTTTTTGCTTTGAACTTCCTTTGAACTTTAGATTTTGAGTTTTGGATTTTCCCGCCCTTGGCGGGGTAGGGCCTCGTAGCTTAGCTGGATAAAGCGCAAGCTTGCGGAGCTTGAGATCGCAGGTTCGAGTCCTGCCGAGGTCACCAGCCCACACGCCGCCTAATGGCGGCGGTGGAAACCCAAAATTCAAAATCGTAAATCCAAAAAAAATTAAAGTTAAAAGACTAATATCAAAACGGCCCCGCGAATCAAAGGGCGGTTTTTTGTTTTCAACATATTTGACACAAAAAAAAATCATGCTAAACTGACAACACCATAGGAGGGTTTAAAATGAATATGATAGAATTCAAAGATATCATTACCTTCGGGCTTTCAGCTTTTGGCTTAGGCATACTGATACTATTCATCCGCTGTCGAAGCGTGCATACAAAACTACTTGTGACTTTCGCGGGCATAATCGCTTCCATCGGCTGGACCTATGTCGCCATAAGCGGGGGGAGTTCCTTTTCTCCCTACGCTGCCGTCATTTGGTTTTTCGTCTCAATTGCAGTTTTTCGCTCTCACCCCTCATCATGATCCCCCCACCATCTACCCTTCGAGATTCATCTCGAGGGGTTATTTTTTTATTATTCCACGTTCTTATTATTTTACGTCTTATCTCTCCCCTGCTAAACTATCATTATGGCTATTAAATTATCCGATCCCATAAGCACTCTGCCCAAAGTCGGCCCTGCCACCGAACGGTATTTTCATAATCTCGGGATTTACTCTATCACGGATCTGCTCTGGCACATGCCCGCCGGCTATCAGGATTTGTCAAAAATAACAAAGCTTAATCAGCTCCAGCCGAATTCCCTCGTCACCGTGCGGGCGATACTTCAAACCATTGCCAACAAAAGCGCCCATCGCCGCCGAATGACTATCACGGAAGGTATAATCACCGACGGTGCAAACTCCCTACCCGCAGTCTGGTTTAATCAGCCCTATCTGATGAAATCACTCGAGCCCGGGCGCGAATATTATTTCACCGGCAAAACCCAGCTCGGCCCCCGCGGATTGCAATTGATCAGCCCGAACGCCGAGCCGGTCAAAGCCGACACCACTCACGCCGCCCGGATTGTCCCGATTTATCCGCTGAGCGGGAAACTGACCTCAAAATTCCTCCGTTTTTTGATCAAGCAAGTTTTGCCTTTTACCGCCCGCCTCCACGACTGGCTGCCCGAACAAATAAAAAAACGCCAAAAACTCCCGGCGCTATCCGAAGCTCTCTCGCAAATCCACTTCCCCGATTCCTTGGCCAGTCAAAAAGCGGCCAAAAAACGCCTGGCCTTTGACGAATTATTTTTGCTCCAAATCATCGCCCTGAAAAAAAAGAAAGAACTCCAGCAATATAGCGCGCCAGCTATTCCCTTCCAGAAAACTTTTGTTCGTAATTTTGTCGCCTCTCTGCCCTTTGAACTGACCACCGCCCAAAAAAACTCCGCCTGGGAAATTTTGCAGGATCTCGAGAAAAAGACGCCGATGAATCGCCTGCTCGAAGGCGACGTCGGCTCCGGCAAAACAGTCGTGGCGGCGCTCGCCCTGCTGGAAGTGGCGCGGACTGAAAAGCAAGGCGTATTGATGGCTCCGACCGAAGTCTTGGCCTATCAGCATTTCGAGAAACTGGCCAAACTTTTCGCCAAATACGAGGTGACTGTCGGCCTGATGACGGGTGCTTATCAGAAAACCGCCCGGCGCGGCCAGATCAGCGACGCCCCGCGGATTCGCACTTCGGCCAGCCGCGGAGCGATCGATATCATCATCGGCACTCACGCACTCATCCAAGACAAAGTAAACTATCGCGATCTGGCTTTGGTAATTGTCGACGAACAGCACCGCTTCGGCGTCAAACAACGCCAGGCACTCCACGACAAAACTCCCGATCAAATTCCCCACTTCCTCTCCATGACCGCCACCCCGATCCCCCGCACCCTGTCACTTACGCTTTACGGCGATCTGGATATCTCACTGCTCAATGAGATGCCCAAAGAACGCCGGTTAATCAAGACATTTTACGTTCCCCCGGCCAAACGCTCCGGGGCGTATGACTTTATCAGAAGCGAAATAAAAGCCGGACGTCAGGCATTTGTCATCTGCCCCCTGATCGAAGAATCAGACAAGCTGGGCGCGCACGCCGCCACTCGGGAGCAAGAAAAATTAAGCCGGCAAATTTTCCCCGATCTGAAAATCGGCCTACTCCACGGACAATTAAAACCGGAAATAAAAAACCGGGCAATGAAGAATTTCGTCGCCGGTAAAACCGACATTCTGGTAGCGACGGCCGTGGTCGAAGTCGGCGTCGACGTGCCGAACGCCACGGTCATGCTCATCGAAGGAGCCGACCGATTTGGACTGGCGCAACTGCACCAGTTCCGCGGACGCGTCGGTCGAGGCGCGCACCAATCTTATTGTTTTCTTTTTACCGATTCCAACACCGACAATACGAAAAAACGTCTGGAAACCCTGGTCAAAAGCCGAGACGGCTTCGCCCTGGCGGAACAAGACTTGCAACAACGCGGACCGGGCGATGTCTTCGGCACCCGACAATCAGGTTTTCCCGACCTCAAAGTGGCCAGCCTGACCGACTTGCCCTTGATAAAATCCGCCCGCGCGGAAGCCGCTCAACTAATCGCGGAAGGGCTGAACAAGTATCCACTACTCAAAGAAAAAAGCGCCGCCTGGCAAAAGAAAATACATTGGGAGTAGTTCAATTATCAAGTTTGTTAGCTAGCCTTGACAATTATGATTTTTTTCGGTATCCTCTGGCCATTGATCTGTGAGGGAATGTTTCATCACGATATACCGCCCAGGGCAGTATATCCAAACCCAAGGAGGTCTTCATTGAAATCGGGCAGAAAATGCACCCCCAAACCATCGTTGGCAGAACTCGTGTACAAGGCTCGAACGCGCCCCAGACGTCTTACGGAAAGTGAAATGGCGCGTTTGTTTCAGGCAAATCCGGGAAATCTCACGGATCAGGACATTTCCCGAGTTGCTCTGGCACATTTTCTCAAGGAAGATATAAAAGAGGCCGTCAGCTTTCCGGACGGGTCCGCGATCAGCGACAATCCAATCGTGAAACTGGTCATAAAACGAGGAATCGAGATCTAAACAATGTTTCGTTCAACACCTGCTCCGGCGGGTGTTTTATTTTGTCATTTATTCACAGCCGGCATTTGTTAAAGAGGCTTGACAAAACCAATAGACTTGCTATTATCTAGCCATTGTACGGAGGGCTGGGGTGGAAAAATTTCATACTATCTAGGAGGCATAGGATGGCATCAGAAGTACGCGCGAAAGGAAGTGCGAAAAAAAGTGCGCAAGAAAAGGTGCAAATGGGCGAAGAAGAGATGGTTGCAGAGATTCGGAAACTGGGTTATCGCCAACAAACGATCTGCGATTTTTGCTCAGCGGAACGGCACAAACAAGGTGTTGACACAGGGTCGAAATTACTGGAAGAATTTCTGACCCTCAAAAAAAACACCACCGTCCACCGTGGAACAAGCCTGTGCGAAACCTGCAAGAATAAACCGACAGGCACTGGGAGACCTTCGATCGGGCATCAAAAGAACGTAAATTTCGCCAGGCACACCGGCGGACGCACCTCGCCGGAAATGTAGACGGAGGACCATCCAGACGCAAAACAGAGAAGCATGCTTCTCTGTTTTTTTATTGACTGTTTTTATACCTACTGCTAGGATCCTACTAATCAAAGAGAACCGAAGACAGAAAGGAGGATATTTATGGAGGGAAATTGGCAAAACTTGTTAGCAGTGCTCCGGAATAAAAAGTTCGACCTCGCCGCCGAGATCGAACTTCTAAACCAGCTCCGTCCCCCTCTATCACCGAAGGTTGAGGCCGACCAAAACGCTGCCACCACGGAAATCGCGATTTACCCCGAGGAAACAAACCGGACCAAGCTGGCGAGATTGTCGCAAAAACTTCTCCGCCTCTACGCCAGGATCCATCAAATTCAGACCGGCACATTTGATGATCAATGTCATCAATGCGCCCGACCCATCGGCCTGACTCGCCTGTTAAAAGCGCCGACAACCACTATCTGTGCGGACTGCGCCCTGGCCAAACGTCGCCAGACCAAAGAACCTGCCGGCTGACTCGCTACGATTCGATCACCCAGCGCCACAATTTATCTCGCCCCGCGCTAATACCGACGCGCGGGGTTTTTTTGATTTTGCGAGATCGTAAAAAATTATTTCGCTCGGGATTTTTTTCGATCCACAGTTCTTGCCCCATAACTAAATCAGTACCATTTAGCCCCTTAGTTATCCTCAGTTCCCGACACAACTTCCCCGGGCCATTTAATATTTCCCTTTTGTTACTTGTTCCCTGTTCCTTGTTACTTACGCCGCGTATTAGCACTGCCGCCGGAAAACCTTCCCTCTCCGTAACCACATTCAAACAGTGATACATTCCATAAATAAAATAAACGTAAGCGTGGCCGGCCCGGCCATACATAATTTTGTTGCGCTCGGTCTGTCCCCGACTGGCATGGCAAGCCGGATCCCCCTCTCCCACATACGCCTCCACATCCGTAATTATCGTTTTCCTTTTTGTTACTTGTTCCTTGTTACCTGTTCCTTGTCTCACTAAAAAATGCCCCAGTAACTCCGGAGCAACTTTTAGAGTCGAACGTTCGTAAAATTTTCGGGGCAGGCGGGCCATTTATTTGCGGTACCGTTTTACCGGTCCCAGCACGGCCGTGATCGCCTCGGTCAAATTCGCCACCGGCACCAATTTGCTGTTGCCGTTATTTTGAACTTTGAGATTGCCATTGGCCATTTTTGGCACCAGAATCGTGGTGAAACCGAGTTTCGACGCTTCCATTACCCGCCGATCCATCAGCGCGACCGGGCGGACATCGCCCGCCAAACCAACTTCGCCGACCACCACCGTTTGGGGAGCGATCGGTTTGTCCAGAAAAGCGGAGGCGACAGCCAGGCAGACGGCCAAATCAACCGCCGGTTCCTTGATCCGAAAACCGCCGACGATATTAACAAAGACGTCTTGCGAAGAAAGATTCAGCCCCGCCCGTTTCATCAGAACGGCAATCAAAAGCGACAAGCGATTAAAATCGATGCCGGAAGAAGTTCGTTTGGGATAGCCGAAAGGCGTCGTAGTCGTTAACGCTTGAACTTCGATCAAAAATGGCCGATTGCCTTCCACCGTCACGCCGATCACCGAGCCGGAAACATCGGTTAGGCGCTCTTGCAAGAAAATTCCCGAAGGATCTTTGACTTCCACCAAGCCCTCATCCCGCATTTCAAACACGCCGGTTTCATTGGTCGAGCCGAAACGATTCTTGACTCCGCGCAAAATCCGGAAAGCCTGATAGCGATCGCCCTCGAGATATAAAACGGTATCAACCAAATGTTCCAAGGTGCGCGGTCCGGCCACGGCTCCTTCTTTGGTCACATGACCGATCAAGATCAGCGCGACATTGAAACGCTTGGCCACTTCCATGAGTTTTCCGGTAGCTCCCCGCACCTGCGAAATACTGCCGGCTCCCCCGGGCGCTTCATTCGTATACATGGTCTGAATTGAATCGATCACCACCAGCGCGGGCTTTTGTTTGGAAATGACCGAAATAATATATTCCACGCCGGTCTCGGTCAAAAATTCGATTGAATCGCCGGTGATGCCGATACGATCCGCTCGCATCTTGATCTGGCCGAGCGATTCCTCGCCGGAAACATAGAGCAATTTTTTACTGGTATTGGTTTTCAGGAATCCGGCACAAATCTGCATCACCAAAGTCGATTTCCCGATCCCCGGATCGCCGCCGATCAAAATCACTCCGCCGGGAATGATTCCCCCGCCGATAACATGATCAAACTCGCCGATCCCGGTCAGCATGGCCTCGGAGCCGACACTAGCAATCTTGCTCATTTGGCTCGGCCGGCTGGGCGTATAGGACGCGCCGGTCGCCGTTTGTTTTTCCGGCAAAACCGCGGTTTCCTCAACCGTATTCCAAGCGCCGCATTCGGTACAGCGCCCGAGCCAGCCCGGGAACTGCGCTCCGCAATTAGTGCACTCGTAAGTTGTTTTGGGTTTGGGCATAATTATCTGATATTATCCGCGGCGGTCAAATTAACATCTTCAACATCGATCATGTAAACAGACTGATCAACCGCGTTGGTGAAAAAAAGAATCTTTCCATCGGACGTGAAAAATCCATCTCTGAAATCGACTTTAGAGCCGACGACATTGAAAAGATTCAGTAATTCCGTTTTTTCACCAGTGTTTATATTCACCTTATACAGAATATCGTTTGTTTTGACGTTGCCGGAGTAATAATCCTCAAGCGAAACCCACTGCTGCGGCTCGGCAACATATACTTCGGAACCATTTGGATGCCAAGCCGTTTTATCTACGTAAGTATACAGTTTAAGATCCGACGGATTTAGCCCCGTGCTAGGCGCCAGCAACAAAGCCAATCGTCCATTTTCAACCAGCTGGGTAAAAACCATCTTTTTCCCATCAGGCGACCAGCGTGCGTCTAAACCAAGTGTCTCGCCCACTAAAATCTCCCTATTTCCATCAGAAGTATTTATAGAATAAGCGATGGAACTGCGTTTAAGACTCGGCGTTAAAAAATAAGCCAGCTTAGTTGTCATCGGAATCGATCGTAATTGATAATCACCGAGACCACGTACCAATACTTTGAAATCGGTCAGGTCCAAGCCGGGAGTCGCGATATTGATAGTCTTTTGGCTATTTTTATCATTGCTATATTGGTAGCAAATCTTTTGACTATCGGAAGTAAAAACGACGCTCTTTATATTTGGGTTCAGCCTTCTCTCTTTTTTGCCAGCAATTTCAAAATACGTAATATTGGCGGCATCGTCACGATAAACTATCTTGTCTTTATCGGGAGCCCAAATTATTTCTTCGACATTACTCGGCAAATCAGCCAATTCTCTGGGATCGGCTCCTAAAAAATTTACCGAAGCCAAAACCGGATCTAAAATATCGTAGTATAGGATTCTGTTTCCATCAGCCGACAGCGTCGCTCCCTCCGTCTTTGTGTTTATGATTTTTTTCATGACAAAACGATCGCGCAAGGCGCTTTCCGTCGTCACCACCAGCATTTCCTCAGTACTCCCCGCCGTATTGGATTGACTATCAATCGGGAATCGATTAAGACCCGAAGCTGGATTACTAGAATCAGACGCAGATGTGACAGAGCTCCCGGCTGGCGGGACAGTACCGGCCGAACGGAAAAACAGAAAAAACACCAAAATCCCCACAAAAGCAGACGAGGCAATGATAATCAATAAAACTATTTTCTTCATAAATTACGGATTTAGCATACAGCACCAATTCTTGTCCGAGCTACTAGCCGCTACACACGTGGTCAAATCTGCCGCTCGACAACATTTATCGCCCGCCACACCACAAGCTCGCTTGCATTGGTCGTAATAGTCATACATTCGCCCGGTCGTGGTATCGGCCGGACACTCTGGGACACCAGAAGGAGGAGGAGTAACATCTTCATAACAACAATACGCTGAAGATTGCTGGCCATCAGCTACTGGTGACTCCTTACAGAAATTAGCTGGGTTTTTATTGGTACAATTAACCGTACAACCGGTCAAACTATTATATGGTCCACTTATCGGCTTAAAGCAATTTCTTTTCCCGTTGTCTGGATCACAGGAATTTTTATCCGCGGAAAAATCAAAACACGTTCCCGGAAGAGTATCAACTCTTTGACAACAACAAACTTTTCCTGCCTCGGCCGTACCGCCACACTCTACCGCATCACCTTGCCTGAAATTGACAGGATCAGAGCAAGAGGTACCGGTTTGCCAAGAACAACCCGCTTTGCCTGGCGCCTGATCGGAAATATCCAGAACCTCCAGCCTCGGATTCACCAAATTCACAAAATCTCCGCTAAATGTCCCAAGGATCAAATACGCCATAAGCACAATCACCAATCCGATAATCGCGCTGGTAATTGTTTCTTTGGCGGAGCCCATGGCCGCCTTGTTGCCGGCTGAAGAGGAATACTGCACCGCGCCGATGATAATCATCACCACCGCCAAACCGCCGACAATTGCCGTAGCAAAAATGTAAATCTGGCCGATGTAGTCAACAATTCCGCCCTTCACTTGATTGAAACCGCCGATTCCCACTTCCAAATTGACCGCATTTTTCGGAACGATTCTCGTCGTCTCGGCCTGAACCCAAAAAGGACTAAACCAAACCACCGCCATTAAAACGATGACCAGCCAAATCAGTTTTTTAGAAAAAGTATTCATTATTTACCATAATAGCAAATTCACCGGCATTAGCCCAGCGAGATCAAGGCCGACAACACCATTGGCTGCCTTCTTGGGATACTCTACAATTTTGATCCGGCGAAAACGAGGTCTGACAAAAACTATCCACGCTTTTTTTGTCGGCATTACAATAGTAAGCGCCGTCAATCTGGCATGGTAATTGAGACTCCGCATTACAGGTACAACACTCGGCTGTTTCCTGGGCTACCCCCAAGGTGCCGCATGCTTGACTGCAAGACTGCCCGCCCAAATCGGATATTCGCCGGCTTCCGGCCGGACAGGAACGGCATTTGCAGCAATTAGCCTTATAATCCTCAACTCCTATATTCAAATTCTGCCGACAAAACATATCACACTGGCTTCGATCTTGAGAATATATATATCCACCGGGGCAAGTCCCACCGGCCGTGCAAATACAGCAAACGGTATTTACGTTCGGTTTATACGACTTAGCACTGTATTTCCCAAAACGACAGATACTGGTGCACGTTTCATCCAAATCCAGATTTGTCCTGGCATCGGTCATTGACGTTCCCGGACAATTGGCTCCGGTGGGATCATTCGCCGGTTTATCCGTCGCGGGAATATCAACCGGATCCAAAACCGGCTCGGACAAATTCGTGAAACGCGAACTGAAAACACCTAAAATCAAATAAGACATCAACACAATCACCAGGCCGATAATCGCACTGGTAATCGTCTCCTTGGCCGAACCCAAGGCGGCGGGATTGCCGGCCGAAGCGGAATACTGGATCCCACCGATGATGATCATGATCACCGCGATCACCCCGACGATCGCCGCGGCAAAACGATAAATCATGCCGATATAAAACGATATACCTTCGGTCGTGGTGTTGGTACCGATCCCTACTTCCAGATTCACCGTCCCGGCCTGAGTCAAGAAAGGCATGCCCGCCAGCAAACAGCCCAAAACTATCAGACCGAGCAATACTGCCGTCCGACCGTTGAATTGTGAAAAAAAGTTAATAATTTTCATCTCTTGGAAGTCATTCGACTATAAAAATATAATCCGGCCAATAGCACACCCAGTGCCCCGGCCACCAGTGCGATTAATTGAAAACTCGCCCGATACTGAGCCGGTATCACCGCCGATAAAGCGGCGAAGGTCCGCGACAATCCGCCTCCCGCGCCGAGTCGCCCGCTACCGCTACCGACCAGCAACGAAATGGTATCGCCGGCATCCGTGATTCGGCCGGTTTGATTTTGCCCGCGCGCCGTGACCGAGACCGGTATCACTTCCCCTATCGAGGCCCCAACCGGCACGGAATAAGTAAAATCAGATTCGGAGTTTGCCCCTTCGGTACTACTTGAGCTTTCGCCCGCCTGCCACGACCACTGATAGGAATCAATTGCTCCAAAAGCCTCCGCGCGCGCGCCCAGAGTAATCGTCTCCCCCGGAGCCACGCGTATCAGGCGAGTAGCTTGGGGAACATTGCCATCGCCGGGCTCAATCCGATCCGCCGGCTTATTTATTTCTACCAGCGCACCGACGACCGGCACGTTGATTGATCCCAGCAATTCCCGCTCCAAACTGGAGCCGTACAATATTTTTAAATCAACCTGTTGGCTTGACCCGGCCGGCTTGGTCGCCCATAAAGTAAAATGGTCCCGACCCAGACCGCTCTGATTCTGATCAATCACACCGTCGATCGCCCAATTAAAAGCGGCACCGGCTGGATCCAAATCGGCCACTCCGTATTCACTGATGCAAATGACTGTCGATCCGCCGTTGGCCGGCACGCTGACCGTCTCGTCGCGCGCTCCGTCGCAAGCCGGCGTCAACGTCAGAGCCGAGCCCTTTTTCAAACGAAGTTCGGCGCTGGCATCCTGGCGCGACGCACTATCGACGGCTCGAACACCGATGATATAGTCTCCCCCTTCCGGCACCTGATCCATCCCCGGTAAATCTTTAAAAGCCAGCGCGCCGTTTCCTCCGAGAGATATCCGGCCCTGATTGAAATCGCAAAACTTGCTCAACTCTGGATATTTTTGCGCATCGCAGACGCTTTCACCCTGGAAAGTCCAGCTGAAATCCAGTTGAGCGCCACTGGCATCGCCGCCCAGCACATTGACGATCAAATTAACTTTGGTGGAATCATTTGAGCCCACCGGGATCACATTCCGATCGGAAGATAATGAAATACTGAACTGTTCTTTGAGGCTGGGATAAACTCGGCGCGTAGCGAGAGCCACATAAGTTTTCTTCCGAGAGCTCAGTCCCACTGTCGAAACCTGGACCTCGTAAAACCCGGTTCCGACCGCTTGCTCCGGCACGAATTCCAGAACGCTCTGGCCTTCGCCTAGATAATCCGCCTCGTCGGCATAACCGTCGCCGTCGGTGTCGCCGTTGAGCGGATCGGTTCCTAAAATATATTCTTCCACATTTCGAAGTTTTCCCGCAGATCCGCCCGCGATATATTTATTTCCCAGCGAATCCACCAGGCCGGCCACCACCGTCACCGGGACGCCTTCATCGGCATTGATGAAACGATTCATCACCGTGCCGTCCTGATCGGGATCATCATCCGGCAATACTTCTTCAATCGTATTATAAGTCCGGCCATTCACCTCCCGGCCGACAAATTTCTGACGCTCCCAATTATCATCCATCCCGTCGCCTTCGGGCCGGCCGTCGCCGTTGGTATCATCCAAATCGACGGTTGGCCGGCGAGTGATCCATTGGCAACACTGGCCATGACCATCCGGCTGTTTCAGATCGGATGTTTCGGCCAACAAACCGCCGGCCATGACGCTATTGTAATTGGCGGTTTTGCCGGTCAAACTGTCGCGCACGCACCAGGAATAATATATATTATCTGTTCGAGTTCGGTAATTCTGGGCAACCGCGGTAAAAGACGCTTTTTCGCCGCGCGGCAAACCCGGCGTCATCGACTGGATCTCGACATCGGGATTATCTTGGTCGTTATTCTCGCGCCAGGATAAATAATCGGCCATATCTTTCATCTTCCAATTCCATTTCAGTCCGCTCTTTAGTGAAGTGGTGAAAGGATCATCGGCCGGTTCCGGCGGCCGAGTACTGCTGGCCTCGGAACAAGGAGCCGAAAAAGGATCGCCTTCGGTGACGCACCCGCATCCTCCGTCAAATTCACAGGCCGGATAACCATTGAAATCGTCAAACTCCGCGATGACTTCTTGGGCATTCAAAGTGATATTGCTATAATGCGCGCCCGGCTCGGCCGGAAAAGCGGCGCTATTGGCCAAACCCGCCACCCCGAAAACAATCGCTTGATCCTGGGCTTTGAAGGGCGAGGGCAAAGGCAATTCCGATATTTCCGACTGGCCGGTGACGGGATCAAAGACTTCCACCTTAGTCGAATCGCGATCCCAAGAAAAAGTAAAATGATAAGTGCGATCCGGCATCCAGCCCGCCGGATCGATTTTGACGTTCTCATCATCCCACGAGCAATCCACCTGTAATTTAAACTGGAAACCCGGGCCGTCGAAAGGTAACTCGGCGCGTTTCCGAAAATGAATCCAGTAACCGTGATTGGCAAAGGCAGTAGGCTGAGAGGCATCAAACATAGCGAAAATCTGGTGCTTGAGGAGATTGGCTTGACTCAAATCGGACACATCAAATTCCAATGATCCGATGACAATCGCGCCGCCGGCCGCCTCCCCCACTTTCCATTCCTGTCCGGAGGTTTCCGAAGGCGTGCTAAAAGATGGGTAGGTCAAAATCTCGGCTTTGGCCGACATTGGGCAGCAAAACCAAATTACAAAAGCGCCCGCAACCACCGCGGTGAAAAAAAACAGACGATGAAATAAAAAAATTAGACACTTCACGATTAGAAAATTATTTTTTCGACTGACGGTTTTCTAAAAAGCGGCTGACCTTCGGGTAAAGAAAAACCAGGGCGAAAAAGACCGCGGCCAAAATACCGGCATAAGTGATCAGCTGTCTGAATATTTCCGGCACTTGATTGAATACCGCCGCCATCGTGCTGAAAAAAGGATTAGCCCGCCCCAGGACGCCGGACTCCGGACCGACGACAACCTTGATCGAGTCACTGGCCGATTCCGGCGGATCATTATCGATAGCGGTAATGGAAAAATTAATCGTATAAACTTGCCCGTCCCGAGCCTCCGCCGGCACATCGAACGTGAACAAGTGCTTTTCCCCTGGTTCAAAAGTCGACAGGGTGTATGAATTAGCCGCCGCACCATTGATCTGCCAGTTCACAACCCAACCCTGAGTGCCAATAAAGTTCTCCTGGTTCGCGCCCAAGGGTAATTTTTCTCCGGGCCGAACAGCGATAAAACGCGTCTCCCCGGGAACAACCTGGTCACTGAAAGTGATCCGATCAGCCGGCTCCACAATGGAGACACGCGGCCCGCCGACGCCAAACTGGCGAGAACCATTGGCGAATTCCCGGGCGCGATTGGGATCTTTTATCCTGACCGCCACGGTATGAGTCGCGCCGGCATCACCATCCGCCACCAAGGTAAATTGTGTTTTCCCTAAGCCGGATTGTTCAGCCACATTGACGCCATCATAACTCCAAACAAAATTCAATTTGGCCGCTTCCATCTCCGCCGTGATTTCATCAATTTCGGCGATGCAAATCCCTAAAGTGTCCCCGCTGTTTACCGGTAATGAATTTATCTCTTGGGTTTGTCCATTGCAAACCGTGGTCAGAGTGACGGCGTAAGCCACCGGCAAGACCAGAGTCGCTTCGGCTTCATCGCGGCTCGCCTGGTCGCGCACCTTGACCCCAATCGTATAATCTTCCGAGGTCGGTGCCGGCAAATCCAAAGGACTGATTCCGCCCGCGCCGATTTTTAGTTCATCTTTGCCGACATCGCACAGGTCTTCGTTTTCGTAGCCGTACTTATCGCAAGCTGAGTCGCCGTTTAGCGACCATTCGTAATACAAAATTCGATTTGTTTCCGATCCGGCGATCGTATCGGCTTGAATCACCAGTGATTGATCGGAGCCAAAGGTCAGAACTTCTTTGTCGGCGTCCAATGTAACTTCCAACTGATCATCGTCGCCGATAAATATCCGCTGTTTGGAACTGGTCAAAGCCGTTTTTTTCCGGCTATCGATTCCCACTACCGACACTCCGACATCATAGTATCCGTTCGGCCCGGCTGATTTCTCAATATCAAAAGGCAGATTTGATTGCCCCACTCCCACGTAATCCATTTCATCGCCGAATCCGTCACCGTCCGTATCGCCGTTAAGCGGATCGGTGCCGGCAATGTATTCCTCAATATTGGCGAAAGAACCGGTCTGGCCGGTAACATAACCGTTACCCTTACTGTCTCTCATCCCCGGTGCCACCGTCAAAGTCTGCCCGTTTTCATTTTTGAAATTACTGGCTTTAAATCCGTCAGAATCCGGATCATCGCCCGGACGGACTTCTTCGATCGAAGTGTAATTGGTCCCTGCCCGTCCAATGAATTTTTCTATTTCCCAATTATCATCCATCCCGTCGTTATCTTTATCAACCGTCGGCGTCCGGGTAATCGGACCACAGCAGCCTTTTTCATCAAATGGTTTGTCGGAAGCGTTTTCCGGCCTGGTGCCGCCCGCCACCACGCTGTTCATCGGCCAAACTCTGTCGCCATCAACCAGACACCAGGCGTAATACAAATTATTGGGCCGGGTCCGGAAATTAAGAGCGGTCGCGACCGCCCCGGCTTGATCGCCTTCCTTGGGCGACGGCGGAGTAAATTGCACTTCGACCGAAGCCGGCATCTGCGTTTCTTTATCCTTGGCCTCAAATTCTTTCATCATGCTTTTGATGGTCCAGGTTGGATCCCAAGCAATTTTCCAATGATCGAATTCAAACGGGAATTGATTCATTACCGTCGCTTTGCGTTTGTCTCCGGCGACATATGTGTCCTCGCAAGGCACCGGATCGGATAGCGATCCGCCCACGCACGAACACACTCCGTAAATATTATCTTCCGGATCCTCATTCGCGCATTGCGTCGGATACGTGGGATGACCGGCCGGAGCAGCTTCTTCTTCCATCAGCAAACTGACATTGCGGATCGTCACTCCCCCATACGACGGTTCGCCCGGCGCTTCCGCGCCGATACCGACTTTGAGATCATCTCGATTATCATACTTCAATAAACCATAAGGTACTCCGCTCGGTGAATTTAGAACCGGCGCCGCCCCGGCATTGGGATCTCCTTTCCAGACACTCAACGTTCCGCTGCTACTGCCGGCATGTAAATCCAATTCCACCGTATAGAAACCGGTATAATCTTCCCAATTAAACTGATCGCCTACGCCCGCTCCGGGAACCGCCGTGCCATTAAATAAGCCGCTCCAGCCTTGAGCCAAAATACTATTTGAATAGGCGTCTCCTCCCATATTAGCGGGCCATTTCTTCAGGCTGACTCCGAAATTGGCCGCGTCACAGCCCTGATTATAACCCTCCTGGGGGCAAGGATTGCACCACTCATTTCCAAGACTGAACATGTATCCGTCTTGGGCTCCCGCCGGCAAAGCTTTGACATCATTATCAATGCCCTTCGCTTCAAATCTGATTTTGACATGGCCTACCGGCAAGTTATTCGGTAATTTCAACCGAATCAGACTGCTCGTACTTAACAAATATCCGTCGCTCACAAATTCTCCGCCGTTAACTTCCCAATTGCCGATCTCCGAAGAAAGCTCGGCGCTAGCGGCCGATTCTCCACCGGACAAACTCAGATCAAAACTATACGCCGACGCCAGCTGAGGCAGACAGAAAAATAAAAAGAAAAAACCGCCGGCAATCAACCCGTAAATCAATCTGGCAGATTTAAGCGTGTGGAAATTCATTATTGCTTATAGTGAACCGATTTTCAATAAACGCATGACCAACCAAGCCAGCCCGGCGATTAATGCGCCGGAAATTACTATCGTGAAAGCCAGGCGATAGCTGGCCGGGATCAAATTCGCCACCTTGGCCAGCCCGGCTTGAAATTTTTCGCCCAATCCCGCCACCCCGGAAGTCGCGCCGACCAAGAGGGTAATATTATCTTCAGCCATGAGCGTTTGTCCGGTCGCAGACCGGGTTTGCGCCATGATGGTCACCGGAATATCTTGGCCCGCTTTGGCGTCCAGAGGAATCGTATATTCAAAAGTCGACAAACCAACACCTTGGCTTTGGGCTCCGCCCGCCTGCCAGGAAAAATTGATTTCGCCGGTGACCGGGAAATTTACGGCCGTGGCAACAAAACGGAGAGTCTCGCCGGGTTGACCGTGAACCAGTCGATTGTCGGTCCCTCGTCCGCCGCCGTAGTATTCCGATACCGGCTCAGTAATTTCGACGGTCGGACCGGTAGTCGCGAAATCCCGCGCCGCCCGAGCCAGTAAACCGCCCGCCGCTACATCAAATATTTCGGCTACCACTTTGGGCTGTCCGCCGGCTAATTCCGACTCGGTAATAGTCAACGTGCTTTTGCCGATACCGGATTGTTCCTGGACGCTGACATCGTCCAACGACCACTGCCAATTGGCTTTGGTGAAACCGGCCGCCGTGGTACTACCCGCCTGGAACTCCTCGACGCAAATAGTCGTCGTTTCGCCGGAATCCGTCGGGATAGCGGAAGAGTCGGTGGCGCCGGCCGAACAAGCAGTGGTGAGATGCAAAGCTTGAGCCAACGGCACGTATAAAGCAGCGTCGGCGCTCCGACGAGAGGCCGGATCCGTGACCCGGACCGCAAAAAGATACGGAGTGCCGGGCTGTAAATTGATCGCTTTCCCGTCCAGGCCCGGCAAATCAATCAGCGCTTTCCCGTCCCCGCCCAGTTCAATACTATCCCGCCCCATCTGGCAAAAATCACGGTATTTATCCGAATCACAAACCGGCTGACCGTTGAAAAACCATTCAAAATATAAATCTTCCGGCTCGACTTCCCCGCCCGCAATACTGACATTCAGTTTGATAAATCCTCCCGGCGGCTGCTCATCGATAATCATGCTCGTTTGCGGACTGGACAGCGACACTTCCAAATTTTCACCCTCGGAAACATCAAAGCGCTTACTGCGCGCCGCCACCGAAACCTCACCGTTGCTGTTTATACCGGCCGCGATCGATGTGATCAGGTAATAACCGCTCGGTCCGGGTGCCAATTCCACCGGGAAAGAAAAAGTGGTCGCGCCGATTCCCATATAGTCCATCTCATCGCCCCAACCGTCGTTATCGGTATCGCCATCCATCGGATCAGTGCCTAAAATAAATTCTTCGACATTGGTCAAACGCGTATCGCCGGCGCCGGGATAATAAATCCGGCCCAAATGATCAATCAACGCCGGCGCGGCCGTCACCGGCCGGCCTTCTTTGTTTACAAATTTACGGGCGTAGTATCCGTCGTGATCCAAATCATCACCGGGCTGGATGACGGTATCGATATTGCTTTCGGTCACCAACACGCCGTTTACTTCCCGGCCCAAAAAATTATTCCGTTCCCACTGATCATCCATACCGTCGTTGTCGGTGTCAGAAGTCACCGACCGAGTCAGCGGCGAGCAACAGCCGCCGGCGGCCCAGCCGGCTTGAGCGTACGTTTGCGCCGGTTTGCCGCCCGCGATCACTTCATTATAACTCTTGGTGGCGCCGGTTTCGCCGTTAGTCAGGCACCAGTTCAAATACAAATTCCGAACCATCGTGCGAAAGTTTTGGGGCGAGACGGTGACATTCAGTTCTCCGCCCTTCGTCACGTTGGTCGGCGATAATTTTAAATCAAGCGCGGGACTGGATTGATCATTTTCCTCTTTGTCCCAAAAAGCGCCGGCAATCCGATCAAAAGTCCAAAGCGGCTCCACTTTTAATCCGGTCGGGAAGCCTTTGTATTTGCTGACGCTGATGCGAAAAGGCGGATCGGTAATTTTAAATTCATCCTTGCCGGCCTTGGGATCTTCGCAGGGCCGTGAATTGGTACCGTCAATCGGCTCGCACGCGCAAGTATCGTAAGGATTATTGGGGTCGTCATAAGGGTCACCCGCGTCCGTCCCCGGCTCGTCTTCGCGCGTCCCGGGATCAACGGTAAAAGTTTCTTCGCAGGGCGGATAGCCGTCCAGGTCGTCGGGATCGTCGATATCATTGGCCGTCAGCGAAATATTGGAATACTCCAGTCCGGGTTCGGCCGGAAAAGAAGCGCCGCTGGCCAGACCGGCCGAGCCAAAAACTATTTCCTGGCTCTGAGCCAAAAAAGGCAAAGTATAACCGACACTGCCCGACCAACTGCCGCCGGATTGGTTCTCGACGGTCAGAGTCGCTCCGTCTCCCCCCCACGCGACGGTAAACTTGTAATTGGTATTGGGATTCCACGGCTCGGTCGCAAAATTGGCTTCCGGTTCAAACCAGACGCAATCGATCGCTCCTTTGAACTGTATCCCGGGCTGATAACCGGCCTGCGGCACTTCCGCTCTTTTCCGAAAATGCATGAAATATCCGTGATTACCGAACAACGACGGCTGGTCGGCGTCATACATTGCGAAAACCTGTCGTTTGGGATTATCGGGATCGTCTTGCTGGAAACCTTTGACTTCAAAAGTCAAGACGCCGTTCACGATCGCGCCGCCGGCCAATGAGCCGACACCCCAAGCTTGACCGTCTGATTCCGAATCGATACTGAAATTAGGATAGGTAAAGGTCTCGGCGGCCGAGACCGGAGAGAGCAGACCAAAAATAAAAAACGAGAGCGCCGCCATTACCGCACTGATGACTAACACCAATTGTCGTCGCTTGTTTTTTCCCGTCATAATTCAGCAATACTCTTATTGAAAAACACCTAAAGTAATATAGTTAACTATCGACCAAGGCAGATCGGAAATCACACTGATAATCAGCATTAACATCCCCACCGTTAGCGCTATCATCATGGCCACGACTATCAAACGCTTGATGTTTTTCGGAGTCAGTCCTTCCATCAACCAAGCGGAAAGCGTCGCCAAGCCTTCTCCCCACCAGATTAAAACGGAGACCACCAGCACTTCCCAAATCGCATCAAGTAATCCGTATTCCTCATCCGATTTACCGGCTCCCCCCAGACCGATCGCACCACCCACCTGACTGGCCGCTTGAAATGATGGCGAAGCTTGCTCCAGCAAACCCGGATCGGATTTATTTCGTTGGGCAGCCAAATTCTGCGCCATCCGGCGTTCATTTTGGGCGGAGGATTGTTCTTCGACTTCGGCCATAAGCGGTCAAATAATATTATTACTTCCCCGAGCTTTCTTCTTGCGAAGCCGCGAATTCCTGCTTGGCCTGCTGAATTTCCAGAAGCTGCCTCGGATCACTGGTGATAATCTGATCTTCGGTATATGACGCCACCACCTTGATTGCTACATGCTTGAGACCGGCGAAGAAAATTCCCTCGCCGACATCGCTTTCCAGCAGTAAATATTTTTCGCCGTCAGTCAGGTGAAAAGTATCGGCGATCAGATCGATCGAAGCCGGCGATTGTTTCAGCAGTATCTGGATGGACGAGTTGGTCACAATGGCTTTACCGTAATCGGAATGCAGGAAATCCGCCACGTCTTGGCTGATGGTCGTGACGCCCAGATAATATTTGCGGGCGCGCTTGGCCAGGCCGAACAAAAATTTGGCCGAGTCTTCGTACTGCATCATCCACCAGGCTTCATCCACCACCAGCATGCGTTTTTTCAATTTGGCGCGGACAATATTCCAAATATAATTGAGAATGACATACATGCCGATCGGGCGCATCTCGTCTTCCAGATCGCGTATACTGAAGACGACAAACTGATTATCCATATTGATATTGGTCGGCTGATTGAAGACACCGGAAAAAGTTCCTTGAGTATATTTCTGAAGGCGCAGAGCCAAATTTTCGCCGCCTTCCATGTTTTGCAAAATTTCTTCCAGATCCTGCATGGTCGGTACTTCGACTTTAGTCAAATCGGACTGAGCGGTGATATCCTTTTTGGCGTAGGCCTGCCCGATGGCCGTGTCCATGATCGAATCTTCCTCGGGCGTCAATTGTCCCAGCATCAAATTCATCAAGCCGATAATGGCCACTGTGGCCGAACGCAAGATATCGCCGGTATTTTCCTCGCCGTGAGATTTCGGCAAATCAAAGGGGTTGATACGATTATCGGAATTGAGCGAAATATCCAAATAACTGCCGCCCACCGCGTCGCTCAAATACTTATATTCATTTTCCGGGTCAATCACGATCACGTCCGTCCCCATCATCAGCGAGCGGAGAATTTCCAGCTTGGTCGTATAGCTTTTTCCGGCGCCGGATTTGGCGAAAACAACCATGTTGGCGTTCTCAAGACTGAAACGGTCGAAAAGAATCAAGCTGTTGTTGTGCCGATTGATGCCGTAGAGAATTCCGTCGTTGGAAGTCAGCTCATTCGAGACAAAGGGGAAAGTAGTCGAAAGCGGCGCCGTATTGAGATTGGTCACGATATCAATTTCATCGTTGCCGAGCGGCAGAGTGGAAGCAAAACCCTCTTCCATTTGCAACATGCAGTGTTTGGAATACACCATTTTCGTGCTCAAGACCGATTCAATCTGCTCGGTCGATTCATCCAGTTCCTTTTTTGTCCGGCCATAGACGGTGACATAGAGAGCGAACCGGAAAAGTTTTTCCGTACCCTGCTGCAATTTATCGCGCAGGTCTTCCACGTCGTGAAAAGCGGTATCGAGCACCGGATCACGGACTTCGCCTTTTTCTTCATTCATCATGATGGAAGTCTGAATCTGCCCGACCTTGTTGCGCAATTTCTTCAATAGAATTTCAGTATCGACGGCATAAAGAAACATCGAGACATCCATCGTCTGATTCATATTGACAATGGGAGAAAACCAGCTGGTCTGTAAAAACCGGGGATAAATGGAAACAAACAGCGTCCGGGCGTACCGATCACCGATCAGCAAGTAACTTGGCGTCACCTGCATCGCCGAAGGCGCGATAATATCCTTGACCGTGGCCAAGCCTTTACGATAAACGCGCTCCGCCTCGAGAATCGCTTCGCGCCGAGCTAAATCTTCTTTTGAAATTTTCTTGGGTCCAATATTGGCCATATAACTAAGTTTAAAATTCAAAATTCAGAATTCAAAATGCAAAATTTTATCCTTATAATGCTGCATTCTGAATTTTGCATTCTGTATTTTATTCATCATTCTTCCGGCGCGGCTTGTTTTTCCGATTCGGGGATAAAATCGCCGGAGGAAAGATCAAGCTTATTGACATCGGACAAAGTCTCCTGCTGAAAAGTAGCCGGATTATAAGTATTATAAAGCAGTTCGATCAATTCCTGCGTCTCGAGCAAAGCGATGCGCAAACCGACCCCCTGTAAACCGGTGGCGATATGGTCCACCCGCTGCATCAGTAAATCACGGTAGCGTTTGAAATCGGTTTCCTTATGAACGACCGCTTTGGTCGGATTGAAAACTTTATCCAGCCAGCTTTCTTTTTTGCCTTCCGCCGGGGAGTAAGACACGACGATATAAAAACTTTTGCTCATGATATGGCTCAGTTCCACCAGTTGCGTGACGTATTCGACATATTCCGCCGTCTGAATCCGCAGGAGTTCGGAAGTCTGTTCGGATTCCATTTTGCGCAATTTATCCAGATAGGCGTCAATATCCAACTGGCGCGATTGCACCACGATTTGAATCGGAAACTCCAATGAATTCAAAAAGCTCTGGTACGAATAGATTATCGCCTCTTGTTCTTCCGTTGATTTGAGCGCGAAATTCATGGACGAAACCATGACCAGCGCCCGCATTCCCCCGTCGCGCAGGACCATGACGCCGTCGCGAATTTCTTCCACGTCCAAATATTGCTGGGTGCTCTGTCCGGTTTTTTTCGGATTAAGCTTTTCGGAATGCATCGTCTCGACCGATTTTTGGAGTTCCGGGTCTTCCTTTGGCGGCTGATTATTTTTAGCCATAGAGATTGATGAAATAAAAGAAAAGAAATTAAATTATTTTTTACCCAATAATTCACCGAGTTTTTTTTCGCGCTCTTCCGCTGTCATACCCATCGCGTCGCGCTTTTCCTCCGCCACTTCCGCTTCCGACATTTCTTCTATCGCTTCGTGTTCATTATCCAGCACGATCGATAAATGGCGCAACCGGCTGTCCGAAACATGTTTCCCGACCACCGTTTCCGCCGGTGTGGGCGCTTTGGCCGAGCGGAGATCCGTCCGCACATCCCGGATCTCAAATTCCCGGCGCCATAAACGCACTTTCGGGCGCAGGACGAAATGAATCGCGGATTTCAAAAAAGAGGAAAACTGCCGGCCATTCACTTTGGCGAAAGCCAAAGCGGCGAAAAGCCCCAGTGTCGGGACGGCCGGGATCAGGAATACCTGAATTGACGGCGAGATAATCCAAAAAACAAACAAAGTCCCGGCTCCGGCCAGAATATAAAGAAACTGGGTGATTGTCATCGGCCCGATAATCTTGTCCTGAACATCGATAAATTGTGGCACGGAATACTGCATACGTAAAATATAAAGTTCTAAAAATGAAAATTTAAAAGAAATTCAAAGTGAAAATTTAAAGTACTTTTATCGTTAAGCTTTAAAACTCTTTTGAATTTTAAGCTTTTGACTTTAAATTTTATCTCAATAACAACCGACTAATTTCAGATACTGCGTGAAACTGATTCTCGGTCAGATACGGTTTCCCGGCAGTCTTTCGGAAGGCAGTGACATCGCCTATCGGTTTGCCCTGCTGAATACTGTCATTACCCATCTCTATATATGTATGGTAGATCTGGCTCTTTTTCCATCCGGCAGTAATGTCCGCCCTGGTCGCTCCGGAATAATTAGCGATATCCTGAATCTCTTGCTTGAAACGTCCCACCAGTTTTTTCTCATCATCGGGCTCACCGGCCAAAGCGATGGCCGGGACATTTATCAGGTCTTCCACCGTGCGTAATTGAAATTGCTCCGGCTTCGGTTTTTCTTCTTTCATCGGTACCGGTACAGAAGCAATCGGTTTGACCGGAGTGGCGGGCGGGACAATACGCTTGACCGGACGGCGGATGTCGGAAGTGTTTGGGACCGGACGGTGAGAAACAACCTGCGCCATGACAGCCGGCTTCGCCGGAACTGCTGCTGGCTTTTTGGGGACATCAAAAGTAACTATTTCAGGCAAATCATTATCAGCCTTGAATTTTTGCACATCTGCTTCGGTCTTATTTAAATAAGATAAGTTAGGATCAATCAATTTCTCCTTGAATTCAGCTTCTAATGGAGCTCTACTATCAGGATGCCGAATACAAATGGCCTTGAATCTACCCGGCAAATTATCAACAGCAGTCAATCCCACCAAAACATCGCGCGCCAAATCCACCAATTGATCACGTTCATTTTCATTAAAACGATATTTTTCAACCCAAGACACTATGGATTGGCTAACTTTGTCAGAAAACAAAAATGCTTTTATTTCTGGAGGGCAGATTGTTAGAAATTGTAGAATATCCATCATAGCCAAAAATTATAATCCGTAACTTCTCAATATCGGATCACTATTAATCGAAGACAACCGAGCAGCATCAGAAGGTGTGATATTTCCATTGGAGAATGCGCCAGAACTGGCCGCTCGCTGAATTCTCATAAAATCATCAAAACCACTTCCCATATGATCCTGCATGTTCTTTAATTTACCAGGCGACAAAACCTTCGACATAGCATAATTTTGGGAATTATTCAGAGCCGGCATTGCCCCAGGTCGGGTCAAGGCGATACTCAAATCTTTACTGTCTGCCTTCTGAGCCAACTCGGCTAATTCAGATCCTGAAAGCTTCAAATTGCCGCTGCTATCTAACGCTAATTCCTTATTAATTGCCAACGAAGCTCCCGCAATATTCATAAATTCCGATCTATTTCCACCAGCAGCCAATCCTTTGGCCGAGATTCCCTTCAATGTATCACCGAATGCCCTTTTGTCAGCCTCACTGGTCATATTCTTGTGAATGTCTGTTAACGAATCCTTTCCTCTCACCCGAGCAATCGAGTTTAGTAATTCCACATTGCCGTCATTATTTCCCGAAGTATTAGTCAACGCTTCAGTGCTCAGTTTTTTCAAGTCGGCTCTTTTCATTAAACTATCGAGTTTTTCTTTTTCTGCCACATCGCCATTTCTCAACTTATTACGATCGATTTCAGCCATGGGGTCAGTACTACTCATTGTGTCTTTGAGACCGGCCAAGCCAACTGCGCTGATGCCGCCCATGTTTTTAAGACTATCATAACTGGCTCGATCCAATTTACCCCTCTTGGCCAACTCATTACCCGCCGCCAATTTTTGCTGTTTGGATCCGCCCTTTAGTAAAGCCTGCAATTCTTCATCACCCTTATCACCCGGACGCATCGCTTCCGAAGCTTGTTTCTCGCGACTGGCCCGCAGAGATTCCTGGGCCGCGCGCGATTTTGCTCTGGCGCCACTATCTAACATAGTTGCCCGAGCCAGACGACCGGTTCCCCATCTTTCGCCGGACTCTTTCCGAGCCGACTGTATAGCAGATTTCCGAGCACCCCAAGCCGCTCTCACCCGATCAGTCAACGGCGAGCCCAGACTCTTGCCCCACTTCGTCCCGGTACTGATTATCGCACCGGCACCGGCGATACCGAGATTTTTAGAAAAAGTCACGGCCTTATATAGCAAGATACAGGCGATTAACAGCGCAACCAGTGTCGCCCAGGTGAGGTTATTTCGATCAACCGCTCCTGCGGCGGCCTGTGAATCGGCAAGTTGCTTAGACATACCCATCACGATCGAAATCGCCAAATAAACCATAAACACCGCCACCGGGCCGTAAAAAGCATTTTGCAAAAACTGTTGCCACCATTTTTTGGCAAACCCCTTGGTAGTCGGTAAAATTTGGGCGGCATAAATCAACGGGGAAAAAATAGTCAAAACCAGCAAAGTAATCCACCGCGAAACCAGTAAGGCCGCCAGCAATAAAAATGCAAAAGCCAGCGCAAACATAAACATCGTCACTATGGCTAAATTAGCCACATCGTTTAGTTCTCCCTTAAAATCAGCCCCGGGTCGCAGCCATGTTCCTACCCCCACCGCGTTAGCAATAGCTCCGGAATAGTTGCCAGATTCTCCGCCTTGCATAGCCGCGTTGAATGAAGCCATGATCACATGACAAAAATCCGTGACCACTCCGCAAATAAGCTTGCTGAAATTGATCAATAAAAGCGCCACGATGAAGGGGATAATCAGTTTTTTGATATGGTAGGTCGGCACTCGTAGGATAGTCGCGAAACCGATCCCCAACAAAATCAAGACAAAAACTAAATTACAAATATCGCGAGTAGCGGTCCATCCGATTCCGACAGCCGGAGAAGAAATAATTTGATTAAAGAGATCGCCTTCCACGACTTTGTTAAAAGCGATTCCTGCCAACGAAAGAATCTCCGCCGCCACCGTATAAAAGAACATAACCACATCACCCAGCGCGTTACTAAACCAATTTGCTGCTACTGTGTGGGGAATAGCCAACAAAACCAGTCCCAAAGTAATCAAGGAAACAAAAACCGTCCGGCGGGTTTGGGGATGACGGGGTCGCTTAAACCAGCGATAAATCCGAACCAGCAACGGATCATACACAAAGAGCCAGGCAAGATATTTTCCCTGTTTCAGCACCGTGCTCCAAAATTTTTGTCCTGCTGGGGACATTTTTATTTCACCCGTCCTCCACACTCAACTTCGTTGAGTATGGGGGTTATTTTTGAATCCTATCTATTGAAAGTAATCGCCGTACTCACCGCCGAATTTGTCCAGCGTCCAGTCGGTCACCTGATTCAGAACCATATAAGTAAGCGCCGAGGCTACAATTGATTTCTGATTGGCAGTCGCTTGGACTACCCCGCCGGTAGCGGCACTGAGCATATTCGTGAAAGACTGAACCGGAATTTTGACCCGCTCGCGCTCCGCAATATCGGACGGCGAGGGCGGTCCGGTAGTCCCTTCGACGGGGCTATTATCGACTTCTTCCGTCGCCGGTTTATTCCCAGAGGAAATCGCTTCCATAAATTTGACCAGCTGGGTGTCTTGGCGCGCCTTTTCAACATTCGACGATAATTGCTGATACTGTTTATAGCTATTGTTCGCCGCCGCGTCTTTGAAGTCCTCCCAGCCGAAATTGTTAGACAGGTTTATATTTTCCTGAATATTTACGCCCCGAACATTTATCCGCACCGGACACCAATCATATTCGCCCTGTTCAACCGCGCTAAACTGAACATTCAAACTGATTGTCGGATCGATATTGGCGCAATTCTGCAAAAACGCGCGCCAGTATTTTGAGGCGGCGCTATTGCCGGAGCCGTAAAGATACTCGCCGTAATTCCAGATATAGCCGCCCTTTTTGGCGACCGTTTTCATGACAAATTTCTGCCAGCGCTCCATGGCGATACGCTTGGCGATATCGGGAATAATGTCATGAATTTCCTGATGGACGAAAACTTGCAGTGCCGGCTGGACGATATCGTTCCAAATCTGCGACCACGCCGCGCCGGTCGGACGGGCGCTCAAACCTAAACCGGCCACCATAATGATGACCAACACCAAACCGCCCAATTTTTTCCACCCGTTTAACATGAAAAGAAAAGTTAGTCGCTACTCGTATCCGTCGCCGTAGTGACCGGAGTTTCGAGTTGATATCCAAATTCGTAGCGTGTCGAAAGCAGATTGAATGCAGCTTGAAATTCAGCCAGATCGGTTTCAAGCTTGCTGACCTGATCCAATACCACCAAACTGGTCAAATTATCGCTCTGCATTTGCTGCATGCTTTTGGCCACGGCCTGAAGCTCGAGAAACGTTTTCAGCAGAAGCTTGTGAAATTCCTTGCCCTGCGCGGGGACGGCTATCTGCACCACCCGGTCGCTGAAAAGCTGAGCTTTCTTGATTGTTTGTTCAAGTTTCTCAAAATTTCCGCTGGAAATAACAGCCTCCAAAAATTTCTGCGAGGCCTGCGGATCTTTGAATTCATCGCTGAAAACTTCCATCATTAAATCACCGATTTCAGCCAGGTAAGATTCAAGCTTGGCCTTGGCTTCGTTTTCCGGGACTTCGATTATTTTTATATCCGAATCAACCACGACAATTTCAGCCGTATTGCCGGTGCCAAAAGCGCTGGAAACATCAGTCAAATTATCCAGATTCAAATCATCCAGATTTAATTCACTGGAAGCGCTATCGCCGTTAAGTAATTGGCTGATTGATTCGAGATTATCAGAGCTGACTTCTTTGGCAGTAGATTTATTCGAGCTGGCGGTAGAATCAGTGGCCGAGGAAACACGATTGGGATCATGCCCGGTCAGAACCTCGGTGGCATCGGAAAATTTATCGCCGTCGGTATCGGCCGCCAAAGGATTTGTTTTGTAGGTATTCACTTCCTCACCATCAAGCAGACCATCGCCATCGCTATCCGGCTTGGCGGAATCGGTTTTCAGCTCCGCTTCCTTGGCATCCGATAAGCCGTCGCGATCGGCGTCGTCTTTTTGGGAATCAAGCACGTCTTGTTTGAAATAATCGTCCAGTCCGGTACTGGCCAGTTTTTTGGCGATTGATGGTTGCTGCCAAATCAATGTCACCCCGACAATCAACACCACGAAAACCGCCAGTAACGAATTAAAAAGGCGGGGATGACGATCCCGCCACGCAGAAAAACTCGCCAAATTTAAACAACTTCGGTTACGCTTCGATGTCGAAGCATGACTAAAACAAACTTTCTTTACCATGTTTTTATTTCGGTAAGAATCCCCCTAATTATAAAGTAATCGGCAATAAACCGCAACTGTGCCTAACTCGCCTTTTCCACACAATTTACCGGTATTTTTAGCACGTATTTTCACCCCGTATTCCGGTGAAATATCGAATTACGCGCCAATTTCAGCCAATCGGCGTAAGACAAGGCTTCGGCTCGTATTTTGGGGTCGATTGGAAGCTCTTTTAAGGCTTGATTGACGGTTTTTCGCGGTATTTTCAGCTTTGCAGCTAAATTCGCGCTCAAAAACTTCCGCCGCGCTGAAAATCCCGCTTTAATAAGCGAAAAAAATGGCTTCTGCAGAGCCGGTTCCGACGGCGGCGCAGAGCAATCTATCACCAGTAACCCTGTATCAACGCGGGGAATCGGCTGATAGGCCGATCGAGGTATGCGGAGAAGCTGCTGAGGTGAGCCGAAAAACCGGACCGCCAACGAAAGTATCGTTTCTTGCCCATCTTTAGCCAAAATTCGGTCAATTACTTCTTGTTGCAGTATCACATAAAGCTTTTTCGGCGGGTTTTCATTTTCCAGCAAATACCGGATTATCGCCGTACCCATATTAAACGGCAAACTGCCAAAAGCGGTGTATTTACGCTTAAATAAGCCTAATTCTGCCAGATCTTGCTTGATTATATCACCTTGGACCACTTCCAGGTTTTGGACGCCTTCCTTGGCTAAACCAGCGGCCAGACCACGATCCAACTCCACGGCAACCAGTCGTTTTAGCGCAGGAGCTAGCGCAAAAGTGACCGCCCCGAGCCCCGGGCCGATTTCCAGTACGACATCCGGCTTGGAATCCAACACTGCTTGACATATTCTGGAAATCATTTCCTTATCAATTAAAAAATTCTGCCCAAGCGACTCCAATCGGCGTAAATTGGCGCCGGCCAGCTTTTCGATGGCTTTTTGCCTCAATTCCTTCGACATCTGATTAAACCGTGCTAAAATTGAAATCGAATCGCGCGACTATGCTCCATATAATATACTCTCTGAAGCATGTTTGCTAAAATTATCGCCAAAATTGATTCCATCCAGCTGACATTTCCCCGCTTTTTGGGAACAATCGCGGCGCTGGTAATCATTCGCATTTTCCTGGAAGGATTTTCCAGCCCGATTTTTGATATTCCCAATTATACCGCGCTCTTGCTAGTCTCGCCATTATTTTATCTCAATGCCTTGTTGGCATTTTTTATTTTGCTTTTCGTTTTCACCAAGTTACCGCTGAAAAATCTGGCTCCTTTTACTCTCCTCGGGTTTCTGGTCATTTTCATTCCGCCATTGATCGACCTTTTCTCGGATAAAAAATGGTTTGTCCCCGCTCTGCTGGTCGATACCGGCAATGTCGGACAAAAATTTTTCACTTTCCTGATTGATTCCTCCCAGCTGAGCCTCACCTGGGGCGCGCGGATCCAATTGATTCTACTGATCGCCGCCATGATGTTTTTTGTCGCCCTGAAAACCAGGAAAATTTGGAAAACAATTTTAGCCGGCGCGATTTTTTATGTAGTTTCTTTCGCCCTGACGGCGATAATTTCGCTGGTCTCCATGGTTATCATTTCCCTGCAAAAGGGCGTTTGGTCGGTCACCACACTGGAAATTCTCAATTGGCTGACAAACACCCGCGACTCCTTGCTGGTTTCCTACGAGGACCCCAATGTTTATTCGAGTATTATAATTGCGCTAATTTTCATTCCGCTATTACTGATACAAGTTTTGATTTTCTATCGCCTGATCGCTCCCGCCAAGCTCGCCGCCTTGATGACGTCTGTCCGGCCGACCAGACTCCTGACGCAAATTTTTCTTTTCGGCGCCGGCGGATTTTTTGCCTTTACTCGATTGAACAACGCCGAAATATTTACGCCTCAATTTATCCTCTCCTTAATCGCGGTCGCCAGCGCCATTTTGTTTTCCTGGCTTTTCGGCGTTTTCCTAAATGATGTGGCCGACGCCCGGATCGATAGCGTCACCAATCCCGGCCGACCGATCCCCCGCGGAATTATTTCTCCGGCCGAGATGGTGAATCTGTCTATCGTCGCCGGACTGATTACTTTTTTCAGTTCTTTTGTGCTGGGGTACAAAGTATTTTTTATTTTCTTGGTCATCTTGGCCATCGGCTATCTTTATTCCACTCCGCCCTTGCGCCTGAAAAAATGGCTATTCATCTCCAATCTGGCCATGGGCGCGACCGGAGCCCTGATGTTTGTCGCCGGCTACCTGATGTTTAATGCCAACAATACGATTATCAATCTGCCTCCGGCCATCAGTCTCTTGGTTTTCGCCGCCACCACCCTGCTGGCCAGCGTCAAAGATCTGAAGGATTACGCCGGCGACAAAGTCGGCCAGGCTTACACGGTTTTGACCGTTTGGGGATTAAAAAAAGGCAAACTGATCATTGCCTTGATGGCTTTTGCGGCGATTATGCTTTTCCCGATCCTGCTCCGGCGCTCCGACTTGCTCTGGGTGTCACTCGCCTTTGGCGTCGCGGAAATATTTATCATCCTCGACAAACGCAGTCGTGAGCTTTGGGTATTCGGGATGATGTTTATCTACGTGTTTCTCGTATACCTGATAGCGTTCTGAAATTTTAAAAATAAAAGTTTAAAATTTAAAAGAAATTCAAAAGCAAAAGTTTAAAATCTTAGCTTATGGCGTTTTAGATTTTAAACTTTAAATTTCTTTTAAATTTTATGTCTTTTGATTTTAAATTTCGTTCTCACTCGTCCACCTGCTCATACCTCATTCCTCCCTTTTCCTCAATAATCTGATCCAAAATTCCCCCGCTCCGCCCTGAGCTTTTCGAAGGGCGCTGACGCGGTTTTTTATTTTTCGTCGTACCGGAGCTCGAAGAAGAAAACTCCGAGAATTCCTCCCCGCCGAATCGGCGGTCAGCTGAGCGATCCGGAGTCGATATATCATCAAATGAAGTGCCCGAATATTTTTCCGAGTGACTCCGATCTGAGGTCGCCGAATGGCCAAAGCTTGAGGTTCCCGAAGAACCCCAGACTGAGCCCTGAGCTGGTCGAAGGGCCGAGGGCTCTCTTTCCAAATTGGTAATTTCCAAAAATTGCGACGGCAAATTGAATTGCACCGAACCGTAGATTTTTCGCGAAACGGCATACGATAAAAATAAACGTTGTTTGGCCCGCGTCATACCCACGTAGCACAGCCGGCGCTCTTCTTCCAGCGCCGAGGGGTCTAGATAACTGCGCGCATGGGGAAACAGTCCTTCTTCCAGTCCGATTATGAAAACCAGCGGATACTCCAGTCCTTTGGCCGAATGCACCGTCATTAGCGTGACGGCATCGGTCGATTCATCCAGGCGATCAAGCTCTTGGACCAAAGCCACTTCTTCTAAAAATTTTTCCAAAGACTCGGCTCCGCGCGAAGCATCATACTTGCCGGCCACGCTTTTTAGTTCCTGAATGTTTTCCCACCGCGCCTCTCCTTCCTCAGTTCCATCCAGAATCATCTTTTTGTACCCGGACGATACCGCCACATGATCGATCAACTCCCCGATAGTATGGTCGGCCAAATACTTCCGAGCTTGATCAAATAAATTTTGCAAATCGGTCAACCCGGCTCTCGCCCGAGGCGGCAAACGCCACGGCACCGAACCGTCACCGGACGATATTTCCTGGCTGCCGACGATTTTTTTGATCGCCGGCGCCAATCCTTGCGCTTCGGCCAGCTGATCGATTTTGGCCAAAGTTTTTTCGCCCACGCCGCGGCTGGGCTCATTAATAATCCGGGAAAAAGAAATAAAATCATTTCCGCCGGCCACCAGGCGCAAATAAGCCAAAATATCCTTTATCTCTTTGCGCTGATAAAATTTCAGAGCGCCGACAATGTTATATGGAATAGCCGCGCGCAACAGCGCTTCTTCCAAAACGCGCGATTGGGCATTGGTCCGATAGAGCACGGCCATCGACCGGTTGGCGTGTCCCAGGCGCCGATATTCCCGCATTTTATCGATGATATAACGCGCCTCATCGCGCTCATCCGACGCCTCATAGAGTCGCACCGGATCGCCGGCCTCGTTTTCCGTCCAGAGGTTTTTGTCTTTTTTGTTCACGTTGGCCGCGATCACCTCCTGCGCCGCACGCAAAATATTTTTAGTGGAACGATAGTTTTGTTCCAGCATCACCACCTTGGCTTCCGGATAATCTTTTTCAAATTCCAAGATATTTCGGATGTCGGCTCCACGCCAGCTATAAATCGATTGCCAGTCGTCGCCGACGACGCAAAGATTTTTATGTTTTTGCGCCAGCAGATTCACGAAAACATATTGGGATTTATTGGTATCTTGGTATTCGTCAACCAAAATATAGCGCCAGTGGCGGCGATATTTTTCCAGCAGTTCCGGAAATTTTTGGAAAAGTTCCACTGTTTTCATCAGCAAATCATCAAAATCCAGCGCATTACTGTCTTTTAGAAATTTTTGATAGCGGAAATACACGCGTGCCGCCGTCTCTTGAATCAGTCCGGAGGCGGTTTCTTCGTATTGCTGTGGCGTCACCAGCTCGTTTTTAGCCGAAGAGATAAGCTCCCGCACCGCGCGGGGATTGAACTCCTTGGGATCAAGCTCCAGATCAAGCAAGGATTTTTTTATCGCGGCCAGCGTATCCGAGTCGTCGTAAATGACAAACTGCCGTTTGAAGCCGAGGACTTCGATTTCCTGGCGCAGGATCCGCACACAGACCGAATGAAAAGTGCCGATCGTGGGCACTCCCCGGGCGGTGCTACCGAGCAATTGTTTTACCCGTTCCTTCATCTCACCTGCCGCCTTATTGGTAAAGGTCACCGCCAAAAGATTATAAGGAGCGATTTGCTTCTCCCCGATCAAAAAAGCAATCCGATGCGTCAACGCTCTGGTTTTACCCGAACCGGCGCCGGCTAAAATTAAAACAGGGCCGTCAACTGTTGTCACGGCTTGCCGTTGGGCGGTATTCAGCTTGTCTAATATCAGGGTCATTTAAAATTTGATCACGATTACCGAAACATCATCGGAATTCGGCCCGGCGGCGGCCAGAGCCAGATTGTCCGCCATCTGGCTGGCGGAGACGTCAGGATCACCGGCTATTTGCGCCATTTCTTGGCGCGAAACAGCCCCGCCGCTTTCCAGACCATCACTGGCCAGCATGATCACATCCCCCGGTTCGGGCGCCACCGGAAAAAGATCGATCGAATCCATATTAAATTCACTTTTATCTCCGCCCAAACATGAAGTCAGCCGATTAGCTATATCGGCCGGAGCTTTACGCCCCATCGCCCGATATTTTTCCAAGACGGTCTGATCGATCGTTAGCTGTTCTACCTGACCGTCATGAATCCGATAAGCCCGAGAATCACCCACATTAGCGATCAACCAGTCCCGACCACTCGGTTTTTCTATTTCTGCCAGAACTACCATAGTGGTCCCCGGAAAGCCCTTTTCATTTTCGATATTTAGTAATTTTGGGCGCAATGTCCTGACTGCTTGATCCGCCTTTTGGATAGCCTGACACAAATCATGATCAGTGACGTCCTCGGCTGAATCACCCATGGTCTCAATTAACGCTTGGATTGCCCGGGCGGATGCTTCTTTCCCCTGCGCGTGCCCGCTCATCCCATCGGCTACCGCCATGATCAGACGTTCGCTCCCCGGACTGGCGATAAATAGCGAATCTTCGTTCTCCCGTCCCTGTCGCTCATGCCGGCCGCCAATCTGAGTCGCGAACCCAAAATCTACCGGACGCCGGTGTTCCTTGAATTCCTTTTGCCCCTCAATCGATTCGGGCCCGACATTTTCGCGAGATGAGATCATGAGAATTAGTTAGTCAGGGTATTGTAACAATACTGTAGAAAAGTTTAAAGTTAAAAGACTAAAATTCAAAGGAAATTAAAAGCCAAAAATTCAAAACTAATGACTAGCGACAGTTTTAACTTTCAACCTTAGATTTCTTTTGCATTTTAGGCTTTTAGCTTTAAACTTCCCCAAGCCCCCTTCCTCTTGACACTTCCCTGCCATCTGATAGACTCATCCAGAAGCATCGCAAACGTGGTGCTTTTTTGTTGGAGCCAACGCCAAATCAGGTATTAAAATGGCTCAACGATGCGGAAATACCGCGAAGCCCCGAGTTTTCGAGGGGCGAAGTTGGATGGAAAAGCCTTATTTAAGCCTTTGGAGCCATATAAACTTTGGCTTAAATAAGCCACCACAGCCCCTTGACAAGATTATCGAAGTATGATACAATGCCGGGTCTGCCTTTGAATAAGCCCGGTTTCGACGCTTACCTAGGATCAAAAGTCCAAGCTGAGCCTGTCGAAGCTAGGCTTTTATAAAAGGTCAGAACATCATTAAACAAGGGTGAAACATTATTCGAAAACATCTTCTCTCACTTATTACCTCTGTGAAGAAGTTTTCAAAAACACACCAAAACGATCTTACCAAATTAAAGAATTTCTTCGGGTACAGTTGGCGCCATACCTTAACACTGTTACTGGCGTTAGTTGTCACCGTTACCTTCACGCACACCGCGCTGGCGGATGAGCAGACGGTCAAAAACATCGGCAACGATGTCACCGTCAAAAACTCCGCCACTATCACGCCGACCCCGACGGCTTTCGCCTCGGCGGTCAACGTGACAACCACTACCGTGCCCGCGACCAAAGTCGCTAGCGGCGATCAGACCGCTTTGACAGTCAAAGCGATCACCCGCACGACCGACACCGCGGCTGAAGAAGCGGCGGCGAAGCAATCAACGACAGCCACGCGACGCATTGCGTCTAGTGCTCGTTTGGTCACTTCCACCGCTCGTTCAACCAGTTCTACCCGAAATAACACGTTTGCCTCCGGTTATTGCACCGACTGGGCGGCCCGCCAAACCGGCTGGGTCGACTGGCGCGGAAACGCCAAAGCCTGGGGTAGCAATGCTGCGGCCAATGGCCACAAAGTTGGCAAAGAATACGCCGCGGCCGGATCAATCGTTCAAACCCGTGAAAGTTCTTACGGTCACGTCGCCTACGTGAAAGAAGTGAAAGGCAATCAAGTCACAATCAGCGAAATGAACTATAAGGGACGCGGTGTTGTCAGCGAACGAACGCTCAACATCAACGATCCCAAAATCGTTACCTTCATTCAGAAGTAACGATTAGATAACGATAACCCCCTCGTGTCCGCCTCTGCCGATTCGGCAGACGGCGGACAGGGGGGTTTTCGTTTTAGAAAAAGTCTTTAGTCTATAGTCTATAGCCGCCCTAGATTGATACTTGGGAGATAACTACAGCACCGGCCTAAGTACGAGTCTAAAGACAATAGACCAAAGACTAAAGACTTTTCCTCCCCTGTGGACAACAAACCCTTATTTTAAGACTTTTTTGATCGCTATTGTACTCGCATTGGGCTAGAGCTAGGTCAAAGGCCGTCGATGATTGACAAAGAGCGCGCGCTTGTTACACTAAAAATCGCACGAGATAAAATCTTATTCGCCTTATTGGTTCACTCTTATTCGAAAACTGGCTATCTCAAACAAATTACTGACACCCCCGGTGAAGAAATCACCTCATTTACCAAATTTCTTCCGGGGATTTTTCGCTACACTGAAAAGTAATCCTAAAGTTTTCATTATTCCGGCTATCTTGTTGGTTTTGGGTGTCGGAGTCGCCATTTTCAACGCCAATTCAGTCAGCGCCAACGCGTTGAATACCGATGAAAGCAGTGCCTTGTTTGGTTTTTTTGCCAGCCGATCCGATCAATTGGAAGTGGTCAAAGCCGGCGATCCCAAAAAATTGATTCACGAAGATACCGCCAGTTTGACCAGCGTATCCAAAACAGCCGTTGATAATGCCGCTCTCAATACTGAAAGTATCGCTATGTCCAGCGTTGTTTACACCAATCCGATGACCGAAGCCTCGGTGCTTCCACCCGAAGTTGAAGCCGCGCCCACCGCTTATACGGTAGAGCGCCCCGCCGCCATGTTTACTTATACAGTTCAGCCCGGTGAAACTCTTTCCAGCATCGCCCGAAAATTCGGTCTCAGCCCGCAAACTTTGCTGGCCGACGCCAAATGGGATGAAATGGTGAAGCCCGGACAAAAAATCAGCATCCCCAGTTCCAATAGCCCCATCCACAAAGTGGCCGAAGGCCAGAGTCTGTCCCAGATTGCCCAACGTTACGGAGCCACTAATATCCAAAAAATTATCGAAGGAAATAATCTCCCGGAAGACGGGACAGTCCAGCCCGGACAATTGATTGTGGTTTTCAATGGTCAGCTCCCCGACAAACCGGTTGAACAGCCAGCCACCACTCAGACTCGCCGACTCGCTTCCGCCAGTCGCTCCAGCACGAAAACTTCCTACAGCCGGACATCTTCCAGTGCTTCAACCAGCCGGAATGTCAGTCGCAGTATTACTAGCGGTGGCAGTTACAACGGTTTCCCTGCCGGTTACTGTACGTACTATGTAGCTAAAAAACGAGGTGACGTTACCTGGCGAGGAAACGCCGGCACCTGGTTGAACAATGCCAAGGCCCAAGGCAAAGCAACCGGTAGTGCCCCAAAAGCGGGCGCTATCATGGTTACCAATGAGAGTGGCTGGGGACATGTTGGTTACGTTGAGAAAGTCAATCCTGATGGTTCGGCAGTCGTCTCTGAAATGAACTACGCCGGATTTGGCAAAACCAGCACTCGGACCATTAGTCCGAGTAACGGTCGCGTCAAAGGTTTCATCTACTAAAATTTTTTGGCCGATAAAACAACCCTCGTCGTCGGGGGTTGTTTGTTTATGTCGGAGTAAAGTTTTCTGCCCCGCCCGGAGCGAGTCGGCCGAGTCGAAAAAACTTATCCCCTTGGAGAAAATATTTTCCGGTGCTATACTGAAACAGTAAATAAAAAAAATTACTTGTTCAAGATTGACGTCGATTCATATCTTCGTGAAAAAGGATTAAGCGGCGCGACCAAAGTCAAAACGCCTCTTACTCCCCGGAAAACCACCCAGACCGCGCTGGGGCATTTGAAGTTATTGATCGCGCTTTCCCGCCGCAGATATCGCTAAAAAACATTTCGATTAAATACCGCCCAGCAGGCGGTTTTTTTGTTTTCCGGATCCCACAGGGGTGGCCTTAAGGCCACCCCTGCCTGATAATCATATCCAAATGAGCAAAAAAATTGTCATTATTGTTCGACATTGGCTATTGTTTAGAACACTTAGGTCAATTATATCAATTAGAAATTCACCCCTGGCTCCCCCGATACTGCAACGCCTCGGCCACGTGCTCGAGACGGATTTTTTTTTCGCCTTCGAGATCCGCGATGGTACGCGCGACTTTCAATATCCGGAAATAACTGCGCGCGGAAAGATGCAGCTGGACGATCGCCTTTTGCAGTAAAGTTATCGTCGCCTGATCAACCGGACAAAACTTCTTCACCTCGCGCGTGCCCATTTCCGAATTGGTACTCGCTGGCAAACCGGCAAAACGTCGTGACTGAATTTGCCGCGCGGATAATACTCGCGCGCGAATATTCTGCGATGTTTCCGCCGTATTTTTTCCACGGCTCGAATCGGTGAGTTCCTCCACTTTCACCCGCGGCACCGTCAAATGCAGATCGATCCGATCAAGGAGCGGACCAGAAAGCCTTTTTTGATAGTTAGCCACCTGCAAGGGCGTACACACGCATTCGCGCTCGGGATCGCCGGCATATCCGCATTGGCATGGATTCTGCGCCGCCACCAAGATAAATTGGGCGGGAAAAGTCAGCGTCCCCTGCGCCCGCGAGATGGTGACCACATGATCTTCCAGCGGCTGACGCAACGCCTCCAAGACAGGCCGGGGAAACTCCGGAAATTCATCCAGAAACAATACACCGCGATGTGCCAAGCTGATCTCGCCCGGACGCGGCCACGTTCCGCCGCCGACTAACGCCACGCTTGAGGCCGTATGGTGAGGCGTACGAAAAGGACGCCAAGCAATCAGCGGCGTGTCGGCGCGCACCAGGCCGGCGATACTGTGAATTTTCGTCACTTCCAAAGCTTCTTCAATTACCAGAGGCGGCATAATTGACGGCAGAGTGCGGGCCAGCATCGTCTTGCCCGAGCCGGGCGGACCGCTCAGCAATACGTTATGCGCTCCGGCGGCGACAATCTGTAACGCTCGTTTGGATTGAGCTTGTCCGCGGATATCAGAGAAATCAGTCCCCGCCTCGTCTCTGGCCCGATCGATATTGCCCCGAGCCTGCGGCTTCACCACCGAAACGCCGTTGAGATGATCATGTATTTCCCTCAAGCTTTTCATCCCATACACGTCTACCCCATCCACCAGCGCCGCCTCGGCCGCATTTTCCTGCGGGACAAATACTTGCCGGAAGCCGCATTGCCGAGCCATCATAGCTATCGGCAAAACACCGGCGGTAGAATGAAGCGTGCCATTCAGCGCCAATTCGCCGATAAAAATACTCTTCTGCCAATTACTGAGATCCACCTCGCCAAACATAGCCAGCAAACCGACGGCAATCGGCAGATCGAAACCGGGACCTTCCTTACGCAAATCCGCCGGAGCCAAATTGACCGTAATTTTTTTGTACGGACTGGGGCTGACAGTATTTCGAAACGCGGCGAGAACCCGATCCTTCGCTTCGCTCACCGCCTTGTCCGGCAAACCGACAATGACAAAGCCAGGGTGGCAACGATAATCAACGTCAACTTCGACTTCGATTGGCTGCGCCTCGAGACCCACTACCGCAGCCGAGTAGAGTTTGATAGGCATAGAATTCAAGTTAAAAGTCAAAGGTCAAAAGTACTGGCCAGCACACTTTTGACTTTTGAATTTTGACTTATCTAAAAAACCCTCTCAAGCTCACCAATGAGCTCAGGAGGGTTGATTTTTCTCTACTTTAAATGACACTCTAATCGTCTCGGCGATAAGAAACTCTAAACTCATTATCATGTTCGGCTTTGCCAAAACGCCAAACCGCATACAACTCATGAACCAGGTAAGATGTCCCAAAAGCCGAGACAGCCAAAATGATTTCAATCGGCAGTTGAGACCACTCATTCCAGATAAAATACGGCAAGAGAGCCACTACGCCAGCCAGAACAAAACTATTTACTGTCACCACCAGCCCCCTCAAACTTGATCCCATCATGTGTGGATCATAGCCGAACGAGGGGCGATCATCCCGAGCCGGAAAATAGAGATGACGTTTCACCCGAGTATCGGTTTCCGCAAAATAATGCTTGATTTTTCCCAGACCGCGCAAATATTCAACGGTGGTAATCGTTCTATGAATAAGCTTCAGGAAAACAGTCCAGCCGATTATCAACACCCCAAAACAAACAATTAGAGCCGTTCCGGAAAAAGTCTTACTGATGCCGTCAATCTGATATAACAATGCCAACAAACCACCGGCGGCGGTAACGATCGACAACCAAAATTGCACCCGCTTATGACCCACTTCCTTGGTATAAAGCAACATCTCTGTCAGATGCTCATACTCAGAAAGCATAAAATAATCTGATGGCGTGAATTCATCAGCTGAACCACTCAGGTCATTACGATGTGGCGCTATTGGAGTTTTTTTTGCTTGAAAATCCTCAAAATCCATAAAGTTATGATAGCATTTTGGCGATCATTTTGAAACTGCTTTATCCCCATTTTCCGCCGATTCGGAATTGAATATGATCCGGCATAAGAGGATTATCACGCCGATGACAATCGCCGCGTCGGCCAGATTGAAGACCGGAAACCAGTGGAAATCAACATAATCAATGACATACCCTAGGCGTAGCCGGTCAATTAAGTTGTTTCCAATCGCCCCGCCGAGCACCAGGCCCAAAGCCAGGGGGGACCAGGGATAATCGTGCTTCAAGTATTTGAAATACATGGTCAGCAAAAGGCCTACCACCGCCGCCAGTAAAATTACAAGCCACACTCCGTATATCGGTATTCCAAAAGCGATGCCTTGATTAGGATAAATATGAATGGTCAGCGCGCCATTCAACAAAGAAAACTCTCCGACAATGGAGAGTTTATTCACGAGCCAATATTTAAGCAACTGATCGGCCGCCAGCACGGCTCCAAAAACTATCCCGAATACCACCGCCGATTTCTTCATGTTATTCGGCTTTATTTTGTTCGCATTCCAAACAAATTTTGGCGGCAGGAAGCGCTTCCAGTCTTTTCTGGGGTATGTCCTTGGAACAATTTTCGCATTTGCCATACTGGCCGGCTTCTATTTTGACCAGCGCCGTATTGACATCGGCCAATTTTTTTTCCAAACTATCTTCAACCGCTAAATTATTGGTATAGGTCGTAACTTCCTGGGCTTCCAGATCATCCTCATGAGCTTCATTGTCTTTTGAAAGCGCCGGAGGATTGACGTCGAAATCTTCGACATCTTTGACATTTGTGTCCTTAGTGCCGCCGATTTCCTGAAGTTGATCTTCCAGGAAGGCCTTTTCCGCGAGAAGTTTCTTTTTTTGCGAGGCGATTAATTCAGATGATATCATATAATTGGATTGAAATTATTACTAATAGTATCATAGCATGCCAGACAAAAAAAATAAAGTAAAAATGACGCTAACAGATTTTAAGGCTCGGGTATACCGCGCCTGTCTTAAAATTCCTCGCGGGCGCATCACTACCTACGGCGAACTGGCCAGATTTATCAAACATCCGTCAGCCGGCCGAGCCGTGGGCAATGCTCTCAATCGCAACCCCTTCGCTCCGAACGTACCCTGCCACCGCGTCGTGCGCAGTGATGGTAACATCGGCGGGTTTGCCGGAGGCCGAGCGGCCAAGTCTCGCCTCCTCCGCGTCGAAGGTATTGTGATCCGGAAAAACAAAATAGAGCTAAAGCGTTATTTGTTCCGCTACCGGTAATTTTTCCAAGAATCATACCGGTGGACCGGCAAAATATCAGCGGGGAATCGAATTTTTTGTAACGAAAAGGGGCGCTCAGTGCGCCCCAAAAATAATTAAATTAATGGACGCAGAGCACCCCAGACGTCTACCTTTCTGCACTACCAACGCCCGGGTGAATAAGCATCAGTAATGACATTGAAAAGTCGACGGTTTTCTTCAAGTTACCGATAATAGCTCGAAGAATCCTTACCGCTCTTCGGGAATGAGACTATTTTGGCCTCGATCCCTAATGTTTGACTGAGTTCCTCTTCAGGATGCTATCCGGAACATTTTCTGGATAGAACCCTGAAGAGGGTACAAGTTTTGTCTTTGTTTTAAAGCGGTGTATCGGCACCAAACCGAGTAGTAAGGAAACCAAGATCAGACTCGTGAGCTTGGTTCCCCCACCATCGGGGTGAATCGGCATGTAAAGGAGCAAATTTGATCTATAAGCATTATAGCAAAATTTAGACTCTTTATCAAGTACCCGACCAGTAAAATAAAAATGGCACCGCTAAGCCATTTTAAGAGAATAAACCTTGTCTTTACTATAAAATGTATTCAACTGTGGGTAACTTAGTTATTCACTTTTCCACAGCGTTTTCCACTTAACGCTATAGTTTTTTCAGCCAATCGGCCGTAACATCGGCGACACCGCTTAACTGGCCATACTGCACCTCGCATTCCGGCAGACTGCGCAAAAAAGCCAAGCCAAAATTAGATTTTTCAATCCGATTATCCATGATTACCATTACGCCTCGATCGGTCTTCGTCCGAATCAGACGCCCAAAGCCCTGTCGGAAACGCAGAATCGCTAACGGCACCGCGTAATGCATAAAACCATTATCGTATTCTTGTTGTCGAGCTTTAAAAACCGGTTCGGTCGGCACGTCAAAAGGTAGCTTCGCCATGACCAAGCAACTAAGCTTTTCACCCGGCAAATCAACGCCCTGCCAAAAAGTCGCCGTGCCGAGAAGAACGCCCCGCGGCGATTGCTGGAACTGTTGGAGCAATTTCATTTTACCGCCCGTGACACCCTGGGCAAAAACATCTATTTTTTCCTTCTTGAGCAATTCGGTGATCTTTTCGTACACCGCCTTGATACCGCTATAAGAGGTAAACAGCACTAAAGTGCGTCCGCCCAATCGGCCGGCCACCTGAACAATTGTATTGGACAGCTGTTCGACATATTTGGGATGTTGCGGAGAAACCAAATCGCGGGGCAAGTAAATCAAAGCTTGCCGTTTATAGTCGAATTCGCTGGCGACACGTTGAAACTCAAAATTGTTCAGACCGAGGCGATCCTGAAAATAATCAAAACTGGCAACCATAGTACCGCTATCATCCGATTGAGCCGTCGATAAGGTGGCGGAAGTCATGATGATAGTTTTTTTGCCGGCATAAAGTTGCTGCTGCAAGAGTTCGCTCACCCGCCGGGGCGCGGTATTCGCCACAAAGTCGGTATCCCGCCAGATAGTAATCCAATAGATTTGCTCGGCTCGGGGAGACGTGAATATTTCCCCGGTAAGCTTGGCCAGTATTTTCCCTTCTTGAATCAAACCTTTGGCTCCGCGCAACCAATCGATCTCGGATTCCGGGCGCTGTTTTTCCGAGCCCGTTGATTTCCCGACCGAATCAATGACTGATTGTATTTGATCCAAAAATTTATCCATTTTGTGCTGCAACGTTTCGGCCGCGGCGGCCACTTGTTTCCACTCGCGTTGCTCGCGCAAATCCTCGGTCAAGGAAACTTCATATTTTTGGTATTGGTGATCCTGCTGATAGCGCCGGACAAAAATTCCCACCAATCCCCAAAACAAAGACAGGTCGTCATTCAGTTGGCGCGTGCCCTCACGCAGATCCCGGACGGAAACTTGGAGGCGCGGCTGTTTTTTGAACGGGAAATAATCCAACAGGCCTCCTTTTTTGCGAGGCATGGTCAGCGACTGGAGCCAACTATCGATCATTTGTTTTGTCAGACGCTGGCTATATGCATCGGTCGCCGCCCCTTCGAGCTCATGAGCCTCATCCAATACCAAGTGCTCGGTATTGAGTACCGGCTCGGATTCAAATTTTGGCTCGCGCAAAAGCAATGCGTGATTAGCGATAATTAAATCAGCTGCGGCGGCTTTTTGCCGAGCAACATTGACATAGCATTCCAAATAGCGCGGACAGCTCTGCCCGACGCAGGTATGATAATCGGAAACCAGGCGCTGAATGGTCGGCCGATCCTCGCGGGTTAGAGCGATTTCACTGATTTCGCCGGTGGTGGTAGAAGCCAGCCAAACCAGGAGCTTTACCAGAGTGGTAATTTCATCATCCGATAAAGCCGCCCGGCGTTGAAACTGGTCAATCAGTCGCCGGCACACATACTGCTGGCGGCCCTTGAGCACGACCGCCTTAAAAGACCAAGGAAAAATTTTACGAATCAGCGGCAAATCTTTGTTTAGCAACTGATTCTGCAAACTCAGGGTAAAGGTGGAAATAACCACCTTTTTCTTTTTGGCTTTGGCAAACATGACAGCCGGCAATAAGTACGCCATCGATTTTCCGACACCGGGAGGAGCTTCCACCAATAACCATTGCTCTTGTAAAAAAGCCTCGGAAATGTAGCGCATCATTTCCACTTGGGCCGGCCGATATTCATAACCGGGCACCACTTGTCGAACAGGCCCATTTTTTTCAAGCAAACCGGCAACGTTTTTGGCCGTGAAGCTGATTTCATCATCTGACTTGATCGATTTTTTTTCTGACGGCGCCGGTGGCATTTTTTTCTTGGCCAGCGGACCTAAGCGGCCGGCTTCAATCAAAACTTCACGCAACGGCCAACTGGTACGCTCAACTAAGGCGAGAATCTGCTTTTGCACCGCCGGGGAAATTTCCCGTAAGCGATCGACCAGATGAAGAAAAAGTTTCATGCCCGCTTGGGCATCATGCTCCGCCCGGTGTTTTTCACGATGTTCCAAATTCAGTCGAGCTGTCAACGCCTCCAGGCTGTAAGAACGGGCTCCCTGATAGACGATCGTCGCCAGTTTCCAGGTATCGTAAACGGGATTGTTTTTCAATTCCATTCCGAACTGGCGCAAAAAAGCTATATCAAAACCGACATTGTGTCCCACAATGGGAAAATCATCGATGAAAGCCGCCACCTCTTTGAATACCGACTCGATTTTAGGCGCGTCCGCCACATCCTCGTCGGTCAACCCCGTAATCGAACGAACAATCGGTGGAATCTTTTTCCGTGGCTTGATCAAAGAATGCCAAATATCCACGACCTTCCCCTGGCGGTACTTAATGGCCGCAATTTCAATAATCTCTCCCCGGGTCGGAGAGATATCAGTAGTTTCAATATCAAGAGCAATTAATGTTTGTCTAAAATTTTTGTTCATGCTATTTAGCCGGTAAATAAATATCAGTGATCATGGCGCCGGCCTCTGACTTTTTTATGGCCAAGCCCAAACCCTGATAAGGCTCTAAAATTTGATTCAAAAAACCGGATGAAACAGACTGCTCCGATTCTTCCGTCTCGGCGGCCGATTGCGCCAGCCAGCCGGTAATGGATTCGGAATTTAGAAACAGCAAAGAGACCATATCTCCGCCCTGGATTTTCTTCATGACACCGTCAAACACTTTTGATTCCTGGAGCGACAGACGATTGCCCTGAACCGTATCCAGCAGATCGGATAAACCGGCCTGCGAAGTGGCAATGATAATTTTATTATCCGTCACGGCATAATTCAGATCCAACGCCAGTCCTTCATCAAAGGACGCGTAACGGCTGGGCAAACCATTATTATTGCCGTCGCGGAAATCAGTGGCGCCGCTGATGCCCAAACGGCTCAAAGCGGATACCAGCGCCGGCTCCGCCGCCTGCATCTTGGCACGCGCCACCTCGTTATCGGCTACTTCCAAAATCAAGCCCAGCGATGATCTCTTATTGTCGCGCGGCAGCCAGACCACCGCATATTCACCCGTCAGCCAATTGAGCGATTCGGGGGAGATATTCAAATCCTGGCCGGCCCAATTTATAATAACTCGGGCTAAATCTTTACCCTCAAAATATGCCAGAGCATCCTGCGGAGCGCTGCCCAACAGTTCCGGGCTCATCACCTCCCAGTTGGCAATCAGTCCCGAGCCCAAATAGGTCTGCAGACGCAGATCCCGGCCCTCATAGCGAATCGCCACTCCCAGCATCAAATCCGGCGGAAGATTCAATTGTTTTACCATCAGGCGTTCGGTCGTCCCGAGCGAAGCGGTCGTAGCTTCCAGCGCCTCTTTGAGCTTTAGCGCCACCAGGAGACGATTATCTTTGCTTTCCAGATTACGCTCCAAATTGCGCCATTCGGAATTCTGGGACAAAGATTTCGCGTCACCGGTACTGACATCGACAATTTCTTTGACGCTTTTCAAGCTGGTCGACAAAACCAAATATCCTTTCACGTAGCCGCCCGCCATATTGAACAGCCCTTTCAGATTATATAGATCGACGCCTTTGTAGCTCTCTTTCACCAACTCTCCGCCCTGATTGCCCATCTTGGCTTTTAATTTTTCGACCGTTTTGAGCGCCTCACTCTGATTACCGACTTCGGCTAAAATCACAAACGGATCGACGAGATCCGGACTGGCCTTGGCCAGCACCAATTCTTCGCCAAGCCAGGGCTTGATATCCTCTTCAAAAGAAAAGAAAGGATTTTGATTGGCAAAACCTTTCCAAAACAGGTCGGTCATTTCGGTGAAAGATGGTAACTCCGAGGCCGAATCCGTCGATTTATCGCTCACATCCAGCCGGACGTAGATCATCTCGTCTTCCGGCACCAATTCGGCGGCCGAACCGGCTTTTCCAAAAAAATAAAACCACATCGCGATTGCCACTCCCGCGATAATACCGATCACGATCAGCGGAATCAGCCATTTAGACCAAGGAGTGCCCATGGAAAAGATGTGGTTTTATTTAAAACGATTATTTCTTGATAAAGAAGCCACGGCGCGGCGGACGATCGCCATCAGAACGACGCCCGCGGTCATTACCGCCAAATCGCGGCGGTCGAGAACCAAAGGCCGGCCGGCTGCTCGGAGCGCCGGTTCCCGGCTTCGGTGTCGGAGCCGGTTTCCCTAATTTTTGATCGGCCTGCTTTTTCGACAGGTTAGTTCGCCCCTGGTCGTCTATTTCCGTCACGATCACATCGATCTCGTCGCCTTCTTTGACGATATCTTCCACGCGCCCCACTCGATAAGGAGCCATCTCGGAAATATGGACCAAGCCTTCATGACCCGGGAAAATCTCAACAAACGCCCCAAAAGTCATCAGGCGAGTAACTTTGCCGTGATAAATCTTACCGACTTCCGCTTCGCGAGTGATGTCTTCCACTTTCTGGACGGCTTGCTTCATCCCTTCGGGATCAACCGAAGAAATCATGACCAATCCGGCATCATCGATATCGATCTTTACTCCCGTTTCTTCGATGATCTTATTTATCACCTTTCCGCCCGGACCGATAACTTCGCGGATTTTTTCCGGATTGATTTTGATCGTCTTGATCCGCGGGGCGTACTTTGATAAATCCGCTCGCGGTTGCGGGAGGACAGCTTTAATCTTTCCCAGGATTTCCATTCGGCCCTCGCGCGCCTGGCCGATCGCCTGTTCGAAAATCTCATGGGTTATACCTTTGACCTTGATATCCATCTGCATGCAGGTCACGCCTTTTTCGGTTCCGGTCACTTTGAAGTCCATGTCGCCGAGATGATCTTCCTCGCCTTGGATATCGGTCAGTACTTTAAATTTCCCCTGGCCATCGGTGACCAAACCCATCGCCACACCGGCTACCGGAGCTGTAATCGGCACGCCGGCATCCATCAAGGCTAAAGTGCTGGCGCAAGTGGAAGCCATCGAAGTCGAACCGTTCGCTTCCAGAACTTCGGAAACCAAACGAATGGTATAGGGAAATTTTTCTTGCGGAGGTAAAACCGGAATCAAAGCCCGCTCCGCCATGGCACCATGACCCAACTCGCGACGCGACGGCCAGCGCGACGGACCGGTTTCGCCGGTAGCAAAACCGGGCATATTGTAATGGTGGATATAGCGCTTCTTGTACTCGTCTTCCATACCGTCGATGATTTGCTCATCGCCCGGAGAGCCGAGAGTAGCCACCGTCAGAACTTGGGTTTCGCCGCGGGTAAACAAACCGGTTCCGTGAGTCCGCGGGGCAACTCCCACCGCGATACTGATGGGCCGAATTTCATTCAGTTTGCGTCCCCCGATCCGGTGCTCTTTTTCCAAAATATCCGCCCGCACTCGATCAGACATAACTTCGTGAAAAGCTTCTTTTATATCAATCACCTGCTTATTGAACAATTCCTGTTTCTCGGCAATAGATTTCAGCTTATTTTCGCCAAAAGAATCGTCGATGTCTTTTGTCAATTGTTCGACTATTTCTTCCTCCAGCGCATCGGTTTTAGCCATCCGCTCCAGCTTGATATTGGTGTCTAGAATCTCATCCAATTTGTTCCCGACCGCCGCGGCCACTTTTTCTTTCACCGTAGCTTCGCCCGGTTCGGGGAGGACTAATTCCTGTTTGGTTTTACCGATCGCCTTGATAACTTCCGACTGGAAAGCGGTAATTTGTTTGATTGAATCGTGCCCGAAAGCCATGGCTTTCAGGATATCGGCTTCCGCCACTTCTTTTGCGCCGGCCTCAACCATAACAATGTTTTCTTGGGTGCCGGCCACAACCAGATCCAAAGAACTTTTAGCTCGCTGTTCCACGGTCGGATTGATTACCATTTGGCCATCAACCAAACCGACTCGCACGGCTCCGAGCGGCGCTTCGAAAGGAATGTCGGAAATCAAAATCGCCGTTGCCGAAGCCACCAGTGCCGGCACATCGGGATCATTCTGGCCGTCATAAGACAGGGTGGTTATCACCACCTGAATGTCGTTGCGAATTCGCTGATCAAAAAGCGGCCGTAGCGGGCGATCAATCAACCGTGCGGTTAATTGCGCCTCGTCGGACGGCCGTCCTTCACGTTTAACAAAACGCGAGCCTTTGATTTTGCCGGAGGCATACATCTTCTCATCGTACTCGACCATCAGCGGGAAAAAGTCTTTCCCGACTCGCTTGCGTTTGCTAAACACTACTGTGGCCAATACCATTGTGTCGCCGTAACGAACCGTCACGGCACCATTAGCCTGCTTGGCCAGGAGACCGGTTTCGATCGTCAATTTACGACCGGCCAGCTCCATCTCAAATTTTTTCGCTTCCATGTTCTTGCTCGTTTCTTGCCTACAGGCTGAAGACTATCCTTCGACCAGTTCAGGACAGACCCGATGACAAAATATTTATCATCAGCCCCCCGGAGTCCTGCTCAAGTTTAGGGTGACAGTCTTTGTGTCCGCAGACAAGAAAATTAATAATAATCTTTGAACTATAATCTTTGATCTTTAGTCGGGAAATAGTCTCGCCCGTCAAAGAACAAAGATCAACGATCAAAGATAATTTACGATCTCGGACGAGTATATCGTTTGGGAACCGGAGATTTACCGGGATAGATCAAAAACTTATCTTTATACTTGCCCATATCGATAAAATCATCCGCCGTTTCAATCAATTTATGCGAAGTCCCTTCACCGAACGACATCGTTTCCACCAAATTGCCGTGATTCTGGAGATAGGTCAAAGCCGGAATATAATCACCGTCTCCGCTGACCAAAACCAAGACATCTAGGTTGCTGGACATTTTAATCATATCCATGACTATCCCTACGTCCCAGTCGGCTTTTTTGCGCCCGCCCGCGAAAACCTGGAGCTCTTTTTCTTTCACTTCAAAACCGATTTTATCCAAGGCCTTAAAGAAATTTTCCTCATCGGGATTCTCGGCTCGCACCACATAAGTGATCGCCCGGATCAGTTTGCGCCCGGCCACCGCCGCTTTCAGCAAATTTTCAAAATTAACCCGCGCCCCATAATGTCGCGCGGAATAATACAAATTAGACACATCGACAAATACTCCAACTCTCTGCTCTTTATTCTTGATCATTTATTTTTGTCTAGTAGTTACAATTATTTCTTATTTTCTTAATTTCAGCGCCTTGATCAGTTTTTCGTGCCGTTTTTCGTCTTCTTTCTTCAAATAGGTCAGTAATCGTCGGCGATTATTCACCTTCTTCAGCAATCCTCGACGGGAGTGATGATCTTTCTTATGAGTATTGAGATGTTCTTGCAGTTCCTCAATTTCCTCACTCAAAATAGCGATTTGGACTTCCGGCGACCCGGTATCCGTTTCGTGGACTTTGTACTTCTTGATAATTTTCCCTTTAGTATCAGGCTTTAACATGGTTTTTCCTACCGCGGATCCGTCTTCTTACCCAACCCGGGCAGAAAATAACGTGATCGACAGTTTTAGTGGTAAATATAAGGCTTTATAAGTAATTGCATTCTATCAGCTTGATGCCAATTTGGCAAGTCTTGCCGTCCTCACCGATGTGTCGTACAATATAAATAAGATATTAAGAATATTAAGATATTAAGAACGTTACGAGAGGAGATGAAACCTAAACTTGCCGGGAAAATCATTTTTTTACGCTAATCTTAGCCTTCTCAACATCTTAATACTCTTAATATCTTAATATCTTAATCCTCTTAATTCTCTTTCCCATGGATTTATCCGACCTCCTCATCGATTTCCTGGAATATTGCGAAATAGAGCGTAACCGATCGCAAAAGACGGTCCAGAACTACGATCATTACTTACGCCGTTTTTTGGATTGGATGAAGGTAAAAACTCCCCAAGATATCACCCTGCCGCTGGTAAAAAAATATCGCCTGATGCTGAATCGCCACCTGGATCCCGCCACCAATCTCCCCCTCAAAAAAATCACCCAGGCCTACCATATTATCGCCCTGCGGTCTTTTCTCAAGTACTTAGCAAAGCAAGATATCGCCACTCTGGCTCCGGAAAAAATCGAATTACCCAAAACCGAAAGCCGTTCGATCAGCTATCTTGATGACGAAGAGCTGGAAAGATTACTCGCCGCCCCTTTTCAACATCCTAAATACAAATCAAAGAATAAGCCGGAAATCGACCTGGCCACGCTACGCGATAAAGCGATTCTGGAATTGCTTTTCTCCGCCGGGTTGCGCGTCAGCGAACTGGCCAACCTCAATCGACGCAGCCTCAATTTAAACAAAGAGGAGTTCACCGTCACCGGCAAAGGCGATAAAGCCCGAGTCGTTTTCCTCTCCCCCGCCGCCAAAGATGCGCTCAAAAAATATCTCGAACGACGGCAGGATAATTTTGATGCCCTTTTTATTTCACACGACACCAAATCCGTCGGCCGGGCAAAAAAAGACGCCGTCGAGAATCAACCGCGATTGACCCCCAGAAGTGTTCAGCGTATCATTAAAATGTACTCACAAATCGCAGGCATAAACAAAGATATCACCACCCATTCCCTGCGCCACACGTTTGCGACCGATTTACTCCTAAACGGCGCCGATATCCGCTCGGTTCAGGCCATGTTGGGCCACGCTTCGATCACTACCACCCAAATTTATACCCATATTACTAATAATCAGCTGAAAGAAACGTATCATAAATTTCACAACCGAAAACGAAAAGATGCCAAGCAGGATTGACGACAGAAGCTCGATCGGATACAGTACTATGTCCCCTCAATGAAAGGAGGATACTATGTTGAAGGGTATTATAAGATTTGTGAAGCAACTGCTTCCGGCGGCCAAGCCTTCGACGAAAACTCCGCGCGGACGAACCCAACTCCAGGCTGAATTTCTCCAGCGATTTGGGAATCGAATTGTCCCCGAGACCAAGAAGGCAATCAGGCAAATGGAGATGAACTGGAAAGCCGATCCTCATGGCAACTGGCACCTGTATCTCGAATACGTCGATCCGGAAATGCGACGCGCTTTCACCTTTCTCCGCCCCCAGCGACAAGATCCGCTTCCGAGGAAAGAGGCTCCCAAGCCACGTCCCCGACCAGTAAGCCCTGTCCCCGCACCGAAAACACCGATCCGGCCGAAACCCAGTCTCCCCGCCAAAACACCGGCAATCACCACCCCACCACCACGAAAACCAAGCTCACGCTGTATGACCGCTCGACTGGCCAGAATCAATTCCGAAGGTAATGCCACCTGCCCTCGCTGCGGTACATCAAACCAAAGCGTCGGTGAGCCGGGCATCAAAAAATGCCCCCACTGCCAGATGCACTACGAAGCCGTCTAAAATCCCGATAAAAGCTAAAACTTTTATCGGGATCTTTTTTATAAAAAACCCCGCCGAATCGGCGGGCTAATCGGCGGGCGGTTTATTTACCACTATTGCGCAAATTCAGGCTATACATTTTTTGGTGGGTGCAGCAGGATTCGAACCTGCGACCTTATCCTTAAGAGGGATCTGCTCTACCAACTGAGCTATGCACCCATGGCCGCCAAAGCGGCAAAGTGGTGCACCCGGCAGGATTCGGACCTGCTACCTTCGGTTCCGAAGACCGACGCTCTATCCAAATGAGCTACGGGTGCAAAACACTATGTTAGCAATAAACTAGCCGCATTGTAACAACCAGAACCAGCCAAGTCAATCCTAGCGCTTCGAACAAAGAGGGGCGAGCAGACGCTCGCCCCTACCATCCAGGCATCACCAAAATTAGAATAATTTTAAGGCCGCGCCCTGGATATTGTATTTGCCTTTGAATTTGGAAAATTCATCTTCGATTTTATCTTTCATCGCCGTATCTTTTTCCAGCGCTTTGTTCATCGTCGCGAATTCCGGCTCGAGAATTTCCTTATATTTGTTTTTGACCTTGGTATCGTACTCACTGGTCAATTTGTCAAACTGGGTGAAACTGGCCGTCAACCCGACAGAATCCTGCTTTTCAATGGCCGAAACCATATCGCCCAAAATCTTTGACATGTCCTTAAGAATTTTTATGTCGGAATTATGCATATCTTTCAGCACTGCCGGGACGGCAATCTTTTCAAATTGAGCCACCGATTGATCCAAAACATATTTCAACTGCCGGAAAGCTTCTTGCACCTGGACCATATCAGTCATATTCTCATTGCTGCCGGCGGAACGAGCCAGGTCATCGCCGATCTTTTCCGAAGTCAGAAAATAATTCATGATCTCGTAGCGATTGGCCAGGTCGGCTTTCAGTTGTTTGTAAAAATCCTGCAGGTCCTTGTCCAGGGTCGCCACTTCCGCGGTCGCAGTCTGGGCGCTAAGCTTGGTCGAAGCGACGTCGACGGCGCTCTGAGTAGCTTTGATTTGATCTACTTCGGTCTGGAGTTTTTCGATGTCCTTCGTGGCATCGCCCGTCGTCTCGTAGGTCAGAGCTTTGTTTAGCTTGTTCATGTTTTCAGTCACGGTCTGAAATTCCGGCTGAGTGTTTTTCAGATACTTAGTCACTGCCGCTGAACCGCCAAAAACGCCGGTCAGCCACAATATCAGCACCACCACGACGGCCGCCACCGCGCCGAGGATGATCCAGAGCAACATTTTGCTCTTGGGTTTTCCGTCGACGGGAGCCCCGGCTAGCGGAGCCTGTCCACCACTTTGCGACTGAATGGAAAGCGGAGTGCCGCACTTGCCGCAAAATGTCTCGCCCGCTTCGATCGGATCCCCGCACTTAGGACATTTGATAACCATATTTTTTCAAATTAATAATGCAAAATTCAAAAGGCAAAATTATTGCATCGTGGGTTCGCCGGCAGTTTCACCGAATGGTAAAATCCCGTCCGCGCGAGCTTTTTTGATATCAACGATAGCCAGCGCGCTGCCGCCGCTTTGCGCCCACTCTTGTTCCGCCGTGGTCATGGCATCCAGCACCGGGGAATCGAGCATGGTAGTTTCCAGATGGAAGTAATACGGCGCTCCGGCATAAGCCTTAACGGCCACCCAAGCATGACCGGGGATAATGATAATGGCTGGCTCCATTCCCAGATTTTCCAGAGCCGCGGCCATCAGAATAGTAGTTTCGATACACAAACCGCTTTTTTCCATCAGAACTTCTTCCGGCAGTCGAATTGCTTGGGCATTGGAAGTCTGATAGCTCTCCGGCGAAGCGACATATTTGATTTTGTAATAATCCTGCATGGCGGAAAAAACCGACGCCATCTGGCAAGCGACCATGGTCTCATCGCCCAGATATCCCACCATCGCCGATTGACCGCAAATTTTCTGATTGTAATCCGAAGCCTTGCGCACCAATTCTTTTACTTCTTTGTTGTCCTTGGTGACCCAACGTGCAATATATTCGTAATTTTTCGTCCCATCTTTATCTATCCAGACCATATCGTTGCGCGAGAGCGTCCGAATCGGGATACTTTCGCTGATAATCGAACCGCCTTTTTCATCGGTGACTTTCAAATCAATAAATGTATCCTGAGCCTTGTCCAACGGGCCGTAAGCCTCTTTCAAGAAAGCAGGCTTAAAATCATAAGGCTTATCAATTTCCGTTACATCAACGGTTTTGGTTTCTTTTTGGGTTATTTTGGGAATCTCAACCGAAATATTTACTTTCGTGGGCTGATCCGACTTGAGCTTGACCCGGATCAAACGTTCGGTGGTATTGGGATAAAAGGCGGTCGGCAAAGTATCTTTCGTTTCCCATTTTACGTCAACTTTGGCATTGGATACGGTAGTTTCGCTCTGTCCGACTTCTTTTCCGGTCGGACGCCCGCCCAAAACACCGGTAAAATACAAAATCAAAAAAACAGCCGCTATCGCCGCCACCGCGATACCAATCCACAGGCCCATCATATTTTTTTTCATCCCGGGGCGAAAAACGTGCGGCGATTGGGGCGGCAAAGGCGCCGCCGGAGCTTGGGGAGGAACCGGGGCAGCGGGAGTGGCTGCCGGAGCCATTCTGGTACTCATTGCCTGCCCGCACCGCATACAAAATTTTTCGTGCTCAGGCATACTGGCGCCACATTTGGGGCATTTCATCATAAAATTGTTTATCCTTAGCCAAAAGAGGCCGCTAAGGTTTTATTTTTGTTTAGAAATGTATATTTTCTTCTATATTTTTATTATAGCAGATTTTTGCGATCGCAGCAAATCTTTAGTAAAGAAAAATTCCTGGAATCTCTTGCAAGTTTCCAGGAATTATAGACCATCATTTAAGTTTACAGGGACTGAAAACGGATTCCCCCTTCTTCCAAAATCGCGCGCTCATGAATAACATTGACTCCCAGTTCCCGCTGTAAACGATCAATAAGTTGTGTTGTAGCCGGCACCAAGTCAAAAGGACACGTCGTCAAGCGATCTTGCCAGTGGTGCTCCCACTGGCAATCATCATGTTGAAAAATCACGACTTGCGATAATTTCAAATGACGGACAGAAAACGAAATCTTTTCCCAAAGATTTTCGCCAGCTTGGCTCCGCGACGGAAATACCAGATCAAAAATTCCCCCGGGATTAGTCAACGAAACCGCCTTATTGACCGGCAGTTCCAAAAGACGTCCCGCGAAGGCCTCAGCAAATCGAGGATCGATACAATGAATGACCAATGTTTCTCCCGGCCGACTGATTGGAAATTTCATCCCTCCCATTTTACCTCCTTACCAGCTTCGTGATTGAAAAAACAGAAACAAACCGCGGACATAAACTAACTCACCACAAAAGATCTGTCAACATAAATAGCCGGGAAGCATATCCCGGCTATTTATGATTCCAACGTCTTACTATTTTATGTTTTTCACCCTCATGGCTTGCCGAACAAATTCCGCGTGCGCGATAAATCCCGGCGTGGCGATAAATTCCTTCAATCCAGCGTCTTGCACCGCGTAGTCATCCAATTCCTTGGCCACCGACATTTTATTATTTGCTTTGAATTTTTTAATTTCTTCCACCACCGCCAGTATCTTATCAAACTCAGCCGACTCGCCGGCCGGCATACCCTGGGTTTTCTCAACTTCCGGCCAAGACGTCAGGTGCAGACTTTTTGCCTTTTCAGTATTTTGATAGAGAAACTGGTAAACGTCCTCAGTGATAAAAGGAATGATCGGAGCATAGAGTTTCAAAATCGCCAGGAAAACTTGATATAAAGTTTGTTGAGCCGCGGTTTTCGATTTGGCATCCGTGCCGTACAGCCGATATTTAACAAATTCCAAATAACGATCGGTGAAATCGCGCCAGAAGAAGCGATCAATCGCCTCCAGCGCCTGGGTATAATTGTAAATTTCAAAACCCTTCGCCGCCGCTTCAATGGTTTGGCGCAATTGATTTAGTATCCAGCGATCTACCGGTTCGGATTCGGCAAGCTCATCCTGGGGTTTATATTTCTCAAGATGTAGCGCGCAAAACTTACCGGCATTCCAAAGTTTGGTGACCAGGCGTTTTCCGACTTTGACTTCTTCCTCGCGATAGCTGTGATCGGAACCGGGCGTGGATCCGGCCGCCCAATAGCGATACGCGTCGACACCGAATTTATCAAACACATCTTTGGGCTTGATTACGTTTCCCTTGCTCTTGCTCATTTTTTTGCCGTGGGGATCAAGTACCCAGCCACTGATCATTACGTCTTCAAACGGCTGTTTCTGTAGCTGCATTTGAGACCGCACCACTGTTTTGAAAAGCCAAAAAGTAATAATGTCGTGAGCCTGGGGCCTCAGATTCAGCGGAATCAAATCTTTTTTTACCCCGCGCGCTTGGGCTAATTCGTTGATGATCCGCGGCGTCAAACACGACGTGGCCCAAGTATCCAAAACATCGGTTTCCGGCTTGAATTTATCGGCGCCACAAGCGGGACATTTCTTGATCGAGGACTGATCTTTGAGAGGATCAATCGGTAAGTCTTTTTCAGCCGGCAAAATTATTTCCCCGCATTTTTCACAATACCACACGGGGAAAGGAATGCCGTAATAAATCTGGCGCGAAATACACCAATCCCATTGAAGGCCTTTGACCCAGTTTTCATAGCGATTGAACATGTGCTTCGGCTGCCAGTTTAACTGTTTTCCCCACTCCAGCATCCGGTCGCGCAAATCCAAGTATTTAATAAACCATTGCTTCGATTTTATAAATTCCACTTCCGTTCCGCAGCGCTCATGGACATTGACGGCGTGAACAATATTTTCCTGTTTGGTCAGTAATTTCTGAACTTTCATGTCTTCAATGATCTTGGCCCGCGCGTCTTTGATCGACAGATCTTTGTAGCCTTGGGCCAATTCCGTCATTTTGCCATTGGCGCCGATAGCCACTTTGATGGGCAACTGATAGGCTTTTTGCCATTCCATATCGGTCTGGTCGCCAAAGGTGCAACACATCACAATTCCCGTACCCTTGGCCATATCCACGCGTCGGTCGGCCAGGATCGGTACAGTGAAACCAAAGAGCGGAACAGTCGCTTGTTGGTCTTTCAATGATTGATAACGCTTGTCATCGGGATGGTAGAAAACAGCCACACAGGCCGGCAATAATTCCGGACGAGTGGTGGAAATAATCAGATCGCGTCCGTCGACTTTGAAAACAATGTCATTGAAGATCGAAGGCAATTCCCGATCCTCGCATTCCACCTGCGAAATGGCCGTGCGGCATTTGGGACAATACATTCCCGGCGCTTCCTGACGATAAGCACGTTTATTTTTATAAAGATCGATAAAAGCCGACTGACTGATGCGCCGGCAACGTTCATTGATCGTCGTGTAATAAAGGGAAAAATCACAACTCAAACCGATCTGCTTAAAACCGCTGATGTATTCCGGCCGCAGTTCGTTTTCCAATGTTTGCAGGACTAATTCCACAAATTTTTCGCGCCCCAGAGAAACCGCCCGGACTTTCTTTTCTTTTTCTACCAGAAGCTGAGTCGCCAAGCCGTTATCATCGGTGCCGAAAGGATAAAGAACATTTTCTCCTTTCATCCGGTGATAGCGAGCGATCATATCGGCATGCGCGTAAGAAAAAGCATGCCCGATGTGCATCCGTCCCGAAACTGTCGGTGGCGGAGTATCGATGGAATAAATGGGCCGTCCATCATCCGGCTTAAACTCAAAAATCTTCTCGGTTTCCCAGAATTTTTGCCACTTGGATTCTTGCGTGGCGAAATCGTAATGTTTGGGGAGTTCGGACATAAGCTGACGACATCTTAACAGAAATAAGGCCAAGTAACAAGTAACAGGTAACAAGTATCAAATATTATATAATTTATTTCCTCTTTATTCCTTGTTACTTATTCCCTGTTACCTGTTACTTGTTTACCGTTACTTGAAATAAAAAAGCCGGAAAGTTTCCTTTCCGGCCACATTGCTGCTTAAGTCCCCTCGGCGACGTCCTTCTTTTCTGGCGGCAGGTTTTCTGCAAGTTTGCGGTATTTCATGCCTAATTCAGGCAAGTTATCCGGCAAAACCTGACTCAGTTGCCGTATCAGCCATACTCGAATTTTTAAGCCCTCCTCAGATTTGACAAATCGCTTGGTCGCCGCGATTTTCTCGACGGCATCATCGGCCAGTCGAGCCAATTGAACAATAACGTCCCAATGTTTGCCGCAACGATCTTCGGCACTCCGCAGACGGGAGAGAATTGTATCAATCGTCCTATCCAATTCAGAACAATCACAATCCGAGATTTGCCAGTGCATCAAGCAAAAGAAAGCCTGGATCGACATATCCGCTATTTGGCCTGATTTATACCGGCAAACGACTGACGAACCGCGGTGCTTCGCATTTACCAAAAATATGGGACAAGAAATACAGCACCAAAAGATTCGCGTCCTCCGAAACACTCCACCCCAGGGAATCACCAGCCAGAATTTAACAACGTCCTTCGGTTTCGGCGCTCGATATGGCTTGTCAAAAATAACCAGTGAGCCATCGGACTTTAGCCCGAACCAACGAGTGTGCCCCAGAACATTGGCTTTCCAGAAATGCTCCAAACCACGCATCAAGCTCCATCCCTTTGGCAGAGTTAAATGTGGAATGCCAAAGATAATCAGGAAAGCGGGCAATCCGATAACGATCACCACTCTCACCCAAAAAGACGTGTCCTCAGAGATGAGAAAGCGCTGACAGAACCAGAACCAGAAAATTATCACTATCGACCACAAAAGCACACCGATAACCGTCCCGGCACTGAAAGGCTTCGCCCACTCCGGACCATCACGCCATTCTCTGTCACAATAAACAAAATGCTCCATAACCAACTCCTTTCCGATACCCCGCCAAGGCAGGGCATGGGTGGCACGGCGAAACGGTCTGTCAGCCAATCGGCTGACTATCCGTTCGGCCCACCAGGGGAAAAAGAACACGCTTGAGCCCTTCCCAAGCGACATATTATTCTAGCAGAGGGTGGGACAAGGATCAAGTACAAGTAACAAGTAACAGGTAACAAATAGGAAAAGGGTCAATTTTTGTTACTTGTTACCTGTTCCCTGTTACTTGAAAAAAAGACCCCTCGTTCGAATTTCGAAACGAGAGGTCAATCTAAAAGTTTCGGTAGGACTCTCTGACAAGGCAAATCCGGTTTAGAACCAAAACACCAACCTCAACGACACAGTGCTAACCCAGGTATCAGTCGCCTCGATTCTGACTCGACCGCATGGTAACATCACATTGATATTACCAAGCCTGATCCCCGGTACAATCGAGCCGCCCCAAGCTTCGATTTCTTTCAGATGAGAATCGCTTCGTACCAGAGCTACCGTGCCTAATGTCATTTTTTTTCCCAGCAGAAAAATCGGACCGGCCGACGCCATCGGACGAATGGTGTTTTGATCCTTGAAAAAGAGCACCTCCCCTCCCCAACGCCAATGGTCCGAAATCCAGCCGGAAATGATCGGGCCGGCCGCCAACGACAGGCGTCCAGAAACAAAACCGCTTTCATTCCAAGGCTGGATGGCCTGCGTTACCCAGCCGAATTTCACCAGCGGGGCATCAGCCGCCAGGACAACACCGCTCAACCAGAAAAACAACACAAACGGGATTCTTTTCACGACGACCTCCTTGGCTGAATCAGCCGATATCCGTTCTTACGAGAAGAAACATTTTTGCCGGCCGATTTTCCTGAAGTTTGTCGAGACCACTTCACTATCACGACTCGGCTCACCTCAATTTTGAAGTACTCCGCCAAACATTCCTCTGTTTCGATTCGCGGGAACTTACCACCGGGAAACGTCTTCACTGTTCCCGAAATCAGAACCGTCGTTTCTCGATCTGGGAAAACACAACCGGCCACAAAGTTACAACAAGTGTTTTTCCTTTTCATTTCATCCTCCCTGCCAAATAGTTGGCGTTTGATAAAACTCGGAAAGCACCGATTCACTCTGAATAGTTCCGACCCCGAAGATTGCCATCAAATCAACTCAAAGTCAACACTATTTGACGACTTTTATTATTACTGATATAATAGCTAGCCTAAAGGTTCCAGGGTGTTTTTATCCATTTATTTTGACATCTAATATGCGCGACAAACTAATACAATTAGGACTCTCTCCCCACCAGGCCGATATCTACCTGGCTCTTTTGGCCTCCGGAGCAAGCTCTATCGGACCTCTGGCCAAAAAGGTGCATCTACACCGGCAAGTCATCTACAACACACTAGCTGAACTTGAGCGGCAAGGATTGGTCACTGTCTCCCCCAAAGGATATCGCCGCTATTTTCGAGCCGAAAGTCCGGAAAATATCACTCGAAACATCAAACGCCAAGTATCTCTGGCTCAAGAAATTATTCCCCAGCTCAATCAACACCTGGCAACCGGCAAGCACGCCAATGAAATCACTGTCTATGACGGCCTGCCGGAAATCCAGCGTTTTTTTCGCCAGTCTCTAGAAAATCAGCCGGCCCACAGCACTGTTTCCATCATCGGCGGCGGTGCCAGCAAGTTTTTTGACCTGGTGGACAAAAATAATTTTTTCCGACAATACGAAAAACTGCGCTTGCGCAAGCAGATCAAACACGCCATCCTGCTTTACGAGAATCAAAAAAAAGATCCCAAAGTGGATCTCTATACCAGCCGGCGCGATCTAGTCAGTTTCCGTTTTTTGCCGGATGATTTCGATCAGCCGGTAGCGACTACTATCTGGTCAGACCGAATTTCATTGCTTTTATTCGGTTCCAATCCTTTAATAATCTCATTACGCGGAGGCGCACTAGTCAAAACATATCAGAACTATTTCAAATTACTATGGAAAATCACCCGCCCCATTTAGACCGAATATAAGTACCCGCGCCCGGACAAGCAATAAATTGACTTCATCGATCAATCTCAGCGATCAAGCAAATCAAAAGGCGGCCGACTAGCCGTCTTTTGGGGTGAACAAAAAACAGGTATCACGTAACAAATAGGAAAAGGGTCAATTTTTGTTACTTGTTACCTGTTACTTGAAAAAAAAAGACCCGCCGGAGCAGGTCTTACATAAGCGAATGCGCTAGGCCCATCTGGCCAAGGCTGTTTTTTGTGATAAATCAACAGACTCAACCACGATATCCGCACCAGAAACCTCAGCACGGGAAGGCAAAACCAGGCTAACATCTACCGATTTGCCTGAAAACTTCGGGATAAAGTGGTAAACATCGTTGCTGATTTCCACCACGGTCAGGGGAATTATTACATCCCCATTCTCTGCATACTCAAACTTGATCCCTCCGGGAATAGTGAGCCTAGATCCAACCATCAAAATAAACGGACGGCTATCATTCAAATGCATAACATCCTCCTTTGAAAAAATTGTGGTGCCTGAATTCTACAATAACAAATAAATGAGTCAAGCCTTCTATATCAATTATCCCTCGCGGTTCAAAGTGCACCGCCCGGTAATTTCAAACTGCTGAAAGCAATTACACTAATCAGTTTAATGCACAAAACTCTTACCACCGGCACAGCCTCTTTTTCTTCTTCAATTTATCGATCCCGCAATCATAACAAATCCCGTTATGACAACAGATCACTCCCCCGCATTCGGAACAGCGCCATTTCTTTTCTTGCTGTTTTAGGAATTTCGGCAGACCGTTTTTTTGTATGTATTTCAGATTATCGATCATGCTCATATGGAAATTGGTCCGATAGCGCTTATCCAGATATTTCAGGCGCTCGCAGGGAAATTTTTGGCACTCAAAACAAAATTTCACTTCTTCCCGTCGCAACAATCGGCACTGCCTTTTCAAAGTACACTGCTTGTCCTGGACCCTGCACCCAGCACAATAGGCGCAATACGATCGCCGCACTCCCCGCTTCTTAATATCGCGTGTCTGCGCCAAATACCCACTGCAAATGGCACAGTTCATCCCGCAAGGAGTAATTAGGCGCGGATCGGTTTTAATTTTAGTTTTCTTTTTCATAACTTAATCTTTTTCGCCGTTAAAACTTCCCCACCGCTACATCGGCACCGAGCGGCCAAGTCTGCGGATAAGCGAAAAAACCGGCATTAATCTTGACCTGGCCCCGATAATCGAAAGTCCGAACATGCGCCGGCGATTTTTCTTTGGGCGCGACCACTATTTCCGATTTCCTGTCGCCATTCAGATCACCGGCGGTAATACTGAAACCGGTCTTAACCGCCGTGGAATAGGCGTAAAACCCCGGACTGAGAACCACCCGGCCCGCCGAGTCGAAAATCCTGACTTGAGCCGGAAATCCGTCTCCCGGGACAGTCACAATTTCCGCCCGGCCGTCGCTGTCCAGATCCGCCCCGGTTACATCCGCGCCGGTTTTTAATTTACTGGAATAAGCGTAAAAACCATTGGTCAGCCGAGGCTCGCCGAGATAATTAAATACTCGAATATGAGCGGGAGCCCCCTTCTCCGGCGAGGTGATGATCTCATCCTTGCCGTCACCGTTCAAATCGCCGGCCGTCACGCGAAAACCGGTCTTTAAATTTTTATCGTAGGCAAAAAATCCGAGCGTAAAAATCGGCTGGCCGATGTAGTTGAAAATCTTTACCTGGGCCGAACAGCCAGCGCCCGGGACCGTCACAATCTCGGCTTTGCCGTCTCCGTTCAGGTCACCGACAGTCAGGTCAACGCCGCAACGGGAATTCTGGTCATAAGCATAAAAGCCCGGGGTGAAAACCGCCCGACCGGATTTATCGAAGATACGTATCCGCGGAGCTCCGCCCGTTCGCGGGGAGGTGACAATTTCATCTTCGCCATCACCATTCAGATCACCGGCGGCGACATTGAATCCCGTCCGAAGCGATGCAGCATAAGCCGACCAACCGGTGGTATAACTGGCCCGGCCCGTGGTGTTGAAAGTACGGACTTGCGAAGTCCCGCCCGGCCCCGGCATCGAGACAACTGTATTTTTTCCGAGATATTCCGTCTCTGTCTCCCCGCCGCCGCCGTCATCATCACCGCCACCATTGCCGTCATCGTCCTCGTGACAGGTGATCGGATAATTGCCGTAAGCCCAGACCTCAGGTCCAAAATCTTCAGCGATATAAACATGAGCGGAAGCGGTCGGACAACCGGTCACGACGGCGATCCCTTCCTGTGTATCGCTGGGCAGGGAATAAGTATTGATGATCGTTTTATCCGGCTGCATTTCCACCAGCCGGTTGCTCGTATCAAAAATAGCGTAAATCAACTGGGTGTCGCTGTTAAAATCCAGCCCGGAAATATCAGTCAACGCGGGATCAACCGTGATAGTGTCAACCAGAGTAACGGCTTCGCTGGTACCGGTATTGATATCGAAAACAAAAATTTTACCGTCCAGCTGATGACCGGCATAAAATAATCCGCCCGAATTACTATTGGCATAAGGATGGAAACCATTGGGCACAAAGGTCAGAGCTTCCAGTCCCTGGCCGTCATCGCCGTGCAACCAAGCGGTAAGCGTCCATTTTTTGCCGGTGTAGGCTTCGGTGCTTAAATTGTATTCTTTGATACTGTCCGGGTTTTCGATCCCGACATAAATCAAATCTGAAGTGGCATCGGCCACGGCCACTCCTTCCAGATCCTCGCCCGTCGGAGATTTAGTATGAACGGAAGAACCGTCGGTATTCATAGTGGTGATATCACCGTCGTCTCCCACCATGACCAGTTGCTTTCTGACGCTATGATACGCCAAGCCGCTGGGCTCGTAGCCGGCGCCCAAACTGGCGGCATCGGCGATAAGCGATCCGCTATCGCCCGGCCAGCTGTCGACGGCATGAGCCGGGATAGCCCCAAATGCCAAACCCAAAAATAAAAACGCGGCAGCCAAACCAACGACATAAGCTTTCAAAGAATTTAGCATATATTTGTTTTAATATTACTACTCAATTTTATCATAATAGTAAAAAATCGCCATCGGCGATTTTTTACTAACGAAATTCAAAAGTGATTATTGATATTAGCTATCAACTTGTACATCTTTTTTCCAAGAACTCTTCCTAAACCGCCAAACGACGAGCGGCAAACACAGCATAACAACAAAGCCGAGACCAAGGAATAACTCATAGGAAAGCAGATTTCCGGTATCAAGAGCGGATGGCGGGAAAAATCCCAGCACCATAGCGAAAGCGCAAGCAGCTATACCGATTCCTGCAAAAATCTTGAGACCATATTTTCCGCCGGGAACTTTGTACGGGCGCGGGACATCGGGGCGAGTTTTTCGAAGTTTGATGGCCGCCATAAACATAATTATATAAACCGTCAGGTACAATAGCGCCGCCAGATCAGTCAGAATCCAGAAAGAACTGCTAACCGAAGGCATAAAGAGAAACACGACGGCAATCATGGAAACTATAATTCCCTGGACCAGCATGATATTTATCGGCATGCCATTTTTGTTCATCTTCTGGAGGAACGGCGGTAAATCGCCATTTTTGGCAGTGACCAACAAGCCGCGGCTTGGTCCAGCGATCCAAGAACTGACCTGGACAATCATACCCGGCGCGGCCAAAAGCGCGATGATCGGAATCAGCCACAGCAGATTGAAACGCCCCAGAACCGCCGAATAAGTTTGCATAATTCCCGCCGTCAGGCTGAGCTGGGAAACCGGAATGATCACCGCTATAGCCAGGGAACCGAGCAGGAATATAACCGTGACGATAATAGCCGAGATGAAAATGGCTTTGGGATAATCCTTCTGCGGATTTTTTACTTCTCGGGCATGCACACCGGAAACTTCCATGCCGGCAAAGAAAAGGAAAAGGCCGGAAAGCATGACAATGTTATTGATATTGCCCATGTCCGGGACCAAGCTTTTGAGAGTAATCGGGATGGCTAATTCCTGGCCACTTAAAACCCACAATAGGCCGAGAATAATCAATATGGCGCCGGGTAAAATGATACCCAGGATAGTGCCAATCGTCGCTACTCGCCCGGAGGTTTTCATACCGCGCAAGTTTATCAGAATGGCGATCCAGTAAACAACAATGATCACCACGAGAGTATATAGTTTATTTTCCGCCAAAGCCGGATTGATCAGATAAGCGATGACAGCGGCCGTAGCGGCCAGCGCCGTCGGATAGAAAACCAAATTTTGGATCCACTGCAGTGATACCGCAATAAAGCCCCATTTTTCGCCAAAAGCTTCCCGAACCCAGGAATAAATACCGCCCCCTTTGGGCCAGGCGGCGGCCAATTCGGCCGAAACAAAAGAAACCGGGATCAAGAAAATAAGCACCGAGACCGCCAGAAAGAAAACAATCGACAGGCCGTATTCAGCCATGGTCGGTAATCCGCGTAAACTGCAGATTAGCGACACATTAATCATCGCCAGGGAAAATACGCCTAATACCTTGGCGAATTTCGGATTCGTCAGTACCGAAGCTTTGGACTTTTCCATAATTTTGTTTGTTTGAATGTTATATTTACATTATACCACATTTTTCACTCCGAGGAAACTTTTCCGAACAGAATACTTTTTCTTCCACTCACGACATGTTAAAATAAAACTAAATAAGATTTAAGACATAAGAATTAAGATGTAAGATAAAACTATGATCTTCTTTCTTCTTATATCTTAACTCTTACATCTTACATCTTATATCTTGCCCGCAGATTACCGGGAAAAACCAATATTCGTTTAGAGAAAAAATATGCCCGCACCCAAAAAACAAGCCACCCCGCTGCCGCCTCGCCTGGCCAACAATCCCAGCTGGGACGTCATCGTGACTGAACTCTGTCCGCTTTTGTCTTTTTTTAACGCTCCAGGAAAAGCCGCCGGCCGCACTTATGAAATACAACTCGACACCAGCAAAAACTTTTCTTCCGCTGATTTGAAAATCTATCACAAAATAAACGAAGACGATCCCTACATCACCGACCAGAAAATACCGGCTGCCGATGCCTTGAAAGACAATCGTCTCTACTACTGGCGCGTCAGGACGGTGACCGCTCAGGGCAAAAGCCCCTGGGTCACTTCCCGCTTTTGGGTCGACACCAAATCCGATGCCGCTTTTATGAATCTGGTGCGCGTCAACGTGAAGAACGCCAAGGCCTCGAACGGTTATAACGTCAAAAACATCACCGACTGGGACGACCCGGGACTCCTGACTTTTTGGCAAAGCCCGCCGCCGGGCGAAGAACGCCAATGGATTGAATTCGATCTGGGGAAACCGACTGAAGTCGCTCGCGCCTGGATCCTCTCTAATTTCAATGACCGCGACGGTTGGCTGAAAGATTTTTCCCTGCAATCAAGTTCTGACGGTAAAAAATGGCAGACCATCTCTGCGACCACGACCAAAAATAACGAGACATTTAGAAATATTTTAAATTTTCCGGCAGTCAAAGCTCGCTATTTCAGATTACTGATTACCAGTTTCACCGGCTACGCCGCCCAGATCAATGAAATCATTCTCTACTCCCCCGGGCAACCCAAACCCCCGATCGTGCCCAAAGAAGATTATGTACTGATAATCGGCAACGAGCACAACGGTTTTACTTTCACGGAATTGGCCAAATATATTTCCGATCTGCCGCTCAAACTGAAAACGGTAGTCGTCCCCTGCTACGAGGCCTCGATGGAAATGCTCGTTAAGTTGCCGCATCAACCAGTCGCGATCGTGCTGAGCGGCAACAACGCCGACTATCCCAACGAACCGATGTTTGAATACAACGGCGAATTTGAAATAATTCGGGAAACAAATTTGCCACTGCTCGGAATCTGCGCCGGCCACCAATTTTTGGCGGCGGCCTACGGCTATACCAGGATAAGAAGCATGGGCTGGTCCGATATCTCAGCCATGGAGCCGAGGAATAAGATGACACGGATAAAAATTGACAAGAAGGATCCGATCTTCGAAGGCCTGGCCAAAGATTTTACCGCGCCGGAAGTCCATAGCTGGGCCGTGGCCGAGCCCGGGAGTGAATTCGAAGTCATTGCGTCCTCCACCTATACCCAGGTGCAAAAGAGCACCAAGCGCTTTATCTACGGCACTCAATTTCATCCGGAAATAAAAGTCCCCTACAATCACGGGAAAAAATTACTGGAAAATTTCCTAAAAATGGCGCTAAAAAACAAGTAAGCACAAAACCTAAAGAATGCCCGAGAAACTGTTTGCCAAAACATTTCTCGGGTGTTTTTTTAAAAATAAAATCCCCGCACTTATTTCTAAGTGAAGGGATCAAAGGTCTCAAGCAACAAGACCGGTAAAAATGATTAGCCCGGGGTGACGGCCAAAAAACGATACGCGTCATCCCATTTCTGATTGGCATAGCGAAACTCCAATCGCCGTAAACCACCAAAACAGGATAAAGAATGTGCGAATTCCCGAGAAAACATCGGTGTATACAATTCGCCCAGCGCCACTACCGGAAACAAGCGCTGAATATTCGGATACTGTGCGCCAAATCCGAGCAAATGGATAAAATTTGCCGGTATCAACTGCTGGCGAATCATCAGACTGATCAGTTTCCCGGTACCTATCGCCTCTGCGTAACGAAACAGCCAGCAATTAAAACGGCCGAAAGATGATGCTTCGGGAAAAGGAGCCGTAGGCTCGATCTCAATTAGAACCTCGTCATATTTGCCAAGGGCTACCAATTCAGCATATGACGCCGGTTTAATCTCGATCGGGTAACAAGCCATTCCGCCCATCGCGATCACCTGGGCGACTCTTTTGAACGAGTCTTCTCCCTCCGGAGTTTCCAAAAATCGCCAAGCCGCTTCAGTCGCCGATTCGGATCCGCCACGAAAAGCACTGATTTCCCCGTGAAGTTTTCGGACAATCCGCTGAGCAATCGCCAGGTCTAAATCACTGGAACTCATAAAAATACCCTCCCTTTCTATCCCTGACATTATCATGTTCAGGGATCTATTGTTTCCCAGACAAAACAATGGACTCCGTAAAATAACAGGAAAAGTCATTCATGTCAAGAAAAGAATTTTGGTAAAACCCCAGGTTTGTATTTTGACATCTTTTTTTTCAAAAATCCTACCCGGTAGCGAATTTTTTTATTTAAATTTTTAGTTTCCTTTGATATTTAAATTTTAGACTTTGAATTTACAAAAAATCGCCCTGAGTTTATCGAAGGGGCGATATTTTGTTCTGGGGTGACTGGTGGGAGTTGAACCCACGACCTGCGGGACCACAACCCGCCGCTCTAACCAACTGAGCTACAGTCACCACATGAACCAAAGAAGATTTTTAAATGCTTTCTGATTACCTCACGTCCTCGACCGCTTTTAAGAAATCTTTCTCTAATCCTGGCATCCTCATTACATAAATAAGCTTCATAATAAATCAATGCAAAGGACGACGACTGCTAGTAGACTTATTTAGTCCAAAGCAATGTTGCCAGAATCTACGAGTCAAGCCGGATGTCATTCCGTAATATAATTTCCCGTCTTTTAGACTCTGTAAAATATATACGTAATACATATCCCCTCCTCTTAATTACTCCGGATCCACAACCCGCCCCCGCCGATTCGGCGGGCTAACCAACTGAGCTACAGTCACCATGACCCGCCATGGGCGGGAAATTTAAAATCAAAAATGCAAAAGCTAAAACAAATTTAAAGCTGAAATCTTGAATTTCTTTTGAATTTTTATCTTTAAATTTTTAATCTTGAGCGAGCGGCGCGGGGCGCCGCGAGCGAGGCTGGTGGGTGTGACAGGAATCGAACCTGTGACCTTTACCGTGTCGAGGTAACGCTCTAACCAACTGAGCTACACACCCAGACTAATGCAAAATTCAAAATGCAAAACGCAAACTTTATTACCGAAACCATCTAATCGCACTGCCCGCCCTACGAAGCGCGAACGAAGTGAGCGCGCCTGCCTGCCGGTAGGCAGGTAGTAGGGAGCTACACACACAGAGGAATAAGCGACAGTGTAATATTTTTAAGCGATGTTGTCAACCGATGGTTTCGGCAAAATACAGACAACGGCACCGAAATTCAAAGCCTAAAATTTAAAAGAAGTTTAAAGCTAAAAACTAAAATTATTTAATTTTTGGACTTTGAGTTTTAAATTTCCACCGGCCGTTCGGGGCGTGTGGCTTGGTACGCCCGGCAGGATTCGGACCTGCGACCTGCGGTTTAGAAAACCGCTGCTCTATCCAGCTGAGCTACGGGCGCCTGACACCGCCGCAACGGCGGAAAATTAAAAGCTAGAAGTCTAAAAGAAATTAAAACTCAAAATCTAAAGACTGCGACGTTTTGATTTTCTTTGACCTTTGGACTTTAGATTTTAAATTTTGAGCCCCCTCACTCAGGATTTGGAATTATTTTCAAATACCTGAGTGAGGGGGCGAGGATGGTGGGCCCAGCTGGGATCGAACCAGCGACCCTCCGGTTATGCTTACTACTACAGTTTTCACTGCCTCTGTACCTTACGGTACAGGGTTTGTAGTCTGGACTGTCTCTTCTCCCACCATCAATATTTTGAATGTGGGGGCTCGTCGTACAGTCTCTACACCTTCCCTCCGAAGCTCCGGGAGGAGCGAAGGAGAGCTTGGCTCGGGATTGCCATTCCCTTACAGGAGAAGGGTTCCCCGAATTTGGCGAGTTACATCGGCAGGTTGCCCCACCGACTGCCCTGGACAGATTAATTCTAGATGCTATTATTGGCTTATGAAGAAACAGTCTAACTGTTCTGTTTGCGGACACTCATTGTCCGGACAGCAAAGCCAATATTGCTCTACGAGGTGCAAGAATAAAGTGCACCAGTCATATGACGCCCAAAAGAAGCGCGGAATAAACCGCAAGCTGCTTTTGGTTAAGCAACGAGGTGGTTGCTGTTCCCGCTGTGGATACAAGCGCAACTTATCAGCGCTTACTTTTCATCATGTTTCCGGCAAAGAGTTCAAATTAGACATGAGATCACTTTCCAATAGAACCTTCGATAGTGTTCTAAAAGAGGTAGCCAAATGCCGTTTGGTTTGCCAGAATTGCCACGCGGAACTTCATAATCCTGATCTAGATTTAAAGGTACTGTCTTGAGCCGGGTGCTCTAACCACTGAGCTATGGGCCCTAAATTAGTCTTTGGTCATCGGTCTTTTGTCTTTGGCCATGTCCCAAAGCTGTTTTTATTTTACGCTAGAAACCCATTAGCGTCAACGCAGGCGATAAAAGGAAAGGTCCACACAATGTTCGCATGGTAGCAAGAATAAAACAATCAGACTGTACGAACTAAAATGACCAGGAAATAATTTCCGGTCATTCTTATTTCTTAATATCTTAAATCTTAATATCTTATTTCTTACCACCGCCCCGCCACCGCCATCGCTCCCCCGCGAGTGCTCTGGGGATAGGCAAAGAAACTGGACAAGGACTTGCCGGCATAAGAAAAGGTCTTCATCTGCAGTCCGGAATTGCGATTGGGGCCGACCAGCAAATCCGGAACTTTGTCATTATTGACATCGGCCGCCGAGAGATTGGCACCGATTTTATAATTGGTCGGATAAGCATAAAACTCGCCCAGCTTGGTAAAAGCGGAGTTATAACGAACGACCTTGACCTTGGGGGAACTGGACAACTGTGCCGCCGCCAATTCAGCTTTGCCGTCGCGATCGAAATCGGCTGCCTCGACATCAACCCCTGTTTTGCTCCCCGGAAAAGCGGTCCAGACCAAACCCCTTTGACGCCCGGATTTATTTCCTTCGACATAATCATATGTAAAAACTCTTGAGTCCCCGCCCTCGCCGGAGCCCACTACCAATTCCGCCCGATTGTCTTTATCGACATCGCCGAAAGCGACCGTGCAGCCATTTTGGGCCGAACCGAAAATATTGCGTTCAAACAAAACCGTCTTTTCTGAATTATAGCGATAAACTTTGGCCCAGCCCTGACCGCCGGACAACTGACAAACGCCGATTTCATCTTTACCGTCGCCGTCAAAATCTCCCCCGGCGACATCTATTCCCCCGTGAAAATCTTTGGAAAAAGCGAAAAACTGGATCCCCATCAAACGGCCGTCTCTTTTAAAAACGCGGACCTGCGGTCCGCCGCCGGCTCCGGCGCCGGTCAAAATTTCAGCCTGACCGTCCTTATCCACGTCGGCCAGCGCCAAACGTGCTCCGCCCTTGAAACTTTTATCGTAGGCGAAAAAATTCGTCGAGTTTAACACTACTCCGCGAGGTGAAAATGACCGAACATGCGACTGGCAGCCCCAAGAAGGCGCGGTAATGATTTTATTGGCGTTTTCCTTGTAATTGTCGTCGCTCTGTGAGCCTGTCGCCGGCTTTTCGCCCGGATCATCAGTCGGTGTCGGTGGTGTCGGCGTGCTACCTTTAAAATCATTGGCCAAAAAATCGATGTAAGCGCTGTCCAGCGCATTGTAACCGGCGCTATTGGGATGGGAATCATCACCGGTGGCATAACTTGATTTTAAATTGCCACCGCTGTCCGCTAAAGTGCCGTACTGATCAAAAACATAAAAATCGTCGTGACTGCCGGCAAAACTATCTAACCAGGAATTGTATTGACGATGCGCAGATACCAAATAAGCATCGGTCGCTGAAGCTACCTGGGGCAAAGAATTTCCCACAATTAGGCTAATCCCTTTACCGTGAGTGATATTATAAACATCTTCCACTATTCCGATATTGCGGGCGTAATTTTCATTGGCCGCTGACTGTGAACCGCCAGTGAAATCTACGAAGCACAATTTGAAAAAAACAGCTTTGTCGCCACTGGGCAAGGCATCGATAATCGAACGGGCGCTGTCGACCATATTGCTCCCGTCCCCTTCCGGTCCATCGACATAACGATGGTAAAGCGAATAATCGTGAAAATACACCTCCGAACCGTCATCCCCGCTCCAATCCCAGTGATAAAACCAGCCCTCCATAACCGAGCGCCCCAGCATGTAGATCGGCATACTGCCCCCCGCGGTGGCAGCGCGATAAGATATGGCAGGAATTAGCAAGGCGCTAAATAATATTACTAGCGCGATAATTTTTAGCCATTTCATTTTTTGTTTATTTAAGGATTAATTAATTTTACCACAATCGCCATCAACCACAAAAGACGGAACCTGAATGGCTCCGCCTTTTTACTTTTGACCTTTGACTTTTGACTTAATTATAGGCTGTGGCTCGCCACATTTATGCCGTTTTTGAAACTTTGGGCATAAGTCATAAATCCCGAGCCGGGTTTGGTGTTTCCCATGACATCAAAGAAGCGAAGCATTGGAGAGCTACCGATACCCGCCCCGCCAACAACTTCCGCTTTGCCGTCACCGCTGTAATCGGTCGAGGTAATCGACACTCCCCCTCGCGCACCGGCTTCATTCGATTTCCAGGCATTATATCCGCCGCTGACCGACGGTTTGCCGGCTGAATTAAAGACACGGACATTCGCTCCTCCGCCATTTCCCGGCGCGGTGAGAATTTCCCATTTGCCGTCGGCATTGAGATCGCCGGTGCTAACCGTCACGCCACCGCGGAACTTACTGTCATACGCGAAGAAACCGGGAGTGGAAACGGATTTGCCATAGCGACTGAATACTCGAACCTGAGGCGCCCCGGTGAGCCCGGCACCGGTAATAATTTCATCTTGGCCATCGCGATTGACATCGCCGGCCGCGACGGAAACTCCGCCTTTGAAAGATTTGTCGTAAGCGAAAAATCCGGCTGTAAATTTGGTATTACCGGCAGAGTCAAAAACCCGAACTTGCGGCGTGCCGATTGATTGCGGACCGGTGATAATTTCGTCGGTGCCATTGCCATCAAGGTCTCCCACGGCAACTTTTACTCCCCCGCGGAAAGCACTGGGATAAGCCATAAATTGGCTGAGCAATTTACCATTACGATCCCAAACTTTTACTTGCGGACCGCCGGTAGCGCCCGGGGCGGTCACGATCTCAAATCGACCATCGTCATTGACATCACCGTAAGCGATATTGACCCCGCCGCGGAAAGAAGAAGCATAGGCCATGAAAGAAACCTTGGTCGCGGTTACTTTATTATTCGCCCAATCAAATACTCGCACCTGCGGACCACCGCCTTGGCGCGGAGCAGTCACGATCATCGGCTTTTCCAGTGTTATCTGACCCGCGACCACATCGGTCACACGGCCGGACTCATTCATCAATTTTACATAAACCGTTTTTGAACCATAGCCGGAAGCTAGAGTCCAAGTTTTAGCAGCTGAATAGGTTTCCCAATTGGCATCAGCAAAATCAGCATTATTCGAAATCATCATTCGGCTCAAATTAGTATCACCACTGGCACCGAGATTCAATGTAACATCAGCGGAAGTTGTGTATTGTTTACCACCGTTAAATTCCAGCGACCCGGTAAAATCACCCCGGTCAACTAACTGTAATCCATTAATCATCGGCATTCCCGAAGGGGTGATGGTAGCAATACTGGCTTCCGAATTAGCATTAATCACCGAGATTGTTCGATCTGTATAATTTGCCACATAAGCCCTTTCTCCATTGGGACTAAAAACGACCGCCGATGGACCGCCTCCAACGGTAATTGAATTAGTATTGGCAGCACTGCTAACATCGACTACCTTCACTTGATTGCCACCGATACCGAAACTGGAATGTGCAAAATAAGCTTTAGTTCCCGCGGGATTAAAAGCTACATCAATCGGACCACCGATACCGCCCGCATCATAACCGGATGATTTGGCAGAACTGCCGCTGCTAACATTCAGTAAATACGCTCCTCGGCCAATAGGATCACACAAAGCAACTTTTGTGCCATCCGGAGAAGCTTTCAGGCCAGCTCCTGTACCCATACCGCTATCCGGATCGTATGTTTTTGTGAAAGACTCCGTGTTCATATCAACTTCAAAAACTTTCCCGCCAGCGCCGTTATTAGTTATGTAAATACGGCTGCCATCCTGTGTAATATCCATCAACCAAATTGTCTGCCCGATAGAAATCGTTTTGGTTTCTTGGTGTGTATTCAGATCAATCACGTAAATATTTCTAGTATTGCGATCCAAATTATAGAGTTTGTCGCCGCTCGGAGAAATCGCAATATCTTCACCAATCGCACCGATGGAAAAACTGGTTGCTAAAGTATTCGTCGTGGTATCAATGACATAGATTTTAGCAGCCACGGCATCGCTGACATACAAAGTTTTTTGGTCCGGAGCCAGAGCCGTCATCAGCGGCACAGAACCAACACCGGTAGAAATTGTAGCCACTTCAGAATTAGTATTAGCGTCGATGACATGAATCTGAGAATTAAGATAATCGGCAAAATATAAATAGACGCCACTCAAGTTTTCGGCATTAACTGTTGAGATAAAGCCCAGCCCCAATGCAAAAAACGCACTGAAGGCCAGAGCGCACAGCCAAAGTTTGGTCGATTTCATAAATTTTATTTTGGTTAGTTTTTAACCGTTATTGAATTATATCACAAAAAAACAGAGCCGACAAGAAGCCGACTCTGTTTTCCGTATTTCCTATTTTTGTTTCAGCTTTTTCTTCTTATCGGTCTTCTCCCAGGTAAAATCTTTGTCCTCTCGGCCGAAATGCCCATAGGACGCCGTTTTTCGGTAAATCGGCCGGCGCAATTTGAGATGATCGATTATTCCCGCCGGCGTCAGATCGAAATTTCCCTCCACCAGCCGGCTGATTTTATCTTCCGAAATCTTCCCCGTATCGAAAGTTTTGACATTGACCGAAACCGGCTCCGCCACGCCGATCGCATAAGCGATTTGGACTTCGCATTTTCCCGCCAGCCCCGCCGCCACAATATTCTTGGCCACATACCGCGCCGCGTAAGCCGCCGAACGGTCGACTTTGGTCGGATCCTTGCCGGAAAAAGCTCCCCCACCATGCCGTCCCATTCCGCCGTAAGTATCGACGATGATTTTACGACCGGTGAGTCCGGCATCGCCCTGCGGACCGCCAATGACGAAACGCCCGGTCGGATTAATGTGATACACCGTCTTCCGGTCGAGCCATTTTCCGCAAGTCGGTTTAATAATTTTATTGATAATCGTTTTCTCGATTTGGGCATGAGAAACATCGGGACTATGCTGGGCCGAAACCACTACCGTATCAACCCGCACCGGCCGATCTTTCTCGTCATATTCCACCGTCACCTGCGATTTTCCGTCCGGCCGCAGCCATTTTATCTGCCCGTTTTTTCGCGCTTGAGCCAGCCGCTCCGTCAACCGGTGAGCGAGCATTATCGGCAGCGGCATCAGCTCTTCCGTTTCATTGGTGGCGTAACCGAACATCAAACCCTGGTCGCCAGCGCCCTGGGATTTATGCAATCCTTTCCCCTGGCTCACCCCCTGAGAAATATCGGGACTTTGCTGTTCGAGCGCGACATTGATGCCGCAACTGCGTCCATCAAGACCATACTCCGAACGATCGTAGCCGACATCGAGAATCGCCTGGCGCACAACCGCCGGTATTTCCACCGTGGCAGTGCTGGTGATTTCACCGAAGACCAAGACTTGCCCGGTCTTAACCGCCGTCTCGCAAGCGACTCGAGCCTGGGGATCCTGAGCATAGAAGGCATCGAGTACCGCGTCTGAAATTTGATCGGCGAGCTTGTCCGGGTGACCCTCGGTCACCGATTCCGAGGTGAAAAGATAGTGTCCCTGCTTCATACAATTGTTTTTGTCCGAGTATTTTCCGCACATGAAGCTCCGCGAGTGTAAACTCTCGGCAGTAGCAAGAGAAAATCCGCGGAGCGGAATCCTCCGACCTACGTCGGCCGTAGCCGACTTCGGTCGGCGCAGGCCGAAGCCACCGCTCGAATCCCCACCGGGATCCAAGAGTTCCTCCCAGCCCGCTTCACCATAATATGGTGAAATAACGAGGGCGAAGGAGGATAAAAAAACTGGGTAGGTAACCCAGTCACGCCTGTCCCCATGGCAAAATAAAATTTTACCTTAGGAACAAAAGAATTTTAATGAAGCAACCTTCGTCTCTGGCCCGCTAATCAAGCAATTGATTAGTTTTAGACAAAGACAAAAGATAAGAACCATTAAAACCCTTTTGGGAAAAAGCGTCGGACTGGTTAAGGATGATAAGTGTATTATAGCAAATCCATAAAAAATGACAAAGCTACGTGGTATTTGCCTATAATAAGCACCCCTGGGGTCCGGGGGAATTCCAGGAGCCCAAACCGAAGGCAAAAGAGCTGACCACTACGATGGCGACTTAATTCCCCCGGCACCTGCCTACGTCCCGCCATACGAGCGGGACTACGGCAGGCAAGCTTTTTCACGGTGCACTTTTTGGCTTGTCTGCCGAAGCCCGAGGTTCCCGAGGGCGAAGGAGGAGTGACAAAAAGTCACTCCGCCGAAGGCGGAACGCTTTCATAAATTTACCGCCCAAACACAAAATCCCCTCATCTTTCGAAGGGGGATTTTGTTATCGAAACTTTCTTATTTCTGTCCGGGAGCTTTCACGTCTTCAATCTTGATCGTTTGGCGGCCGATCTTACTGGCCTCGGCTTTAGTGCGAACCAGGAAGTCCACTTTGCCGCTACGGGCCATCCGATCCTTCACGGTATACCACTGGCCATTGATCTTGAGTTTCGTTCCGAGCTTATAATCATTTGAGGCCACCACTTTTTCGCCGCGATTAAGTAATTCCGTCAAATTTTCACCAGTCGCGGTATTATGGGAGCCGCCATTCTCAGCCGGATCGGGAGTATAGGCGGTACCGGTCTTGGTATTGCCGCCGCTGTAATTGGCGCTGTCAACCGATCGAGTCGCTCGCTGAGTACTCTGTTGACGATTAAACGCTATCAAGCGCGATTGTTTCCTAGCCTCAAGCAACTGACTGGCCGAAGGGGTATTTTGCTTGGTTTTCTGGGTAGCTTTGACTTGCCGCGCCTGTGCCAGTTTATTTTGTAATTCGTCTTTGAGTTCTTTGCGCTGTTGAACCACGACGCGATCAGCCGGAAAATCAAGTTTGGGTTTGGATGATCGAGCGGCCAGCGCTTGTTTGACCGTCCCGACGCCGCTGACAATCAAGATTGTCAGGATTACGGCGGCCGCGAAAAGCGCGGCATAAGGGGTCTTTTTAGCTTGCGTCAACGCTTTTTGAACGATCGGCCGTTGATACAGCCCGTCCACAAAACGCTTCATCATGCTAATTTGATTTCGAATAGCTGGTTTTCCTTGTTTAATAATACGAAACCTTTTATTCGGTCTTGCCCCTACCTAGAACAAGGTAAGGGTAACTAAGAAGCATCCTCATGAAGGATGCCTCGAGAGTGTATGATAGCAAACAGGCAGATTATGTCAACCGACTTAGCCACCGCTCGTCCACAACCGCTATTAGAGCCAAAACTAGAGGTGCGCACCGATTAAGAATGTCGCCTGTGGATGGCTGGCCATGTATAACATGAAGAAAACTACCGACATACCGACAATCGCGATAATTGTCACGCCAATCCAAACGCTTAAGTGCTTCTGGTCGATTGGCTTGGGATTGGAATTTTTTTGTTCGTCCATGAAATTTTTATTAATATTTTGTGTTCAAGAATATTATATCGAAGAACCAGGATAACATCAACCACAAATACCGGTTGCCCTTCGACAAACTCAGGCCTAGCTAAGGGCTGGTACACATCAATATTATTTTACGGTACCACAAACCCGAGTAAGCTCCAAACAAAGCGAGGAGCGCATCGAAGGTGGAGCGGGAGACCCTACTTCGCTCTCGCTAACGCTCGAGCTACGAAGGGCAAGCCCCAGTAATTAGTATATTCAGCGTTAACTGACACTTATGTTTGTTGAAGCCAGCTTTGTGCTGGAGCGGGAGACCGGACTTGAACCGGCGACCTTCTCCTTGGCAAGGAGACGTTCTACCACTGAACTACTCCCGCCTACGTCCGCCCAAGGCGGACTACGGCGGGCAGGCCCGCTGACTGCGGACCGCCGCTGGGTAAATTATACTATATAACAATCTGGCCTGCCAGACCCGCCTTCGCCCGCCGATTCGGCGGGGGCTACGGCGGGTAAACTCACAGTGAGGAAAAAGTCTGGCCTGCCAGACGAAGCTCCGCGAAGCGGAGCGTAGTCTGGTGCCGAGGGGGAGAATCGGACTCCCGACACCAGCATTTTCAGTGCTGTGCTCTACCACTGAGCTACCTCGGCGTTAGTTTAAATTTTAAATATTCTTTTCCGCAGCCACTTTTGAGAAATTTTTCTCGCCGTCTAGCGTGTTTCCTCGACCCAATAAATTCCGAATAAATTAATTTCCATGGCCTATATCCTTTAGTGGCAAATACCCTACCAAATTTATGGTCAGCCAAACGCTTATTGACGTTTTGACTAAGGCCCACATACAGACGGCCATCGATCTCAGATTTTAGAACATAAATTTTGTATCCCTCCATATTGTTTTTAGTGCTGTGCTCCCTGCCGGCAGGCAGGTACCACTGAGCTACCTCGGCCCGCCTACGCCAAGGCTTTGTCGGGCTTTGGGCCCGTAAAGCGCTAGCGTAGATTAACCGCACTGCCTGCCCTACGAAGCTTAGCGAAGCTAAGCGTAGTAGGAAGCTACCTCGGCGTTTTATTAGTTCTTAGATCTCAGTTTTTAGAAATCAGGTTTTTACCTGCCTGAAATCTAAGAACTAATAACTAAGAACTGACTTGGTGGGCAGTGAGGGATTTGAACCCCCGACCCCCTCGGTGTAAACGAGATGCTCTAACCAACTGAGCTAACTGCCCAAATCACACACCAGCGTGTGAAAGCTTAAAAATCAAAGTTCAAAGGAAGTTTAAAGCTAAAATACTAAAACCGATGTTTTGAATTTTGATCTTTAAAACTTTTAACTTTGGAGCCACCTGATCGGTGCATCATTATCGTCCCTTCCCATCCCCGCTACGGCTACATCAAACAGTGCTAACTCTCGCTACATGGTGCCCTCGGTGGGATTTGAACCCACACGCCCTTACGGGCACAGCCCCTCAAGCTGCCGCGTATGCCAATTCCGCCACGAGGGCACGAAAATTTTCTGAGTATGACAATAGAGTTTACCCGACGAAGCCCCGAAGGGGCGTAGTCGAGCCACGAGGACCACTGGGAATTCATAACTTGCTTGCGCAAGCAAGTGCAAAATTCAAAAAGAAAAATTTCTATTTCTTTTCTTCTTTAGGTTTTTCAGCCGGCTTGGCTTCTTCTTTTTTTGCTTCAGCTTCCGCCTTGGCTTTCGCCGCCGCTTTAGCTTCGCGTTCTGCCTTGATTGCCGCCCGCCGTTCATCTTCCGCCTTTTTCTTTTCACGATCCACTTTTCGTTTTTGATCGATCACCGCGGCCCGCTTGAGATACTTATCGTGCTGATCGGAATCTTCCTTAACCCGAATATCACGCTCGCGCATATAATAAAGTTTGGACCGGCGAACTTTAGAGGTCTTTGTTACTTCAATTTTATCAATGGCCGGAGAATGGAGCGGAAAAATTCTTTCAACTCCAATGCCATCAGATACTTTTCGCACGGTAAAGGTCGCGCTCTGTCCGTGTCCGGCATGCTGAGCGATAACCAGGCCTTCAAAAATCTGAATCCGTTCTTTGTCCCCTTCTTTGACTTTCTGATGGACTTTCACGGTCTGTCCGGTCATAATTTCCGGGACTTCTTTTCGCTGAGACTTAGTAAATTCGTTGATTTTTTGATAACTCATAAAATTGTAAGGCGCTGTCGCAAAACCACAACGCTCCATTAAAACAAGTAAATTCTACTTAGGCAGCTGCTCCAGGATGATTTCCGCTATTTGATCGGGCGTCTTATCATCCGTGGCAACTACTAGATGGTAAACGGAAAGGTCTGAAATGTCAATGCCGTAAATTTTTTGGTAACGCGCGCTGTCCGCCGCATCGCGCAAAGCGTTATTTTGCCGCGCTTGATCGACGCCGATTTTGTCGCGCTCGGCAATCCGCTTGGCCTGAGTTTCCGCCGTCACCTCCAGAAAAACCCCGAAATAAGGCTGTTTTTCTTTTTTGAAAAGATAAGGAATCGTCCGAGACTGTACAATCTTATCGCCCCCTTTAATCGCGTTCATCACCCGGGTGTCAATCTCGCGGTCGACCTCATGGTGGGTATCGCGATAGCGGCCGAATTCGGCCAGCTCCATTTTTTTCTCTCGAGCCGCCGCCCTAAACATTTGGCCGACATCAACCGCTGGCAGTTGTAGCGCCTCTGAAAGTTTTTTGATAATTGTCGACTTGCCGCTACCGGCGCGACCGTTGACGATAATTGGCACCATATCTTTAACGTAAAATGTAAAACGTAAAATGTAAAATTAGCTATTCTTAATTTTACATTTTACGTCTTTCGTTTTACGTTTACAAAACAAATCTATTATCCACTGGGACTTCGTATTCCCGCCAAATGTTATTCAAATCTTTGAATCTGATTTTCCACGCCAGCAACATCAATGGTCCCGCCTGATCACGCCGGCCATAAAGCTTATCACCGACAATCGGATGTTGGAGAGAGGAAAAATGAACCCGAAGTTGGTGCATCCGCCCCGTTTGCGGCCGAGCTTCCACCAACGTCAGATCGGCTTTTTTTTTCAAAACCCGATAAATCGTCTTGGAAAATTTCCCGGATTGTGTCCGGGCATTTTCTTGAAAAGCCGAAGGAACTTCACTCTCATCACCTTCAAGCAATTCCCTCTTAACGGGTACATTGGTCGAGCGTTTCATGAATCCTTCAATCACGCCTTGGCCTTTTTCCAAGGCTCCCTCAAGTAGCGCCAGGTATGTTTTCTCTATTTGATGTTCTTTAAACTGAGATTTGAGATGGTTATATCCGACCTGAGTTCGCGCCACCAACATGATTCCGGAAGTTTCCTTGTCCAGTCGATGGACGATTCCGGGACGCAGAAAATCCTCCCCCACTTTCTTTATTTCCGGATAACGAGCCACCAAACCGTTGGCCAGCGTGCCCTCCAAATTGCCGCTACCGGGATGAACCACCAGACCCATCGGCTTATTGATGATTAGGAAATCCGGCTGTTCATCAAGCACTTCGAATTCGATTTCCGGCTGGGGCTTGATCTCGCGCTCGATCTCATCGATCTGGAGCTTAATCTCATCGCCCGGGGAAACTTCTCGGGAAACTTTCAGCGCGATTACTCCGCTGACGCGAACTCGCCCCGCCTCGATAAACCCCTGGATGGTACTGCGAGAATATTCCGATAATTTTTCCGCCAAAAATTTATCCAGCCGCAAGCAAGATTCCTCAGAACCGACAACAAATGTAAGATTTCGCATCACTGGCAGTATAAAATAACGGCGTCATTATGGCAAGAAGTGGCCTTTGTTGACAGAAAGCATAAATATGATAAATTACTAAGTCTTGCAATTGGGCAAGCACCATCCACAGGAGGACTGGGCTATGCGGAAACCAGGAAAGGAAACAAAGCCTTACGCAGAACCGTTGAAACTACTGTTGGCAGAAATCGATGCGATCATGAATTCAGGTCAATTTATCGCACCGGAAAGTGATCTGGCTCCAGACGAAGAAATCGTCGGCACGATGACCGAAATGGAAAAAACGCTGTTCACTCTTTGGCACCGAAAACAGCAGAAAATTGGAGAAACCTGCCTGTCCTGCAAACAGGGGCTGAAAGAAAATTCCGCAACTTACTGCGCCAGCAAAGCACTACTTGAGCAGGAATCAACATTTCTGTGCGAGTGCATGCGGATTCAGATAAGATCTCGGCTGAAAATCTTCAATTCCGATTACTGCTTCCATTTACGAAGTCAGTTCCAGATCACCAAGCATAAAAAGGACGAGATTCCGCCGAGCATCTCTATCACCACTACCTACTTGTGCATCTGTCACTAGAGCTTCAGCTCATTAGGGGACGCCCCAGCGTTCCCTTTTAATTTTTGCCTAAAACAAAAAACCTCCCCTTGTAACTGGCCCGGTTAAAACGCAAGGAGAGCTTGCTATCCAGCAGGAATAAATCCTTTACCGGAAATCACCGGACCATGTAGAAGAGGAGGGAATTTGGATCTAGAACCAAAACACCTTTTAAAACCGCGATGGTTTATATTTGTCTGGTTTGAAATTTAGGCAAGTGTAGCAGTGATATCAGAGATTGTCAACACTTCTCAATGCCTTTGGCCTTTTGTCTTTAGTCTTTGGCCATAATATTTCAGTAGAATGGCTAAAGACCAAAGACCAACGACCCCATAAGGTTTGGCGCTCCGAACGCACTCGGCGCCGGAGCGCCTCCGTTCTCGATTTCTCAAGAACCGTGCATTGTATCATACTACGACAACTCTGTCAAGGGCGAAGAAGTCTTAGGCAGAAAACAAGTAACAAGTAACAGGTAACAAGTAACAAATAGGAAAAAACCATTTTATTACCTGTTACCGGTTACCTGCCTCATAATCACCGCCTTATCATCACTATACAGCATCTCCCAAGCCGGATCATTTTTCAGCGCCTGAATCAGAGGTCTTCCGGGTTGCAAAAAAAGAAAGGAAATTTCGTATTTTTCTAAAGTGGCCATGGCGCTCTCTTGGTAATTGACCGTATCCAAAAATTCCTGGAGCAAATTCTTCCCATCCTGTTTCCAATGAGGCGTTCGGCCGTCAATGAATACCGGGTATTCCGGCGCGCGCCAAATCAAATATCCGCCCCAATTGTATTCATTTAGCATGTTGCCCGACAAGCGTAAATTTTTCAGTTCGCGCACGGCGCTGACCGGGATGTCCGCCGCGGAAAAAATCTCGTTTTCAGTGAAACTCCGCTTAAGTGTTTGGGCGAAGGAACCGGTAGTAAATACGGCCAGTAAAGCCAACGCCGCTAATCCGCAAAAAACCGCCCTGTTTTTCAGTATCGGTATGAAAAACTGATCGAAAAACCGAGTCGCCCCCACCAGGAAAAACGGCAACGTCACGATGACAAATAAAGGAATGTGGCGCAGACTCATCAGCGACGCCACCAAGAAAGCCAAAAACAAAACAAATTGAGTCAGATCAATTTTGGCGCGCCGGAAGAAAAACACGATCAGTAAAAAACAGAGATAAAAGGCAAAAACCATCCCGTACGTCTGGGTGATATCCGGTGCCAGCCACTCCATAATCTCGCGCGTCCCATAGCGATCAAACAGGGTCCGATAGATCTCAACGTATATCCGCCACCAATAGGGATTAACTAAGGTCGCGGCTATCGCCAGCGGGAAAATAAAACAGAGTTTTTTGATCACCGCTGGCACTAAAGTGTTTTTTTGTTCCGCAAACCAGAATTCCCCGTTCTTATCCAACACCCGCCGTTTCATGGCTTCGAAAATCAGCAAGAGAGCAAAAATTCCCAAACCGACCGGGAAACTGGCATGGAGATTAGCCCAAACCAGAAAGAGAACCGGTAGCCAGTAGATCGCTCGCGAAGACGGATTTCGGCGCAATTTTTGGAATATGATTAGTAACAGAGCCACCCCCAGCAACGTCAGCAATTGCGGGCGTACCCCGACATAAAATGTGACTACACCCGCGCCCAGCGTCCCGATAATTAAATTTTGGTAAACCGGTAGAGGCGAGTCGACCGTTTTCGGGACAAGATAAGCAAAAAGAAAAACCATCAAGCCACTGAATAAAACGCTCAGTAAAAAAGGGCCGCCCAGTGAATAGAGCTTAAACAAAAGAATATTGGTCAACCATTCATGGTCAATCCAGCCGAAATTGGCAAAACTATTCGTAAACCAATCACTCTGCGGAATCCCGCCGCGCGCCAGAATCTCTTGACCGGCCGTAAGATGCCATCCGATATCGGGATCGCTCATTGTCTTGAAGCCAAAAAAGGCAATCAAAAAAAGACACAAGACGATAATAATCGCCTGAAATGCGCGCTGGCTCTTAAATTCACTCATGAGAAAAGAGGGCATATGGGAGAAGTATATCACAAAATCTAAAGCTAAAAGCTTAAAATCTAAAGGAAATTCAAAAAATAAAGCTTAAAACAACTCTTTTAAGCTTTTAACTTTAAATTTCTATTAGATTTTAAGCCTTGAATTTTAAGCTTTTCTGCCGTGTTTGCCTTGACGCCATATCACTCCCGCCCTATAATGTGCTGATTGCGAATCTAAATCATGCTTTTTGGGCTTATATAAGCCTTTTTTTGTTGGAAATACCCCCTTTCTATTGACAATATAGATTATATATGATACAATGCCGGGTTCTCTAAAAGAGCTCGGTTGTAACTAACCGAGTTTTTTAGAGGCTCATTAGCGAAACGACGTGATTCCCTCAACTCCGATTGTTTCGATCAGGGTAAATCCGCCGTTCGACCACCAAACATATTAGAAAACTAGTAACTGCCATCGGTTCAGTTTTCTGCATTCTATACTTTCAATTTCCTCTTTTTGCCATGAATCAGGCCTTTGCGGCTGAACTTAATCAGGGTCCGCAAGATTTCGGAGTTGACTACAATGTCTATGAAAATCGCAAAGCCTTGTCCGAGATCAAGCAATTGATGCGCAAAAAGCAGTATGAAAAATTAGCCCTCCAAAAACAGCAGGAACGCCAAGCGCTGGAAGAACAGCGTAAAGCGACCCGCCTGGCGCAGGTAGCCCGCGGAGAATTGCGTGACATCCCTTTGGAAGATATCCGCGTTACCCAAACTCTGACCGGTAACTTTACCGCCTACACGCCTAGCGTGGACGAGTGCGACGGCGATCCGTGGCGAACAGCTTCCGGCAGCACCCTGCACTACGGCACCATTGCCGCTCCCCCGCAATACAAATTCGGCACTTTAATCCGTCTGCCAGACTATGATCCAGATATGATCTTTCGTGTCGAAGACCGCGGTGGCGCCATCAAAGGTAATCACTTCGATATTGCCCTACTTAGTAAAAAAGAGGCTTTCGCCTTCGGGCGACGCCCGCTGAAAGTAGAAATAATCGAAATTGCTGGCGCGAGCCAGTAAATCGGAAAAGCCACTCAATCGTTCGAGTGGCTTTTCGTTTGATCCGATAAATCGCGCGTTGACTTAAGCCCGTCTATTTAGTATTATTTCCATATCTCAAGCAAGTCGGCGTGGTAGCCAAGTGGCTAAGGCAACGGTTTGCAAAACCGTCATTCGCGGGTTCGACTCCCGCCCACGCCTCCAATCAGTCTGTAGTCATTAGTCTTTTGTCTTTAGCCCCGAACGACTAGGAACTAATGACTAAAGACTAGTTCGCCTGGGTGGTGGAATTGGTATACGCGTCAGACTTAAAATCTGATTCCCTAATCGGGATTGCGGGTTCGAGTCCCGCCCCAGGCACCATACCGCCGCTACGGCGGAAGTTAAAGCTCAAAATAAAAAGTTCAAAAGAAGTAGAAATCAAAAATTATAAATCAAATTTTTTGATTTTAAACTTTGTATTTCCTTTAAACTTTGATTTTTAAATTTTGATTTCCCCGCCTGGGCGGGGTCATGGCCTCGTAGCTCCCTACTTCGCGCTCACTTCGTTCGCGCTTCGTAGGGCAGGTAGCTGTAATAATTCAGCACAGCCTGCCCTACGAAGCTCCGAGTGAAACAAGGAGCGTAGTAGGGCCTCGTAGCTCAGTTGGATAGAGCGCCAGCCTCCGGAGCTGGAGATCAGAGGTTCGAATCCTCTCGAGGTCACCATCCTTCGACAATCTCAGGATGAAAGCAATGTGCCGCAAGGGCATATTGATTCTTCCTTAGGCTGATCCGTAAAAACATCTTTTCCGGCGTATCAGTTAAATCTATCGCGTCAATATAAAAACAACCTTTCTAAGGTTGTTTTTTGTATTTAACGTCAGATAAAAAAGACCCGCAAGTGTCTAATCGATAAATCGATAGGCGCCTTGCGGGTTCAGTGGGGCTGTTGCCCTTGTCATTTTTAACCTCCAGCCATGAATCTCATTGTCCTCTCCTTTCACAAAAGGGAGCTGCAGAGTTGTCCACCTTCACAACAACGGTTGCTGTTGCGATGGTGTGATCTTATCACTTTTATTAATCTTGTCAAGAGGGGGCGGGGTTTTTCCCATTTTGGGCCGTGTTTTTACTTTTTTCACCAGAGCCGGCAGTTTACGAAAATCAGCCTCGATATCAGTCCGCAAGCCGCCCCGATAAAGCGCCGCCGCCGGATGATAAATCGGATAATAGACCTGATTTTTTATCCGAACCGGTTTACCATGATCCCGGGAAATAATACGATTAGGGATAAAACGATTCATCGAGTGACGCCCGAGAGTCACGATCACCGCCGGTTTGATGGCCGCTATTTGTCGAAATAAATAATTAGTCGTGCAAATCTCCACTTCTTCCGGAAATGGATCGCGGTTTTGGGGAGGGCGGCACTTGACCACGTTGGCGATAAAAACATCCTCGCGTTTCCAGCCAATCATTTCCAAAAGCTGTGCCAGATATTTTCCCGCCGCCCCGACAAAAGGCCGTCCCTGCAAATCTTCCTTCTCCCCGGGACCTTCCCCGATAAACATCACCTCCGCGCACGAACTCCCTTCACCCGGGACCGTATGAGTTCGGCCGGTATGCAAACCACACTTAGTACAGACGGCTATTTCTTTTTCTATCTCTTTTAGATCCATAATCAATTGTACTGATGGAAAGGGACATCTGCCACTCGGAGCCGCCTTTGCTCTCCGAACTATGGCTGGCAGGCAGTCAGGTTTACACACCTTAGTCAGCCTGGGGCAGACGAAATGGATTCACCAGATCAAATATTTTATCAAGCAGCCGATATTTTTTTCAGCAATTCTATGTCTTGGCCGACCTTATCGCCGGCCGTTTCCACGATAAAATCCTCATTCCGCAAAACTCGTTGGCGCATCAACGATTTGAAGCCGGCCATTCCGATTTTTCCTTCCCCAATATGAGCATGCCTGTCTTTATGCGAGCCGAATTCACCCAGCGAGTCATTACAATGAATGAGTTGCAAATAATCCAGGCCGATGGCCCGATCCAGCTCGCTGAGCATCTTGTTGATCCCCCGCTCATCACGTAAATCGTATCCGGCGCCGAAAGCGTGGGCGGTATCCAGAACCAGTCCGATTTTTTTATCAGACCAGCCCGATCCGGTAATAATCGCCGCTATCTCTTTGAAATTATTACCAACTTCAGTCCCCTGCCCGGCCGTAATTTCCAGCAACAATCTGGTCTTTGAGTTATCCAGCTGTTTTATTTTTTTCAGTCCGGCGACTACCCGTTTTATCCCCGCCTCAATCCCCTGTCCCATGTGATGGCCGATATGCATCACAAAATAGCCGCTCCCGATTTTTTCCGTCAGGGCGAGATCTTCAATTATTGACTGGATGGAAAGCTGCCAAATCCGCTCGTCGGGCGAAGCCAGGTTGGTATAGTACGGCGTATGCACATAAAAACTGCGGATGCCGTAAAGCTGCCGCAGTTTTGTCGCTTGGCTCACTTCTTTTTGGAGCGCCTCCGGCGTCAATTTTCCCAGAGCGGAACCGCGCCCGCGAGGATTGCGGGAAAAAATTTGAAAAGTCGTCGCGCCCAAATCGTGCGCCGCTTCAACGGAACCGACAAGGCCTTTAGCGATAGTGACATGAGCGCCTATGTTCATAATAAAATCCAAAGCTTAAAACCAAAAATTTAAAAGAAATTTGAAGTTAAAAATCCAAAGCGCCCTTTATATTTTTAGCTTTAAATTTCCTTTAAATTTTATGATTTTATTACTTAACGCAGGCTTTCTTCAGAACCCCAAATACTTTTCGATTCAGCATCATCGAGCGCAAGTAATGACGATAATCTTCGGTATCAAAATGCTCCAGCAACTTCGGCTGATCCTGGTACATTTTCCCGTAGGCGTCTTTGAGTTTTTTGATCTCGTCATCCAATTCCTTTTCCGCGACCGTCACTTTTTCTTTGCCCGCGATCGCCCGCAAAATCAAGCTGGCCTTGACTCGCTTGATCGCCGAATCTTTTTGATCATTGGATAATTCTTCCCGGGTCTTTTTGATTGATTCCAAATATTTATCAAACGGCACGCCCTGCTGGCTAATGGATTGCTCCATCTCGTCGACAATTTTATCCTGCTCGGATTTAACCAAGACTTCCGGCAATTCCATTTCCGTCTTTTTGATCAATTCGGTCACGATCGCCATTTCCAGACGATTTTCCTCCTTGTGTTCCTTTTCATGTTCCAAATTATGGCGCACCTGGTGCTTCAATTCCGCCAGTGTTTTGAATTTACCGATACTGGCCGCGAAGGCATCATCCAGCGCCGGCAATTCCTGTTCCTGCACCAATTTCAATTTTACGTCAAAATCGACTTCGCGATTAGCCAATTTGGTTTGATAATAGTCTTTGGGGAAAATCAGAGAAAACTTTTTTGATTCGTCGGCCTTCAAGCCCAATAATTTATCCTCAAAACCGGGCACAAATTTATTTTCCCCGATAATCACGGGATGATTGGTACTCTTTCCGCCTTCGATGGTCACCTTGTTCAGTTTGGCTTCGAAATCAACCTCGACCCGATCACCTTTTTTCGCTGGCCGTTTGACGGTCAAAAACTTAGCCCGGCTATTCTGCAAATCTTTTATCACTTTATCAACTTCGGCGTCTTCAACTTTTACCGTCCGACGCGCAACTTTTACGCCGGAAAAATCAGGCGCCGTGATTTTGGGCAAAACCGCCACCCGCGCTTTGTAGACAAATTCATTGCCGCTCGCCACTTTTTGCGGCTCGATTTCCGGCTGGCCGATCGCCTCGATCTTTCCGTCTTCGATCGCCTTGATGAAAGTATCCGGAATCGCCAAACGCACGGCTTCTTCAAAAATCTTGGCCGCGCCGAGCTCGCGCTCCATGATCGATCGCGGCACTTTGCCGGCGCGGAAACCTTCGACTTTCATTTCTTTCGAAAGTTTAACGGCGGCTTGATCGAGATATTTGACAAACTCCGTTTCGGGAATGGTAATCAGCAATTCCACTTGTGATTTGGGCAGGTCTTTTTTATCAACAGTCATAGCTTTGATTTTACTTGATAATTTAGATAGGATTATGGATAAATGGAGGTAACGAAAGGAGGCACATATGAGTATCGAGAGACCTTATCACCCGGTCATTGAAGGAATAATAATTATGGCGCGGGGATTGGCCCTGAATTTTCCTCTACGCGGCAGCGGAGAACACATGACTTTCATGTTTACAGCCGTTTGCCGGGTATCCGATCCGGCAATTATCAGCGCCCTGCAAGCGGAATTTCCGGCTTTTATATTCGAGGTCAAACAGGACATTTTTCCAATCATGATCAAGGTCATCGCCCCGAAAACGGAGACAGAGACTCGACCAAGTTAACAGCCAGAGTATAACTTGATTTCTCGGCCAGGTCAACGCCAACGGCGCCTCATTTGAGACGCCGTATTTTTATACGCTTTTTTGAAAATTGTCACGGAATATTACAGCGAGAAGCTGCTCAAGAATTGCTGAAAATCAATTTGGGCTCGGTCATTTTTCTCGGCACTGAAGGTGATGACAATCCGCTCTTTGCCGGCCGTATCATACGGGATATACAATTTTCGACCGTTGGCAAATGTGGTGTCTTCATAACCCTGTCGGCCTCCCACTTCCACTTCCGAACTCTGCCGAGGGAAAAGAGCGGAATCCTTCGGGACAACACAGACCTGAATGACGCCGGCCAGATCGACTCGACTCGTCGTCACGGTGCAATTGGCGTTTTCTTCGATATTCACGTCGTCCATCAAAAAGCCGTAACCGTACTGGGCACTGCGATATTCGGTAGTGACCAAGCGAATTTCTTCCGGAGTCACTTCTTCCGCCGTCGCCGATTGCGTGAAAATATCGGGATTGATCAAAGTATACTGAGCAATCAAGAAAGCAAAAATCAGTGCGATGGTGTTAATCACTTTTATCAAGGCATTCAGCGCCGGACCGGCCGTATCCTTGAAAGGATCGCCCACGGTATCGCCCACGACCGCCGCTTTGTGCGCATCCGAACCCTTGCCGCCGAAAGCGCCATTTTCGATATATTTCTTGGCGTTGTCCCAAGCCGCACCGCCCGTCGTCATCTGGATCGCCAGGAGCAAACCGGCCACGATGACGCCGGCCAATAAACCGCCCAAAGCCAGAGGCCCGAGAACAAAGCCCACCACCAGAGGAGCCGCGACCGCCATGATCGCCGGGAAAATCATTTCTTTTTGAGCCGCACCGGTCACGATACTGACGCATTGAGCGTAGTCCGGCTTATCAATGCCTTCCATAATTTTCTTGGTTCGGAATTGTTCCCGCACATTTTCAACGACCTTAAAAGCGGCTCGGCCGACCGCACGCATAGTGAAAGCGCCAAACAAGAACGGCAAGACTCCGCCGATGAACAAACCGACCAAAACCAACGGATTATCGATGCTTAAATCTAAAATGTTATCCAGCTTGAATTGTTCCGCCGCCCGCATAATTTCCTCGCGATACGCGGCAAACAAAGCCAAGGCGGCCAGAGCCGCGGAAGCGATAGCGTAACCTTTGGTCACTGCTTTGGTGGTATTGCCGACGGCATCCAAAGCATCGGTCGTTTCACGAACATCTTCCGGAAGACCGGCCATTTCGGCGATTCCGCCGGCGTTGTCCGTGATCGGGCCATAAGAATCAACCGCAACCACCATGCCCGTAGTAGCCAACATGGCCACCGCGGCAATCGCGATACCGTAAACGCCACCCAGCCAATAAGCCAGCAAGATACTGATGACGATCAAAATCACCGGCCAAAAAGTACTCTGCAAACCAACCGCCAGACCGGCGATAACATTTGTGCCCGGACCGGTTTTGCTTGCTTCCGCGATATCTTTGACCGGCCGGTATTTTTTTGACGTGAAATAATCGGTAATTAAAGTGATCACCACCGTCACCGCCAAGCCAACCAGCGTCGCGCCGAAAAGTTTCATATCCTGTCCGGTATAGCGAATCACGAAATAAAACGCTACCGCGGCAATGCCCGCCGTGATGAATGTCCCGCGATATAGCGCGCCCATAATATTTTTATTTTTACCGAGACGCACAAAGAAAGTACCGATAATCGAAGCGATAATGCCAACCGCGCCGAGAATCAAGGGGAAAGTCACCCCGCCGGTAATCCCGACACCGAGCAACATCGCCGCAATCAGGGTGACAGCGTAAGTTTCAAACAAATCAGCACCCATGCCGGCACAATCACCGACATTGTCACCGACATTGTCGGCAATAACCGCCGGATTACGAGGATCGTCTTCGGGAATATTTTTTTCGACTTTCCCGACCAGGTCGGCGCCGACATCGGCCGCTTTGGTATAAATTCCGCCGCCGACGCGAGCAAAAAGTGAAATCAGGGAAGCACCAAAACCAAAACCGATCAACAAAGAAACATCATGGTAAAAATAATAAAAAGTGGCCACACCAATCAAACCCAAAGCGACCACCGTCATGCCGGACACCGCTCCGCCCTGGAAAGCCACGCTCAACGCTTTTTTCATTCCCTGTTTGGCCGATTCCGCCGTGCGAATATTCGCCTGAGTCGAAATATTCATGCCGACATAACCCGCCAGAGCGGAAAGAACCGCACCTCCGAGAAAAGCCACGCCGGTCTGCCAATTAATCGCCAGCCATAACGCGATCGTCACGATAACCGCGAAGATAGCGATTACTTTGTATTGCTTTTTGATATACGCCATTGATCCGGCGCGAACCGCCGCGGCGATTTCTTTCATTTTGTCCGTACCGGTTCCCAGCCGGCGAATGCGCACAGCCAAGATAACAGCGTAGATAAGAGCGATGGCTCCGGCAATCAGAGCCCAGATTTCGATGTTCATAGGATTAAGTTAAAGTAAAAGTAACGCTGTCATCCTCGGGCCGCCACCGGCGGTTACTTATTCCCCAGAATGACAAACAAAAAAATATTTAATTCTTAAAGTCTTAATATCTTAATACTCTTAATATCTTATTTCTTCTCTTTCGGCTTAGCTTTTTCTTCCTTTTTTTCATTTTCTCCGGCCGGCTTATCTTTCTTCTCTACTTTCTTTTCTTCTTTTTTCTCCTCTTTTTTGTCATCCTTCTGGTCGGTTTTCTTATCGTCCTTTTTTTCTCCCACCTTGGCAATATCGATGCGCCAGCCGGTCAATTTGGCGGCTAATCGAACATTTTGACCTTCCTTGCCAATCGCCAATGACAGCTGATCTTCTTCGACTTCAACCACAGCTTCTTTATGCTCCGAATCGAGATGGATTTTCGCCACCTTGGCCGGCGACAGAGAATTGGGAATAAATTTTTTCACGTCTTCATCCCAAACGATAATATCGATATTTTCGCCGCCGAGCTCGGCCTTGACGGCTTGCACGCGCGTTCCCTTTTGTCCCACGCACGAACCAATCGGATCAACGCTTTCATCATTGGCGGATACCGCCATCTTTGACCGAGAACCTGCTTCGCGCACCAAAGCTTTGATTTCAACCGTCTTGGCGAAAATCTCCGGGACTTCCAATTCAAATAATTTTTTGACCAGTCCGGGCGCCGCGCGCGACACTAAAATTTCCGGTCCCTTGGGGCCGGTACGCACTTCATTGACAAACACTTTGTAACGCTGGCCGATAGTGTAGCGTTCTCGGCGAATTTGATCCGGCGGATACATAATCCCGACAGCCGATCCCAGATCCATGAAAATATTGCGGCCCTCGACCCGCTGGACGGTCGAATTGAGCACTTCGCCTTTTTTATCTTTAAATTCATTGTAAATCGCGTCGCGCTCCGCTTCTCGAATACGCTGAATAATGACCTGTTTAGCGGTCTGGGCGGCGATGCGGCCGAATTTGGCTTCCTGAGGCGTGATTTCCTTGCGGAGTATGTCGCCTTCTTTGACTTCGCCCTTGGCGCCGGTGACCTTTTTGTAATCCTTGGCTTTTTTCGCGTCCGCTACCAACATATATTCGCGAGCTCGTTTTTCCATTTCTTCGTCGATTTCTTTGACGACATTCTTTTCATCGTAAACCTTAAAATTACCCGTCTTTTCATCGAGTTCCACTTTGATATTTTGATCCGGCGTACCGTAATCCTTACGGAAAGCCGCCGCCAGCGCCGCCTCGATCGTGGTAATTACGATCTTGCGGTCGATGTTTTTTTCCGCTACTAACTGATTGATTGCTTCCAAAAAGTTTTTTCCGAACATAGGAGTTAAGTCAAAAGTAAAAAGTCAAAGGTCAAAAGTTCCGTCATCGAAACTTTTGACTTTTGAGCTTTGACTTTTGGCTTTAAAAGAAGCTAGAACGCCTGGTTCTAGCCACAAATGATCTGCCGGATTCGGGATAAGAATAGTATAGCAGAATATTTTGTTTTGGCAAGTAAATTAAATGCCCCCGGTCACAAATGTGCCGGGGGCGGATACTCAGAAAATGATACTGGCCGGTGATTCCTGTTTGATCTCCATCAAGCGTCGCTCGGTCAGTGAGATGAGAAACTCGGTCCAAGTCAGCTCGAAATGGGTCAATGATCGAGGCGGTAGCGACTCGGGAAACAATTGCAGGCTCTTGACCCAAGCTCCGGTAGAAATCCGTCCCCGCCAATGGCCGTTTGGATCGAGATCGACCTTTTTTGCTTTTTGATGGGTATGCCCGTTGACGATGTACCGCACATCGCCGATAAAAGATTGCCATTCGGGCGGATAATCATCAGGACCGATTTTACCCGCTACTAATTCCTGTTGTCTTTTCTGCAAATAGTCGCCGGCATTTCGGTCAAACTCGCTGATCCGCTCCATGGCTGACATCAGTCCGGCCGGACTTCCGTTGGTCGCCGTGGAATAGATGTCATAAAAGAGCGGCAGCATCGAGGCCAGCACTCGCTTGGCAAAAGGCAGAGCATTTCGGCGCCAGCGTTTGAAGTCAGGCGATTTCATCAGGCTTTCGAAGTCTGCCAACCAGCGCTGAAGCAGTTGACCGCCGGGATCACGCTGTTGGAGATACAGCGGGATATGGTAGAGCGGCTCGATGCGGTTCAGGTCCGGACATTCCTTTTGCAGGGGAACAATCAGTCGTTCCACCACCAGGTCGCCCAGAGATTTGATCGACCGGCCATGCTGATCAAAGATTTCACGATTAGTGATATCCCAGCGATGACCGTGATCGAAAAGCACCCGCAGCCAATCATCCTCCAGGAAAAGCCAGTCGGCGCGCCAATGATTCGGCGGCAAGACTGTCGACCACCAACCCTTCAGGCCGTCGTCATCGAACAACAACCGATCGTGGTTTCCTTTGAGCAGAATCACGACCACTCCCGAGGCTTGCAAACGCCGGATTAACCGCATGACGTCCTGAATCACCGGTACGCCGCCCGGAGTACTTCCATCCAAAGTCAGAAAGTCGATAAAGTCCCCCAGAATCACCAGAACACCCGCACCGTGTTTATCCAGATCCTTAACCGCCGTCTCGAACTGCTGCAAACGACGGAATAAAGCCTGTAGGGCGTAATTGGGGAATCGGCGGTCGAGATGCACATCGGAGATGACTCCGAGCAACACCACATTCACCTCGAGCTCGGAAAGTTTCCAGACCAGCCCCCGGCCAATCTGTTTCATAAAGCACCTCCTTCTATCCCGTTCGGGACCGCCCAATCTAGCATATTGGCAGATAAAATCAAGGTGAGAGGGAAGAAAAATTCAAAGCACAAAATCCGAAATTCGAAACAAATTCAAAATCACAAATTAAAATATCTAGACATTTTTGATTTAGTATTTCAAATTTGAGTATTGTTTCGAATTTCGATATTCGGATTTCGAATTTAGTAAACCTCCTTAATCCACTTCACTTTCGCTCTCCGGCATTCCCAATCTAAAAAAATCTCCACGACGTCAAAACGCCAGTGGTGATTTTCATAGACCGGATTTTTCATAATAAAATCTTCCGCCGACCAGTACCATTTTTTTAATTTATATCCGTCCACCGCCTCCAGCCCGACACTGAATTTTGTTTTGGTTCGGGTTTTCACTTCCACAAAAATAATATTGATTCCCGCAATCGCGATCAGATCGACTTCGCCCCGCCGTCCGGCATAATAATTCCGGGCGATAATTTCGTAGCCCTTATTCGCCAAAAATTTCTTGGCTATCTCTTCCCCTAGGTCGCCAACATTTCGCGCCATAAAAAAAGCCCTCCCTATTAAAATTCAAAATACATAATTCATAATGCAAAATAATTCGCTATCCCCCCATTTTGCATTTTAAATTCTGAATTTTGAATTACTTCTTGCGGCCGTTTTTCAATTTGGCCACGCCGTCGCTGATGGTAAAAGCCACTCGGAAAAAGGCCCAGATAGCCGCCCCGGCGCCCAACACGGTAGCGATACTCCCGCCGTATTTATCCAGCGGTGCATCATCCTTGATTTTGCGCGGAGTTCGACTCATGAAGTTTGGCCCTCAGTCCCTTCAGCTGACGTCGGTGTTTCGTATTGGCTTTTCTTGAAAATCAAACCGTAATGATAATTTCCGGCCGAGAATTCCTGCGCCAAACGCAAACCGTTATTTTGAGCCACCTTGACCACATCTTCTTGAACCACCCGTTTTTCCACCGCCGGGCCAAAAGGAATTTTTACTTTTTTCCATTCAGTGACAACAATCTTCCCATCCGGCTTGATTACCCTTTTTGCTTCTTCCAAAATTGTCGGATGTTCTACTGATTGATGGATAATATGAGCCAAAAAAACAATGTCAACCGAGTCCGCCGGGATTTTGGTACTGCCGGCCACTTCCAGATCAGCCCAAATCTCTTGAATATTGCGCAGGCCTTCAATCTTGGCCTTGCCCTGGATGTCCTGAAGCGAGCTTTTGAGGATATCGACAGCATAGACCTTCCCATGCTCGCCAACCATCTCTGCCGCCGGAATAGTGAAATAGCCGGCACCACAGCCGAAATCGGCAAAAACCATGCTATCGTGAAGCCCAATCGCCTGCAAAACCTGTGCCGGATCGATAAACTGGCGCTTTTGCCGCTTGGGATCAAGGACATAGCCGCGCGGGAGTGTTTGGAGCTGCATAATATTGGTGAAAAAATTATCTTAATATGTATTTAGACAATACCACAAAATAGGATAGTTGCCAACAGAGTTACTAGAAAATTTAAAGCTTAAAAATATCAAAATCTAAAAGAAATTTAAGGCTAAAAGTTTAAATGGTTTTGGTTTTTTGCCTTTTAATTTTTTTAGATTTTGGCATTTTTAAGCTTTAATTTTTCTAAAGTAACTGCTCATTCTCAATTTTCGCCAAGGGTTTATACGTTTTCCGATGCGCCCCACTCACCCCATATTTCTTAATCATCGCCTGATGCACTTTCGTCCCGTAGCCTTTATGCAAGTCAAAACGATAATTCGGCAGACTCCGGTGCAAATCGCGCAATAAATTATCGCGCGTCACCTTGGCGATAATCGACGCCGCGGCAATCGACATAACTTTGTAGTCGCCTTTGATGACCGAGCGCTGTCGACAGGGCAGATCACCGATCCGAACCGCGTCTATTAAGACAAAATCAGGCGCGGCCTTCAGCTCGCTTAAAGCTTGCCGCATCGCCACTCGCGTGGCGCGTAATATATTAATCTGATCAATCACGGTATTAGGCACGATCCCAACGCCCCAATCGACGGCCCCGATTAATTCCCGATAAAGTTCCGCTCGTTTAATCGCTGTGATTTTTTTTGAATCAGCGATCCCGCGAATCGAAAAATCCACCGGCAAAACCACCGCCGCCGCTACTACCGGCCCGGCCCAGGCACCCCGACCCGCTTCGTCCACTCCGGCGACAACTCGGTAGCCGAGCTTGGTCAGCTCTCTCTCATGATTGAAATTGGGATAGCGCATAAATAATTCAAAATTCAGAACTTGCTTGCGCAAGCAAGTTCAAAATGCAAAATTGCTTTCATAACTACATTCTAGCGACTTCCAGCCTTTTGACAATCTCTCTAATAAAATCGTATAATAAGCCTAGTTTCCGGTATTTTTATTTTCGGCTGGTGCGCCCAAACGGGCCTGCCCGCCGAAGCCCCGAGGTTTCCCGAGGGGCGTAGGCGGGGATTGGCCCAGTAGCCTAAGGCGCCTGCTTTGGGAGCAGGAGATCGAGGGTGCGAATCCCTCATCCCCGACCACAAGCTATTTTTTGTGTGATCACACAAAAAATGGTCAATAATTACTAAAAACCGGCTATAATAAGCCAAAATCTCTGTGGACAAAACCACCAGATGAGTATCGTCCTCAAAATCATTTATGAAAGATTTTTCGCGCCACATTCGAAATAAGGTCTTGATTGAACTGCATGTCCCTGATTTTCAAAAGGTGAAAGAATATTATCTGAAGTTGGGCTTCGATATTGTTTGGGAGCGAAAACCGGAAGACTTTAAAGGATACTTAGTCCTGCGTATGTCTGATAATATTCTCTGTTTCTGGGCCGGCAATGAAAAGGTATATCAACATCCCATTTTCAAGGAATATCGAAAAGAAATTCCTCGGGGAATCGGGGTGGAAGTCATCTTGATGGTAGAGAATATTGAAGCTTTTTATGAAAAGGTTAAAGACAGTGCTAACGTAGTAGAGCCGTTAATCAAACAGCCTTGGGGACTAAAGGATTTCCAGGCGAGAGATCCTTTCGGATACTATCTTCGTTTTACCGAGCCACATGATATTTTGGACTCTAAATATGCAGTTAAGTAATTTGTATTAGCCAATAACATATCCCGGGAAATAGAGAGCCCTATAATTGATATCCGGATATGATTATTCATTTTTATCCTTCGGTATCGGCCGATAAATGGCCTTGAACAGCGTAATCAGCTTGCAAGCGATCCGATACGCCTCCTCGTCTGATAGTTCCTCGCCGTAATCTTGTTTAAAGATTCGCTTGAATTCATCTAGATCTTTTTTGGAGATATCCATATTTGTTCATTATTGGTAATAGTTCATCCAACCACAGGAGGGATGTATGAAAACGAGAGTGGTTCTGTTCTTTGTGAATCTGAGCGTGATCAGTCTGGTTGCTATTGCAGTTGGCATTGGGGGTTTCGCATTTGCTAACACTCTATCTGGACCGTTATTCATCATCAGTATCTTCTTGTCAACCGTGATTCTTTGTATCGTGTTTGGTGTATGGTTACTGGTGATAGTTTTGTGGGTAGATAGAGAGGTCCCAACAAAACTATGGATGAAACTTGGCGGACTAAAACCTCCAAACGAAGAAAAATCGTAGCGATCCTTACAGACTGATAAACGACCGAGGGGCTTGCGAAAGCAAGGTCGTTAGCCAACCGGCTTGCCCCCTCCCTTTTTCCACCCGATTTTGTGCTTTCACACAAAATCTTTATTGATAGTTATTGCACACCTGATACCATTACCTTGTAGCCGCCGGAGCTCATTCTTACTGGCTTCGAGGGCAGTTCCGGAATACGAAAATCACCCTCAACACCCTCAAAAAAGGTTCGGATAACGTTCAGGGTGGCCGACCACGTTTTGTGTATTCACACAAAAATATATTTGACAAATAATGCATTTCGACCTCAAATACCACTATTTAATTGAGCCTTTTGTCAAAGATCATACTAAAGTCATGGCAAGTGTTACTTGTTGGCAAGTTGTGAAGCCGTCTGAGTTTGAAAACATCATCAGTAGAGGAATAAATGACAGAATGGCGCTCAAATCAACTCCTTTAATGCCAGATGGAAATGGCTCGCAATTTAGTTTTTCTGTAAGAAATGCCATAAAACCTATTATTGATGGCTCGTATGATCATATTAGTATACTGAGTAGGCAATCCCAAGTGTTATTAGGACATTGCTGGGAAGTATTGAGGATTAATAATCTCTTGGGAACACGGCCCAGAGATCCTGTGCTAGAATTCTTTTATCATATTAGAAATGGTGGTTTTCACGGCAATAAATTCAAGTTTGATGTTCGAGAACCAAAGCACAAAGCTGAATGGAAAGGATTAGCTATCACACCAGCCTTGCAAGGAAAGAGAATCTTCAGAGAAAACTTACGAGAAAAGGATTTTTTTCTAAATTATGGTGATCCGCTGCTTCTTTTACACGATGTTTCTGCATTGATTTCCTAATCCCTTGGTATCGGCCTATAAATGGCCTTAAACAGTGTAATCAGCTTGCAAGCAATTCTGTACGCTTCCTCGTCCGATAGCTCTTCGCCATAATCTTTCTTAAAGATTCGCTTGAATTCATCTAGATCTTTTTTGGAGATATCCATAGTTGTGAAGTTAGCGGGATAAGCATTGATTGAAATTTCCACCAGATTTTGTGCTTTCACACAAAATCTTCATTGATAGTTATTTCACACCTGATATCATGATTCTGCGGCCACCAATAGTTCCTTTTTTACAGATTCCGGGGGCAGTATTGGGATATGGAAATTGCCCTCGCAATTCATAAAAAAGTTCAGAACATCGTTCACTGTGGCCGACCAGCCCTCGACAAGCTCGGGCTGGGGCTGCTGCTTATTCAGTTAGCCTTAATCCGAGCTTGGAGAGTGCTGCCATGAGAGAGCCCTGAACGAGGTGAAGGGCGAATCGAAGGGCAAGTGTTAAATCGCGAGGAGGGTATGAAGAGATATTTTGTTTACATTCTGAAATGTAAGAACAACGAACTTTATGCCGGCTTTACTTCGAGTTTTAAAAAACGAGTAAGAGAGCATCGATCTGGTAACGGATGTTTGTATACTAAGAATAGAAGACCCGTGAAACTAGTTTATTTTGAAGTTTGGCCTGAATTCACGAAGGCAAAATTGCGCGAGAATCAGATTAAAGACTGGCGACGAGAGAAGAAAGAAAATTTAATTAAGTATGGCAAACCGATCCTATAATACGATTAAAAGATTCGCTTGAATTCGTCCAGATCTTTTTGGAGATATCAATATTTGTTCCTTACTTTTAAGAGTCAACCCCAACCCGTAGGAGGGAATTATGAAAGAAGCCATGGAACTTCAGAAGGGATTCTTGGAGAAATGCTTGGATAAATGGATACCTATACATGAGATAGTCATGTATCCGCCGGCACTTGTGTTGCTGATCTCGGCAATATTGGTGATAGGGGGAATTCATTGGCAAATCACGCATGGAATGGTGTCTGGCTTCATCACTTACTGTCTTATATCTCTGCTTGGTTTCACTCTGATTGTCGAAGCCGGTGCTCGTCTTTATTATCGTTTTCGCTGATTCGAAAAAAAACGACCACGGGGCTTGCGCAAGCAAGGTCGTGAGCCTTCAGGCTTGCCCCTCCCTTTTTCCACCCAATTTTGCCTATATCTGTTTCAAATTTGATTATCCCGGTAGCGTAAAAAATGATTTTGCATTTTGAATTCTGAATTATTAATTATTTTATGTCCCGAAACAAAAAACCTCTCGCGCGAGAGATCATGACCGATCGGATTCCGATCATCTCACCGACCGAACAGGTCGGTACCGTCACCCGGCATCTCCAGCAAAATATCGGGAAATTCGAATCGATCAGTTTTATTTATGTCGTTGACGACAGCCGTCATTTGGTCAACGTACTATCCATCAAGGATCTCTATCGCCATCCGGCCGAAAAATCTGTCGCTGAAATATTAATGGATCATCCATTGCTATCAGTCAAACCTGATGATAGCCAAGAGTTTGTCGCTCATTTGGCGGTCACCAATCGGCTCCATCACTTACCGGTGATCGACACCGACGGCAAATTTTTAGGCGCAATTTTACCCGATACACTGCTTGGCACCCTCGAGCGCGAAGGACGCGAAGATATCTTACGCCTCGCCGGTATCCACCCCGTACAGGCCACTTACGACGATATTTTCAAAATTTCAGTCGGCAAATCACTCTGGCATCGCCTACCGTGGCTATTGATCGGGCTGGTCGGCGGTATTTTGGTTGCCGAATTAATCGAAGGTTTCAAAATTACTCTGGAAGAAAACCTGATTCTGGCCGCTTTCATCCCCTTGATCGTATACATGAGCGATGCGGTGGGAACCCAGATGGAAGCCTTCGCCGTACGCGATTTCGCGGTACACCAAAAAATCAATTTTGCCAAATACTTCTGGCGCCAATACTCAATAGTATTGTTGATCGCCATCCTAGCCAGTGCCGCCTTTTTCGCCGTTGGATTTATCATCTATCAAAATATCGCTATCACTAGCGTCCTGGCTTTGGCCCTTTTCATCGCCATCAATTCTTCGGTCCTGACCGGCTTATTGATTCCTTTCATCTGTCGAAAGTTAAAACTTGATCCGGCCAACGCCAGCGGACCGATCGCCACCATTTTACAAAATGTCATCAGTATCACCATCTATTTCACCATCGCAACATGGCTCTTGAAATAGTTTCCCCAAAGTAAAACACCGTCCGCTGACGGTGTTTATATAAAATCCACGAAAAATCACGAAAGAAGCATTACGAATATGATAGTTCGAAACCCGTGAATGATCTTCGTTATTGCCCCCTATTGACTTTCCCCTTACAATATGATATGGTGTTTGGTCGAAAGGAGGAAGGTATTATGAGAGACCAGCAATTATTGCAAATGATCGAGCAATCATTCGCAACCATCTTCCGGCTACGGAAAGTCACCGGATTCATCGGAGATCTTCCGGCCGACCAAGTATCCGCTCATTTTCTGGAAGGTCAAAAAGAGCAATGGGAACAAGTATTCCAAAATCTTGACCATTACTTTGGTTCACCGGTAAAAACTTGCGATGATTTCCGAATCAGCGTATATTTCTGGGCTGAACCGAAAATTTATCTCACCGAGGTTTTCGATGGAACGGATTACTTCTTCATCATTTTCCCCAGCTAACCGCCAACTCCTTTGGCGGTTTTATTTTGGATTGACAAGAACGATTACATAGCCTATAATGTAGGCCGTGTCGTTTGCTGATGTTCTTAGACAACTACTTAGGAGGAGGATACTGAATGTCTGAAAACCACCAGGTCACCCTGGCAATTGCTTCCTGCGATTTGCCATGGGTATTACAAATCTTTCAGGAAATCAAATCGCTCTATGCGCCATTGACCCTGCCGGATCGTCTGGATGAACAAGGGTTTCTGGATCTTGTAGCCGCGACTCCGCCTCTGGCCAAGGCCTTGCCCCTAACGTTGGCTGATCCGCAAAGCCGCCTGCGTCCGATCTACTCCAAACCGCTGATATTCATATTTCGCGAAGCGGTCGAGACGATCGAGTCTCAGATCCCAGCAGAACAAAGATCGGAATGGACACTGATTCCCTTGGTCATTCCGGCCAGAATTAAGGAACTTCTGGAAGAAGGCGATCCTAACTTGCGAGTTTCGTTCTGCGGCAGAGATCTTTACAACTGGCATGAGCGAAATCGTCCGGCGTACACTAGCCCATGGTCCGAACAATACCAGTTCGGGATCACCTTCTGGGGTTACTCAACAGAAACACCATGCATGACTCATCTACAGCATTTCGAGGTAATACAGCTCCAGGAACTGGCAACATTTCTGCCTTTTACTTGGCACCATTGAAAATCATCGCAAACGACACGACGCCTGCTGACCACCATATCGGCAGGCGTTTTTTCATCTTGCCAGACTCGTCTGTTATGCTATTCTATTTACTGTCAATGTCATTTCCCGCTGCTTTTGACTTTTGATTTTTGACTTTTTACTTATTCCGCGGGTATAGCACAGTGGTAGTGCGCTAGCCTTCCAAGCTAGACACACGGGTTCGAATCCCGTTACCCGCTCCAACCTACGCCAATCGCTAACGCTCATGGCTTCGGCCGACAATGACCTAAGGTCGTTTGGCAGGCCAGTAAAAATACCGCTCCGCCAAATCGAAGGATAGCGGTTTTTTTGTTATGAGAAAAACCGCCCGCCGAGTCAGCAAAGCGATTTTTCTATCTATCACTGATATGCCTAGTTAGAAATCTCCGATTGCGATGTCACCACCATTATGTAGCGTTTTTGCATAGGCAAAGAAATTGGTCGTGGTGATAAACTTGCCGGTTGCTTCGTAGCCGCGCACTTGCGGACTTCCGCCGTAGTTCGCCATAGTCACGACTTCCGCCAGACTATCTCGATCAATATCGCCCATCGCCAAACGTGCGCCAATTGCTGATCTAGGATAACTATCCCAACGTCCGATGGCGGTGAATGTTTTATTCCATTTGACTACCTTGGTCACCGATTGTCCGAGCAGCTTACTAACACCGAGCTCCGCTTTGCCATCACCATTCACATCGCCCGCCGCCACATCTACACCACCTTGATAAGTTTTTTCAAAAGCCATATAGGTCGTACCTTTGGACTTACCATCATAGCGATAAACACGCACAGCCGGAACATTGCCAGAATTCGCACTAACAATTACTTCCGCTTTTTGATCACCGTCCAAATCACCGGCGGCCACGTGCGCGCCGCAATAAACGCTACCGAAAGCATTCCACTGTCCTATCTTGGCCTTAGCCGCATTATATTGGTAAACTTTTACGGTGGTCTTTTCCGCCATCTCTGGCACAACAATTATTTCGTCTTTACCGTCACCGTTTACATCCGCCGCGGCTACATCAATGCCTGCCGTCATGTCATTGTTGTAAGGTTTTAAACCAGCGCCAATCGCCCGTCCTTCTTTAGAAAATACACGTACCCAAGGAGCTCCTCCGATACGAGGAGCTGTGATTATTTCATCCAGCCCATCACCATTAACGTCCCCGGAAGCGATATTGACACCGCTACGATAAGAGGGACTATACGCGAAAAGAGAACGAGGCTGAGATTCCACCGCACCGGCAGGCGTCAATACCCGCACATGCGCTTTACTGCCAATACCTGTGCCAGTGATAATTGAACTTGGGAATATTGAAAATGTTTTTTCTGCCGTCTGTGCCGGCATACCGCCATCAGTTACCCTGACAGTAATTTCCTCTGATCCGACTCCCTCTGGCTTGCCGGAAATTACGCCAGTGCTACTATCCAGGGTCAATCCTGCTGGTAAAGTACCGGCTGATATTTCCCAAGTATAGGGCTCTGTCCCATTTTTAGTCGTCAGCGTCTGACTATAGTCCTGCCCCACAAACGCTTCATCCAAAGAAGAATTATCAATCTCTAACGTAGGAATTTCTTCCGAACGCCAGATCTGAGCATAGTTAGTTCCAGCACTAAAAGTACTAAAACCAACATAGAGGCGTCCCTGAAAAAAAGTTATACTATAAGACGCTTGATTTTTGATATTACCGCCGCCGGCAGCCAGCTCCGTCTCCCAATTTAAACCATCAGTTGAGCGCATAATCGGAGCCCCATTAGTCATGTTACGCAGACCAACATATAGCGTCCCCTTAGCTGCAGCCGGAAAAGGCGAAGGGAAATCAGTACCTGTGGCGCCAAATCCATCACTATTAGCCCGTGCCCAGGTCACGGCATCGACTGAGCGCCAGACTTCCACACCAGTCACTGAATTGAAAACTAGAGAATAGAAATAGTCTTTGAAATGGAAAATTGGCAGAATAGCATCATTATTGCTATCACCAAAACCATCTGTCATTAAGCTCGTCCAAGTCGAGCCATCTGTTGATTTCCAAATCTGTGCGCCTGAGTTTCGATAAGTTCCGCCATAGAGAGTTCCATTGTAATTTAAAAGACAATAAATATTCAGATTCCCGGCTCCTGTTATTTCTGAAATATCATCTTGCACCCAAGTGGTCCCGTTTTCGGTATGCCAAAGCCCCGCAGAGCCTCCGCCAAAAGCTGCGGTGGTAACATATAATTTGTCATTAAATACTTCCATCCCGAAACTCTCGCCATTATTGGTAGCTGATCCAAAACCGTCACTATTAACCTGTTCCCAACTGGTGCCATTGCGGGTGCGCCAAATTTCCACGCCGGTGATAAGATTATTAACTTTCACATAAAGATCACCTCGGAAGATGATTATGCCACCTACCCAATTGTTGTTGGCATCGCCAAATCCATTGGTGGTGACTTGAGTCCAGTCCGTTCCGTTGCTGGTACGCCAGACATTGGCCGGATTGCCATCAGCAGTCGTGCCACCAGTGCCGGCGTAGAGGTAATCGCCCCACTGTGTCGTAGGGGCTAGAATCAGCCGCTGGGTGGTACTAGCAAATCCGCTGATGTTAATCTGCTCCCAGGTCAGGGCATGCGCATTGCCTGCACCAAAAGCAAAAATTGCTATGGTAGCAACAGCCAAGGCCGCCCAAAAAGTTACCTTTTTCATTTGTTTTTTAGTTTCCGCCCCTCCGGCAGATTTTAACTATGTTTATATATTATAGCACAAAAATAATAAAACTAAAATATCGACCCGCAAATGATAGAATAATGGACTGTTTTTTGCTAAAATAATAGGTGATAATTAATCTCATAGCTATGGAAATCCTACAAGGCCAATTTGAACTCCCTTTTCTCTTACAAGTATTCGCTGTCTTTCTACTGGCGATTACCGGCGCCATCAGCGCCATGGAAAGGAAATATGATTTTGCCGGCGTATTCATGATGGCTTTTATCACCGGTGCCAGCGGCGCCATCATCCGCGACGGAGTTTTTCTAGCCAAAGTTCCCGTCATGATAGAGGAATGGCCGTATCTTGTCGCTATTCTTGCCGCCTCGATAATCACTATATTTTTTGTAAATTACATAAAAAAAATCACCACTCTATTTGTCGTAATTGACGCACTCGGCCTCGGAATATTCGGGATTATTTCCGCCCAAATGGCGATTAGCGCTGATTTAAACATTCTAGCCGCCATATTTATCGGCCTGATCGGCGCCGTCAGCGGCGGATTTCTGCGCGATATTTTCACCAAAAATGAACCTCTGCTTCTTAAACCCGGACAATACTATATCACCGCCGCCCTGGCCGGAATTATTATTTTCTTTGCCCTTAGCATTTGGACCGGGCTGCCCGCCCAGATAGCCGCTATTACCGGCATCGCCGTCTCGGTAGCTATCCGAATGCTCTCCTATACTTTTAATTGGCAAACCCACCCGGCCATCGGTGTTTCCCAAAAAATATTCAAACAAAAAGATTAGCAAAATAAAAGTCCGGGCAAATAGATTTGATACAAACAAAAAGCAGCTGTTCGACGCAGCTGCTTTTTTACTCGCTATATCTTACGCCGTTTTAGTCATAGATGAACCGCTCTTTTTCATCAAACTGTTCATCCAGATGCCGGACATCAGCATCACGATACCAAAGACCACCGCATAGAGGCCAAAAATCCAGATGAAAATCATGGTCGTGGCTACCGGATAGACAAACAGGATTACCCCGAGAATGATTGAAAGAATTCCCGAGATGGCATAGAGCCACTTGGCACCGTTCGACAAAATTTTAACGGCCCAGACCGAGATCAACTGGCCCAAACCGGAAATGATCGCCCAAGCGGCAACGAGCATGATCAAAACCAGAATCGACATGCCCGGCCAGACCAGAATCAAAATACCTAATATAATTCCGACTATTCCTAGCGGGACCATCTTGGCCCAATGTCGCTTGGCCGCAAAAGCCATGATCACAATGATCACACCATCGATCAAAGCAAAAGCCGCACACAGGAGAACGATAACTTCCAGGGTAATTCCCGGCCAGACCATAAACAGGATGCCAAACAAGATGGCAATAATCCCGCGTAGGATCACTGAGCTGGGACTAAGATGGAAGACATCATCAAGTTCCATTTGTTTTGTTTTTAGTGTTAATTAAACAACTTTATTATTATAGCATAAAAACTATATCCTGGCCAGGTTATAATTTAAGTAACAGGTATCAAAAAGGAAAAGTCTTTCCAATTTGTTACCTGTTACTTGTTACCTGCTTCGGCGCTTGACTATTTCAGCATTCTCCATTAGGATACCTTGTTCATATGGAAAGAAGCACCCGCAACTATCTAATCTACACTCTGGCCTCATTCGTGATTTTCTTCGATGTTCTGCTCAGCGCCAGGGCAATATTCACCGAAAACCTTTCGGTCTTTTTGTATATCTGCTACATCGCTCTGCTCCTCGGTCTTTTCGTGGCTTGGCGCGCCAAGGAATTCGAAAAGAAAGCCATGGGCTACGGCTTCCTCTTCTCTATCTTGATGCTCTTGGTCAATTTTATCAATCAGGCCGGTCAAACTTTCTGGCTGGTTTTCTGGATTAATATTATCGTTTTTGCCGGACTGGTCGCTTTGGCGCTGATCTTTCGCCCCAAACAGCCGTCAATTCAGCCGCTGGAATTCGGACAAGAACCCCCGCACATCGAACAAGATTATGCCAAACGTTTCCGCGAAAAACTGAAAATAAACGCCACCGATCGAGTCCTGCTTCTCTACGGCAAGCCAGAAAAATATAAGCAGTTTTCACTATTGCTGGACGTTTTACCAATACTGGTTAATCTTTGCCCCAATATCAACCTTAGACTATTAATCACTACCTGGGGCGAAGGCGACGGCGAAGTTCCCAAACTAAAGAAACTGGCCAAAGAAATAAATGTTTTGGACAATGTCCGCTTTATCAAAACTACCGATCCGGAAAATTTGAAATACATCATTAATCTGGCCGATATTATTGTTTTCCCGTACGCGGCCAAGGCCACCGATACCAGCGATCTAAACGCGGTTCTGCCATATTTGAAATCATTAGTGGTTCCCGATTATCCTCTTTTCGCCCAATTGGTCAATGAAAAAACGTGCCTAAAAGTAAAAGATATAAACGACAAAAAAGAATTAGCCCTGGCGATTGAACGTTTGATCAAAGATGAAAAGCTGATGCTCCAACTCGGCTTCAATCTTTCGAAAAAGCCGGAATAATTTCCAAAAAAGAAAAGGCGGAAAATAATTTCCGCCTTTGTTGTGCATTTTTACTTGGCGTAGAGAGCCAGGCTGAAGCTTGCCTGCATCATCAGCTGAATCGTCACCTGGATTTCCGGCGCCTCCAGATCCGGCACCAGCTCGCTCATGATCAGGAGCTTTTGCCAATCAGCATACAAATGCGCCGATTCCCGCTTCAGATGCGACAAAATTTGCTGAGTCAATGAAGCATCGGAGACGGTGAGATTCCGCACGAGCGGCCATTGTTCATACGGCCATGCCAGTTTCAACCGCTTCTCCTCCGGAACCTTCCAAATCTGGTAAATCATCGGAATCAGCCAGATCATCTTCCCGCTCCGAATCAAGTTCCAGTGTTGGACCCGAAAGCAAGCCTCACCCACCGCACGCTGCTTTTCGCCGTCGAAATCGAAACGACTCCAAAGCATTTCCAGAAACTGGAAAACAGCCTGTTGCCCTGTCAGCTTCCATTCTTGTGGGTAATACTCATAAAATACCAGCAACTGACCGAAAATGAAGCCCAAGCCAAGAGCGCTCCCGGTGCCGTCCACTTCCGAATTTACCAGCAATCGCTCCGTTTCTTCGAGTAGCCGGGGCAGAAAATCATCACCCAGAAACCGGGCCAGCTCCGCTGCCAGCGGGCAAATGTCTGGATACATTTTACGGTAGTGAAACAGCAGTTCCCACATGGCCGAGAAACCTTGGGGCTCAAACAATTCACCCCCGAAGAGCAAGTATTCCAGAATTTCTCGACACTCTTGCGCATTTTGAAAATCTCGCAAACGGATACGGCGAATCAACTCTTCCGATTCACGAGTTCTTTCCTCGGACGCCATAAAATCCTCCTTTCCCGATTGTTTTATCGGTATGGCCGATGGAATCAACTGTCCATCTAATCAAAATCACGAAAATATGTCAAGGACTACCGGCGAACCGGCCGGCCGATATACGTCGAAAAAATAATAAGCAAAACATAACAAAAACCCCGGCACACTAAGTGCTGGGGCCTTTGTTTGTATTCACAAATCATAACTACCCATCGACCCTTCGGGAAGCCTCAGGGCTCGGGTAATTATTTGATCGCGTCTTTCAAGGTCTTGCCCGCCTTGAATTTCGGAACTTTCACGGCCGGGATTTGGATCTTCTCGGTCGGTTTTTGCGGGTTGACGCCGGTGCGCGCTTTGCGCTGAGAAACTGAGAAAACACCGAAACCGGTAATGGCAACTTTGTCGCCACTCTGCAAAGCCTTGGTGATGTTCTCCATCAAAGATTCCATGGCATCTTCAGCAGCTTTCTTGCTGATGGCTGCTTTTTCCGCCATTTTGTCGATTAAGTCTTGCTTGGTCATGATATTCACCCCCTTTCTTTTGGCTCTACTAAGCCATTTCTGGCCTGTCAGAGCTTAGGGAAAAATTATGAATTGGCTTATCCACACACTTTCACGACTTTTGAGCTTATTCTAGCAAAAAACCTCTGGCAGTGCAAACAAAGTCCGCTAATCTAGCACCCGGAAAAGATATTAAGATATTAAGAGAATTAAGAACGTTAAGATACTAAGATATTAAGAGAATTAAGATATTAAGAACGTTAAGAGGTTAGCGCTCATATTAAATTCCCTTTGTTTACCAGCCTCTTAATACTCTTAATATCTTAACATTCTTAATATCTTAATGTTCTTAATATCTTAATGTTCTTAATATCTTAATACTCTTATTCTTCTTAATATCTTCTTCAGACTTCCACTTCTAAATTAATTCTTTCGATTGATTTGGCTTGGCGACTAGCCGGATCGATATCGATCACCACCGCGTCAACGCGACACAGGCCTTCTTCCGGCCGATCAAATTTTACCGGTCGCTGGGTCAGCATCCATTTAATGACTTGCTGAACATCCACCCCCAACGAAGTATCGCGCACGCCGGCCATTCCGACATCGGTGATAAACCCCGTCCCGCGCGGCAAAATTCGTTCATCCGCGGTCGGAATATGAGTGTGCGTCCCCAGTACCGCCGAGACTCGGCCATCCAGGTAAAACCCGAGAGCCTGAATTTCACTGGTCACTTCTTTATGAAAATCGACTATCACGGCGTGGATTTTTTTGTTTTTTGTTTCCGCCAGAATTTTATCCATAGTCCGCATCGGCGAATCAAGATTTTCATCAAAAAAAGTCTGCCCCAGCAGACTGATGATCAAAGCAAATTTACCAACACCCACTTCAATAATCCGATAACCGTCGCCCGGTGTTTCCGACGGATAATTAGCCGGGCGAATCAGCGGGATGCTTTTATCGCGCAACAGCTCTTCCGCTTCTTTTTGCTGCCAGATGTGATTGCCGCTGGTAAAAAAATTCACGCCGGCATCGGTCATTTCTTCAAGAGTGCGCCGAGTCACCCCCAATCCGTGCGCCAAATTTTCCGCATTGGCAATCACCAAATCAGGTTCATACTGCGCTCGCAACTTCGGCAAAACCGCCTTGACCGCGTGTCGGCCGGCTTTACCCACAATGTCGCCGAAAAATAATATTTTCATGAATCTTTGTAGGGGCGGCTAAATGCGTCCGCCCTATTCTCTAACGAAGGGCAGGCACATGGGCCTGCCCCTACACTTTTATCTGGCGTAATCTTCCACCCGCATCTCGCGGATGACGGTCACTTTGATTTCACCGGGATATTTCAGATTGGCTTCAACTTTGTCGGCGATTTGGCGTGCAATCTTTTGGGCGCCGAAATCGTCAATTTCGTTCGGCTGGACAAAGACACGCACTTCGCGACCGGCCTGAATGGCGTAGGCTTTTTCGATACCCGGGAAAGAGAGCGCTACATTCTCCAAATCTTCCAGACGCTTGATATATTCTTCATAAGAGTCGCGGCGCGCGCCGGGCCGAGAAGCCGAGATGGCATCAGCCACTTTGACGATTATCGCTTCGACCGATTTGCACGGGACATCTTCATGATGAGCTTCGATCGCGTGGATGACTTTTTCATCGAAACTAAAGCGTTTCAGAATATCGCGGCCGATTTCAATATGAGTGCCCTGAATTTCATGATCAACCGCCTTGCCGATGTCATGGAACAAACCGGCGGTTTTGGCAATAGTCACGTCCGCCCCCAATTCTTCCGCCAAGATGCGGGAAATGTGGGCGACTTCCAAAGAATGTTTCAAAACATTTTGGCCGTAGCTGGTGCGATATTTCAAGCGTCCCAGCAAACTGACCAATTTCGGATCGACTCCGGCAATACCGACATCATAGACCACCGCTTCGCCGGCTTCTTTGATATTTTTCGCGATCGCTTTTTTGGCTTCGATAATCGAATCTTCAATCCGGGAAGGATGAATCCGACCGTCGGCCATCAATTTTTCCAGAGCCATCTTGGCCACTTGGCGGCGAATCGGATTAAAACCGGAAATAACAATCGCTTCCGGCGTATCATCAACCACGATTTCAACGCCGGTCAATGTTTCCAGCGCTTTGATATTACGACCTTCGCGTCCGATAATCCGGCCTTTCATTTCATCGTTGGGCAAAGCCACCGTCGTGGCGGTCGATTCCGAAGTGTGCGAAGTGGCAATCCGCTGGATCGCCAGATTCAGAATTTCGCGTGATTTTTCTTCGAAGGCTTCTTCGCCTTCCGCTTCCAATTGACGGATACGCTTCAGTAAACGATCTTTCATATCCTTCTCCGTCAGTTCCAGCATCAATTCTTTCGCTTTGTCGCGCGACAAACCGGCTACCTTTTCCAGTTTGGCCAATTGTTGGAGGCGGATTTCATCCAATTCCTTGCGGACATCGCGCGCTTTTTGCAAGCGCTGATTCAGCTCTTGATCTTTTTTATCCAGTTCATCGTACTTGCGATCGATCAATTCTTCCCGACGTTCCACCCGCCGCTCGATTTCTATCAATTGATTACGACGTTCTTTTTCCTCGCTTTTGGCTTCTTCAATCACTTTGATTGATTTTTCATTGGCCTCGAGCAAGAGTTCTTTTTGCTTTGATTTGGCTTCTTCAATCAGTTTTTCTGCTTTGGCTTCGGCGCTGTCCACCGATTTTTTAGCCAAACTTTGGCGAACCGCATAACCGATTCCGGCGCCAACAGCAATACCAATAACACCTAAGATGATCCCGATAATGGTTTCCATAAAAATTTAGGTTGCTCGGTGTCGTCTACTCTAAAACCCGCCCGCAGGGCGTAATTAGATTTCCGCTTCAAGTTGACGGATAAAGAGTGACATTGTGTTTTGTAGGGAGAGCTATCCCGACCAGTAAAGGGGCGAATTGCTATTTTGGCTCTCCAAGGAGAAAAAAGTTTAAATAAGACTAACTTCCGTATCTCCGACCAACACGCTAAACACCGAAAATTAACTGACAAAGTCCTTCGTAGCCCACCGACCGGCGGGCGAAGGAGGATAAATTCCTGTTCCCATATTACCCCAGCCCAGGATTAGCGTCAAGAAACCGCAAAATTCGCGCCAAAAAAAATTCTCCCCCGTTTCCAGAGGAGAACACATCGATTTCACTGATTCAACGCCCAACTTTGATATGAGCGGCGGCCAAATCGGCTTGTTGTCCGATAAATGATTTCAGACTGAGACTCAAAAGCCGATATTCCTCGACACACTCAGATGAAAGCACTTCACGACTTGCCCTGCAGTCTTCCGGTCGGTGTTTGATCAGGCTACTCTGGCCAAGCGCTCTGATCCAGTCTTTCTGCAGATGGGCGAAAATATCGGTGACTTTCTGGAAAAAGCGCTGATTTTCAAGCGGAAGCTCCCCGCTGTCAGGCACGTTTTCCACCGTCTTTTTTACCGTTCGGCGCAAATTGTCCAGATAAGCCAGTTTGATCACTACTCGTCCCCAATCATCCATTTTTGCCCGGCGAGCCTGACCCAGCAAATTATTCAACTGTTTGTTACCCTCCAGCCCGGCGCAAACTTCTTGCAAAACTTCCGCCGACAGGTCAGGAAACAGCGCCGTGATCGCTCTTTCTCTGGGACAATCTCCGGCAGAAACCGTGACCGATACCAATATAACCCATATCCACCACATCTTCATCGCTTTCCTCCTTTGCTTCGGTGAAAAAACAAGACCGTTGGATATATCTCTAGCACCGCCGTTTTTTGTTGTCAAATGTAAAAGGACCATTATACCTGCCGGCTGCCGGCAAGAGATAATGGTCCACTTTTCATAGTCCGCTACGTACACGCACTTCCTGTTGGACCGGATGTACCAGGCCAACATCAGACAACGTTACATTGACCTCTCGCGCCTTGGGTCGGCCAAATAGCTGGTGCCTCCAGGACCGACCACGGATCAGGAGACTCTCCATGCCATGATGAAATATCACATAGAGATTTCCCGCATCGTCTGTCTGACCGCCGAGATCCGAGAGGGTCACTTGCTCAAAACCCTTTAGAGACTGGCCGGCCAAAGTTCGCGCTCTCTCGGCCCGACGGAGTAATTCTTTTTCCAGGGTCAACCGATCATTTTTCCACGCATCCAGAATGCCAATGTACATCATTAATCCGATAAACATAAGCATCATCAGTGATCCCAAACCAATGTCGATTACCCACGCCAAGATACTGGCCGATTCAATTTCTGGAAAAATCAGCGGCCTCAGAAAAACCCGCCACCCTAATGTCACAAGAGAAAACAAAACCGCTATAGCTACCAGTGCTATCCATTTTTTTGCCATGAATACCTCCTTTGATGGCATTGTTTGAGCTCAGTATTGCACAAAAATGACCTTTGTCAAATAAAAAGCGCCTCCGGAAGGAAGCGCTGTTTTCAAATTGATCACCTCGTTTACATTGATACGGTGACTTGTACTTTGATTTTTCCGGGTAAGTTTTCGGGCACTTGCAACAGATCATCTTTCAGGCGATCCAGGCTTTTCCAATCAACATCGGAAACCTCCGATAAACTTTTCTCGACTTTCGTCTGAAAAATTTTCCGAATCGCGACCGGCTCAAATTGTGTCCAGAGTGAACGATCCGGGTAGAAATCCAGTCGAGCCCCTATCTTCCCGGGCTGTTCCGGACAACATTCCGCCTCGATGACATAGTGTACCGGTACCGCCTGCAATTCACTGAGAAAAGGGGTAACCAGACAGACCGTCTTGACCTGCCCATTCTGCACAAAGACAACTTCCTGGCCGCCGGTGTAAAAGACAGAGGACACAAGAAGATAGACCAGAATACATACAATCGGTATCCACATCGGGGGCCGGCGGTGAGCAATGTGAATCAATGACAGCCAGAGAACCGGTACAAGGAAAGGGATTAAACCAAGAAAGATGACATCGTTGTGGAATTTTATGGCAGACTTGTCAGGCTCACCGATCGAACCAACACCTGCCCGCCAAAGCATAAGCGAAAATATCAATACCATACAACCCACTAACACCAGAGTTTTCCAACCTTTTGCCATATCAGCCTCCTTTTCGGCTAGGGTTTAGAGCAGTATGGCGAGTATCTACTTTCTTGTCAAGAAAATAAAATAAGGCCGATTCCTGACGGTAATATAAAAAGCGCCTCCGGAAGGAAGCGCTGTGCCGACACTGATTATCAATCATCAGCTGGCACGGAGTTGGCTGAAGTAATTCTGTCCTGGTCATCCGGGCGAGCCATTGGATAATACTTTTCGTCCTTAATTCGCCTCGGCATATGATCCTCCTTTTCTGACAAGTTTGATTTTAGTATCGCATACGAAATTCCTTTGTCAATAATAAAGCCCTGATGAGACATCAAGGCTTTGAGATGCACAGACTGCTAGATTGATTTCGGCTTGGCTCGATTAACTGGTGGATCAGGTTTAACGATTCGAATATCATCTCCCCAATAGGCAAGCCCGAGACAAATCGCCACCAATCCCACCGCGATCGCCAGATATTTCAGAGTTTCCCCTCTCATGCCAAATTCGGAATATATCCCGGAAATTCCCAGCACGATTATGGCGGCGGCAAGAAATAGGCAGCCTAGAGTCAACAAAATCCGTCGTTTCCATTTCATACTTTCACCTCCTGAGGTTGCTGCCCCCATCTTACCCTTACTCTATTGATTGTCAAACACAAAGGGCGAGCCCTGTCGCCCGCCCTGATTTTGCATTTTGAATTCTGAATTTTGAATTACTTTAATACTTTATCAATAATCCCATACTTCCGCGCTTCTTCCGCGTCCATGTGATAGTCGCGGTCGGTATCATCGGCCACTTTTTTCAAGGGTTGGCCGGTGTGCTTTGCCAAGAGCCGTTCCAATCTTTCCTTGATACGAATCATATGGCGCGCGCGAATCTCGACATCAACCGCCTGACCCTCGGCTCCACCCATGACTTGATGAATCAGAATCTCGGAGTTCGGCAGAGCAAAACGCTTGCCCGGGTGTCCCGCCGCCAAAAGGAAAGCGCCCATGGAAGCCGCCAGACCGACGCAGATCGTAGAAACGTTTGGCTTGATATGCTGCATTGTGTCATAAATCGCCAAACCCGCCGTGACCGATCCGCCGGGGCTATTGATGTAAAAATGTATGTCCTTGGTCTTGTCTTCGCTTTCCAGAAAAAGCATCTGGGCGATAATGATATTGGCCACGTCGTCATCCACCGGGCCGCCCAGCATAATGATACGATCCTTGAGCAAGCGGGAATAAATGTCGTAGGCGCGTTCGCCGAAGCTTGATTTTTCGATGACAGTTGGAATGAGATTCATAAAATTAAGTCAAAAGTTAAAAGTCAAAGGTCAAAAGCGGATCATCGAACTTTTGACTTTTGATTTTTGACTTTTTACTTATTTTTGATTGTCACTTGTATCTCCTTCACATCCAGACTTTCCAGCGCCACTTCATCCGGCAAAACGACATTACCTTTGTTCAGGCCGATCGTAAAAGTTCCTTCGCCTTTACCGGCCAGGTCAACGATAACACGCACATCGCGCTCGGTCAATGAGGACAAACGCCCCGCTTTGCCTTTGACGGTCACAGCCGCCTTGGTTGGCGAAAAAGAATCGATTTTCAGATTCCCGCCCAGGTTTTTGAATTCAAAAATGCCGCTCATGCCCCGGGTCGATTCATTGCCGTCAATGGCAATCGAAATTTTCACGGTTTCCGAACCATCCAGGATAGCGCCCTCCGGTAAAATCAGACCGACGGTGCGCTCCGTACTGCTAGTCAAATCTTTCAGATCCACTTCTTTCGTTTCGATATATTCGATCGGCTGCAAAACGTCGCGCTGGCCGCGCAAAACAACCGTGCTCGGATTGGCCGTCAAACTTTTTATGAAATAACCGTCTTTGGGCTGGTTTATGGTTTTGACTTTCACACCCACCGTTTTGACATCGGATTCCTGGGAAACGCCTATCGTAATCTCGGCTGTTTTCGGCTCAATGGTCACGTTTTTTATCACTTGGCCGGCCGTGGAAATCGCTTTCAATTCAACGGTTTTACGAATCTCCGACAGATCGCCGACCAATTTTACATCCGCCACGACCGTCGCAATCGAACCGACCAAACCTTCGGCGCCCGAGACAACAACTTCCGTCGGAGAAATTTTTGAGTCCCCCACCAGGTAGCCGGTCCCGACTTGCCCCTCAACTTTAGCCGTGACTGAAAATGCTTTGGTGACTTTGCGATCAAGCGTCACCTTGACCTTGCTCGGATTTATTTCCAAAACCTGAATCTCAGTATCGCTCGACGAAACCTTTACCGGGAGTTCGTAAGCGCCGACGCCCAGACCTTCCAGGTCGACATAAGCTTCAAAACTATCTGGAGAAATACTCTTGCGCAATCCCTGTTGAGGGCGAACGGACAATTGCACCGTCCCCAAATCTTCCGTCACCGCCAAACCATTGTCTAAATTAGCGGTCTCCAGCGGCACGCCGCCGGCCACTTTTTGTAATTGAAATCCCTCATTGGCAATATAAAACCACAACCCCAGCGCCAATAGAAGGCACAGCAGTTTTGCGATCCAATTCTTTGTGATGAAACTCCAGTTCATATAACAATTATTAAGCACGAAATCCTAAATTAGAAACAAGCTCGAAATCTTAAAGTTGAATTTCAAAACTTTGACGATTTAGGACTTTGGATTTAGACCAGTAGTTCTTTCAGTTTTTCGCGCAAAGCTTCCGGACCGCTAACCACTTCTATCTTTCCGTTGACCGCGACTGATATTTCCCCGCGCTCCTCGGACACCACCACCGCTACGGCATCGGTTTCTTCGGTAATCCCCAGAGCCGCTTTATGCCGCGTTCCCAGCTGATATGTCGTATCGCGCTCGGACAGCGGTAAAATAACGCCCGCCGCCAAAACCTGATTCCCGCCGATCAACACCGCGCCGTCATGCAAGGGGGAATTGGGAAACAACAAATTCAGCAGAATCTCCCGACTCAAGGCGGCGTTGAGCGTCGTCCCCTTTTCGATATGATCCGCCAAGCCGGTAGTCCGGCGCAAAACGATCAATCCGCCGATTTTATTTTTTACCAGTACAACGACCGAATCGGCGATAATTTCCACCACCCGATCGGTTTCCCGCTGGGGCAACAATCGGAATTTCCTGATCTTTCCCGGACGCCCCAATTTTTCAAACGCGCGCCTCAGCTCCGGCTGGAAAATTATGGGAATGGCCACCACGATAAATGCCGCGAAGTATTTCAACAGCCAGGTCAGGGCGATGAGATTGAGAATTTGACCGATGACAAAAACCGCCGCCACCAAAATGATTCCGATTACCATTCGAATCGCTTTGGTATCCTTGATCAGACAATAGATTCCGTAAAAAAGCAGAGCCACCAGCACAATATCCAAAATCGCCAGAGGATATTTCTGGATATCGAAGACCGATAAATAAGGCTGGATACTGTCAAACCACATGAGAGTAGTCTTTGGTCTTTAGTCTTTGGCCGATGCCAATGGCTAAAGACTAAACGCTAAAGACTCTTTATCAGCCAACGTCCGTCTTTTTCTTCTATTTTTCCCGGAAAACGAAAGCCGGACGCGAGTTTGTGTCCCCCGCCGCCGAAAAGCTCGGCAATTCGGGAAACATCAACCGCTTTGAAATTTTCCGAGCGAAGCGAACCCTTGACGATATTGTCACCGGTTTCCGTCAGTAACAAAGAAAATTTGGCTTCGGTCACGGCGTTAATCAGATCCACCACGCCCTCCAGATCCTGCGAAACGACTCCCAGTTCATCAAAATCAGATTGGCGCACGACGGAATAAGCCATGTGAGTAGTCGCGTCAACTTGCACCCGATCCAACACCCGACCCCATAATTTTAGAGCGGTAATAGGTTTGACGCGAAAAATTTCCTTGGTAATTTTCGGGATACGCGCGCCCTTGCTCATCAATTGCGAAGCGATACTGAGGACTTCGGCCGATGTCGAAGCCACCTGAAAACTTTGAGTATCACACACTATACCGGCCAATAACATATCCGCCAAGGCCTTATCGATCACAACTCCCAATTCATTCAACAGGTGAAAAACTATTTCCGCGGTGGAAGTTTTTCCGGATTCCACCAAATGAATGGTTCCGAACGGTTCTTTTTGGGGATGGTGGTCGATATTGACCACCGGTTTACCGATTCGGCCGAGCTCATAAGCAAATCCGGTCCGCGGCAAATCACCGCAATCGAGAGTCACCACCGCTTCGGCCTCTTGCCATCTCGGCTCATCCACAATTTTATCCAAATCTGCCCAGAAAAAAAAGCGCCGCGGCAAATCTTCCGGCAACAATCTGATGACTTTTTTACCGACAGATTCCAGGCCTCGACCCAGCGCCAAGAGCGAAGAAATACCATCAATATCAGGCGAAACATGGGTCAACAACATAATATTGTCGACTCGCTCTAAAAACCGACTGACTTGCTGACAATTATTTTGAGCTGTCATTTTCCTGGTGTATTTGATCCACCAGCTCTTCGATCCGCTGGACTTTATCACTGGTGGAATCGATTTTAAAAAGAAGCCGTGGCGGGAATTTCATCGTCAAGCGCTTATTCAGAAAAGATTGAATATGATAGATATTATTCTCCAGACACTCCAGTACCTCCTGGCGTTTCCCAGGCGGGACAACTCCGATCCAGACCAAAGCATGGCGCAAATCTTCGGAGACCTTTACTTTCACGATGCTCGGAAAAGCGCCGATCGGGAATTCAATTTCCCGGCTGAATATCACCGCCAATTCACGAGCTATCACATCTTGAATTTGGATGATTCGCCGTTTCATTTTTTATCTTCTCCGATTTTCTTTTTGTGAAGTTCCAATCGGAATATCTCTACCAAATCGCCCACCTGGACCTCATTGATTCCTTCGACGCGCATCCCTGCTTCTTTCCCCTTGGAAACCTCGTCCACATTTTTCTTCTCGCATTGCAATTCGCGCATCTGTCCTCGGGAAACTTCTTTTTTGTCACGCATCAGACGCGCATAAACATCGCCAATCTTTTCAATTTTGCCATTTAGCACCTTGCCGCCGAAAATCATTTCTTTTTTACCGTGGCGGAAAACAGCCAAAACTTTCAGCGTCGCCATTTTGATTTCCACTTCCTCCGGCTCGATCAAGCCTTCCAAAGCATTCTTCAAATCGTCGATCAATTCGTAAATAATATTATAGATCTTTATCTGAATACCTTCTTTTTTGGCCGTCTCCGTCACCTGCCCGTCAGCCTTCACATTGAAACCAACCACCACAGCTCGCGACGCTTTCGCCATCAAGACATCGGTTTCCGAAATATCACCCACCGCCCGGTGCAAAATCTCGACAAAAACTTCTTGCGACCGTAATTTTTCCAAAGCGGACGATATCGCTTCCAGCGTTCCGCCGACATCGGCCTTCAGCACGACGTTCAATTTTTTCATTTTTCCTTTGGTGATCGCGTCGGCCATTTCCGACAAACCAAATCGGCCATAGCCCCGTCGGCTTTTGAGTTCTTCCAATTTCCGGCGCCGTTCACCTTCACTTCTGGCCTCTTTAGCATCCAAATGAACTTCCATAATATCGCCGGCATGCGGGACATCTTTCAAGCCGATCAGACGTACCGGCGTCGCCGGTCCCGCCTCGGTAATTTCTTTCTGCTGGTAATCTCGCATCGCGCGCACCTTGCCGAAAGTGGTCCCGATAGAAAAATCATCGCCCAAATGCAATGTCCCTGTTTGAACTAAAACCGTGGCCACCGCCCCACTTTTTTCAGTTTTGTCCGCTTCTATCACCGTCCCGACGGCACGGCGCCGCGGATTGGCTTTCAGATTCTGCATATCGGCCACCAGTAAAATCATTTCCAGCAGATCATCGATATTGATTTTATTTTTGGCGGAAACTTCCACACAAACTGTGTCGCCGCCCCACTCTTCCGTCAAAACTTCGTGGTCAGCCAGTTCTTTCTTCACTCGCGCCACGTCCGATCCTTCTTTATCGATTTTATTTATGGCCACGATAATCGGAACTTTGGCGGCCTTGGCATGGCTGATGGCTTCGATCGTCTGAGGCTTGACCCCGTCGTCGGCCGCCACCACCAAAATCGCAATATCAGTCACATTGGTTCCACGCGCCCGCATGGCCGTGAAAGCTTCATGGCCGGGCGTATCCAAAAAAGTAATCTGTCGATTTTTCTTTTCCACCTGATAAGCGCCAATATGCTGGGTGATTCCCCCCGCTTCGCCGGCGGTAACATTTGTCTCGCGGATAGCGTCCAGCAAAGACGTTTTGCCGTGATCAACATGGCCCATGATCGTGACAATTGGAGCCCGAGGCTTGAGAGCCGCTTTGTCCGGCTCCGCCAGCAGACGGCCCAAGCGAGCACGGCGTTCTTCTTCCTCGTCCAACTCACCGGTTTTTTCACCTTTGCCCGTCTCCACCGAAAAACCCAAATCCTCGGCGATAATGACCGCCGTCTCGTAATCCAGCTCTTCGTTGATCGTGGCCATAATGCCATTGGTCATCAATGTCTTCATCACATCCGTCACCGGCAAATCTAAAACGGCGGCAAACTCTTTTACCGTCAAGGCGCCGGACAATTTTACTTTTTTCTCATCCATGAAATCCGCTAAAAATTAACACCAACTACTTACGATTTTGTATAAATTTATACTTCTTACCTCTTATATCTTATATCTTAATTCTTGGCTTTCTTTGCTTCCTGCGCCCGCCGGACAAAAATCATAGTCATGACAATCGCGAAAAGAATCCAGAGAACGACCGCCACCACATTCAGCAAAGCCCACCAATTCCAGTTGTTTGCCCACGCAATTAGGACGCCGATACCGCCGAAAATAGCCCAAGGAATCCAGGGCGGGACGACTTTTTTGTCGAAAAAAGCACCCAAGGTCTGCAAAACACCGTAACCAAATTTTTTGCCAGCGCCGGAAGCCATAAAGATAACCTGTTATGTTGTCATAGAAACTTAATAGAAGCAAGGATATTCTACAACATTCGAGTCAAACACGCAATCCGGGAAAATCTAAAAACTTAAAATTCAAAAACCAAAGGAAATCAAAAGGTTAAAATCAAAAGCCCTAATTACTTCAATTAACTTAGATTTTAAATTTTTTATTTTCTTCAAAACGCTCTCCCCTTCCCCACAATCGCTTTCACCGCTCGAGGAATCACCTCAATCTCCAGCGGAAGCATATCGTACAAAACTCCGTCGGTCGCGATTTTTACCGTCTTGGGGCCGGCGATTTTTACATTTTTTGCCAGAAAAAAGCTGGCATTGGGCAGTTTTTCATATTGACGTCGCGCCACCAATCCGGCTTTCGCCAACAACTCTTCCGTATACGGCACCATTGTCACGCGTAATTTGCGATCCTGAGGATTGACCGACGGACGTCCCGGAATTTTGTCAGCCAGATTTACCACCGAAAGATTAAAAAGCGGACCGGTAATCAGAAATTGATCGTCGATCAACACTTTCACTTCCTGGGGCTTGAACTTTTTCATTCGGTGCTGAGCCGTAAACAGAGAAGTTTTTTCCTGAACTTCTTCGCGCCGCGTTTTGTATTCCGCTTCAAAGCCGATATCCGTCGCCGTAATAAAAAAACGCTTGTTCACGCGTCCGATATCGATCGTTTCTATTTTGCGCGCCGCCAATTCCTGCACCGAAGCGGCTTCCCCGCGTAATCCCAGCAGAGCCGCGATCCGATTTGGTTCACCGAAGGGAATAATCGAGAGGACAACCTCATCCGGATTCATTCCGGCCATCAGCCCCGCGTTCAGCGCTTTGGTAAAAGTATAATCATTCCCAAAAATTACAATAGTTTTTGAGCGCCGGCTCAAACCCAACTTCATCAGTTCTTCCACCGTGCGAATTGGCGTAACCCGTTCGCGCTCGCCGACAATCCCCATTTCCGTCAATTTGTGCTCAATCGCCGCCAACTGGCGCCGGAAACGACGTTCGCCAATGAACGAGTCGTATATGTAATGATACATGAAAATCCCTGAGCAGGGCCGGCATTAATCCGCCCCCGCCTGTGTCATTGTTTTTTCTCTGTCTTGACGGCATCGACGGCGCCGCTTTGCTCGGTCGACATCGAACATTGGCCGGAAAAAACCGCTCCGGCATTGATCGACAACACTCCAGCTTTGATATCGCCGGCAATCCGCGCCGTCTCCAGCAATTCCAGCTTGGTTTTGACGTCAATATTGCCATTGACTCGCCCGGCGATGGTCGCGTTATCGGCAAAAACATCGGCCTCAACCGACGCCCGCTCCCCGATCAGTAAATTTTTATTGGTCTTGACCGTACCGGACACCGAGCCGTCAATCCGGACATTTTCATCACTTGAAAAATCGCCTTCCAGTTTGACAGAATGTCCAACCACCGTCTCCCCGACCGGCGCCGCGACATTACCCATCGCTAAATTTTCGTCCTTGCGTTGAAACATAGTCATTTTTTTTGAAAAAGAATTTTAAAAAGATATTAAGAGATTAAGAATATTAAGATATTAAGAGTATTAAGAAAAGCACAGACTCTTAACGTTCTTAATATCTTAATATTCTTAATGTCTTATTTATTCGCCCGTCGCAGCGCTTCAATTTCCTCTTCGGTCAGATGCTGCTTCGATTGTCCGCGCTCGATGGCTTTGGCGTAAACCTGTGTCCCGGAGCGCGAATGCAAACTGGAAATAACGATGCCATTATCCTCCGCATCCAGCATCGCGATTGAAAAGCTGAGCGTACCACCGGTGTCGCCGTAAGGATTATAAAAATGTGTGCCGACTTTTTGCGTGCTGTGCAAAGCAATCTGTTGCAATTCCTGCGCTACTTCATACAACTTATCAATATCGCCGGTCATTTTCTTGATCGTCTCAACATTACGCATGACTATCGCGTTCAGATGGGGGCTTTTTTTGGTGCCAAAAAATTGTTGGAATCGTTCCTCAAAAGACCGGACGCGACGATTAACCAATATACCAAAAATCAGCGCCGCCGCGCCGACAGCTAATGAAATCAAAAACAAGTAAAAATAGATATCCATTCAATTAAATTTGGGGACAACTCTTAACAGTCTAGAAAAAAAAATCACATAAGTCAATTCCGTCGCTTGTGTCTTAGACTTGGCATACCGCGAAGTGTCTGATATGATAAAATAACTTAAAATATTTTATATGTCGAAAAAATCACGCCGTCAAAGGCAACAATCCAAACAGCGCAACTACGCCCAACTATATAATCAGCCGGCAAAAATTGAAAACGTTCCCGAAAAGAGTCAACCGACCAACGACCAAACGGTTTCCCACTCCCCAACCCCCGCCTCCACGGCCCTACTGCGCATGCAACACGCCAAGAATGCAGATTTGTGGGATTCGCTGATCTTCGCCGGAGCAATTTTCGTGGTTTTCATCGCCCTCTACTACATTAACCTCAAAAATCCGGTCTTGGATCAATTCGGAACCTGGGTGATGGGGTTAATGAATTTCACCTTTTGATACACACAATAAGTATCATATACCCAAAAGCAGCCAAAACATAAGGCTGCTTTGTTGTATGTCGTATATGTAATGGTCAAAAAGCATGCATAATAAAGATACAAGCAGGCAACTGAAAACAATGAATACATACAATACATCAATATTATGAGCGAAAAATGTTCCCCGTGGAACATTTTTGATTATCCGAAAGAGTCGTCGAATCTTACTCCCAATCAATATGGAAAATGCCACAACACCTAGCACGCCGATTTCGACCAGCATTAGAATATAAACATTGTGAATAGGCTGAAATTTCCAAGGAGATGAAGCCACAGAATCCTCAGCGCTCAAACTTGGCACAAATTGGCGCGGGGCAATACCGATAATGGGATGTATCGCGAAACGATCCCAGCCGAGGTTTTTTAGCTCGATGCGATAACTACTGGCCAGATCGCCATGTGAGTCAGATACAGTAATGCGATCTGATAGTAATGGCCACAACGAAACCAGTGAACCCAATAGGATAACCGCAGTAATAATGAGTGGCGCTAATGATACCAGCGGTCTTCCCAATTTAGTCAGGTGCGATTTTCCCCAAACTAAACACAAAATCACTAAACAACCAAGTCCAATAATAAGACCCAGCCAACCCGTCCGCGAAAATGACATAACTAATACCATCAACTGCAACCCGGCCAAGGCGCTAATTGCCATGCGCCAACTGATCGATCGAACTCGCGCATACAGATAAACACCGAAAATAAGGGAAATAGTCAATAAATAAGCCAAAACATTAGGATGAACCTGGGTGCCATAGGCACGTAACCAAATCTGGCCTTGCGACACCACCTCAGCAACATCCCAGATCTGAGTGCTCAAAGCAGATTCACCTAAAACAGACAGTCCCACGGATTTTTGGGTGATAAACTGCACCACGCCGATAACCGCCTGCAACGACATCGCCGAAAAAAATAACGCCATCACCATGAAGCGCCGACGCCAAGTCACAATTACGGACAAGGCATAAAAAGCAAGCAAGCCAAATTCAAAGGTTCTAAGGATTCCGGACCATGACAAAATGCCTCCGCTGCGCGCTATAGTCGAAACTGTCATTATTAGCAGAAAGGCCGACAAGCCGGCGATAAATCCGAGCCTAGGACCGGAAAACCTGAACTTATGGTTAAGGATTCGGTACAACCACAACGCCAGAACCAGCAACAAAAGCAAATCAGACAGATAGAGAAAAAAAGCACTCCAGGTATTGAAAACCTGGTCCGAATAGGGGAGTAGAATATTTAGAAACTTCCTGGTATTAAATGGAAACAAAAAAATAAAAATTCCAAAAACAACCAAATCCGGCTGTGTAACGAGGAGCCACTTAAATTTTTGCCAAAACTGTTCCACGTGAAACAATTATATACACACCGTGTGTACAGTTGATAAAGTAACTGTATTAGACTATATTTAGGTTACAAAGAATCGAAGTTCTAGTCATCTTACTCTATTTGCGCTCGTAGCTCAACTGGATTGAGCAGCCCCGTCCTAAGGGGAAGATTGCAAGTTCAACTCTTGCCGAGCGCACCAAGCAAGTTTACCCCACGAAGCTCGAGTATGCGAGAGCGAAGTCGGTACATAAATAGAATCTTGCAAATTAAACTTTGGCCAGCATTAAATCTTGGCCCGGATTATTGCCTAATCTTTTTCGAAAATAAAAAAATCGGCTCACTTGAGCTGATTTTTTAGAGGAGGCTTTTCAATTTTTGGATCGCCTTCATTCCCGTCTGATCACTTCTAATTTCGTGTATTGTCGCGGCCTGGATTTGCTCCCTTTCATAGTTCTGCACATCTCGCAACTTTTCAGCCAGCTTGATCAGTTCGCCAATATTCTTTCCATATTCTTTTTGACATCCCCAGTCAATCCAATCCTGCCCGCGCGTAAGCGCAGCCGGTTTTTCTTTTTTGATTCCCAGCTGATCGGCCCGATCGAGCAGCCACTGACCGGACAAAAATTCTCCGGTGGCCGAAAAATCTTTTTCTTTCCGTTTTTCCAAAGCAACACCGCAACCGCGTTGATCCGCTTCTCCGACCCAAACCAACTCTTGGATGCTGGCCGGCGCGGTCCGGGTCGCCAAGCGCCGAATGGCCCCGTCGCTTACTTTTTCCTTATCTTTGGCCAGCACGATGGGCCACATATGTTCCGCCACCAGCGGCAAAATTTGTTTTATGAAACCGGATTGATTCGTCAATTTTTCCAGAAATCTCCGCGTAATTTCGAGACCGGTTTTTTCATGGCCGTACGAAATATATTTTCCGTCTTTTCGAATCGTCGTATCGGCTTTGCCCAAATCATGACACAGCGCCGCCAGCATGAGACGCGTTGCTTGATCTTCAACTAATTTTTCCCGACGAATAATCCGGGCCATGGCATCAACCACCATTTTGGTATGCGTCCAGACATCGCCTTCCGGATGCCATTCCGGGTTCTGGCGCAGTGATGACAGTACTTCCAGCTCCGGATAAAAACGCTTAAATAGGCCGATTTCTTTGCCAATTTCAAGCCCGACCGATGGCCGCTCGCTTTGTAATAATAGCTTACGCCATTCTTCATAGAGTCGCTCGAGCGGTAGAGTTTTGACGTTTTCCAGGTTTTCTTGGCACGCTTTTAGGCTCTCCGGCGACAGAGTCAATTCAAACCGACCGACAAATTGCATTGCTCGCATGACGCGCAATGGATCCTCGCCAAACTTTTCCGGATCGGTGACGCGCAAAACTTTTCGATCGATATCTTCACGTCCGTGAAACGGATCAAAAACTTCTCCTGTCAGAGGATCGGCTCCCATGGAATTCATGGTAAAATCTCGGCGACGCATGGCTTCCGTGATACTCAAATTAGGATCGAATTCTACCGAAAACCCGCGATGTCCCTCGCCGATTTTTGAATCTCGGCGCGGCGGAGCGACATCGATGTCCAGTCCGTTACCGACGACCACTTTCATAACGCCGAAGGCTTTGCCGACTTCTTTGGTCTTGCGCTGTTGTTTTATCACTGCGCGCAATTTTTCCAGCGGCAAACCATAGATTTCCAAATCAATATCCTTGGAAATTTTGTTGAAAAAATGATCGCGCACAAAACCGCCGACGATCAAAGCCCGTCCGCCGGCCGCTCTAACATCTTCGGCGATCTGCACCGCTTCCCGATAAGTGACGGCGACTTGCTCGTAACCTTTTTCATCCAGAGCCCGGATAAATTCAGCCGGTGGCAACCAGCGCTCTGACGCCGGGAGAACATTTTTATCCCGGCGCTCGATCGTAAAATTTTCTTTTTCCTTAGAATTCATGCTTAGTCACAAAAATAATCTGATAATATCAATTACGTATATGCCCGGGATTATTTATCTTTAAGTATACACTTGTTTCAATAAAAAAATAAACGTTCCGCATCTTTCGATGGGGGACGTCTTTTTTCCTGCCTCCTGAATTATTAACTGAGCAAATGATCGTCGGCGGCCGTATTTAAAACTCCAGAGTCGCGGACCAGCCGCTATCCAGCTGAACCGGTTTGCTGGGGCAATATGAATCACATCGGAATTTTTGCCGGCATTTTGAAACAAATTCTGATTTCCGTCATCTGCGGCTGCCTTTTAGCGGAAATAAGATCGCGGCTAATGATCGTTCGGCTTGGCTCAGAAACTATTTTGACTTTTCGCTTGTTTTATTGCTTAAATCAGCCACTTTTCCCCAGTTTATACCATTGATAAGAAAACGGATCCTCCGTACAATGATATGAAACCCTCAATCTCAAATGAGGGTTTCGCGTGCCTCTTTAATACCCTTAATTTCCAACGGTGCGGCTAACGGATCACTGATCCAAAGCCGCGCTCAAGCGGTGTTAAAAGGCCAAACTGTTGGTTTTTCGACAATTTTTTTATGTCAAAGAAAAACCACGAACACGAACAGGAGGAAATCAAGTCCGAGAAAAAAGATCCCGAACTCTTCGAAAACGAACCGCTCGACATGCAACCGTCGCGCAAGGGTCGCATTGTCTCGACCATGATCGTCATTGTCGTCGCAATTTTAGTCATCTGGGTTTTTGCCCGCAACAACGAAGAACCGCAAAACGAAACGGCCAAGGAAGACGTGAAGCAGGAAGAAACCGCCAGCGCCGAACCCATCAAAGAAGCAGGGGAGACCGCCAACGAAGCGACTGATCCGGTTGATCAGCTGGCCGCTTTGAAAAGCGAGTTCAACAACGCCTGGCAAGCCACTACCGATGAAATCAATTCGGCCACCGAGATGGCCCTGACTAATTTTGACGACAAAAAAGCAGCCGCCGTCGAACGCCTGTCCGCCGTGGATGATAATTTCAAGAAAACCGCGGACAAAACGATCGATCAGGGATTGGCCAGCGCCAAAAAGAAAGTTGATAGCCTGTCCCAGACAACCTTGAAATCACTAACTAATTTACAAAGCAAAACTCTAGCCAAAACCACTGTGGAACAGCTGGAAACCGCTCTGACACCGGCGAACGAGCAGTTGGCGTCTGCCAAAGATCAAGTCATGACCGTGATCAACGACAACACCGAGAAACTGACCGCGACGATTGACCAAGCGGTAACGAAAGCCACCGAACAAAGCGAAGAAGCCAAACAGAAGCTGGCTCAGCAATCAGTGACCGAAGCGGAAAAAGAAGTGACCGTGATCGAGGATACCACCACCAAAACGGAAGTCGTCGCCGAAACACCGGCTCAGGAAGAAAATAATGTTGAACCAGTCAAACCAGCTACCGTAACCAGCGACGGCATCGAAGTAACAGCCGAATCCGGCGATAGCATTACCAAACTGGCGCGCAAGGCACTGACCTCCGCCATGAATAGTGGGCAAGTTAGTAATGATTTGAGCGCCGAACAGCGCATCTACATTGAAGATTATCTGCAAAACCGCACCGGTAATCACCGAGTCGCCGTGGGCGAGAGCCAGACATTCTCCAAAGATTTGGTAAACGAAGCGGTAGATCACGCCAAGAATCTCAGCGAATCTCAAATCGAGCATCTCAAAATTTACAGTAGCCAAGTATCATTCTAGATTCCGCCGACAGATACAAAATCCCCCTCTGACAGCAGAGAAGGGGATTTTGTTTTCATAAAAAAAGGGGAGAAAGTTAATCTCCCCTGGCGATCTATTCAAGGCGATACCCGCCACTGACATCGCCTATGATTTCTTTTCTGGAGATTCTTTTTTCTCGGAATTACTTGTGGCGGATTTTTCATCCGTCGACTTCCGAGCTCGATCCTGTGCCCAGAAACACAGTCCGGTAGGACCACCAATCAGAACGATCAATGCAAATGTGATAAAACCAAGCGGATCCATAAACACCTCCTTCCGCGCGATTTACACTGAGTATATTCTTGCTAGAAATTATGTCAATACTATTTTTGACACTCATACACACATCGTCAAAATATTTGATACTTTAGAGTTTTAAATAACTATACACTGTCAAATATTTTGACACAATCAACGGTAATCGTGCATAAATTGCAACCGACAAAGAGTAACAATGCCCAGATCTAGCGGGAATTTGCCCCTTTTCCCTTATTTTCGCCTTTGTTACTTGTCACCTGCTCACAGTTACTTAATAAAACAGCCAGGTCGCGCTTGACCTGGCTGGGGCAATAAATGGCTATCGAATCCTCTTTTCACGGGATGAATGTCCCCGAAACGTCTTTTTCGAGATCAGAATAACCCGTGATTTGGGAAGGTTTCCGAGCTTTCGAATAAATTTCCGGTATTTCCTCCTCTCTCTTTTCTTTAGAACCTGCTCGGGATCAGATTCAAGTTCATAAACCTCTCCCAATACGCATCGGCTTTGTCTTTTGAACACCAGAACAACCTGATCAGCACCATTTTCCGCTTTTAGCGCTTTCGCCAGCCCTCGCGCCAATTTCCGCAAATAAGCGGGACTTAACTCAACTTTCTTCACCGATTTCCCCCTTTCTGAGCTAAAATACCCTGGAATATCCCCAAACACACCTCATCAGACAACGAAATACCCCTGACCCTATAATTTTTCAAACATTTTGTCAATAACAAATCGGAAGCGGGGACCGAACCGGAAGATAAATTTTCCCTATGACTCCCAATGTGTTTATGCTATAATATTTTTGATTATCCCGTTTTCCCTAAAACGATATTTTTTCTCTTGAAAACAAAAACAGGCCCGACAATTATGATCATCTTGGACGGTTACGGACTTTCACCGCGCCGCGAAGGTAATGCGGTGGAATTGGCCCGGACTCCTTTTTTGCATTCCATACGAGAGAATTACCCGACCGCTCGCTTGCAAAGTTGTTGCGCCAGTGTCGGTCTCCCGCCGGGAATTATGGGTAATTCGGAAGTTGGACATCTCAATCTCGGAGCCGGACGAATAGTTCCACAAGACGTGACCGTCATAAATCAGGCGATCGATTCCGGAGCTTTCTTTGATAATCCAACGCTCACGGCCGCTCTCAATCATGTCAGGCAACACAATTCCAAATTGCATCTCGTTGGCATGATCAGCGACGGACTGGTGCATTCCGACATTCGATTTCTGTTCGCTTTACTCAAATTGGCTCGACAGCAAAAAATCAAAAAAGTTTACATTCACGCCATCACCGACGGCATCGACGTTCCGAGACGAAGTGCCATCAAATATCTGGAACAAGTAGAAGCAAGTATCGCCGCCACCGGCGTCGGCCAGATCGTCACGGTCAGCGGCCGCTACTTCGCCATGGATCGCGCCCATAATTACGATCGCACCGCTCGCGCATATCACGCCATGGTTCACGGCATCGGCCCATATGAGAAAACACCCGCTGCGGCCGTCAACCGCGCTTACCAATACGGACTCAATGACGACATGATTGAGCCGACGGTTATCAGCGATACTTACCTGCCTCGAGCATTGGTCGCCGACGGTGACGCCTTTGTCTTTTTCAACTTGCGATCAGATCGCACCCGCCAACTGACCAAACCATTTGTCTTGCCCGATTTCAAATTTTTCGATCGCGGGCCGCAGGTGAAGAATTTGTTTTTCCTCGGCCTGACTAATTTCGGCGACGATTTACCGATGTCAATCGCCTACGTCACCAATCGTTTGATCAACACGGTTCCGGAATTTTTCGGCCGGATCAAAAAAGTTCCCCAGCTCTATATCGCCGAGGAGGAAAAATTTTCTCATGTTGCTTATTTTTTCCATGGCGGTTCTTCTAAGCCGTACCCACTGGAAGAAAGAATCAACATTCCGTCGGTCAAGGTCAGAAGTTTCGCCGAGAAACCCGAGATGAGCGCCGGGGCTGTTACTACCAGAATTCTCACGGCTCTGCAGGATCAACACTTTGATTTCATTTTAGTCAATTACGCCAATCCTGATATTGTCGGTCACACCGGCGATCTAAACGCCACCATCAGAAGCTTGGAATTTTTAGACCAGCGGATAAAAGCGGTAGTCGCCGAAGTCGTCCGACAGTCCGGCACCGCCATCATCACTGCCGATCACGGTAATTGTGAAGAAATGATCGAACCAAGCGGAGCAATCGCCCGGAGCCACACCCTCGATCCCGTTCCCTTCACCATAATTTCCGACCGGCCTCAAATAAAATCGCTCAAACTGAAAGACGGTATTTTGGGCAGTGCCGCCCCGACCATGCTCAAGGCTCTGGGTTATGATGTGCCAGAAGAGATGACCGCCCCTGCTCTTTTCTAAGTAACAAGTAACAGGTAACGAGTAACAAAAAGGGCAACCTTTCATTACTTATTACCTGTTACTTGTTACCTGTTACTTGTTACATGCTCTATCAACGCTTCTATCCAACCTGCGCCCGCGAAAAACTGCCTCCCTGGGAGTGCCCGAATTTTGTGTTTACCATTTTGGGCCTTCTGACCATTGGAATAATGGTCGGCACCTATCTCATTGCCCGGCTTTATGTTTCGATCGAATTTCTGGCCATGCTTCTGATCATTTCAGCTATGGTTCTACTGATCCTCAACTACTTGGTGTCTCAAGGAATCAATCGGATGGGAGTGGCCAAAAAAGCCGCGGAAAGAGAGAAAGCCAAAACCGAAGCAATCATCCGTTACCTTTGCGACGGGCTGATCATGCTTGATAACAACTGCCAAGTGGTCATGGTCAATCCGCTCGGGGAAAAACTTCTCGGCGTCAGCGAAAAATCAGTCATCGGCCTGGATGTCCGGCGTCCCCAGACAGACGCGCGGTTCGAATCATTTTTCACCGTTTTACATTGGTGCCCGGGATTAAACAATCGCATAAAAAACGAAGTTTTCCAGGAAGAGATAACTCTGACGCACCCCCGTCCGCAGGTATTACAAGTTCAGACCACCACGGTGCAGGATCCTTTCGGCCAGCCGATGGGATTCATCAAAGTCCTTCATGACATCACTCGTGAAAAACAGCTTGATGAAATCAAATCGGATTTTATCTCTATCGCCTCGCATCAGCTCAAGACTCCGCTGTCAACCATGAAATGGAATCTGGAAATCTTGACCAAACAATTATTGTTGAAAATTACTCCGCCCCAACAGGAACTGCTGGATAAAACAGTCGAGGCCAATGAAGAAATGATCCAAATAGTACGCGATCTGCTCGATGTCTCCCGAATTGAACAAGGACGTCTGAAGCCCCAATTGGAAATGGGGTCAATCAGCGATGTCATCACCTCGGCCGCCGAAAAATTCAAATTGCTGGCCGAAAAGAAAAATTTACAATTCACGATCGAGCTCCCCAGCCAAAAAATAAAGCAAATGATCGATTCCCGCGCACTGGCGATGGTACTCAACAATCTGATCGATAACGCTTTCAAATATACTCCGGGCCACGGCCGGATCTCGATCAAACTCAGCTACGAGCCTCTGAGCCACCCGAAGCAGGCGGTTATCGTCATCCAAGACTCCGGCTTGGGCATTCCTAAATCAGAACAAAGCCAACTTTTCACCAAGTTTTTCCGCGCCAAAAATATCGAGACCATGAGTCCCAAGGGAACCGGTTTGGGACTCTATATCGCCCAAAATATCGTGACCAGCCATGAAGGGAAAATCCACGTCCGAAGCGAGGAAAACCACGGATCGACCTTTTCAATTATTCTGCCGATTAAATATTCCTCCTAATAAATATCGCCATGACTAAACGCACTATCCTCATCATCGAAGACGAAACCGCGCTGCTTTATGCCCTAAACGCCGAATTAACCACCGCCGGTTTTAACGTGCTGACGTCCGCTGACGGAAAAGAAGGCTGGGATCAATTGCAACGATCAAAGCCTGATTTTGTTTTACTAGACATCTGGCTTCCTTCGATGACCGGTTTGGAAATTTTGGCCGAGCGGGAGAAAACTCCCGAAATCAAAAAAATTCCGGTACTGGTACTGTCTAATTCCGGCAACGATAAAACCATCCAAGAAGCCAAGCGCTATGGCGTCGTTGATTATCTGGTTAAGACCGATCATTCCCTGGAAGAAATAGTGAAACTGATCAAAACAAAAATTTCATGACCCCGATTGATGACAGCAAACTCGGCCAACAGCTGGTCGAAGATCAAATTTTGACCCCTTCCCAATTGAAGGAATTTTTGGCGCAGACCGCCAAGGAAAAAACATCACTGGTCACAGTCCTGCTGGATGCCCGGGTCATTGATGATAAAAAACTGACGGCGGAAATCGCCCGGACTTTCCGCGTCAAGGCGGTCGACCTCAATCAGATAAAAATTCCCAAGGATGTCCTACTGATCATTCCGGAACCGCTGGTGAAAAAACATAAGATCGTCGCCTTTGAAAAAACCGACAAAGAATTGCACGTGGCCATGATCGATCCGACCGATCTGGAAACGATCGAAGGCCTGAAGAAAAAAACCGGCTTAACCGTCATCCCTTATTACACGCCGGAAAAAGGACTGGAAGGTGTTTTGAAATTGTATCGGCAAAGTCTGAAATCGAAGTTTGATGAGATATTGGCTGACGCGCGATCGACCCGAGCCGATGTTACCGTGGAAGAAGCCGCGCGCGAACTCCCGATCATCAGGATTATCGACACTCTACTGGATTACGCCGTTCTCCAGGACGCTTCGGACGTCCATATCGAACCGATGGAAGACGAAGTCATTGTTCGCTATCGGATTGATGGAATTTTGCATGACATCGTCAATCTCCCGCAATCGGTCCAGACCGGCTTGGTGGCTCGGATAAAAGTTTTGGCCAATCTCAAAATCGACGAACATCGTCTCCCCCAAGACGGACGTTTCAAAAAGGAAACCGATGAATACAAAGTTTCTTTCCGCGTTTCAATCATCCCGGTTTTCGACGGCGAAAAAATCGTGATGCGTATTTTGCACGAAGAACAAAAAATCCTGACACTGGAACAACTCGGGTTTCAACATTCCGCTTTGGAAATTATCAAGCACAATATCGATCGTCCGCACGGACTGATCCTCGCCACCGGCCCAACCGGCTCCGGCAAAACCACGACCCTGTACGCGATTTTGCACATTCTCAATAAACCCGAAGTCAACGTCGCCACCGTCGAAGATCCGATCGAATACCGCATGCCGCGCGTCAATCAGACGCAGATGAATTCCCGCATCGGACTGACTTTTGCCAAAGGGTTGCGCTCGCTCCTGCGCCAAGACCCGGACATTATCATGGTCGGAGAAATTCGCGACAATGAAACGGCGGAAATCGCCATCCATTCCGCTTTAACCGGCCACATAGTCCTCTCGACACTCCATACCAACAACGCCTCCGGGACTTTGCCCCGACTGCTCGACATGCAGGTTCAGCCCTTTTTGGTCGCCTCGACGGTCAACACCGTGATCGGACAACGCCTGGTGCGTCGGCTGTGCAGTAATTGTTTGGAAGCCTTTAAGCCGGATCCTACTTATATGGCGACCTTGAAGAAAGAATTTGATACCGACCGGATCATAAAAATCATGCAACGGGAAAGAATCCTGACCGCCAAAAGCACCATCGCGGATCTGAAGTTCTATCATTCCCGCGGGTGCAGCCAGTGCAACAGTGAAGGCTACAAAGGACGCATCGGTATATATGAAGTAATGGAAATATCCGCATCGATTCGTAAGTTGATCGTCTCACGCGCTTCCACCGACGAAATTCTCAAACAAGCCAAAGACGAAAACATGATCACCATGCAGGAAGACGGTTTTATCAAAGCCGCCACCGGCGTGACTTCGATTGAAGAAGTCCTGCGCGCGACGAAAGAATAACAAATGTCTTTGGTCTTTCGTCTCTAGCCGAGCCAAGGACCAACGACTAAAGACTCTTTTATGCCGGTCTACACCTACACCGCCCGAACAAAGGCGGGACAATTGAAAAGCGGCGAGCTCTCCGCTCCGGACGAACATGCACTGGCGCTACTTCTGCGCGAGCAGGGTTTGCTGTTGACCAAGGCTGTCGCGCCGCACGGCGGGACAGAAGCCGGTAAAAAAAGTGTCTTCAAAATGGAGCTCGGCGGCGTGCCGATGTTCCAAAAAATATTATTCACTAGGCACCTCAGCGTCATGCTCGACGCCGGTTTGTCTTTGGCGCGGGCTCTACGCGTGCTTTCCCAACAGGCAGGTAAAAAATATTTCGGAGAAGTGCTGCGCGATATCCAGAAACGGGTTGAAGAGGGCTCCGCCTTTGCCGATGCGCTCAAAGCTTACCCGAAGGTTTTTCCCCGGATGTTCACCAGTATGGTCAAGCTCGGAGAATCCTCCGGTAATTTAAGTCGGGTACTGAACGAGCTCTCGATCCAACTCCAGAAAACTTACGATTTGACGCGCAAAGTCAAAGGAGCGATGTATTATCCGATTGTCATCGTGGTAACCATGGTTGGAATCGGAGCAATGCTGATGATTTTTGTCTTGCCCAAGCTGATCGACGTTTTTGAAAATCTCGGTGCCGATCTGCCCCTGATGACTCGCATTCTGATCGATTCCAGCAAATTCCTGAGTAAAAATTGGCTCTTCTTCTTGATCGGTGCGATTGTCTTGATAATTTTTTTACTCCTGGCTTTCCGCACCGAAAAAGGAAAAACTCTGCTCAGCTCACTGGGCTTAAAAATACCTAAAATCGGCGGGGTAATCCGCAAGATTAACCTGGCCCGTTTCTGCCGTACTTTTAGTTCGCTTTTGCGCAGTGGCATTCCGATCGTGGATTCACTGACAATCGTCGCCGATACTCTGGGAAATATGAAATATCGCCAGGCGGTTTTGGCCGCGGCCGAACAAATCAAAAAAGGCGTCGGAATCAGCCAATCATTTCAACCCTACGACAATATTTTTATCCCGATCGTTTTACAAATCATGGCCGTGGGTGAAGAAACAGGCAAACTGGATGAAGTTCTGAGCAAATTGGCTGAATTTTATGAAAATGAAGTCGATCAAGAAATGGCAAATATTTCATCCATCATTGAACCAATATTGATGCTAGTCCTCGGCGGAGCCGTCGGCCTTTTAGCGGTATCTATTATCAGTCCTATCTATTCTTTGTCCGGAGCCATAAAATAATGAATACATCTAAACAGAGCGGATTTACCCTGATCGAAGCGCTGGTTGGAGTCTTGGTTTTCGGCATTATTGCCACGGCTTTTTACTTTTCCATCAATGTGGTGATCGACGTCAGCGAAATAAACCGGCGCAATACCGTGGCCACCAATCTCGCCAATGAACAACTCGAACTTCTGCGCAACCTTCCTTATGCCAATTTGGGCACGCTCAATGGTAATCCCGCCGGCAATCTGCCGGCCGAGCAGAATCAGACAGTCGACAATATAACTTACAATATTCAGACTTATATTTCTTACATTGACGATCCTTACGACGGGGTTTTTCCCACTGATTTATACAGCGCTGATTACAAAAGGGCTCGGATCGAAGTTTGCTGGGAAGGCCTGAGCTGTCCGCGGCCGGCTGTCCTCATCAGTGATTTTTCTTCGACCACGGTCGAAACCGGAGCCGGCACCGGCGTTATGCAAATTTTCGTACAGGATGCCAACACCCAGCCAGTCAGCAACGCCCGGGTGACCATTACCCGATCCGACCCGGCCGTGAACATTGAAGGGTTTACCAACAGTGATGGCGAACTGGTGGAACCAATGCTCGATCCCAGCACCAACAACTACCATGTTTCGGCCAGTAAAACCGGTCTCAGCACTGATTATACCGTACCGGCTTCGCTCGCCATACCCGATCCGGACAATCCAGACGTATCGATCCTGGATGGAGCACTAACCCAAGTCACGCTTTTTATCGACCAAACCAGCATTCTGAACATAAATACCAAACACGCGATCGATAATCAGCCGGCAACCGATGTACCCTTGAAAATCACCGGTATCAGAAAAAAATTAGGCGATGACGCCGACGGCAATCCGGTCTACAAATATGACCAAATGCACCCGACTAACAGTGATGGTTTCTTGGCACTGAATGCCATGGAGTGGGATGTTTATCGAATCGTGCTCACCGGCCCGGCGCTGACGCTATATTCCGTCGCCGGTTTTGATCATTCCGCGCCCAATCCCGATCCGGTCACCGCTCTGACTATCAATCCCGCCACAACCACGGATCTGAACATCTATCTGGATGCATATACTCCCTATAATATTCTTTTCACTGTTCGAAGCGAATCGAGAGAAATAATTGCCGACGCCGACATCCATTTGGTAAAAAACGGTGGGGGCTACGATGAAAACAGGATCACCACCAATTTCGGCCAAGCTTTTTTCCGCGATTTGACGCCGGGCACTTATACCTACACCATCACCAAACCCGGCTTCACGACACTGACGGATACCATTGAGGTAATCGGACAAGAACAGCCGGAAATTTATTTAGCATTACCCTAATGTTTAAAACCGGTTCACAACGCGGAATGACTTTAATTGAATTGCTGGTGGTCATAAGTATCATCGCGATTGTTTCCGGCGCTCTGACCACTTTTATCCTTGATAATTACCGGTTTCAAGGTTATACCCTGACCGAAGGAGAAAGTTATGGCGAAGCTCAGCGCGCCGTAGACAAAATGAAACGAGAATTACGCGGAGTCGTCCAGGGAGAAAACGGCGCCTTCGCCATCGCCGACGCCCAAAATCAAGCACTGACAATTTACACCGACTATGATTTTGACGGTCGGACTGAACGTCTTCGCTATTTCTTGATCGGCACCACGTTCAATAAAGGAATCATTGAACCCCAGTCCGGCAGTGAAATCTATCCCGCTGCTGCGGAAACAGTTCAGGTGATCACGACGCACGTCGCCAACGGCGCAGAACCGATATTTTTGTACTACGATGCCGGTTACACCGGCACCCAAGCCCCGATGAATCCGATTCTGGAACCAAATATCAGATTAATCGGAATCCATCTGGCGGTTGATTCCACCCCCGGAACAGACGCCGGCCGATATGTTATCGATACAATTGTGCATTTGAGAAATCTTTAATCATATGAAACAAAAAGGTTCAATCCTTATTCTGGCTATTGTTTTCACCGGAATATTTTTGATCATTGTTGTCGGCTTACTACAATATGTGACGGTGCTAAACAAATCATCGGTGGCGGAACAAGACCGGGAACGGGCCTTTGAGATTGCGGAAAGCGGTATCAATCATTATCAATGGCTCTTTACTCATAATCCCAATGATTATTGCGACGGCAATACTCCTTGTCCCTCCGCCCCAACCCATGGCCCATACAACCACGAATACCGTGACCCGGCCGGTGACGTCATCGGACACTATGATATTTATATTGACGAGCCGGTAACCGGTTCGACCATCGCGACGATTCGTTCCGAGGGCTACCTGGACTCCGCCCCCGGCTACCGCCGAACAATTGAAGCTCAATTGGGAATTCCTTCATTGGCAAATTTTCTTTTCTTGTGCAACAGCAACATGGCCTTTGCCTCTAATTCACATACCTACGGCAACATCCACTCCAATGGCGGAATTCGTTTTGACGGCCTAAGTGAAGGCCTAGTGCAAAGCGCCCGTGATCGTTATTGGTGCCAACCCATCCATGGCTGCCAGCCACCGGCGGAAAAAGACGGCGTCTGGGGAACAGGCGGACCAACCGATTTGTGGCGCATGGGAGTGGGGGAGATCGTTTTTGCCAATTATCTCTCTAATTTTAACGAACTAAAAACCTTGAGCCAGCCGGCTCAAGGGGGATATTATCTTCCGCCATCGGGACGACAGGGTTATCACCTGACTCTGCAAAGCAACGGCACTATCCGGATCAGGCGAGTCCGCACGGCTTCCCAAAACGGAATCAACCAGGAAGAAGATTATAATCCGTCTACCATCCCTATCCCGGCCAACGGCGTGCTTTTTGTGGAAGACAATGTCTGGATCGACGGCGTTCTAAATGGTAGACTGACGATAGCCGCCGCTGATTTTCCGGTGGAAACCGGCAACGCCAACATAGTCATCAACAACAATATCACTTACGCCCGCGGAATGGGCCAAGACGCCCTGGGCATCATCGCTCAAAATGATATTGAAGTCGGACGATGGCTGCCAACTGATACAGTGATTTACGCGACCATGTTCGCCCAAAACGGAAAAATTTACCGCGATACCAACAACAACATTATCAAAAACAGCCTTCATATTTACGGCGGACTAATCTACAACGAAGTCGGGTATTTCAAAAAAGTATGGAACGACTGGGTAGTTTCCGGATATGCAAATACCTACTACCATTTTGACGCCTCGCTGACCTACGGACCGCCTCCGCACTGGCCGACACTGGGCACTTATCAAATGATCGATTGGCGAGAACTATAACTAAGACTTAAGATATAAGATTTAAAATGTAAGATTGGTGATTTTATTTTTCTTACCTCTTATATCTTAATTCTTACATCTTATATCTTTATCTATTTATGTCATTCGGCTCACAGAAAATTCATTGTTTCGGACTGGACATCAGTGATTCTTCGGTAAAAATCATGCTACTCCAACAGCAGGGCAAGATTATCCGTCCTCTGGCCTTTAACGCTGAAATTTTTCCCCGAGGACTGGTGACTAAAGATGAAATCAAAGAACCAGCCAAGCTCAGCGGTATTATTCGTCACGTAATCGATAACGCCAAACCGCATGGTTTTAACAATGCTCATGTAGTCGCCTCCTTGCCGGAATCAAAATCTTTTATACGTTTATTTGACTTGCCCCCGATGAAAGAGACGGAATTGCCGGCCGCGGTCAAATGGGAAGCCGAACAACATATTCCACTATCGATCGATCAGGTTGAAATGGACTGGCAAACTCTCAATCCTCCCGACGCCCCGGGAAAATTATCTTTTTTCGGGAAAAAAACGGCCGCTCGCGAGCACGGCTGGAAAGTATTTATGACCGCCGCGCCGAAAGATGTCATCAATCCGATAGTTCAAGTACTAAAAATGACGAAACTCCAACCGGTCGCACTGGAAAGTGAATCGATTGCGATTGCCCGGAGCTGTATTTCTCCCGAGTTGCATAAACAAACGGTCCTGCTGGTCGATATCGGCACCAATCGGACCGGACTGACCATCGTCAACAACAACGTGATAAATTTTACTTCCAGCATTTCTCTGGCCGGACTGACTATTTCCCAGAAAATCATGGACAAAACCGGACTGGATTTCAGCGGAGCGGAAAAAGCAAAAATCACTTACGGACTCACATCCGACAAGCAAACCCCGGAAATAAAGGCAGCGATTGAAGACGCCCTGCATGATATCGTCGTCGAAATACAAAATACGATCAGTTATTACCAAGAACACTCGGCTCTACCCGATAAACAAGTCGATCTGATCCTGCTCAGCGGCGGCACCGCTCGTTTACAGGGACTGGTCGACTGGTTTACCAGAAATATCGATCTGCCGACCCGTCTCGCCAATCCTTGGGCCAATATCTACCCCCAGGGGAGTCGGGAATTACCGCCCATTTCCAGCTCTGATTCGCTCAGTTTCACCGCGGTGATCGGTCTGGCTCTGCGCGGTTTAAATTTCAATATCTAGCCATGGAAACCAATCTTCTTCCCGCCAGCGAAAAAAAATATCTCCAAACGGAGAAAAGCATCCGACTGGCGACTATTGGCGCCAGCCTGGCAATTTTAGCCGTTCTGATTGTCAGCGGATTTGTTTGGGGCATGCAACAAATCGTCACCCTCAATAAAGATATTCTGGATCAGCAATTGGCCACGCTGAAAAGCCAGCAACGCGACAGCGCCACCGGCCAGGTCAATGCCAAGATGGAAGAGTTAAATAAATTACTGACATTTTTTGACGGGGCTTTCAACAACCAACCGGCCTGGACTCCGGTTTTGGAAAAATTAGTGTCGCTTTCCCCCGCCGGAGTGACCTGGACTGAAGCCACCGGATCAATGAAGGAAGCAAAAATCGAGATCAAGGGCGTGGCCGCGACCCGCGATGTTTTAATTCAGACCATTGAGTCACTCAAGGCTGAACCCCTGATCGAATCGGTTGATTCACCGCTTTCCAACATCGTCGTTAAAGAAAACATCCCTTTCGTTATCACCATCAAGCTAAAGAATAATTCTCTTTTCCCATACCGCAATGCCTCTAAATAAAGCAAAAAATCTCTGGATCAGTGCCGTAGTCACCGGGGCGATTATCGCCGCCGCGCTGTTTTTGTGGATTCTCCCGCGCATTCAGCAGATCACCGGTCAAATCGCGACGATACAGCGCGAGCGATCGGAAATTGATACCCTGCAAAAAAAATCAACAGTCGGCCAGCAACAAAAAACTTTTGACCAGTACCAAGAAAGTGCCGATCGCCTGAAAAAAGCCGCGGTAACCGACGGCACGGTCATTACCTTGATCGAAAACTTGGAGCGTATCGCCAGTGATACCGGGGTCAGCGCTCAGCTCTCCGTCCAGGGACAAGATGACAAAAAAACCACCCCGGCATCGACCGCCACCCCCGACCAAAAAAACTCGGCTCAAAAGATAGAAACCCCGACCAAAGAAATTAAATTACAGCTGGTACTGTCCGGCGCCTGGCCTAATTTGCTGACTATGTTGAAAAAAGTGGAGAATCTTCCCTCGGTAATTAATGTCACCGACCTGGCTTTTCATGGCATAGGCGCGTCAAATACTGCACCGGCCGACGTTAAAACAGCGGTCAATACCAATCTCCCAACCGCGACAATGTCATTAACTATCCCTTTATATAACTGAAATGAAACTGACTCTGTCTAATCCCGATTGGAGTAAAAACACGCCCAAGCTTATCGAATGGTCGGTGTTTTTGGGCTTCTGCGCGGCCGCCGCCTGGTGTTTCTGGTTTTATTACGACACGACACAGAAAATAGAAAAAAAAGAAGAAGTGATCACCGCCGGAGATATCGCCGTCAAAGAAAGCCTCTGGAAAAAAGTCATCGCCACCGAAGATAAGCGAGCGGAAAATTTTCTCACGCCGCCCGTTATCACACGTGATCCGTTTTAAAAATTTTTCACCGATAAAAAAACAGCCCGCTGATCGGCCGGCTGTTTTTATTTTATATTTTCGGCTCCGAGCTTCGCCAGATCGAAAATAGATTTTTGCGTCTCAGCGATCTCTTTGTTTTGCACGAAGAAAGCCATCAAATCCTGACGCAAAGAAGTTATATGGATTTTATCATCATAAATATCGATATCGCTGGCAATCGGATATCCATCTTCCGGAACATAGCTGGAAATACGATTGATCCTACGGTCTTCTTCAGCCGTACGCGGGCCGGCCGCACGATTATAAATCGTCCGGACTTCATGGCTGGTTTGGCGACGGCGATATTTCGGAAAAACCCGGTATAAATCATCCACATTATAAATGTTGCGCAAAACTTTTTCCTGGGCCTGAAAAATGAAATCAGCGGCCTTCAGCACTTCCTCCCGACCCTCGAAAAATCGCACGCGGGGCTTATCTTCGGCCAGAGCATACAAAACGGAAAATTCCGGCCAGATGCGAGACAGCCGTCCCAGGCGATCGTGTTCTTCTTCGGTTTTCAAATGAATCAATTTCTGCAGCAAACTCGGATCCTCTACGGCGAAAAAATTACGCCCTCGGGATTCAAAGACCGTCACCAAACCACGCTTGATAAAAGACTGTAAAATCACGTGCGTCGTGGCGCGATTGACGCCGGCGCGCAGAGCTATTTTTTGCACCGAACTGGCGCCTAATTCCAAACCGGCCAAATACACTTTGGCTTCTTTGTCGGAAAATCCCAATTGTCGCAAAAGTTCAATCATGTTTTTTTTGTAACGCCAGCGCGCCTTGCCAGGCCAGCCGGAAAATAGTTCGATAAGTATTGGCGACGTTGCTGTTTTCAATGACGACGCCGACCAGTTTGCGGCGCAAAGCGATAAAAGCCACTTTGTTTTGATAAATATGGACACTGCCCGAGAAGGGGAACTTATCCGACGGCACCGTAACATATGTTCGCAAGTATTTTTTATCTTCGCCGCTGGACAACAATTTTTCGCCGGGCAATTGGGAGTAAATGGAACGCACCCAAACGCCCCTTTTGGCCCGCTGTTCCTCCATCGTCGTAACCGTTTCCGGAAATTGATCGATCACGTATTGCCGCGAAGTAAAAGTGAATATTTCTCCGTCTTTGTCCGGATCGACTTTGGCCAAATCCTCATAAATACTGAGCAAACCCTGGCGTCCCTCAAAAAGCTTGATTTTCGGTTTGACGCCGGCGCGCTGGTACAAATCCGCCAGTTGGGGAGCCACTTCTCTCAGCCTTTTCTGCAAATCGATGACCGCGCGGGCCCGTTGCTGTAAATATTTTTTTAGCGCTTGCGGCGGAGCGGCAAAAAACAAAGTTTTGCTCTGGCGCCGAATTATTTTAGCCAAACCTTTCTTTTTCAGTTCGTCAAGATAAAAATAAGTGGTCGGTCGATTGACGGACGCTTTTCTGGCAATGGCCTGGGCGGTCGCCTCGCCGATTTCAAAAAGAGCCAAGTAGACCTTGGCTTCTTTTTCTTTGAATCCGAGTTGGGTAATATCCTGAAGCAACATAAGTTACTTTTTAGAAGTCGGGATGGCCGGCGAGTTTGATTTTTTTTGTTCGCCGTTGGCCAATTGCTGTTTCTCCCGCGGAATTTTCGATCCGCCGACCAATTTTTCAAAGTCTTCTTTCTCGAGCGTTTCTTTTTCAATCAAAGCATTGGCGATTTTATCCAAATCCGCGCGCCGCTCCGTCAAAACCTTATTGGCGCGCTGTTGCGCCACCTCGATAAATTTTTTTACTTCCGCGTCAATCTTGGCGGCCATTTCTTCGCTGTATTCGCGCGCTTCACCGAATTCGCGTCCCAAGAAAATCAGCTCATCTTTGTTGGCATAGGACACCGGGCCGAGATTTTCACTCATACCGAATTCCGTTACCAGCTTGCGCGCCAGCTTGGTCGCGCGTTGCAAATCATTCGAAGCCCCGCTGGTATAATCGGTAAAAACCAGACGTTCGGCGGTGTAGCCGGCCAGCAGGGTAGCCAGATCATCTTCGAATTCCAATTTGGAGTGAAGATGTTTGTCTTCCAGAGGCAAATTCATGGTATAGCCGGCCGCTCGACCGCGAGAAACCACGGAAACTTTTTGGACCGGATCGGCGTGCGGTAAAACATGGGACACCAAAGCGTGCCCGGCTTCGTGATAAGAAGTTATCTTCTTTTCATGTTTGGATAAAATGTGACTTTTGCGCTCCGGACCAAGCATTACTTTTTCAATCGCCTCGCGGCAATCATTCATATTGACTTGCTTATCATTGCGCCGAGCCGCCAAAATCGCGGCTTCGTTTAGGACATTTTCCAGATCCGCGCCGGAAAATCCAGGCGTACGCTGGGCGATTTGGCGCAATTCAACTTCCGGGGCAAGCGGTTTCCGGCGGGCATGGATTTTCAGAATTTGTTCCCGATCATTGATATCCGGCTCGTCTAAAACGACCCGTCGATCAAACCGTCCCGGGCGCAACAGCGCCGGATCAAGAACATCGGGGCGGTTAGTCGCCGCCATCACGATCACATTGGTGTCGGTATCAAAACCGTCCATCTCGACCAGAATTTGATTCAGTGTCTGCTCGCGTTCATCATGCGATCCGCCCAGTCCGGCACCGCGCTGGCGGCCGACGGCGTCAATTTCATCGATAAAAATAATCGAGGGCGATTCCCGCTTAGCTTTTTTGAATAAATCGCGAACGCGAGAAGCCCCGACACCGACAAACATTTCGACAAATTCCGATCCGGAAATATGGAAGAAGGGGACGTTGGCTTCACCCGCCACGGCTCGAGCCAGTAACGTTTTGCCGGTACCCGGAGGCCCCATCAGCAAGACGCCATGGGGGATTTTCGCTCCCAGTTTGGCGAATTTGGCCGGTTCTTTGAGAAATTCCACTATTTCTTTCAATTCCTGTTTCGCTTCCTTCACGCCGGCGACATCTTTGAACATAATCCGCTTGCGGCGGTCGCGGCCATCGGTGCGCCGAGCGCGCGACTGGCCGAATGACATGGCTTTGTTGTTTCCGCCCTGAACCGACCGTACCATAAACCATATCAAGCCGATGAAAAGAATTACCGGCAATAAGAAGGGTAGAATGGCATTGACGAAAAATTCCCCGCCGGAAGTATCTTTGATCGAAATATCGACCGTCTCGAGTTTTTCCGGAGCCACGCCGGCATCTTTGAGCGCCTCAGTCAGCGAAACGCCCGTTTCCTTCAGCGCTAACTGGGTTTTGTCGTTATCTTTTACTTTGACGATAACTTTATCTTGGGAGATATCAATCTTTTCCACCCGGTCTTCGTTGATTTCTTTGACTACGGTACTGAAAGAAACCTCTTCCGATTGCCCGGCCAGAGGCTCATTGAATAGTGTAAATAGCGCAGCAATTACCAGAAAAACGATAATGGCGATTATGACATTGCGTAACACGCCACTGCGTTGCGGCGCGCCGTTCCCGCGCGAGGGATTGGGGGGTAAATCTCCGTTGGACATAAGACTATTAGCAAAAATTAAGAATTAAAATAGTCCCTAGCATTGTGGCAGTAAAGCTGAAAAAAGTCAAAAGTCAAAGGTCAAAAGTAAAAAGTTACTTTTTAAGCATTAACTTTCGCTTTTTGACTTTTGACTTTTGACTTTTTAAATTCCTCCCAGGACCCTGCCCACTGCAGCCAATTGCGGAGGAGGGGCCGCAATGACCCGTGAGCAGGGCTTTAGGAGGAATGTCACAATTCTACTTGAAAAAGGAGAGTTGTCAAGTGGACAGATGGGAAAAATATCAAATTTTCAAGATCCGACATCAAGTGAATTACCAAATCCCAATTTCTTAAGTGGTTTTTAACTTGGAGCTTGCTGGCGCAAGTAAGTTTGCAGTTTATTTGCCATTTTTGATCGGTGATTGGTTATCACTGCGGTTTTCCCGAAAAACGAATTCTCCGCGCCGCTTAATTATTACCCTTCCCTTGAACTCTTTCCGCTTACCCGATCGTGCTCCATGGAGCACGGACAGTACCTCCTGAACATGTCGTTGCCCAATATCCTTGCGCCCAAGCAACTCGCGAATCATCTCCCCCTGTAAAATCTCCGGCAGAGCCAAAAACGGCGCCAGCTGATATCTGATTACTCCGTCTTTCTCGGAAATTTTTAAGCGACGGAGTTGCCGCTCCGATTGCTTTTCCAGAAAACCCGCCGCCCGGTCAAATGTTTTTCCGGCTGTCTGCAGACGCGCGCCAAAACTTTTGTCCCGCCGGCGCAAATAGGGGAGTAGGCGCCAACGAATCCAGTTACGATTATATTTGAGATCGCGATTGGAACGATCGGTGCGATAGGATTGTTTTTGCCTCCGCAACCAGCGCAAAATTTCCGGGCGCGACACCGACAAAAGCGGCCGGACAATCGCGCCCCGTTTCACCGGCATACCCGACGCCCCGCGCAAACCCGAACCACGGAGCATATTTTGAATCATGGTCTCAATCTGGTCATCAGCGGTATGGGCCACGGCAATTTTATTGGCTCGAGAACGCTCCGCCAGTGATTCAAAAAATTTATACCGAATATCCCTGGCTTGTTCTTCAAAATTACCATGCCGACAATCGATATGGGCATTCTTCACAACCAGAGTAGGTGCGTCCGGCCGGAGGCTACTACAATTATCAACCAATTGCCGGACAAATTTTTCATCGCGCTCCGAATCCGCCCCGCGCGTATGATAATTGACATGGGCGACGATTAGTTTCCAATCATAACGAGTCGCCAGCTTCTTCAGCGCCAAAAGCAAGGCCGTCGAATCCGGTCCGCCGGAAACGGCTACTATGATTTTATCTCCCGGCACCAGTAGCCGATGATCGTTAATATATTGTTCTACTTTTTCCAGCATCATAATTCAAACATAGCATAATTAATGTCGCGATGAAATGATTAATTTGTAGCATATCAAGTACTCAAGGTCGGCCACCCGCCGATTCGGCGGGGGCCGACCCTACCCCGGATCGATATAAATCAAAAGGGCGGCTCGTTTGGCCGCCCTTTATCTATTCACTGTCTTCTTATTTTTTCACTGTTTTCTTCTTTTCTTTCTTGGCAACTTTCTTTTCTTTGACCGGTTTCTTTTCGACAACTTCATCCTTTTCCGCGGCTTCTTTTTTATCGTCTTTTTCTTCTTTGACTTCTTTCGCTTCCGATTTTTTCTCGGCCGAGTCTTTCTTTTCAGAGCCCTTCAAACTCAAGCCCAGGCGATGATCGGTCGGCTCAATTGAGATTATCTTAAATTTCTTTTTCTCTCCGACGCTCAAAACTTCATCGGGAGTTTTACCGTCAGCCGATAACTCCGAAACATGAGCCAAACCGTGAATATCATTATCCAGTTGGACAAAAGCTCCAAAGGGGGTAACTTTCGTCACCTTGCCCTCGACTTCCTGGCCAATGGCGTATTTCTTGGCGCTTTTCATCCAGGGATCTTCCTGGAGAGATTTCAGCGAGAGAGAGATGCGCGCACCGTCAATGGCGATGATTTTCACTTTGATCTTGTCGCCGACTTTGACGATATCGCGGGGATGATCAATGCGCTTCCAGGCCAATTCGGAAATATGGACCAATCCTTCCAGATCTTCTTTGTCGCCAAAGCGGACAAAAACGCCGAAATCAACCACGCCGGTGACAACTCCATCGATCACGTCGCCGACTTTGAAATTGCGCAGTTCAAATTCTTTTTTCTCGGCTTCCGCTTCCTTTTCGGAAATGATTAATTTTTCTTCTTCCGGATCGTAGTCCAAAACTTTTACCGTCAGTTCTTTGTTGGATAAACGCTTGAGTTTTTCAAGAATCATATTCTTGTCACCGCCCTCGACGCGGGGATAGTGTTCGCTGTTCAGCTGTGACACTGGTAAAAACGCCTGGATGCCCCGGACATTGACAATCAATCCGCCCTTGTTGGCTTCTTGGACGTAGACTTCAAAAGCTTTATTTTCTTCTTTGAGCCGCTTGATCGCGTCCCAAGCTTTTTCCAGTCCGGCTTTCTTTAGCGACAAATCGACCTGGCCGTTTTCGTTTTCCAGCTCGGTAATACTGGCTTCCACCATGTCGCCCGGTTCGAGCTCGACATACATGTCCATGACATCAAACCATTCTTTGCCGCGGACGATACCGGTACCAAAAGAACCCAAATCAACAACAACTTCATTGCGCGAAACGGAGATAACTTTTCCTTTTATAACATCACCGACTTTGGGCACATCCGCTCCGGCTTTTTGGAGCAGTTCCGCCATCGGGTTTGAAGAATTAACTTCAGCTTCAGTTTTTGTAACCATAATTTAAATTTCCATCCGCCCGCGTCCTCAACATTGTTTCGGACTTCGGCGGATCGTCTCTTTTTAAATATAATTTAAAGGAGACGAAAAAATAGCGCTCTTTAATAATTAGCACGCCGCCGATTGACGCTATGACAATCTTTAACGTGTGTCATTAGAATAGCAGGGCATCGCAAGCATGTCAAGTTCGGAAATACGAACGATTTCGCGATAAAAGACACAGATCTAACGGAAATCTTAAGCTAAAAACCTGCCTGGCACCAATAAAAAAGCGCCGGTGCTGTTTGTTTATATGGAAACAAACAGTCCTGGCGCATTGACCGAGAAAACTATTCCCGGCTGTCTACTACCACCGCTATGTTTGTAGTGTCAAACGCCTCGATGGTGATATAAATGGGCAACGTGGAAACTGATCGGAGCGCCGTCAAAAGCTGATCAGCGATCCGTCGGCGATGTCCGGTAGAGTAGCGCTCGTAATTTTTCACCGTCAGAAACAATCCCACCGGATCTTGGTCAGCCGGCCTGGTAGCCGACCAGTGCCATCTTTTAATTTCCTCCGCGGAACAATTTTCTTCTAAAACTTGCCGGACAGCTTTTCTTATCTCGATTATTTTGTTATCCGGGCAATCAGTCGGAACCTCGATTTGCACCGTGATCATATTAAGCCTCCTTTCACGGGGAGCTGATCAGGTTAGCATATGGGAAAAGATTAAACAAGGACGATAATCCTCCCCCAAACAAAAAAGCGGCTTTTCCCTTGATCATCTTCCGTCATCGCTGACAGAATTTGATACATTGGGATTAGTCGCTTCTTCTTTTAGCTCAGAGTAGTGGGGCACGTTTCTCCAGGATCGGCTTGGCATCCAGTATAACCGGTTTGCCATCCTCGATCCCGACGTAATTGGCGCGTTCCACCGAACCATCGGCATCGAAATCGATTGAGGAAAAAATCTTGAAATTTTCAAGCTGGAGTTTTCCCTCTACATCGTAGTGGATAAAAACTCCTTTTTCCTCTGCCGACACAACGAAAACCTGGAGGGTTTTTCTCTGGTTGTCACTCAGAGAAATGAAAAATTTGTTTTCGGATGGGATCATTTCTCCCACCCATTCCCGCCACTCCCTTTCATTCTCGTCAACCGCTTTGAGGGCGTTACGTTCCTCAGCGACCTTATTGAGTACAACAGAGTGCTCTCTCTGAAGATCCTGAAGATAGAATGAACCGAACATGAAAACGCACAATCAAGACCCCACGGAAATCAGGCAAAGAAACCTTTACACCGCCCATCAAAACTGCTAACCTGATTGATGAAATGCCGGGCGGCCACACAGGGCCGCCCCTACAATTCCCGGGCAGGCACCCGCCGATTCGGCGGGCATGCCCCTACCTATCATACAATTCTTAATACTCTTAAATATCTTAATCTTCTTAATATCTTCTTTATGCATATCTACTGGCACGGCCAAAATTGCTTCAAAATCGTCTCCGGCGATGTGACTATCATCACCGATCCTTTTGGCAAAGATCTCGGGATCAAACCGCCCCGGACCAGCGCCTCGATTGTAACTTTGAGCAACAACGATACTTACTCGGCCGAAGAGATCAAAGACAATCCGCTGGTTTTTAATACGCCGGGCGAATATGAAGCCAAAGGAGTGCTGATGCGCGGACTCTGGTCCTATCGCGACAACGAAGCCGGCAAAAAACGCGGTTTGAATTACGCTTTCACCATCGAAACGGAAGAAATCCGGATCTGCCACCTGGGCGATATCGGACATTTACTGGATGAAAAACTGGAGAGCAAAATCGACGGCGTGGATATTTTATTTATTCCCGTCGGGGGCAAAGACGTGATTGACGCCAAGACCGCCGCCAAAATCGTCCAGCAAATCGAGCCCGGCCTCGTCATCCCGATGCACTACAAATTACCCGGATTGAAAGCATCCTTGGATGATGTCAAACCGTTCCTGAAAGAAATGGGCGCCCAACAAGTGAAGCCCCAACCCAAACTGCGCACCCTGAAAAAATTAATCCCGGTTGAAAAGACGGAAGTCGTCCTCCTCTCGCCGGTATAGTTATATGAATTTTTTAGATAACGCCCGCAATAAACCTCTCTCCGAACGCAAACGCTTGGTTTGGATTTTTGCTCTGACTTCACTGGGAATTATCGTCGTCGCCTGGCTGACATTTTTCAACGAATGGAAATTACCGGCCATGGACACATCACAGTCATCCGATTTAAAAGAGCTGGCCGACGAAGCCAAAGATTCCGCCAGCGCGATCAAGGAACAGATCAGCTCCATCAAAGAAACGACGGAAGAGGTCAAGCAACTGGCCGAAAGTCAGGGGCAAGCCGAGACACAGAGCACTTCCTTCACTAAAAAAGATGTCGAGGTTTCCCTCCGCCAATGGCGCAAAGATAACGGCCACGGACTGGTCACCGTCGGTCTCCGCAACTTGTCGGAAACTCCGGTTATTTTCAAAAATTTTGTCCTGCGCCAAGGATTCGAAGAAATCAGCGCGCCCCTCGAAGAAACTCTGGCGCCTCAGCAAGAAAAAGAAACCGAGATTGATTTCTCGCTTCTGAATGATTCACTGGTCACCGCTTTCGAAATTCGGGAAGTTTCTTTCACCCCGGAAGAAGCCTGGAGCTATCTTTTCGCCATTCGCGACCAATCGGAAAACATTCCCGAAACCGACGTGACGCCCACCCCCAGTATCGCGCCCGAAGAGACTTCCGCGGAAACACCGGCTGAATAATTATCTTTGATCTTTAGTCTTTGATTTCTCAAAATAATTTTTCAAAGATTAACGATTATAGATAAAAGATTTTTATGAAAGAAGATACTCATATCAAAAATCGTCCAATCACCGACGAAATGCGCGATTCGTTTTTAGATTATTCGATGAGCGTCATCGTCAATCGCGCTTTGCCTGATGTCCGCGACGGTTTCAAACCGGTTCATCGGCGCATTTTGGTCACCCTAAATGATCTTGGACTCAGCCACTCGGCCAAATACCGCAAGTCCGCTAAAATCTGCGGTGATGTCAGCGGTAACTATCACCCGCACGGAGAAGCGATTGTTTATCCTTCGATGGTGCACTTGGCTCAGAATTTTAAGATGCGCTATCCGCTGGTCAACGGCCAAGGAAACTACGGCTCGATTGACGGCGATCCTCCCGCCCAAATGCGCTACACCGAAGCGCGAATGACCAGCCTGGCCGAAGAAATGTTGCGCGATTTGGAAAAAGAGACGGTTGATTTTCGCGACAACTACGACGGTACCCGCCAAGAACCGGTTGTCTTGCCAGCCAAACTGCCGCAACTTTTGCTAAACGGCTCGCTCGGTATTGCCGTCGGCATGGCCACTTCGATTCCGCCCCATAATCTCGGGGAAGTTATCGATGCCACCGCCCACCTGATCGATAATCCGGACGCCGGCAGTGATGATTTATTGCAATTCGTCACCGGCCCGGATTTCCCGACCGGCGGACAAATATATGACGCCGAAGCCCTCAAGCAAGCCTACGCCACCGGCAAAGGCGGAGTAGTCGTCCGCGCCACGACCAATATCGAAGAAAAAAAGGCGGGATCTTTTGCGATCATCGTCACTGAAATTCCTTACCAAACTTGTAAAGCGGAAATCATCACCAAAATCGCCAACCTGGTCAAAGACAAAAAAATCATCGGTATCCGCGATATTCGCGACGAATCCGGACGCGAAGAAGATTTGCGCATCGTGATCGAGCTGAAAAAAGACGCATACCCCAAAAAGGTTTTGAACAAACTTTTCCAATTGACCGATCTCCAGACGGCCTTTCATTTCAACATGCTGGCCCTGGTCGACGGTTTACAGCCGCGCGTCCTCTCGCTCAAGAGCTTACTGGAACAATATATCGAACACCGGCTGGTCGTCGTGACCCGGCGCACTCAATTTGATTTAAAACAAGCCAAAGACCGCGCTCATATTTTAGAGGGCCTCAAAAAAGCGCTGGATCATATCGACGCCGTCATCAAGACCATCAAATCTTCCAAAACCAAGGAAATCGCCCACGTCAATCTGCGCCAGAAATTCAATCTGTCCGAAAAACAAGCCACCGCGATCTTGGAAATGCGTTTGCAAACTCTGGCCGGCTTGGAACGAAAGAAAATCGAAGACGAACTGCTCGAAAAGAAAAAACTGATTGCCGAACTGGAAGGAATTCTCAAAAGCAAGAAGAAAATTTTAAGCATCATCAAAAAAGAAATTCTGGATCTGAAAGAAAAATTCGGCGACGAACGCCGCACCAAAATTTTCAGAAACAAAGTCGGCGAATTCGCCGAGGAAGACCTGGTACCGAACGAGGAAACAGTCATCACCATCACCCGCACCGGTTACGTCAAGCGCATGCCGACCAAGATGTACAAAGCCCAGGGCCGCGGCGGCAAAGGAGTGAAGGGCATGACCACCAAAGAAGAAGACGTGGTAGATTTTGTCACCTGGACCATGACCCATAGCGATATCCTATTCTTCACCAATAAAGGCCGAGTTTTCCAGACCAAAGCGTATGAAATTCCGGAAGCCTCGCGCCAAGCCAAGGGGCAGGCGATTGTCAATTTCTTGCAATTGGCTCCGGATGAAAAAGCGACGGCCATGGTTTCCCTGCAAAATAAAGACCTGGCTCAGTTTTTCACCATGGTCACCAAACACGGTATCGGCAAACGCGTCGCCATGGAAGAATTTTCCAATGTCCGCCGTTCCGGTCTGATCGCGCTCAAGCTCAAAGGCGATGATGAATTGCGCTGGGTCGCTCCGACCGACGGTAAAACCCAAATTTTCGTCGCCACCTCCGAGGGGCAAGCCATCAGATTCAAAGAAACCGATGTACGCCCGATGGGACGAAACGCCGCCGGCGTCCGCGTGATCCGGCTCAAGAGCGGGGATCAAGTCATCGGCATGAACGCACTGACCGCCGACTCCAAAACCGCCCAAGCGCTATCCCTGTCGGAAGCGGGCTACGGCAAAAGATCAAATCTAAAAGAATACAAGATCCAAAACCGCGGCGGCTCCGGCATCAAAACCGCCAAAGTGACGGCCAAGACCGGGAAATTGGTTTCCCTGGACATCGTCTACCAAGAAGACCTGAACAATGACCTGTTGGCCATCTCCAAAGCCGGACAAGTAATCCGCACGCCGCTTAAATCGATTTCCGAACTCGGCCGCTCCACCCAGGGCGTGCGCGTCATGCGTCTCCAGCCGGGAGATAAAATCGCCAGCGTCGCGGTTATATAGAAATTAATAATGCAGAATTCAAAATGCAAAATTGATCAACAATTTTGCATTTTGCATTATGAAGCATGAATTTGTAAATAAAAACAGCTACTCGTTAGTACGAATAGCTGTGTTGTTTTGTGAAAGGGAATCAGCCCGAGACTAACTTGAGTAAACGCTTGGAAATCAACTCATAATGAGCGACGCCGAATAGTCCACCGACAGCAGCACAGGCGCCAAGCAAGATGAAATCGGGCTGCTCCAAAAATCGAAAGTGCCCGATAGCAACACCGAGAGCGGCATCAAGCAAGCAGAGAAGACGTTCCTGGGAGTGGATCTCCACCAGTACCGCGAGCGTGAATTTTCCTATCCAAGCCAGCGCCGAGCCGATATTATCGGCTATTTCCTCCGCCAACGCACAAAGAACTCTAATAGGCCAATAGGTCACCAGGGTTATCGGATTCAGAAACAGTATGGATTTCCAGAGATAACGCCACCGAGAACCATCAATCGCATCGCCGGTAATATCCATCATAAACTGGAAACCACATCCCCCAGCAATAATTAGCCACGCGATAGTTATAAGTCTCGCGAACACCATGCACAGAAACACCGGATCATCGCTGAAAGATTCCAACAAGAAAACTATCAGTAACATTCCAGGAACCATGAAAGCGCCCACAAACCACACGATAGCGACAAAACCGACAATTACCATGAGTAATCCGTTCCGAAAATTTGGCTTAATCATCGCCTGGCCGACTTTCCGAACTGCCTGACAGACTTCCCGGAAACAATAGCTGAGATATCCCACCGTACCGCCGACAATCATCCCAATCCACCAAAACGCCGGCTGCACTGAGTAGGATATTATCATGCCAATCATGATTCCCAAACTGACGGCAATAAAAATCTGTAAGTTTTTCACTCTTCTTCCTCCTTTGGCTTATCAAAGCCAGTGTAAGTCAAGGTACGAGTTGATTTAAAGCTACTATGGCGCTAATAGATTGTCAATGCGATACTTTCGGCAAAAAAATTGAAGCTAAAAGCTAAAAATCTAAAAGAAATTAAAAGGCGAAAATTCAAAACCGAGATTATCCTATTTTGATTTTAAATTTTAAACTTCTTTTAAATTTTAAGCTTTATATTTTAAGCTTTTTAAAGCCCTTGCCTTTTCCAGCCTTTATTGTTAAAGTAAGGAAGCAAAAGATAAGTGATTTTGCATTTTGAATTATAAATTTTGAATTAATCCTATGGCCGTCCCAAAGAAACGAACACCTTCCGCTCGGCGCGATCGCCGACGCTCTCATCTGGCGCTCACCGCCGCCAAATTGGCTAAATGTCCGCAATGCCAAGCTCCGGTTAAATCTCATCATGTTTGCCCGCAATGCGGTTTTTATAAAGGCAAAGACTTTCTAAAAATCGAAGCTCGGAAGGCCAAAAAAATCGCCAAAAAGAAAGCTAAAGAAGACCGCGGCAATAAAAAGAAGAAATAAGATATTAAGAGCTTAAGATATTAAGAGTCGGGTCGAAGTCACTTTTTACTTTTGACCTTTGACTTTTGACTTATTCTTATGGCTTCACGCCACCTTTCCCGCACTCTTGCTCTCCAAACACTCTTTGAGTGGGATTTTAATCATTTACCGACCGACCAGGTCCCCGCTCTGATCGAGCGCATGGTCAAGGAATTCGGGCCGGGTCTGGAAGACAAAAGTTTCGTTTACGTGATCATCCAGGGCGTGATCCAAAACATAGTGGAAATAAACAAAATGATCGTGGAATCGGCTCCCGAATGGCCGCTGGAACAAATCACCGTGATTGACCGCAATATTCTGCGCATCGGCATTTACGAGCTGAAATATTCAAAGGATATTCCGCCCAAAGTGGCGATCAATGAGGCGATCGAACTGGCGAAAAAATTCGGCGGCGATTCTTCCGGAAAATTCGTCAACGGCGTCCTCGGCACCATTTATAAAAAAATGGGGCACAAAGACGCGACGGAAGAAAAAGAATCGAGCAAAACTTAAGATATAAGATATAAGATTTAAGAAGGCAGCTCGATTAATTTTCAGTCTTATATCTTAATTCTTACATCTTATATCTTAAATCTTACTTCTTAATTAGTTCCAAGTACCAAGTCCTCTGGACGGAGCATTTAGTACTGGGAGCTTCAAAAAAAGCCATGACACCCGAACCGGATTTTAAAAAACTACAAACCAAAATCGCCGTCAAATTCAAAGACCCGGAAATGCTAAAACAGGCGTTCATTCACCGGTCGTATCTCAATGAAAACCGCGGTTGTCCGCTGGATCACAACGAACGGCTGGAATTTTTGGGCGACGCGGTAATGGAATTGATTGTCACTGAGCATCTTTATAAAAACTACCCCAATCCCGAAGGCGAGCTGACCAACTGGCGCTCCAGCCTGGTTAACGGACGGATGATTTCCTCCGTCGCGAAAAAACTTGGCTTCGAAGATTACTTATACCTAAGCCACGGGGAACAGCGCGACGAAGGCCGAGCCCGCGATTTGATTCTGGCTAATTGTTTCGAGGCGGTGATCGGCGCGATCTACCTGGATCAGGGTTTCGACGCGGCGCAAAGATTTATCCATACCAATCTGGTGGGAGAATTGCCGAAAATAATCGAGGATCAGCTCTATCGCGACCCCAAAAGCCAATTTCAAGAAATGTCCCAGGAGAAATCCGGCATTACCCCGAATTATAAAGTGCTGAGTGAAACCGGACCGGATCACAACAAACACTTCGTCGTCGGCGCATATATCAATGATGAAAAAGTGGGCGAGGGAACCGGCCCTTCCAAGCAAGCCGCTCAAATCACCGCCGCCGCTGACGCGCTGGCCAAGAAGGGGTGGAAATAAGACCTTGGAAATCAAAAATTTAAGATCCCAAAATCAAAAGAAATCCAAAATTCAAAGTAACCGCCAGTTTTGGATTTTGAACTTTAGGTTTCCTTTGGATTTTAAGTTTTGGATTTTGGATTTATGAAACTTTCCCCAAAAACAATATTACTAGTCGCGACTACTTTATTAGTAGTGTCTATTGCCTTGCCGACTTATTCAGCCGGCCTGCTTGATCAATCCCAATTTCAGGATCCTTGTGATGTCTGTGAATTCGCCCGACTTTTGTCGATAATAAAAAATCTGGTTTTTGAAATCGCGGCGCCGGTCGCGGTTTTATTTATCATTACTGGCGGTGTCTTGCTTTCCGCTTCGGCCGGTATCCCAAACCAAGTCGAGCGTGCCAAAAAAATGATCATCAGCGCGATTATCGGACTGGTGATATTGATTTGCGCCTGGCTGATAGTCAGCGCCGTGATGGCCGCAACTTTGGGCGGTAATATCGGTTCCAGCTGGTGGAATGTCACCTGCCCCAATGACACCCAATGTAAATATCAAGTGCCCAGCACCATCGATCCGACCACCCCAACCGATCCCGGCCCGACGCCTGGCGGTGGGCAAATGGGAGCTGACCGCACCAATGCCGCGCCCCGAATGAAGGATTTTATGGATTGTATGAGTCAACATGTCCCGGCTAATGAAAGTTGGAAAATAAATTCCATCATGGATTATACCCACACTCAGTGCAACGCCACCAATCATGGTGTCGGCGTCGGTACTTGTAGTCACTCGCCTTATTCATGCCACTATGGCGGACGCACCTGCACAGACGGATCATACGCAATAGATATTGACGATGTGGGCGCAGGTGATGGCACCGGATTACAATCAGCCGTCACGGCTTGCGGCGGAGGCTGGGTATACTTCGAGAAGGATCATTACCATGTCAGCACCGGAACCAGATTCAATTGCGGTTGTGATAAATAAATTTATGATATCTAAAAAACAAAAAATTTCCCGGCTCTTGCCCCTCGCGGTCGTGATTTTTGCTCTGGGCTGTTTCGCCCTCTCCACTCAGGCGGCCGTCCAGGAAGTAATCCTCAAAGATATCGGCGAGGATCCGCGCAATTTGTGCGCTTTTTTGCAACTGGTCGTCAATATCAAAAATATGGCCTTGATGATCGGCGCGCCGATCACCGCTTTGATGATTATTATCGGCGGGGTTTTGCTTTCCGCTTCAGCCGGTATCAGTTCCCAGATTGAACGCGCCAAAGGCATTATCAAGGCGGGAATCATCGGACTGGTCATCGTAGTTTGCGCCTGGCTAATCGTCGGGGGAGTCATAACCGCTCTGTTTGGGCGTGATCTCGGCTCCGCCTGGTGGACGATCGCAGGCTGTAACGTCAAAGATTCCAGTTCAAGTACCGACCCCGACAACTATAATGACGACGGCACCCCCAAGACTCCTTCCGGTAATCCCGATTCCGCCACTTCCAATGAGACTTGCCGGGATGAATGCGCTCCGCTGGCACATACCTGGAACAATCAAGACAAGACCTGCACCTGCAATACTTCTTATAACAACCCGTCCACGGCCAAAACCGAAGGCGCTTGCCGAGTGGCTTGTCTCCCCAAGCGCTATAACTGGGATAACGACAATAAACGTTGTTCTTGTTCCACTTTAGGCAGTCTGACTTTTGACCCAAATGCCGAAGCCGGTCGGCTCAGAGCCGGGGGGCAGGAATTCCTCGCTTGTGTCGAATCATTCTTCATGCCGCCTGATCAAGCGACAGTTTGGCGCATTGGAGACCCTAATACCGATTGCTACAACGAAGATAAATGGAATGATGAATCCTGTATTTTTGAAAAATATTCCTGCCACTACGGCGGACACGGTTGCCGCGGCGAATCATATTCTATCGATTTCACCAATATCAGTGATAAAGGAGTATTCATGGCGGCGGTAATTTCCTGCGGCGGCGCGCCACCTTCGGACAAAGGTTCGTATATCCACGTCCGATTTACCAGCGGCTGTGTCTGCAGTGACGACATCTAGGGACAAATTAATTTATCCGGAGTAAAGTATTAAATAGTATTCCTATTTGTTCCCTGTTACCTGTTACTTGTTACCTGATAATTACTCGATAGCGCCATCGGTTCCGCTTGTTGCAAATACTATAATATCTTCATGATCCAATCAGAAAAAAATCGTCTCGTTAAAACTTCCGCTCGCACGGAAGATTTTAACTTGGATCGGCAACTGCGCCCGAAACAGTTGGAACACTTCATCGGACAAGACCGGATCAAATCTAATCTAAAAATTTTTGTCTCGGCGGCGCAAAAGCGAAAAGAAACGATCGAGCATGTTTTGCTCTACGGCCCTCCCGGTATCGGCAAAACAACCCTGGCCTCGATTATCGCCAATATGATGAATACCAATATCCGAATCACTTCCGGTCCGGCTATTGAGCGTTCCGGCGACCTGGCTTCGCTGCTGACCAATTTGACCGACGGCGATGTTTTATTTATCGACGAAATCCACCGACTGAACAAAGTTATCGAAGAAGTGCTCTATCCCGCCATGGAAGACTACTGCCTGGATCTGATGGTCGGTAAAGGCCCTTCCGCTAAATCACTTCGGCTGGATCTGCCAAAATTTACCATTATCGGCGCCACCACCCGGGTCGCCTTGCTTTCCTCGCCGCTCCGCGATCGTTTCGGCGTTTCTTACCATTTGGATTTTTACGAAGACGCCGATATCCAAAAAATCATCACCCAATCGGCTCAAAAACTCGGCACCAAAATCGACCCGGAGAGCACCAAAGAAATCGCCGCCTGCGCTCGTCGCACTCCGCGCGTCGCCAATCGCTTGCTCAAGCGCGTCCGTGATTATGCGGAAGTTAAGAATGGGGGAGTAATCAATCAAGCCGTCACTCGTGAAGCTCTGCAGGCGCTGGCGATTGATAAATTGGGACTCGATGAAGTCGATCGAAAAATTTTAGAAACAATTATTTCTAAATTCAAAGGCGGACCGGTCGGCATCCGCACTATCTCCGCCGCCACTTCCGAGGAACCGGATACGATCGAAGATGTCTACGAGCCTTATCTCCTCCAGATCGGATTTCTCGCCCGCACTTCACAGGGCCGAGTTGCGACCGAACACGCTTACCGGCACCTGGGAATCAAGCCACCGGAAAATAATAAATTATTTTAGTAAACATATCCCGATAGGGGCGAATCACCATTCGCTCCTATTTATTTTTCAAATAAAAAACCCGTCAGCGTACTGGCGGGTTTTGCTTGGAGTAAGTCCGGCTCGAAGACATTAGGAAGTGGGGATTAAGTCGATAATTTTCTGGGCCAGTCGATCAAAATTATCACACTTATCCCAATCCAGCTGGAATAGAGAGGCAAATTCATAACACTCTCTGTTCCTGATTAATTGATATACCTGAGAGGGTACATTTTCACGACACATTATCGCCGGGATCAGAATCACCCGTGGAACGTCATCCGACGACCCTTTCAATTGCCGCAAATGATTAATCAGCTGAAGGAAAAAGTGCTTGGTTTGAGGCGGAAGACCATCACCGCGCGCCTTCACTACCTCTAGATGGAGAATAATAATATCTCCCTCACAGATGCCTTCAATCTCGCGATGAGAATCTCTGGTCGTAAAGGGATTGAAATTGATCTGGTATTTTTCTGCTTGCGCTTTCAATTTTTCCCTCAAACTCTGAAGCAGCCCATCCATGAGCAACTTGCTCAGCGACATGACCTGCGCCCCTTCAACATACAACGCATCCATCACAAAACTGATTGTTAATATTGCCATACTTTTGAACCTCCTTGTTGTAGTATGAATCAGTTCTTCATACACTACTTATATACATTTGTCAATCTCCTGATTTCCCGGTCTATGGTACAATGAACAACAATGCTGTATGAACTATTAATCATTCCAATCCTGGTCATCTTGGCCGTCACCCTGTATGCTCAAATTGTCGGAGCGCCGCCGGTGCCCACTCCCAAAAAAATTCTGGAGCGCATGATCGAGTTGGCCGACATTGAGCCCGGCCAGCGGGTGTACGACCTCGGGTGCGGAGACGGGCGCTTTGTTTTCGCGGCCGCGAAGCGCGGAGCTGATGCCCAAGGTTTTGAAATTTCTCCCTTGGTCTACTGCTGGGCGCAAGCGCGAAAATTTTTCCTCAAAAGCCGAGGAAAAATATATTTCCGAGATTTGCTCTGGGTAAATTTGCAGCCGGCTGATATAATATTTTTGTATATATTTCCGACCACGATCAAACTTTTCTTGCAACGGAAATTCAAGAAAGAGCTGCGCCCCGGCACCAAAATAATTTCTTACGCCTTCGAGATCACATCACTCCGTCTAATCAAAAAAGAGCGCGTAGTGCCCTACGGCTACATCTTTGTCTATCAAATATGATCATCCCCACGCCAATTATAGTTTTGCTGGTCGCTTTTCTCGGCTTGATGCTGTATTTTGTCCTGATCGCCAATGTTTACGGGGCGCCGTTTGTCCCGACACCCATGAAAGCGGTCCGGCGCATGTTAGAGCTGGCTAAAATCAAGCCCGGTGACGTGGTGGTCGATATCGGTTGCGGCGACGGCCGACTGGCGATCATGGCCGACCAGGTCTATCACGCCCAAGCTTTTGGTTTCGAGCTTTCGCCTCCGATTTATCTCTACGCCAAGCTCCGGATCAAATTTAAAAAGATAAAGACAAAAGCCTTGATTGCTTTCAAGGATTCGCGCTATATTAACCTATCAGACGTTGACGCCGTAGTCTTGTTTATGATGCCCGGCCCGCTCCGGGATTTCTGGAAGAAAAAATTCGAGGCCGAACTAAAACCTTCAGCGCGCGTGATTTCGTACGCTTTTACCGTCCCCGGCTGGAATGCCAGCCACGAAGAGACCCCGATCAAGGAAGAAAACATCGGCCCGATCTACGTTTACCAAATGTCGGATATTTATTAACCAATTAACAAGGAACAGGTAACAGGTAACAAATTGGAGTTGTTCCTTTTTGTTACTTGTTACCTGTTACTTGATACCTGTCTTATGAAATTTGACCTCCAAATCCATTCCACCGCCTCGGACGGGGAACTGCGCCCGGCCGAGATAGTGACCAAATTAGCCCGGAAGCGCTATGTCGCCCTGGCTCTTTGTGATCACGACACAGTCAACGGATTACCCGAGGCGCTACGCGCCGGTAAAAAAGAGGGGATTATCGTCGTCCCGGGAATTGAGATGAGTTCGGAATACCAGAAACGCAGTTTGCACTTGCTCGGTCTGGGAATTGATCACCATTATCGCCCGTTGCAAAAACGCTGTGCCAGCTATCAAAAAGCTCGAATCGCCCGAGCCCGCAAAGTCATAGTAAAACTGCGCCAACTGGGTTTCGCCATTACCTACCGCGCCGTGGATCAGAGAGCCGCCGGCACTGTTACCCGCGCCCACATCAGCGAAGAACTTCTGGCTCATCCGGAAAACATGTCTCGACTGTCAAAATATTGCCGGAAAGAATTAACTGTTTCCAATGTCATCAAGGCGATTATCATGCCGGGCAAACCGGCTTATGTCGGATACAAGAAAATACCGATCGCCCAAGATATCAAATTGATTCATCGAGCTGGAGGCGTAGCGATCTTATCTCATCCCGGATTACTTGATATTGATTTCCCGGAACTCGATACCGTGAAAATCATCACCGAATTGAAAAAACTGGGACTGGACGGCCTGGAAATATATTCCGGCTCATACTCCATCAAACTGGCAAATAAATACCGGCAACTGGCCGATAAACTTCATCTTTTGCCCAGCGCCGGCTCCGATTTTCACGGCCGCGCCCACCGCCAGACTCTCGGCACTTTCCAAGCCCCGCGCTGGGTGTGGGAAAAGCTGAGCAGCCGTCTTTAGTCTTTAGTCTTTGGCCGCAATAAAAATCTCTGGCTAAAGACTAACGACCAAAGACTAATGACCATCCTGCTCCACATCTGCTGCGGCCCATGCGCCACGGCGATCATCAGAGATTTACAGCAACGCGGCTTCACGGTCACGGCGTTTTTTTATAATCCGAATATTCAGCCGAAGTCCGAGGCAGAGCAACGGCTCAAATCTTTATGCCAGTACCTAAAAAATAACAGTGTTCCTTTGTTGGCCGAGGACTTCGCCCCGACGGACGGAGGGGCTTCACTTCCCCCCGACTATGACAAAGATTTTGTCTCAGCCATAAAAAATACCCCCCGACGCCCGGAGCGCTGCCGAGCCTGCTATCAATTGCGGCTGTCAGCGACGGCGCGCGCCGCGGCCGATAATAATTTTGATTATTTTACGACCACCTTGCTCAGCAGTCCGCACCAAGATATAAACACCATAAGAGAGACCGGCGAAAAACAGGCCTCCCGGTACCAAACCAAATTCTACACGCCGGACAGCGGCAATGATGCCCCTTCGAAGCCCCGAGATCATCGAGGGGTAAAGGGAGGACACAAAAAATTCAAAGGCTTCCGCCCGCTCTTTACCGCCAGCCGACAATTGGCCAAGCAAGAACACCTCTATGAACAAAAGTATTGCGGTTGCCTCCTCAGCCGGGCGGAAAATTCGGAAATCAAAAATAAGGAATAGAATCGATCGATCCCGCTGATTACGATATAAATTATTTCTTGTCTCATTTCCCGGAGCATGTTACAATATTTTCATGATGTACAACGACTTCAAAGAAAACCCGACCGAAAAGCTTGTCCCGCCTTCTGGTCGCTCCAAAGTTTATAACTGGGGTTTGGGTATCAGTATTGTTTTTTCGATCATCTTTTTTTTCGGCGGACTTTATTTGTATTCCATTTTCTTTCCGGACCGAGAAATCACTCTGGCGGTAGCCTTTCATATTATCTTTTTCGTTTTTCTAATTTTCTATGTTATCTATTCTATTTTTGCTCTCTACCACGCCTTTCGTTTCGGTTTTCAGGGCGACCTGACCGCCGTCTCGGTCGTGGTTTATTTAATGGTTTCTGTCATTCTGTTGATCATCGCCTGGAATTTAATTTTTAGATAATTATGCGGCGTAAAGGACATTTTTTTCCCGAACAGCATGATGATGAAAGAATCATCCTCTTCACCAGACGCCACTGGATTGTTTTTTTCAGCCAGCTATTTTGGGCGCTATTGGTCGGCGCCATCATGGCCGCTTGTCTTTATGCCGTCTATTACTTCATGCCATACTTTCAGGAAAATCCCTCGGAAGCCGATCTGTTGTGGGCAATCGGCATGATCATAGCGATGATGATCTGGCTGACTATCTATATCGCCTGGGTCGATTACTATCTGGATGTCTGGATCGTGACCAATGAGCGCATCGTCGAAATCAAGCAAAACACGCTGTTTAACCGCCAGATTTCAGAATTGGAACTGGATAAAATCCAAGACATCAACGCCAAAGTAGTCGGCATCTGGGGGACGTTCCTAGGCTATGGCACGATCTTCGTGCAAACGGCCGGCGCGATGGAAATGTTTGAATTCTTGCGGATTCCCCGACCATATGACGTGCAAAAAATTGTTCTGTCTTTGCGCGATCAACTGGAAACTCATAGCAAAGCGCAAATGGCCGAACTTTTTGGCGGACAAATCCATCGGGTCAAAGATATCCAGCCATTGCTGAATTATACCAACAAAGGAGGCGGCAACCCGCTTAATACCAACGTCTAGCGTGAAAACATCGGAATTTTTTTATCAGCTTCCGCCGGAATTAATTGCTCAAAAGCCGGTCAGTCCGCGAGATCACTCGCGGCTTTTAGTTATAAATTCAAAATGCAAAATTCAGAATGCAAAATTGCGAGATAATTCTGCATCCTGCATTCTGAATTCTGAATTTGTTCAGCATCATCACTTTTATGATCTCCCTAACTATCTCCGGCGTGGCGACGTCCTTGTTTTCAACGACACCAAAGTTTTTCCCGCCCGGCTCTATGGCCACAAAACGAATTTACCCGGCCGTGTCCCGGCGCAGGCGGGCAAAGGTGGCGGAGGAAAGATCGAAATTTTATTACTGGAGCGAAAAAACGAAAACACCTGGACGGCTCTGCTCAAACCCGGCCGCAACGCTGTCGGCCAAGCCATCGATTTCGGCCACCGGCTGATCGCCCAAGTCGCCGGCCGGCAGGAAGAAATCTTCACTTTGAAGTTCAATCAGTCCGGCCTTTCACTCGACCGGCTGATCGACCGGCTCGGCTCCGCGCCCACTCCGCCCTACATCAAACCCCGGTCGGATCTCAAAGAATATCAAACCGTCTACGCCAAACACCGCGGTTCCGCCGCCGCCCCCACCGCCGGATTCCATTTTACGCCGGAATTACTGGCCCAGCTAAAAGAGCGGGGGATCCAATTTGAATACGTGACGCTTCATGTCGGGCTGGGAACTTTTCAGCCGGTGAAAGAAGAAGAGATCGAGCGCCATCGAATCCATACGGAAAAATATTCCGTCACGCCCGAAACCTGGCAGCGTCTGCTCGCCGGTAAAAAATCCGGCCGGCGGATTATCGCCGTCGGCACCACCACCGCCCGCGTGCTGGAAACATTGGGCGCGATTGAAGCAGGTGCGGCCTTAAGACCACACCTGCCACGGCCGCCACTAAAAGGTAACACCAATATTTTCATCAAACCCGGCTATCATTTCAAAATGATTGACGGACTGATCACTAATTTTCATTTGCCGGAGTCAACCTTATTGATGCTGGTAGCGGCGTTTATCGGCGATCAGATAAAAAATCCCGCTATGGGAATTAATCTGACCAAGGAAATTTATAAAACGGCGATCAAAGAGAAATATCGTTTTTACAGTTTCGGTGACGCCATGCTAATAATCTAACTGCTCACAATTATCACTGGCTAAATAAAAATCCCCGTTATTGTAATAACGGGGATTATACGTTTTGATCATTTCTGATAGTCCTCGATCGGCACGGTGTCGCTCCGGCGATACGGTTTCCTCGAATACAGGCGCTTCGTCAGACGAAGCCATAAAACAAGCCAATGAGATTCTTCACCCAAAAGCAGTGACATCTGCAGACGGCGGCGCGTGCCTTGTTTCAGGATTACCGCTTTTTCAACCATGAACAGCTCTTTGGACTTGCCTTCAACTTGCTGATAAGCTAGATGCCAGCAAGTTTCGACAAATTGCGCGATTTGATCACTGGTCCAGGTAGTTTGCTCGCCGAACCAACGATAATCCTCCAAATCACTACGGAGACCGGGATCCCGAAAATGCAGCGCCAGGCAGTATTTCCAAAAAAGCTGGACGACCCGATCCTGATCGGCCTGATTGGGTAGTATCAAGATTTCGGCCAGGATCGCTCGAGTCATCAGCCAAATTTCCTCCCGATCAAAATGACAGCGAGTTTGCCGGAAGTAAGATACCAAGCATTGCCCGATATCCGCGATTGTCAGGCTTTTCGCCCAAACCCCGAAATGTCTTTTCGGGGATTTTTCTTTTTGGCCAATTATAAGCTTTATCAGAATCTCTTGTTGTTGACGATACAATGTTTCCGCATTCATTTTTCATTCCCTCCTTGACCTTTATCCTATTCCTTTCACCGCCACCGTCAATCATTTGTCCGGCGCTCCAAACAATGTTAAAATGGATTCACGATTATCTTTTTGACCAACACCAAATCTTATGTTGACTTACGACACACACCATTACGAAAAAGCTATCCTGGGTTTTCCCCAACAATTACTCGCCGGCATCGAATTGGCTTCGGCCGTGAAAACCGAGGGCAATTTCACCGGCGCCGCCATCTGCGGAATGGGAGCCAGCTCGCTTGCTGTCGAGATGCTTGACGCTTTGTCTGATACTAATTTTCCGCTTTACGCCGCCCGCGGATATATCCTCCCCCGGACGACAGACGCCAAAACCCTCATAATTCTTTCTTCTTTTTCCGGCAATACCGAGGAAACTCTGTCTTGCTTCGAGCGAGCCAAAGAACGCCGTTTGAAAATGATAGGACTTTCGAAAAACGGACAACTGGAAAAAAGTTGCCGGCAAAACAATATTCCGTTCGTGAAATATCCCGAGCAGTGGGAGGGCTTTCAGCCTCGCTGGGGAGTAGGGTATTCGCTCTCGGCGCTGGCCACTGTTTTACAAAATTGTGGCCTGCTCCAAAATGTCGTGGCCAAAATCAAAACCGCCGCCGAACAACTCCAGCCGGAAACGCTTCGCGCCGCCGGCCAACAACTGGCCCAAAAACTTCTAAACAAAGAACCGGCCATCTATGGCCCGGCTCATCTCGGCTACCTCGCTCGGATCTGGCAGATGAATTTAAATGAGGACGCCAAAATCCCGGCCGCTTGGAATTCCTTTCCCGAAGTCAATCATTACGAAACCACCGGCTACACCCAAGGCGCTAAAAACCGCGCGGTAGTTATCATCCGCGATCCGGAAGAACAAGCATCAATCGCTAAACGCCAGGAAATCACGGCTCAGCTACTGAAAGAAAAACAAGTGCCGGTAGAATTTATCGATTTGCCCCGCGGCGATCTGGCTTTGCGGCTCTTGAGCGGCATTGTGCTCAGTATGTGGACGGCGCTTTATTTATCCGACTTATATAAAATCGATCCGGCGCCGACCGAGATGGTGGAAAAGCTGAAAAAATTGCTGAAATAATAAAACCCGGGGAAATAACAAGAGAGCTGCTGATGAGCTCTCTTTTTTTGTGACGGTTAGATTTTGGAGCGTTTTTTGAGCCGGGTCAAGAATAGATCAAGTGGTGGATAAAAAATCGTCAGGAAAACAAACATCATGGCGATATCCTTGACTCCCGCCCTCGAAACACCAAACACGAAATAACTGCTGGCACAAATCGCCGCTCCCGTGAACAAAATAGCGAGCACTTCCAAAACATACCATTTCCATCCGCTCATATAGTTGCCTCCTTTTCCATGTTCCGGATATTAAATCTTCGCACTTACAGCTCGCTCTGTCAAATACCTGAGCCTTTAACCCTTTATCCACTTGACAAATTCGACCCGATTACTATAATGGAGACAAAGTTTACATACAACCCTCTGCGCCCTCGGGCGATTTGGAGGGTTTTATGTTAATAAATTCAAAATCTAAAAATCAAAGCTTAAAAGAAATTAAAAGCCTAAAATCCAAAGGGCTGGTTCCTTTGGATGAGCGAACGGCGAAATTTGGCGAGCAAATTATTGTTTTTGCCAGACGAGTTAACGGTGATTACATCACTCGACCGATACTTAGCCAGCTTATTCGCTCCTCGACCAGTATCGGAGCCAATTTCATGGAGGCCAGCGCCGCTGCCTCAAAAAAAGATTTCAAGAACAAGCTCACGATTGTGTGCAAAGAAACCAAACACTGGCTACGCATGCTGGCCGTAGCCAATCAAATGCTTAAGCCGCAATGCCGAAAATACTGGAAAGAAGCTCACGAGTTGGTCTGTATATTTTCCTCAATCGTCAAAAGAAATTTTAAGCCTTAAGCTTTAAATTTCTTTTAAATTTTTAGCTTTAATCTTTTAATTTCCCCAGGGAGGGTATTATGTCAAAAGTTAAACTATTCTCCATTTTTACTTTAGTGGTCTTGAGTTGCCACCTCATTCCTTCGACAATCATCGCCGCCGAGTCCGACGTCGTTATTTCCGAAGTCCTGTCAAATCCCTCCGGCGAAACAACAGACGAGTTTATCGAGCTCTACAACAACTCTGATCTGGCGATTGATCTGTCCGGCTGGCATTTTACTGACGGCGACGCACTGGATGAAATCATCGCCTGGGACTCGATCAGCCACGGAGATATTTCCGGCGCAATTTTAAATACGACCATACTCCCGGGACAATCTTACGGGATCATCCTTGATCCCGATTACAACAGCGGGGGACTGCCGTACTCTTTCCCCGCCGGCACGCTGATCTTGACCGTGGCCAATTCATCCCTCGGCAACGGCCTGACCGCGTCGTCCGACCCTTTGGCGCTCTACCGCGCGGGCGGAACATCGCTCGATTATCTGGCCGACACCTACGGCACGCCCTTGCTAAACTCCGATCCCTTGCTTTGCGACGATGATGCTCTCGATGACATTCCGTTCGATCCCGGCGATGGCGTTTCGGTAGAAAAAATCAATCTCCTCGGCGCGGATTCTTCTGATAATTGGTCCAATAACGCCGATAATTCTTCTACTCCCGGCGCGGTAAATCATCCGCTCGTCAATCAGCCGCCCCAAATTACCGATACCGAAGTGACTCCCGCTAACGCGTCGCTCGATGGCGCCACAAATGTCTTAATCAAAGCCAAAGTGACCGATCCGGAAGGCAGCGCTGATATTTCCAGCATAAATCTTGATCTCTCTCCGCTCGACGGCCCGGCCACACAAGCGCTTTATGACGACGGCACTCACGGCGACGAGCAGGACGGCGATGAATGGTACAGCCTGGCCTATCTCCCCCCGGACGATACCCGGGCGGGAAATTATACTCTCGCCATCACCGCCGCCGACAGCCAGGGACAAATCGCGACACAATCTGTCGCGCTGATACTGGAAGATGTCGAGTATTCAGACCAGCTAATGATCAACGAGATTCTACCCAATCCGGCCGGCACCGATACCGCCAACGAATTTATCGAGCTGGTTAATTCCGGTACAGAAACGATTAATTTATCTTCCTGGCAATTGACTGATGGTTCCAATACTTACAAATTTCCCGCCGGCACGGCTCTGGCCAGCGATAAATACTTGGCTTTTTTTAGCGCTCAAACAAAAATCTCTCTCAATAACGGGGGAGATACCGTGTCGCTGTTGACACCGCGCGGAGAACTAATCAGCAAAATAACTTACCCGACAGTGCCTGAAGAAGACACGAGTTTCATGCGCGACGATGCCAACCGGTTCGTCTGGACCACCACTCCGACGCCAAATGCCGCGAACCAATTGACGGTGAACGAAGAAGAAAATGATACCGAAGCGGAAGAAAGCCAAAACACTTCATCTGCTTCTACCACCTCTGCTACCGCCAAATCTACCGCGACTGTCGCTAGCGCCAAAAGCGCGACAGCGAAAGAAACAGCGTCAGCTTTCATAACCATGTCGATTGCTGACGCCCGAAAAGCCGACAAAAACACCAAGGCAAAAATCACGGGCATTGTGACCGCCGCGCCTAAAATGTTGGGCGCGACATTTTTCTATATCCAAGACGCGCAGTGCGGCATCCAAATTTATTCCAGCAAATCTGATTTCCCAGATTTAAAGCTCGGCCAAGAAATAGAAGTCAGCGGGACAGTTTCCGAAGCCGGCGGCGAAAAGAAAATAAATATCGCCGCGGATGCCATTAAAGCTCTGGGACAAAAAGAAGTCCCGACGGCGCAAGCAACACCCACCGGCAAAGTAGGGGAAGAACTGGAAGGCAAACTGATCGACCTTAATGCCGCTATTTCGCGCCAGAGCGGAAAAACTTTCTACCTGGACGATGGAGGCGGGGAAGCCAAGATCAGTATTACGGGCGATTTCGAGAAACCGGAAATGAAAAAAGGAGACGTAGCCCAAATCACCGGCATCGTCGGCCAGACTTCGTCCGGTTATCGAGTCATGCCGCGGCAAACGGAAGACATAAAAAAAGGCGAGATTGCCGGAGAGGAAACAGCAGAGAAGAATACGGCCGTAAAAAAACTCCCGGCCGCCGGACCGTCATTTAACCTCTGGCTGATCATCGCCCTGGTCGGCGCCGGAGCGGGAGTCGCGCTAAAATTAATTTGGAATCGTCGCCAATCTAAAAACATACCGATGCCGGGCCCCAAGACGTGAGATCTTCGTCCGAGCGAGCCAATAAAAAACCCCAGAGATTTTATCTTCTGGGGTCTTGGTTGGTGATTGCGAGATCAGGCGGCAACCAGTCTTTTACGACATGTCTTTTTGCACGCGCCACATGACGGGCAATAGTTCCAGCCACAAACCGGACACCGCGGACGACGCTGATTGTTAATTGGCGTTTTGCAACTCCAGCAATGCTTTTGGTGGATTTTGTATCCACAACTTGAGCATTTATAGATTGCGTAGGGCAGCTCCCGGATCATCGTCGTCGCACCACCACACTTACACTTTGGTCCTTCCGTCATCATCTACCTCCATTCGGAAGGGGAAGAAAGTTTCTACCTTTCTTCAGTTTGGTTTCTATTCTACCGCTAATTATTTAAAAGTCAAATAAAAACTCCCGCCGTCGAATGACAGGGGAGTCTGGCCTGAAAAAAGCTTTTACATGTCGGGGTCGTCAAGATCCCGTTTATCATCTTCAAGCTCATCTTCAGGCTCATCTTCAATCTCATCTTCACCCTCATGGCTCAAATGCGCTTGGCTATCCCAAGGGATCAAATCTTCGCCTTCCTCCAATCTTTTTTCCCGCTCGAATTCACTGATTTCAAACTCTATCTCCGCCTGCCGATCCGCTTTAGCCATAGCTCGAACAATTTGCTCATCTTCCGCAATTGTCTGATTGATTTCTTCAATTGCCTCCTGGCAATTTTTAATCGGACATTGGTTACAAACCGGACAAATAGGCGATTCGCAATGCGGACATTTTGCCGTTTTGCTCAATTCTGCCTGACACCCGGGACAATGGGTCGATTCTCGCTCTACCTCTTCTACAAATGACATTTTTGCTTCCTCCTTCTACCTTTCGGTTGTTTGCTGGTTCCTAAAGTATATTAATTCTCGCTTCTTGTCAATAATAACGTGATAAAAAAAGAGCAACCGCGCGGTTGCTCTTAGCGTTAACTCGAACTGACTAGGCGGTACGGGGAAGAAGCTGCCTGAAACCATCTTTGTTCTGGGTAAATTTCTTCACCAGAACTTCAATCGCCGCCCGAGGAAAGAATTCATAGACCAACAAGGCCAATCGATTGGCCAAGTCCTGCCGCACTTCCGTCGTCCGTTCCGGCTTGTCAAAAAGTCCTTCCACCATCACAACGATCTCTTCGCCCAATCCAGCCGAGACCAGATCAGGGGGAAAGAAAACACTGATGTTGTCGGTGGAAATTTTCAACTCCTCTACCGAAGAGGTAGTTTTCTTGATCCGATCCATCAGCTTTTCCAGCTCCGGAACATCATGATCACCCGGGACTCCATAAATGAATATAATTGGCACCTCGACCTCCTTTAAATTATTCCCGGCCCATCCGAGAACTGATGATATTACTATAGATTTTGAATTGTGTCAACTCTAAATAGTTATTGTTTTAAGCCCATGGGAACTAATATCAAATAAATTACCAAGTTCAAAATTCAGCCACTTTTTTCACCTCTTCTTAATCCTCTTAATATCTTAATATTCTTAATATCTTTTCTATGCTATAATACTTCTGTCCAATTAGGCGTTTTTTTATGCATCTGGAAAAGCTTGATTTACAAGGCTTTAAATCGTTCGCCAACCGAACGACGCTTAAGTTTACCAAAGGGATTACCTCGGTCGTCGGGCCCAATGGCTCCGGCAAAAGCAACGTGGCCGACGGCATTAAATGGGTACTGGGCGAGCAAAGTTTGAAAAGCATCCGCGGCAAAAAGTCCGAGGATGTTATTTTTGCCGGCTCCAAAGAAAAATCCAAGATGGGCATGGCAGAAGTTTCACTGACGCTGAACAACGAAGACAGCCGGATGCCGATTGATTTTCCGGAAGTGATCATCACCCGCCGGCTATTCCGCGACGGCGAAAGCGAATACTTGATCAACAAAAACCCGGCTCGCCTGATGGATATCCAGGATTTACTGCTGAAATCCGGTTTCGGACAAAAAACTTACAGCGTCATCAGCCAGGGCCAAATCGGCAATATACTGGGCGCGACTCCGCAAGCACGCAAAGAAATGTTTGATGAAGCGGCCGGCGTGAAGCAATTCCAAGTCAAACGCGACAGCGCCATTCGCAAGCTGGAACGAACGCGGCAAAATCTCCTGCGCGTCACCGATTTACTGCGCGAATTAAAACCGCGCCTGCACTCGCTCCAAAAACAAGCCGAACGCGCCAAAAACGGCGAAGTCCTGGCCCGCGAATTAAAAGACATGCAGACCAAGCTGTTTGCTCATCTCTGGGACAAATACACCACCCGGCTGAAAGAATCCGACGCGCTCTATGGGCGCCATCAGGAAAACATCGAACAAGTCGAAAAAGAAATCGCTAAAATATCTCAAGCCATCGAGGCCGAGGAAAAACGCACCGCTTCCAGCCGAGAGGAATTGGCCAAATTACAAAGAGAAACCGACGACGCCCGCGAGCAGAGAAATAATCTACAGCAAGAGCTCGCCCTGACGCGGGGGAAAATCGACCTGGAAAAAGAAAAAACCACCGGCGTGGATGTGGCGGGACTAAAAATCGAACTCAGCGCTAAAGAAAAACACATCGGCAGTTTGGAAAAGAAATCAGCCGAGCTGTCCGGTGAAATCCAGTCGGCCGAAAAGGAACTGGCCGCCAACCAGAGCCGCCAAACCAAGCTCAATCAAGACATCGCCGCCCTTCAGCAAAAACTGCACCAACTGCAAACACGGCAGGATCGGCCGCCGGAAGCCCTGGGCGATCTCGAGTTGGAAATCGGCCAGGTGGAAAACGACTTTGGCGCTTTGGTGGAAAAACTGATGACCTGCCAGTCCCTAAATGAACTGGAAAACCTCAAAAGCCAACTCAATGAACTCAATAAAAAATTCAAACAACTTTCGGCTCGTTTCCGAAAAGTAAACGGACAAAAATTACCCCAACAACCGGATTTGAGCCGCTGGCAGCAACAACTGACGGCGGTTTTGAGCGAACGCGAACAGCTCACCACTCTGATCCAGACGATCCAGGTAAAATTGGCCACCCAAAAAGCCGAGCACGGCGCCGCGCTCAATCAGATAAAAATTCTCCAGCTCGACCGCAATATCATCACCGGGAAAATGGCCGCGTCGGAGAAAACATCGTCCGGTTTGAGTAAAAATTTGGAATCACTGTTGGGGCGGGAAAAAGAATTGGCCGATTCGGTAAACTCCGCGGAAAAACAGGTGGTCAAAACGATGAAAGCTCTCGAGGACTTCAACGCCAAAGACCAAGCCGCCCGAGCCGGTGTTTTCACGCTGGAGCGCCAATATCGCGATCGCCAAAACGAATTGAATATCAAACGCACGGAGCAAAATCAAATTCAGATCGAGCGAACCAAGCACCAGACGCGCCGGGAAGACATCGATCGGGAAATGCTGAATGACCTGGGCGGTGAAGCCGATGCCATTAAAAAATTGGCCGAAGACAAAAAGCACCGCACCCTTTCCAAAGAAGAAGAGCTCACTTTGCATACTAAGATCGACAAAAACAAACGCCAGCTGGAAATTATCGGCCAAATCGATCCGGCGGTGATTGAAGAGCACAAGCATCTCGATCAGCGCGTAACCTTTTTGGATACCCAGTCAACCGATCTGCGCGACGCCGCCGATAAATTAAAGGAAATTATCAAAGAGCTGGATCAAAAGATAAAAAAAGAATTTGAACAATCTTTCGAAAAAATCAATCTGGAGTTTTCCAAATACTTCCAGATCCTGTTTGGCGGCGGAGAAGCCAAACTGGCCCTGGTCAAACATATGCAGGAAGTAAAAGACGAAGACGACGAAACCAAAACCAAAGAACAATTGGTGGAAAGCATTGAAATCTCGGCCGTACCGCCCGGAAAAAAGATGAAAAACATAAATATGCTCTCCGGCGGCGAAAAAACCATGACTTCCATCGCACTGTTGATGGCCATCATCACCAATAACCCCTCGCCGTTTGTCGTGCTGGATGAAGTCGACGCGGCTTTGGACGAAGCCAACTCCCGCCGCTACGCCAAAATTCTCAGCCAACTGGCACACCAGACCCAGTTTATCGTCATTACTCACAATCGAGAGACAATGCGCCAAGCCGGCATTCTGTATGGCGTGACCATGGAACGCAATGGCGTGTCAAAAATTCTCTCGGTGAAACTGGAAAAAGCGGAGGAAATAGCTCAGTAAAAATTCAAAATCAAAAGTTGAAAATCTAAAAGAAATCTAAAGGTAAAAGATGAAAGCTGGTTGCATTAGATTTTTTTGAATCTTAAGCTTTGTATTTCTTTTGAATTTTAATCTTTGAGCTTTAAGCTTGCTTCCTTGACACATCTTCAATTTCCCCTTAAGATAACCAGAGTTAATCCCTAAGTAATTTAGCTACTTTATGTTGAAGATTCGCCTCGCCCGCGTGGGTAAAAAGAATTACGCCACCTTCCGGGTCATCGTTTCCGATCACACCAAATCACCCAAGGCTGAAGCCATGGAAATTTTAGGTAGTTTCGATCCCAATGTCGAACCGTCCGCCCTGAAACTGAATGAAGAACGCATCAAATACTGGCTCTCCAAAGGTGTCGGTTATAGCGATACCGTCGGCGATATGCTGGCCAAAAAAGGCTGGATCAAAAAAGAGCGAATCATATATACCTCCAAGCATCCCAAGAAAAGCAAAGCCCAATTAGAGAAAGACAAAGCCGCGGCGGTCGAAAAAGAAAAAGCCGCCAAATCGGCACCCGCCCCGAGCAAGACCGAGGGGCCGAAAGCCGAAGCCAAACCGGCCGAAAAGCCGGCTGAGCCGAAAAAGGAAGCCAAGAAAGAAGCCCCGAAAGCGGAAGTGAAGAAAGAAGAAAAGAAACCGGAAGTAAAAAAATAATCTCAAATATTCTCAAATTTAAAGACGGCTCATCCGAGTCGTCTTTTGTCTCAATGCCAATTTGATTGTTGCTAGAATATTTTCTGGGCAAATCCCATCTCTACCGCTTGCTTCGCGTTGAGAGTCGTATCTCGCGCCATCAGATTGAGTACTTGCCGCTGGCTTAAGTTTGTGCGCTCTGCCACGATTGCGGCATATCTTTTTTCCAGAGCCGTGATCCTTTTGAGCATCTGCCGTAAATCTCGACAGGTCAAATCCTGGAGGCCGGAGAATTGTTCGGTGATCGGATGAAGATAAATGGTCGTTTCCTTCCCAATCATCCTATCGGTCGCGGCCAAAAAAATAATCACCCCCATCGAGGCCACGTTCCCAACGGCTTTGGCGATCAATCTGTCCCCCAGAACATTTCTCGCCGTATCATAGCAGGCAAATCCCGGCTCTACCAGCCCGCCCGCGCATTCAATCCATAAGCACACGTGTTTCTGCTTAGCCGCTCCGATTATTTCTTGCTGCAATCGATGAACTTCCTCAGGATTTAAGTCAATTCCGGCTAATATTATATCCATATTCCCTCCTCTGCTTGGCATTGAAAACTTTATAGTATATCCCTTTTTCACAAAATGTCAATTTCCCTGTATTCTTAGCAAAATCCGCTCTGATTGTTAGCAAATTTTGTTTGACAAATCTCCCCATTTTGCTATACTAATTCTCAAGTTGTCCTTCTCCCGTTATATGGTCAGGGAAAGGCTTACAACCTGATTTATCCGTAACTTTACCGAAATGGCCAAGTTAGAACATGACCAAGAGTTCGTCGAGTACGTGGTCAAGAGTCTTGTTGATCACCCGGACGATGTCAAAACAGAACGCAAGATCGATGAGATGGGCGTTTTAATCACCCTCCATGTGCACCAAGAAGACATGGGTCAAGTCATCGGTCGCTCCGGCGCCACCGCCAAGTCCATCCGGACCTTACTGCGCGTCATCGGTGCCAAAAACAACGCTCGCGTGAACCTGAAAATTCACGAACCGGAAGGATCAACGCATGTGCCAAAAGCACCTCGCGAAGATAAATTTCCTGAAGCAAAATCCTCCAAGAGCGCTTCTGAAGTAGTGGATGATCTCAATATCTAATTAGAGAAATATCACACTATACTCCAAACCCCATCCTGAGCGACCTCGCCTTTGGCGAGGGAGTCGAAGGAGGGGGTTTTGGTTTGAAAGCAAGTAACAAGTAACAGATAACAAGGAACAAAAAGTGAAAGAATTAACCTATTACTTGCTACCTGTTACCTGTTACTTGAAAAAAAGACGGCCGCGTGACAACGTAGTTGTTCCGCACGACCGTCAAATCTTCTTAAGGCCTAGCCAGACCCTGGGATCGGGGAATTCGGCCTGGATACCTCCGGACTTGATCCGATAGGATGCACACACCTCGCCCGAGTAATCTCGTTTTCCTGCAGTATCCATTCGCAACCCTTTTTCGCGAGGGCGGAAAAAGGTAAGGAGTAAGTGCTAGCCCGCTGGCGACCGTGGCTGATAGCAGAGCTTCTTTGACAAGACCATGACTGCCATTCTGACACCAGTACCACCTTTGCTAGGAGAGAACCGTGCGGGAATTTCACCCATCCCTGTATTCCTAACGCGCTTGCACCGCGCCCTCCATTAAGGAGCTTCCTTAAGAAGATTATGTATAATATATTACAAAAACGATAACTGTCAACTGAAGCTTTGTTTTTTACTGGCGCTTTACATTTAACAATATATGATTACACTGAAGATAGATCAATTATTAATAAAAACATATGAAATTTATCGACGAATTCAAGGCTTTCATCATGAAAGGCAATGTCCTTGATCTGGCCGTCGGTGTTATAATCGGCATTGCGATGGGCGCCATAGTCACCTCCTTGGTCAATGACATCTTGATGCCTCCCCTAGGAGCGCTATTGCAGGGCATCAATTTCGCCGAATTGCAATGGGTGATCATGCCCGGAGTGGCCATAAAATACGGCAATTTCTTACAAGCGGTAATTAATTTCGTTATTATCGCCCTGGTTATCTTCTTGATTGTGAAAATGGCCAATCGGGTTTCAAAGAAAAAAGAAGCCCCGGCTAATTTAACAGCTGATCAGAAATTACTGACTGAAATCCGCGACGAACTGAAGAAAACCAATCGCTAGCCCGATATTGTTACTTGTTACCTGTTACTTGTTAATTCTTTTCTATGCCTCCAATTGAACTAGAGCTCCGCTGCGAGATTCCCTCTCGCCAATTTAATAAAACTTTAAATCATCTCCGTCGTCACGGAAAGTTTTTGAAACATACCAAACGATTGTCAGTCATGTGCTTCGGCCAAGTCGGCACAAACAAACTAGATGTTCGCATCCGAACCACCAAACAGCGGGCGGAAGTGGTGTTGAAAAAGGGACACTGGCACGCTCACAATCGCACCGAGGTTATTCAGGAAATCTCCCCCGACCAATTTCTGGGCATGACCCGTATTTTTGCCGAATTAGATTTCGAGATGAAAGTCGGGGAACGGGAGTCTTATGATTTTAGCTTCCGACCGGGAATTGTCATCACCTTAGCACGAGCCGGAAAGATCGCTTATCTCGAGGCGGAAAAGCAAACTACCACGACAAAAATGGCTCGACATAAAAAAGAGCTCTCCGTGCTCGCCCGCAATCTCAATTTGCCGCCGTTTTTATCCGGGAAGCAGTTCTATGACCTGTGTCACCGCTTAACCAAGCATACAGATTGGCTTTTCCGCAATCGCCCGGCTGATTACCGCAAACTTGCCGTTCAACTGAAGAAGTATTAATTTTGCATTTTACATTTTGAATTATGAATTTTCACATCCTCACTATTTTTCCCTCTATGTTTGATTCTTATTTCAAAGAATCAATTTTGGCACGGGCGCAAAAGGAAAACAAAATCTCAGTAAAAATTTACGATATCAGAAAGTATACCGCCGATAGACACCGTAAAGTTGACGATACCCCTTACGGCGGGGGAGCGGGAATGGTCATGAAAGTGGAACCGATCTATAACACCATTAAGCAAGAAAAACTGGATCAACTGCCCAATTGCAAAATCGTGTTGCTCTCGGCCCGCGGGAAAAATTTCAATCAAGCCATGGCGGAATCATATAAAAAATTGGATCACTTGGTCCTGATTGCCGGCCGTTACGAGGGCGTGGATCAGCGAGTCGCCGATAATTTATGCGACGAAGAAATATCGGTCGGGCCATATGTCTTAAGCGGAGGGGAATTGCCCGCCATGACAGTCGTCGACGCGGTATCGCGCCTGATCCCCGGAGTGCTGGGCAATGAAGAATCGCTGAAAGAAGAATCTTATAATGTCCGTTGCGGCAGGGCCTGCCCAATGAAGCCTCGAGTACTGAGCTCGTCGAAGGACGAGGGGCGAAGTAGGGAGTACCCGCAATATACCAAACCGGAGGTTTTCCAGGGCTGGACGATCCCGGAAATTCTAAAAACCGGCCATCACCAGAAAATCGCCGACTGGCGGAGTAAAATGGCTAAGTAAAGGCAAAAACTCTGTGAACAACTTGTGTATGGCTCCTCTCTTGACATCATTTATCTATTGGTGTAGGATCAGCCTTACTGATTAAAAATCTATTTCTCTTATAAAAGTCTTCGTCCTGACCTAGAACAGGCACGAAGATACTCTATCTAAGAGTCCTGCCCCGCACCCTGTGCGGTGCGCTGGTAACGACCTTTTCCTAATTTACAATCTGCTCGCTCGTGGCTGAGCGCAGAACCCTCATAAATTTATCGCGGGTGAAACAAAAGCTCCTGAAATATCAGGCCTGCTTTTTTTTGCACTTCATGTTTAGCCATTAGTCGCTCCGTCCAAAGACTAACGACTAAAGACCAGATAACTTAGACAATTTGAAGGCTCTTGCTGTCCCATCTCCTGAATCATTGAATGAATGTTATGGATGCTTATGGGACGCCAAGAACTTTCACAATTGAATAACCAGCTTGATCATCAAGTTAGGTGATTGAGCGGGACGTCAATTCATTAATAGTTTTGGTTCCACCAAAACTATCCCAACCCTAATTTTTTGCCCTTCGGGGTGAAAGATTAGGAACAAATCCAAGAGCCTTCTATTCTCTGGAAATATGGCGAGTATACTGGCACAAGAAACAGTCCTGTACTAAGTGCTTGCCTCAAGAGTGAATTTCCTCTTAGTCGCTCGATTAAGAAAACGACACCTTTTGGTCTCGTTTAAAAGATTTACTCTACTATTTTTTGAGAGTTTGATCCTGGCTCAGGGTGAACGCTGGCGGCGTGTCTTAGTCATGCAAGTCCAACCCCACCTTCGGGTGGAGTGGCAACCGGGTGAGTAACACGTTGGTAATCTATCCCTTTCTCGAGAATAACCCCGCGAAAGCGGGAGCAATACTCGATGATAGTGAGGGGACGAAAGTCATTCTCACTTAAAGTTTTATCGGAAAGGAAAGAGCCTACGTCCGATTAGCTAGTTGGTAGGGTAACGGCCTACCAAGGCGATGATCGGTAGGGGGCCCGAGAGGGTGTACCCCCACACTGGCACTGAAATACGGGCCAGACTCCTACGGGAGGCTGCAGATAAGAATATTGCGCAATGGTCTAACGACTGACGCAGCGACGCCGCGTGACTGATGAAGCCCTTCGGGGTGTAAAGGTCTTTTCTCAGGGAAAAATAAATGATGGTACCTGAGGAATAAGAGGTTGCTAACTCTGTGCCAGCAGCAGCGGTAATACAGAGACCTC